>NZ_FZOD01000066.1 GCF_900188345.1 Streptosporangium subroseum | reverse complement strand
AGGCGCCTACCATGACGTCCTTCGCCGCCCTGCCCGACTTTCACCGTCCTTAGAAGCCGTTGGCGCTGCTGAGGAGGCCGATGCCGACGTTGTTGAGGGCGTTGAGGCCGATGAGGTTGCCGTTCGCCTGGGCGATGCCGTGGCCGAACCCGCTGCCGGCACTGATGTTGCCGTAGTTGCCGCCCCCGAAACCGCCGAAGCCGCCGCCGCCGAAGCCACCGCCACCGAAACCGCCGAAGCCGCCGCCGCCGAAACCGTTGCCGAAGCAGGGGTCAGAGGGGATCGCCGCTGCCTGAGCCGGAGCGGCGGCCAGTGCGGGCGCGGCCAGGATGGCGCCGAAAGCGATCAGTCCGGCGGCGATTGTGGTGCGCTTCATTACGATTCTCCCTTTGAGCAGAGATGTCCCGCCTGCTGCGGGCCACCCTCCCGTTAATGCACGGTCCATATGACTACTCGAAGTGAGTGAATCCAAGCTTGGCAGCATCCGGGCGTGTCCATCTGAACTGGGATTCCGCTTACTGCACCGGTCGGTTCTTCTTGGATACGACGTCCCTCGCGTACGTACGCGTAAGGGGCCCCCGAAAAACCCCGAAATTCAACCCTCGGGTCAGTTCTCCCGAGGTATTTACCGCAAAGTCCGGGCATCCGGAGACCGTTATCATTTCAACGCGTGCCACAGCTGTGCCACGACAACCGCTTCAGGAATCAAAAAAAGCCCTCTCCCGAAATGGCAAATTCGAGAGAGGGCCCCGTTCACGTAAGTAAGGTCATGCGCCATAGATCGGGTCGACATGCCGGTAGTCATCCACGGCCCGCCCGGTGAACACCTCGTTGCGCAACAGCGCTCCTACGCCGTCGATATGCCACATGTCACCCCATACTCGGGCTGTCCGCTGGATGTGGGAGGTGCGCGGAATGCGCTCGTCCTGGTAGGCGTGCAGTGCCTTGTCCACGGAGACGGCATCCGGGGCGGCGTCCGTCAGGTGCCGGTCCAGCGAGTCGGCGAGCGACACTCCGTCCTCGATCGCCTGACAGGCGCCCTGGGCGAGATACTGCAGCATCGGGTGAGCGGCGTCGCCGAGCAGGACCGTACGGCCGGTCAGCCAGTTGTCCAACGGCTCGCGGTCGTACATCGGCCAGCGATTGTTGCGCCACAGGGACGGAAGCGCCCTGCGGACGGGCTCGCACGTGACCGAGAACGCCGCGTCGAGCTCGTCCGGGTTGCCCCAGTCGGGATCACCGGCCGCGAACCCCGGGCTGCGGAACACCGCGACCTGGTTGAGCAGCCGGCCGGAACGCAGCGGGTACTGCACCAGGTGCAGTCCGGGACCGAACCAGACGACGACCTCGGAGAGCGAGATCGGGCCGGTGACCTCGTCCATCGGAATCGTGCCCCGATAGGCCACGTATCCCGAGTCGATCGGCTGGTCGTCCGACAGCCGGCCGCGCACGCCCGACCGCAGGCCGTCGGCCGCCACGGCCAGCACGCCGGTGTGGCGCGACCCGTCCGCACAGGTGACGGTCACGCCGCCGGGCTCCGTGGTGACCTCGTCGACCTCCCTTCCGTTCTCCAGGGCGACGCCGTGGGTGCGGCAGGCCTCGACGAGGATCCTGAGCAGGTCGCTACGGTGCATGACCACGTACGGGCCCCCGTAACGCCGGCGGAAGTCCTCGCCGAGGTCGAGGTGGGTGAGCCGCGCACCGGTGAGCGCGTCGTTGAAGACCAGGCGCTCGGGCAGGACACCGGCCTCGACGCACGCGTCGAGCACGCCCAGCCGGTCCAGCAGCCGGGTCGCGTTCGGCGCCAGTTGCAGGCCCGCGCCGATCTCGGCGAACTCGGGCGCGCGCTCCAGCACGCGTACGGCACGTCCCGACCGAGCGATGGCCAGGGCGGCGGTGAGTCCTCCGATGCCGCCGCCGATGACCAGAATCTCCCCGTCGCTCACGAAACTCCTCCTTTGTTATTCATTCAGGTGTCCTTCGCGGCCGTCACGATGCGACCCGGCCGGGTACCCCGGGCCGCGGGCTCTCCGCCGTCGTGCCGGCGAGCGAGGTCCCCACGGTCTCCAGGTCGATCTTGCGGGTGTCGGGCAGGCCCCAGGCCGCGATCAGCCCGAGCACGGCCGTTCCGACGATCACGAAGGCCGGGGCCAGCGGCATGTCGTACGTCGTGGTCAGCACGTTGACGATGACCGGCGGCAGACCGGCGAAGATGAATGTGCCGAGGGTCCCCGCGATTCCGGCCGCCGTCGCCCGCACCTCGGTGGGATAGAACTCCATCGAAATGGCATGGATCGACCCGAGGCACAGGGGGACGCTGATCAGGATGAGCACGCCGCCGAGCACGGCCGCGAGGAAACCGCCGCTCTGCGCGACGAGAAAGCCCGGCAGGACAAAAAGCACCGACGCGAGCCCGCCCAGCAGGAGCGGAAGCTTCCGGCCGTAGCGGTCACCGAGCATCCCGACCAGCGGATTGAACACCACGAGCAGCGAGATCAGGATCAGCGGCACTATCCGGGAGTCGCTCGCGGAAAGTCCGGTCTCCTTGACGAGATAGGTCGGGTAGTACACGAACATGATGTAGAACGTGGTTCCCAGGGCGCCGAGGCAGCTCACCCGCAGGATCATTCGCCAGTGCCGCAGGGCCGTCCTGATCGGCGCGGGCTTCACCCGCGATCGCGCCTTCTGGTACGTCACCGGCTCTTCGAGGCCGTAGCGGAGGTAGAGGGCGAAGAGAGCCAACGGCGCGGCGATCAAGAACGCGAACCGCCACCCGTAGTCGTTGAACGTGCTCTCGTTCACGCTCAGGCCGACGATCACACCGGTGGCGGCGGCCACCAGGGTGCCCAGGTTGCCCGCGGCGGCGACGAACGAGGTGATGAATCCCCGGCGCTTCCGGGAGGCGTACTCTCCCAGGAACACCGGGGCCACCGTCGCCTCGCCACCCGAGGCGAAGCCCTGCAGAAGCCGGCAGACGACGAGCAGGATCGGGGAGAGCAGCGCCGCCGTCTCGTAGGTGGGAATGAGACCGATGGCGGCGGTCGACCCTCCGACGAGCAGGATCGAGGCCATCAGCGAGTTACGCCGTCCGACCCGATCGGCCAGGACCCCGAAGAACAGGCCTCCGGCCGATTTGGAGAGAAAGGAGACACCGAAGACGGCGAGTGTGGCGATGAGTGCCGCGTCCGCGTTTCCGGCGGGGAAGAAAGCCGTGGCGATGGGCGCCACGAAGAGCCCGTAAAGAGCCGTGTCGTATACTTCGATGAAATGACCGAGCACCAGTGCCGCGACCGTTCTCGGGCGTGGTTTTGTCGTTTGGATAACGTGGTCGTCGGTTGGATTTTGCATGCCGTTTCTCCTGGTCATCCAGACTTGACAGCGATCGTCCCCCGAAACCGCGTTATACGGACGCGTTCATTGAACGCGCGTTATCAATAGCGCACCCTGTCTCTCTGCCGAACCTTTTCCATCGATTCTCATGACCAGGTCCTGAGCATGTTGTGAATCGCCGCCCCAAAGGTCTCCGGTGCGAAATTCGGGCAGGCCAAACCGCCCGTCGGTCCCCCGGTGAGTTCGCGAACCGGGCTGGAAAAGGTTCGCGCGAAGTGGCCTCGGAAAATCCAGGCCTTGTTGGTCGGTGTTGATCGGTGTTGATCGGTTTTTCCGGCGAGCCCGCGGGTTCCGGAACGCGTTGGCCCGGCGGACTCGATGGTCCGCCCGCGCTCGGGAACCTGCGGGATCTCGCGGCTCGGATGAGTTCAGGTGGGCTCAGGTGGGCTCAGGTGGGTTCGGGCAGTGGTCGGCGGATCAGCCGGCCAGGGCCTGACCGCTCAGGTAGCCGAAGACCATCCCCGCGGCGAGCGTCGCCCCCGCTCCGGGGTATCCCGGGCCGAACGGGCTGGAGGCGACGTTCCCGCACGCGTAGAGTCCGGGGATCCGGGCTCCGTGGGTGTCGAGGACGGCGCCCTCCGTGTCGGTGAGCGGGCCGCCCTTCGTGCCCAGGGCGCCCAGGTGGAGCTGGACCGCGTAGTACGGACCCGATTCGAGCGGCCGCAGGTTGCGGTTCGGCGTCACCTCCGGGTCGCCGCGGTAGAGGTCGTAGACCGATTCGCCGCGGTGGAAGACCGGATCCACGCCCTTCGCCGCGTGCCCGTTGAACTCCTCGACCTGCGCTCCGAGACCGGCCGGGTCGATTCCCGCCGCCTCGGCGAGCTCGGCGAGGGTGGGCGCGGTGAGCATCCAGTGCGGTGTCGGGGTCCCCGGGGTGACCGTCGCGATCGGGTACGACTGGCGGAAGCGCTCGTCGAAGACCAGCCAGCACGGGAGGTTCGCGTACTCGTAGTCGTGCGAGTCGAACGCCGCGAGCATCTTGCCGAAGTCGTTGTAGTTCATGGCCTCGTCGAGGAATCGGCGGCCCTTGCGGTTGACGATGATCCCGCCGGGGAGCGTGCGCAGACCGCTTGTCGGGCGGTACAGCGGCGCACCGTCGTAGCTGTCTCCCGATGCGGCGATCATGGGGCCCCACCAGGCCTCGCTCATGTTGCCGAGCGCGGCGCCAACGGCCATCGCCATGTTCAGACCGTCGCCCTCGTTCGCCGGAGGGCTCGCGGGCGCGTCGCACGGCACCCCGAGGAAGTTGTCGACCAGCTCCCTGTTCCACTCGAAGCCGCCGGAGGCCAGGATGACCCCCTTGGTGGCCCGGAACAGCCGTCGCTCGCCGTCCACCTCCGCGTACACGCCCACCACCCGGCCCTGCGGGTCGCGGTCGAGTTCGACGGCGCGGGCGTTGACCACCGCCTGCACGCCCTTCTTCAGGCAGGCGTCGAGCAGCGTGCCGACCAGGGAGGCGCCCATGCCCACCAGGCCGCTCGCGACGCGCTCGGCGAGGAGCTTCCAGTCCCAGCGTTCGGGCCGTTCCATCCCCCAGGCGTCGCCCTCCAGCCGGGTGATCGGAACCGAGCTGTGCCCCTTGCGCAGCTGGCTGGCGCGTTCGCCGAGGAGATTGGTGTCGTAGATGCCGACCTGCAGCGTGCGCCCGCCCTCCCTGGCTCCCGGAAGGTGCGGCTGGTAGTCGGGGTGGTGGGGGTTGGAGGAGAACTCGATCGCCGTTTCCTTCTCGAGGAAGTCCAGCGTCGGGTTGATGGTGTCGACGAACGTCTCGATGAGGCGATCGTCCACCCGGCCCAGGGCCAGCGCCCGCACATACGTCAGCGCGTCCTCGCGGCTGTCGGGCCGACTTCCCCGCTCCAGATACTTGCTGTTCGGCGCCCATACGGAGCCGCCGGAGACGGCGGTCGTGCCGCCAAACACCGGGGCCTTCTCCAGCAGCGTGACACGCAGCCCCAGGGAGGCCGCCGACAGGGCCGCTGTCAGGCCGGCCGCCCCTGACCCGATGATGACCGCGTCGTTCTCTTCGGTCATTTTATTGTTCCCGTCCTTCCAGCTCCGTACGGATCCCGACCGCCAGGTCCTTCGCTGCCGGTTCGAGTAGAGGTGACATCAGCAACTCGATCATGGGCGCCATCGGCCCGCCCGGGCTCACTTCGAGGTGGAAGGTGAGCCTGGACCTCGGGCCGCTCCCGGACGCACCCGCGGGAGCGGTGTTCGGGGTGCCGGTCGGCGCGTTCCGAGTACGCTGACCGGCCTGTCTTCTCGCCGACTTGGTGATCACTCTGAACACGAACTCCGCCCAGCGCCGGCCGAGTCGCCTGCGCCACGATTCGCCGGCCGGGGACGCGCCCGTCCCCGCCGGAGCGGACGCGGAGCCACCGGGCCCGGACGGAACGGCCTGAGCGGACACGGAACCGCCCTGCCCGGACGGAACGGCCTGAGCGGGCGCGGAGCCGTCCGGCACCTCGCCGATCCCGAACGTGCCGCTGCCCGCGATCTGCTCGGTCAGCCCGTTGACCGTGAAGTTCAGGAAACTCCTGGGCTCCCACTCATCGATGATCACTTCGAGGTCGACCTCGCGGCTGAGCACGCCGACATCGCCCTTGAGCGTCCAGACGGAGTGCTGCTCGTCGACCACCTTGACCGTCTGGAAGCCGATCATCAGATGCGCCCAGTTCGGAATGTTCCAGAGGTAGGTCCACACCTCGTCGATCGGGGCGGCGATCTCGACCGTGTAGTCGATCTCAATCATCGGTGGCGTCCATGCTCGTGCCCGATGCCCGCCGCCGTACGTGCGTCATCGCGCTCGTTCCAGGGACCCGCCGCCGTACGTGCGTCATCGCGGTTCACTCGTCGTAGGTGATGATCGGAAGCATGCTGTCCCGGTTCAGCGAGTGCCACAGCGCCTGATCTCCCTTCTCGAAGGGCATGACCGGATCGCAGAGCGACTTCGCGTCCAGGTATCCCATCTCGATGAGCTTGGCCAGGCGCGGGATGTCGCGAAGGACGTTGGCGCCGCCATAGGACGCGGAGAGATACTTCTTGCCCTCGTAGTCGAAGGGGCCCGGCGAGCCCGGCCACCACTGCGGGTCGTTGGTCCGCTCGATCCACCCGGTGTGCACGAACGTCCCGCCTCGCCGGGTGGCCTGGTAGCCGTAGCCCAGGGCCGCCGATCCGGTGGTGTCGGCCGGCTTGCCCGTCGTGGGGTCGCCGATCGTCTTGCCCGCGGCCTCGTAGATGTGGTCGGCGCCGCGCCCGTGGTAGAAGCCCACGGACGGCTTCCCACCCGCCGCCATGTTCGGCGTGTCCGGGCCGCACAGCTCCTGGATCTTCTTGACGATGTCGGCGCCGTACTCGTCGGCGTCGAGGACGATGTGCGCCCCCGCGCGCTTGGCGGCCTCCATCCGGTGCGGGATGCGCTCGACCGCGATGATCAGCTGGGCGCCCATCATCTTGGCGGCCTGGATGATGGAGAGACCGAGCGCGCCACAGCCGAGCACGGCGACCTTCGAGGCGATCTCCACCGGCATGCCGAAGAGCGCGAAGCTCCAGCCGGGCCCCGGAACGCAGGCGAGCGAGGCGAGCTCGACGTTGGACAGCGGGGAGTCGAACACCGGCACGACCCAGGACTCGTCGCAGACCGCCAGCTCCGCGAAGCCACCCGTGTGGTCCTGCCACACCGGTGTGCCGTCCTCCAGCTCCGCGAACGGCGGGGCTTCCTGCGTGGCGAAGTCCAGGTCGTTCTTGTGGCCGCAGGCGTGCCATTCGCCGCGCACGCAGCTGTAGCACGTACCGCAGCTCGGCAGCACCGGCGTCACGACCCGGTCGCCGACCTTGACCCGCCGGACCTGGGAACCGACCTCGACGACGACCCCCATGGCACCGTGGCCCGGGCTCCTGGCCTTGCCGTGGTGCGCGGGCAGGTCCGCGATGTTCGGCACGAGCGTGTAACAGGCCTGTGCCGCGAGGTTGCGGATCACCACGTCGGTCGGTCGCCTCGGCCGCAGCCTGAGGCCCCGGATCTCGAACCAGTCCTGGTATCGCACCCAGCCCTTGAACTCGCCGGACTGGTTGCCGGGGTATCCGACCGCAGCCGCTGGATTGATTGATTGGTCCGTCATGTACAGCCTTCCTTAGTTCCCACCGGTTCGAGCACCTGCCCGGCCGTGACCGCGGCCGGTTACTTCCACTGCCTCGGGGTCAGGTCGCCGCGTTCTTCAGCGCGGCCCGGACGTCGACCGGCTCCCACCACGGAGCGAGCCCGAGGTCTTCCGCGATGATCCGAGAGACGATGTAGCCGGCGCCCCCCGAGATCGCACCACCCGGATGCGTGGGCGACCCGGCCATGTACAGGCCGTCGATGGGGGTCCGGTAGCCGAAGTGGTTCCACATGCTCTGCTCGCCCGCGAAGGACCCCATGAAGATGTCGCCCCGCGTCATGTTGATCAGCTGGCGGCTGTAGTCGTTCGCCGTGTGGGTCCAGGCGTGCAGGATGTTGTCGCGGGTCATGTTCGGCGCGTACTCGCGCCACTTGTCGAGAACGCGCTCGGTGAACTCCGCCTTGACCGGCTCGATGTTCTCCGGGCTTCCGCCGGGTGCGAACGGCATCACGTGCCAGGCGTACGCGGTGTGGTGTCCGGGCGGGGCCTGCGACGGGTCGAACTGCGTGATGTGCCCGGTGCCGAATGAGATGTGCTCGGGGACCTTGCCCGCGGCCACCTCGTCGTGCAGCGCGAACAGTTCCTCGATGCTCTCGCATCCGACGTTGTACTTGAGCGCCTTGTTCACGTTCGGATCGAAGTCCGAGCCGAGGTAGTCGGGCGCCTCGCGCAGTGCGAGGTGCACGCCGAACAGCGTCCAGGCCGTCTGCTTGAACTTCTCGACCTTCTCCCGGTACGCGACGGGCAACTGGTCCGGGCCGACGAGCCTGGTGAAGGTCTGCGGGACGTCGAGGGTGCTCGCCACGAACCGCCGTGCGGTGAGGCTGCGCCCGTCGACCAGTTCGACACCGGTCGCCCTGTTGCCGTCGACGACGATGCGCTCCACCTCGGCGTGGTTGATGAAGGTGCCACCGGCCCGGATGAAACTCTCCATCAGCCCGCGTGCCAGGTTCCAGCTCCCACCGACGCACACCTGGTAGCCGGCGGCGAGGTCGAAGCCGCGGATCGCCGCTCCCATCGGGCTGCGCTGGCTCACCGCGTCGTAGAGGACGGTGCCGAAGATCGAGAGCTTGAAGAGCATCAGCAGCTTGACGCGCTCGTTCTCGAACAGCTCGTTCATCAGGTCCAGCGGCTGCCGTTCGATGATGTCAAGGAAGTCGCGCCCGACGGCGGTGCCCGAGAGCAGCTCGTTGCGCTCGTCCTCGTCGAGGGGCTCGGAGTAGCGCTCGGCCAGGAAGATCGCGTCACTGATGGCGTCGGCGCGACGGTTCCACTCGCGGAAGGTCTTGGCATCGCGCTGCGAGAACCGGCCGATCGACGCGCAGGTCTCGTCGACGTCACGGGAGAAGACCAGCGACGTGCCGTCGGCATGCGGCTGGGCGAAGTCAAACCGCGGCGTCTCATACCGTACGGTCGCCGCCAGGCCGAGGTCGCGATACCACGGCGTCTCGGTGATGTTGAAATGATTGATGGAATGCGGATTCTGGTAGAACCCGGGCGGTCCGGGCTCGATGGTGCTCAAGCCGCCACCGAACATCATGCGCCGTTCCAGAACCGCGATCTTGAGCCCAAGCTTCGACAGGTAGCTGCCCAGAACCAGGCCGTGCTGGCCGGACCCGATGATGATTCCGTCATATTCACCGTTAATGGGAACCGCCCCCTAGCTCGAACTGGATGTAGACGTTCTTCTGCTGGGTGTAGGAGTAGAGCTCCTCGACCCCTTCCTCACGACCCACGCCGCTGTTCTTGAATCCGCCGAACGGCGCGCCCGGGATGTGGATCGAGCTCGTGTTGACCCAGACGTAGCCGGCCTCCAGATCCCGGGTCGCCCGCATGGCCGTGCTCAGGTCCGTGGTCCACACGCTGGCCGTCAACCCCAGCGGGAGCCGGTTCGCGCGGGCGATCACCTCGTCGTACTCTTCGAACGGCAGGACCGACAGCACCGGGCCGAAGATCTCCTCGTTCAGCAGCGGCGAGTCGCAGTCACCCTCGTCGAAGGCGAAGACGGTCGGGCGTACGAAGAGGCCGGCATCGGGGCCTTCGACGTCGCCGCCCGCGATCAGGCGCGCTCGCGGGTCGGCGGTTCCCGCCTCGATGAACCGGACGACCCGGTCGTACTGCGACCTGCACACGATGGCGCCCACGTCGGTTTCATCGTTCTGCGGGTCGCCGATCTGAAGCTTCTCGACCCCCACCTTCAACCGGTCGAGAAACTCGTGCCACAGGCTGCGGTGCACGTACACCCGTGAGGTCGACCCGCAGCTCTGCCCCTGCCAGGTGAAGTTCATCCCGCGGATCGCCCCGGCGACGGCCGCGTCGAGGTCCGCGTCGGGGAAGACCAGCAGCGGGTTCTTGCCGCCCAGCTCCAGCGTCACCGTCTTCACGCGGTCCGTGGCGGCCTGCCGCTGAATGCCCAGTCCGGTCTGGACGCTGCCCGTGAAGGCGATCCTGGTGACGTCGGGATGCGTCGTCAGGCGCGCGCCGACGGTGGCGCCGAGCCCGGTGACCACGTTCACCACCCCGGGCGGCAGGATCTCGGCGCACAGCTCACCGATGCGCAGTGCCGACAGCGACGTGTGCTCGGAGGGCTTGAGGACCACCGTGTTGCCGGCGACGAGCGGTGCGGCGATCTTCGTCGCGGCGAACATCATCGGATGGTTGAAGGGCACGATCCGCCCGACGACGCCGAACGGTTCGTGCACGGTGTAGTTCAGCCCTCCCGCGGGCGGGGGGATCGACTGTCCGCGCAGCTCAAGCGCCAGCCCTGCGAAGTAGCGCAGCTGGGTGGTCGCGAGGCGGATGTCGTTGCGCAGCATGCTGATCGGCGTGCCGTTGTCGATCGAGTCGATCCGGGCGAGTTCCTCGCCGTGCGTCTCAACCGCGTCGGCTATCTCGTTGAGCAGGCGAGCACGCACGACGGCCGGAGTGCGCCTCCACCCGTCGAACGCGTTTTTCGCCGCCGCGACGGCCGCGTCGACATCCGCCTCCGTGGCCGCCGGAATCGTCGTGACGACCTGACCGGTGGCCGGGTTGACGACCTCCAGCCTGCCTCCGTCGACGGCGCCGACCGGCTGGTTATCGATGATCATGAACCATTCCCGGTCGACGACAGCCGTGGCGTCGGGTGGTCTCATCATCCGCGTCTCGCTCCTCCCACTCACGATCAGCCGAGGTGTCCTGGGCGTCGCGTCGGACCAGCGGGAACGCGGGCCGTTGCGGGCCCGGCCTGACCGCTGATCTGGCGACGTGTTTTCCCTGAAGCCTTGCGTTCTACAGTGGAGAACGGTAGACCGTCATGCAGAACACCATGGATGTTAAGCACGCGTGTCGCCCACCGTCAAGGCATCCCTTTCTTGACCATTTGGGGTCAAATCGACCCACTGTGCGGCGGCGAGTTACAAAGAGATAGGAGACATCTGGTGGACTCTATGGAGCAGTCTGCTCTCCATGACCGAAATGCCCGGACAGCGTCCGGGCCCGACCCGGCCGGCAAGGTCGGCATCATCACCGGCGCGGCCCAGGGCATCGGCCGTACCTTCGCACGCGCCTTCGCCGAATCCGGGTCCCGCGTCGTCGTCGCCGACCGCGACACCGACGGTGCCGAATCCACCGCGGCCGAGCTGCGCAAGGACGGTCACGACGCCATGGCGGTGACCGTCGACGTCGCCGACGAACAGAGCGTCGACATGTTGCTCCGCCTGACTCTCGAGACCTACGGGCGGGTCGACACACTCGTGAACAACGCCGCGATCTTCTCGACCATCGTGATGAAGCCCTTCGACGAGATCAGCCCGGCGGAGTGGCGGCAGGTCGTCGACGTCAACCTGACCGGCGTGTTCCTCTGCTGCCGTGCGGTCGGCGCCCACCTGCGGGCCCAGCGCGGCGGCAGCATCATCAACGTCTCCTCGGCGGCCGTGCTCCAGGGGCGGCCGAACTACCTGCACTACGTGGCGTCCAAGGCAGGCGTGGTGGGTCTGACCCGATCGCTGGCGCGCGAGCTGGGCGCCGCGGATGTCACCGTCAACGCCCTGATGCCCGGCTCGGTGGACACCGGCATCCCCCGCGACTCCGTCAAGCCCGGCCAGGCCGAGCAGATCATCGCCGGCCAGGCCCTGCACCGGCGCCTGCGGTCGGACGACATCGCCGGTACGGCGGTCTTCCTCGCGTCCGACGCCGCGCGCACGATCACGGGACAGAGCATCGTCATCGACGGAGGGATGAATTTCCTGTGAGCTCGTCTCGATCGAACGTGCATCTCACCCTTGCGATCAATGACTCCGACCAGGTTCGCGATCTGGTGTCAGGATCTGTGCCGGTGAACGGCGTCGACCTGACCTGCCTTCTTCTTGAGGTCGAGGAGATCTTCTTCAGGTTCACCAAGTTCAGGGAATGGGACATCTCGGAGATGTCGCTGGGCAAGTACTGCTCGCTGCGCGCCCGGGGCGACGACTCCCTCGTCGGACTGCCGGTGTTCCCGTCCCGTTCCTTCCGGCACTCCGGCATCTTCGTCCGCGCGGACGGACCCGTGGACGATCCGGCCAAGCTCGCCGGGGCGCGGATCGGCCTCCCGGAATGGACGGTGACCGCGACCGTCTACCAGCGGGCACTGCTGCAGCACGAATTCGGCGTGGACCTGGCCGGCGTCACCTGGGTACAGGGCGGGATCAACGAGCCCGGACGCATCGAGACGCTGCCCGTCGGACTGCCCGACGGCATCACGGTCCGACCCGAACGGCAACGGTCGCTGAACCGGCTGCTGCTCGACGGCGAGCTGGACGCGATCATGGTGCCCCACCCGCCCACCGCGTTCGAGGACCGCTCGGGGCGCATCGTCCAGCTTTTCCGCGACGGCCCCGCGATCGAGGAAGAGTACTACCGGAGGACCGGCATCTTCCCGATCATGCACCTGGTGGTGCTGCGTCGCGAGGTGCACGAGCAGTATCCGTGGGTGGCCCAGAACCTCGTCACGGCGTTCACCACCGCCAAGGACCGGAGTCTGGCCAGGCTGCTCAGCCCGACCGCGCCGCACTTCCCCCTGCCCTGGGGACCGGACCGTGCCCGGATGGCGGAGAAGGTCTTCGGTCGGGATCTGTGGCCGTACGGAACGGCGCCGAACCGCACGACCCTTGAGGCGTTCCTCCGTTACGCCCACGAGCAGGGAGTCTGTGAGCGCCTGCTCACCTCCGACGACCTCTTCCCCGCGTCGATCGCCGAATCCCACGTGATCTGAGATCGGTCGTCCGCGGGTGACGAGGCGGTACGGACCTGCGAGACGTGAAGCGTCCGGACGTTGGCGGCAAACGGAAGCTCCCCGGCTGGTGACCCGCGGAACCGTGTCACTAGGCGGGGAGTACGGCGCTGATTCTGTCCGCGCCTTCCGTCAGCACCCTGGCGATGTTGGCCACCGCGTCCTTGTCCAGCCGGGACGGTGGCGCCGAGATGGCCAGCGCGGCGCGCACGTTGCCGCTCGCACCTCGCACGGGCACCGCGACCGACCACACCTCGTCCTCGCTTTCCCCGAAGTTGGACGCGTATCCCAACTCGCGGACCCGCACCAGATGCGCCTCAAGGTCACGCCGACTCGTCAGGGTCAGACCCGTCAGGGGAGCGAGCTTGGTCTGAGGGAGCAGGCGCCGGACCTCGTCCGGCTCCAGCCCGGCAAGAAGCACCTTGCCCGACGCCGTGGCGTGCGCGGGGAGGACCATCCCTGTCCGTGAGCCGACGCGCAACGACTTTGTCGTCTCGATCGACTCGACGAAAAAGATGTCGGAGCCGCGCAGGATGCTGATGTGCACCGTCTCCCCGAGCTGCCGGACCATGTCCTCCATGATCGGACGGGCGACCACCCGGAGGTCCAATCCACCCACGAGTGACACGGCCATGCCGATCAGCTCGGGCCCGGCCGTGTAAGCCTTCGATTCTGGATCTTGACTTACGAAGCCGTGATACTGCAGCATCTGCATCAATCGGTGTGCCGTCGATCGGGCGACCCCGATGTCCCGGCCGGCCTCGGCCACCCGGACGGATTTCTGCCTGCCGAAGAGCCGGAGCAGACGCAGCGCGTTGTCCACTGATCCGATGGGGTAATTCGGCACATCCTCGGATCCGGGATGCTCCATCGCGTCACCAGCCCGTTCTGTAGCCATCACCGCGCACCAGTGTCTCCAGCGTCTGGGAGAGCCGGTTTTGTATGCCTCAATTCTAGCATTGCAGAACCCTATCCCACCTAGCAGAACGCATAATGTCGTCGTGGTGAACCCGGCCGGCCGCCGGCCGACACCCTGATCCGGCCACACCGCCGAAGCTCACCCGACCGCCACCGGCCGGGCTTTCAGCATGCCCCTTCACGGGGCCGGCGAACACTTGCCCACTGTTCGCTCACCATTTGCGCCCTATTTGCCGAGATGCCCGAAACTTCTGGGCGAGTACTGCTCATTGTCTGCTGTGGGCCCTGCGAAGAGGACATCAACGTTGCATAAGAATTGGCGTGCGCCAATCACATTGATAGTCGCGTCCCTGGCGGCTGTCCCGTTTCTCGTCGCGGGGACGCCCGCCTCGGCGGACGACCTGGTTCCGTCCACCGTGAAGATCAATGAGGTCGAGTCCAACGGCGGCACCCCCGGCGACTGGATCGAACTTCTCAACACCGGTGCAACCCCCGTCGACGTGTCCGGCTGGGTCCTGAAGGACAACGACGACACCCACGCCTTCACCATCGCCGCCGGCAGTACGGTGGCCGCCGGTGCCTTCCTGGCCCTCGACGTCGACCCGGTCTTCGGCCTGGGCGCCGCCGACTCCGCCCGCCTGTTCCTGCCCGACGCCACCACCGTCGTCGACTCCTACAGCTGGACCGCCCACGCGGCCACCACCTACGGCCGATGCCCTGACGGCACCGGCACTTTCGCGACCACCACGACGCCGACCAAGGGCGCGGCCAACGACTGCGGAACCCCCTCATCGGTCGTGAAGATCAATGAGGTCGAGTCCAACGGCGGCACGCCGGGTGACTGGGTCGAACTCGTCAACACCGGTGCGGCTCCCGTCGATGTGTCCGGCTGGGTCGTCAAGGACAACGACGACACCCACGCCTACACGGTCGCGGCGGGTACCACGGTGGCCGCCGGTGCCTTCCTGGCACTTGATGTCGACCCGGTCTTCGGCCTGGGCGGCGCGGACTCCGCCCGCCTGTTCCTGCCGGATGCCACCACGCTTGTCGACTCCTACAGCTGGACCGCCCACGCCGCGACGACCTACGGCCGGTGCCCGAATGGCACCGGCGCGTTCGTGACCGTCACGACGTCGACCAAGGGCGCGGCGAATGACTGCGGCACCCCGTCACCGGCCGTGAAGATCAACGAGGTCGAGTCCAACGGCGGCACCCCCGGCGACTGGATCGAACTCCTCAACACGGGCGCAACCCCCGTCGACGTGTCCGGCTGGGTCCTCAAGGACAACGACGACACCCACGCCTTCACCATCGCGGCGGGTACCACGGTCGCCGCCGGTGCCTTCCTGGCCCTCGACGTCGACCCGGTCTTCGGCCTGGGCGCCGCCGACTCCGCCCGCCTGTTCCTGCCCGACGCCACCACCCTCGTCGACTCCTACAGCTGGACCGCCCACGCGGCCACGACCTACGGCCGATGCCCCGACGGCACCGGCGCCTTCGTCAACACCACAACACCGACCAAGGGCGCGGCGAACGCGTGCCCCGGTCAGGTTTCCGCCTCGCCGTGGCCGGGTGGCGCGGCGGTGGCCACCGCCGACGACGCCAACGTGTTCAGCACCAACATGAGCGGCCTGGCCTACGAGGCATCCGGCGACGCGACGCCCGGTGTGCTCTGGGCGGTGAAGAACGGTCCCGGCACGCTGTACCGCCTGGAGTGGGACGGGACCAAGTGGACACCCGCCACGACCGACGGCTGGAACGCCGGCAAGGCGCTGCACTACCCGGACGGCACCGGCGATCTCGACTCCGAGGGCGTGACCCTGACCGGAGCCGGTCCGGCCGGCGGCGTGTTCGTCTCGACCGAACGCAACAACGGCAACAGCGGCGTCAGCCGGCCCGAGGTGCTGCGCTTCGACCCCCTTGGTACGGCGACCAGCCTCACCGCCACGAAGGAGTGGAACCTCACCGCGGACCTGCCGGCGGTGGCCGCGAACAGCGGGCTGGAGGCGATCTCCTGGATCCCCGACTCGTTCCTGACCTCGCACGGCTTCCTCGACGAGCACACCGGCGCGGCCTATGAGCCGGCCACCTACCCGGGCCACGGCGACGGCCTGTTCTTCGTCGGCCTCGAAGCCAACGGCACCGTCTACGCCTACGCGCTCGACCAGAACGGCAGTGGATTCACCCGGGTCGCCACGATCACGAGCGGGTTCCCCGGCGTGATGGACCTCGAATTCGAGCCTGAGACCAACCACCTCTGGGTGGCGTGCGACGACACCTGCAACGGCCGTACCGCGACCCTCGACATCAACGCCGGCGGGAAGTTCGCCGTCACCACCGTGTACGAGCGGCCGAGCTCGATGCCCAACTACAACAACGAGGGATTCGCGATCGCGCCGCAGTCGGAGTGCGTGGACGGTCACAAGCCCGTCTTCTGGTCCGACGACAGCAACGACGACGGGCACGCGCTGCGCAGCGGAACGCTCAACTGCACCGTTCTCGACCTCGACGCGGACGACGACGGCATCAACGACGACGTGGACGTGACGTTCCCGCCGGGTACCTCGCAGGCGGCCAACCCGACCAACGAGACGTTCTCCGACGCACTCGTCGGCGGCACCACGTCGGGCAGGATCCTGAGCCGCAAGGACCGCACGCTCACGGTCTCCGACGCCCGCACCCCCTCGGGCGTACGGGTGAACGCCGGTGCCGGCTCCACCCCCGCGCAGTTCCAGCTGGCCGGTAGCGGCGCGACGGTCTCGCTGGGACGGGGCTCCTACGAGCTCACCGGCTCCGCGAAGACCAGTACGGTCACGACGCTCGACGGCGAGCAGGCGGTCGTCACGGTGAACGTGAACGGCACGCCGATCACGCTGACGGTCGGCAAGGGCGCCTCGGTCACCTACACCGAGGTGTCAGCCAACGGCAAGGTCACCGGGCTGACCGGCATCCAGCGGACCGGGACCGTCGGCGTCCGCGCGGACGGCATGTCCGCGACCGCGTGCGCCGGCATCGCGATCCAGAACGTCATCGTCGCCACGACCGGCAACAACCAGATCGCCGGTACCGGCGACAACGACCTGGTCCTCGGGCGAGGCGGCAACGACACGGTCAACGGCAACGGCGGCAGCGACTGCGTCACGACGGGCAGCGGCAACGACCAGATCACCACGACCGGCGGCGACGACTGGATCGACGCGGGCGGCGGCAACAACGTGGTCCGCGTCGGCGGCGGCGCGAACACCGTGGTGACCGGTTCGGGCAACGACCAGATCACCGCCGGCGACGGCGACGACACGGTCAACGCGGGCGGCGGCAACAACACGGTGACCACCGGCGGCGGCGACGACGCCGTCACGACCGTGAGCGGCAACGACGGCATCGACTGCGGTGCCGGCTCGGACACCGCGCACGCCGGTGGTGGCAACAACACCAACGTCGGCAAGCGGTGCGAGGCGTTCGGGGTCTGACCTCGGTCGATTGATCGCGTAGGGCCGGCCAATTGGCCGGCCCTACTTTTTTCCGCAGCCGGCGCACGCTGCGCCATCGCCGCTCACGGGCCGACGCGGTCGGCGGACGAGGGTGTGCCGAACCTCGCTGTCAATGGTGAGCGACGTGATGCCGTCCAGGCGTTCGATCACCCCTCGTCGGGTTTTGCGACACGCGCCGGACGACGGCTACGGTCGTCCGCATGACCGAACCCTCCTATCTGACCGCCACTCGGGCGTCCTACGACACCGTCGCCGTCGACTACGCGGAGCGCTACGGAAACGCGCTCACGTCGATGCCGCTGACCCGCGCGATGCTGGCCGCGTTCGCCGAACTCGTACGGGCCGCCGGAGACGGGCCGGTCGCCGACATCGGGTGCGGGCCCGGGCATGTGGGGGCGCATCTGAACACGCTGGGAGTGCCGGTGTTCGGCATCGACCTGTCGCCCAAGATGGTCGAGGTCGCCCGGCGGAGGTATCCGGGCCTGCGGTTCCACGAGGGTGCGATGACCGAGCTGGATCTCAAGGACGGCGAGCTGGGCGGCATCGTCGCCTGGTATTCGACCCATCACGTCCCGACGGAGCAGTTGCCGACGGTGTTCGCCGAGTTCCATCGGACGCTGGCACCGGGCGGCCACCTGCTGCTGGGGACTCATGTCGGCGATGAGAACCTGCACTTCCAGGAGGCGTACGGCCACCCGGTGTCCTTCGGTTCCTATCTGCTGCCGCCCGACCGCATCACCGAGTTGCTCGCCGAGGCCGGGCTTGTCGTCAGCGCGCGACTGCTGGAGGAACCCGGCGAGGGACAGAAGAGGCCGCATGTCTGCCTGCTGGCCCGCAAGCCCGAACCGTCGTGACAGGCGGGCTCATCGACGATCGGCACACATGGACACGCTCATGATCGACGCACGTCGGACGCATGAGCCACGATCAAGAGTCGCCCCTCTGCCATGTGCCGAACTGGGGGGCGGGCGGGTCCATCAATTCTCTGAGCCGCTCTGCCCTCTTCACGCAGTCGGAGCAGATGTGTTCCTTGACCGATCTGGCGGTGACCTCCGGTGCCGGCTCCCGGAAAGCACCTGACACCGTCATGCCCAGCGGAAGATTGGTCTCGGGGTCCATCATGATCGTCATGACACTCGCAGGGGTGAAGCTGAAGGTTCGCTTGCACATGTGACATCTGCCGATTGTCGTGATCTGCTCGTCTTCCATAAAGCATCCGCCCTCCTCCGTCGCACCGTACAACGTAGGCCGAGGAGTGGGCCATCTCGCGTACTGGCGGCTCTGCCACCTGTCCGCCTGCCGTCGGCCCGTCTGACCGATCGGGCGGCGGCGCGGTGCGCCGGTGGCTCATGCGCGCTCGGCGTACTCCGGCAGACGACGGGCGACCTCGTCCGGGGAGGGCATGCGGGCGATCTCCTCGGCGATCGTACGGACCGCGTCGGTGTGACCGACCGACGCAAGACTGGCGAACAGCACGCGCATGCCGACGAATCTACGCCCGACAACCCGGAGCCGGGTTTGACGGTTGTCGACTGAGCAGCCGAAGCGGGCAGATCGCCGACTCAGTCACGTCCCGCCCATCGCGGCTCCCTATCGGCAACTTGGTATGGTGCCCAGGTCGCACCGCTTGGGGAGTACGGCAGCGCTCAAGGAAGAGGACCAGACGACGATGCAGGCGTCAGAGGTCCCGCGTGCGGTGGCAGCGGCCATGTCGATCGCCTCGTCACTTGGCCTGACAGCCGACGACGCGATCGTTCTTCATGACTCGAACAAGCTCACTCTGCGTCTGCTGCCCTGTGACGTCCTGGCCCGGGTGGCACCCGTAGCGCATCGGGTCGCACAGTTCGAAATCGATCTTGCTCAGCGGCTCGCCGAATCCGGGTGCCCCGTGGCCGCTCTCGATCCTCGGGTGGAGCCACGCGTTTATGAGCGTGATGGTTACGCGGTCACGCTGTGGACCTACTACGAACCCGTGACGCATCGAGAGGTCTCACCAGCCGACTACGCCAATGCGCTTGAGCGGTTGCATGCCGGCATGCGCAAGCTCGATGTCCCGACGCCGCATTTCACGGATCGGGTCGAGCAGGCTCAACAACTCGTGGCGAGCCGCGACCGTACTCCGGCACTCGCCGACGCGGACCGGGAACTGCTCGGCGACACATTGCGAAACCTGAGGCGAGTGATCGGCGAGCGCGGCGGCTCCGAGCAGTTGCTGCACGGCGAGCCGCACCCGGGCAACGTGCTCACCACGGAGAACGGGCTGCTGTTCATAGATTTCGAGACGTGTTGCCGTGGGCCTGTCGAATTCGACCTCGTCCATGCGCCCGAAGAAGTCAGCGAGCACTATCCGTGTGTCGATCAAGCCTTGCTGCGCGAGTGCCGGATCCTCATGCTGGCAATGATCACAACGTGGCGCTGGGACCGAGGCGACCAATTCCCGAACGGGCGCCGGCTGGGCACAGAGTGGCTCAGCCAGATCCGAACAGCGCTCGACCGCAAAGGGCTGGACACCCATGGCTGACCGCGGGCCGACGGACCCTGCTCCTGCTCCTGTCGATCATCCCGGAGCCCGATCGTCGCCGCCGTCCAGACCGCGGGCGACACTTTTTCAGCCGTTGGTACGGCGGCGGAACAGCCAGGCGGCGAGGATGAACGAGCCGGTCAGCAGGCCGGCGCACCAGGCGAGTGCGATCCAGCCGGTGTTGCCGATCGAGGTCCCGGTCAGCAGGCTCCGGACGGTCTCGATCACCGGAGTGATCGGCTGGTTCTCGCTCACCGCGTGCAAGAACGACGGCATGGTGTGCGTCGGCACGAAGGCGCTGCTGAGATAGGGCAGGAACAGCATGAGGAAGCTCAGCGTGCTGGCCGACTCCACGGACTTCGCGATCACGCCGAGCCCTGCCGCCAGCCATGACAGCGCGAGCACGTAGAGCAGGAGCAGACCGGCCGCCAGCATCCAGTCGGTGACCGTCGCGTTGGGACGGAAGCCCATCGCGATGGCCGCGCCGATGACGATGGTGGTGGACAGCAGGTTCCGGACGACGCTGGCGGCGACGTGTCCTGTGAGAACGGCGGAGCTGCGGATCGGCAACGAGCGCAGCCGGTCGATCATGCTGCTGGTCATGTCGTCCGCGACGGACATCGCGGTGGACGCGGCGCCGTAGCCGGTGCACAGCAGGATGATGCCGGGCACCACGTAGTTGATGTACTGGGTGCCGGTGTCGATGGCCCCGCCGAAGACATAGACGAACAGCGACATCATCAGCAGCGGCAGGACGATCGACATGATCAGCGTGTCGACGTTGCGGCGGCTGAGCCGGATGCTGCGGCCGATCATGGTCAGGGAGTCGCTCACGGCGTTGCGGGCGCCGCCGTGCACAGCGATGGTGGTCATGGTCGTGGTCCTTTCGGAAGCCGGGTCAGACCCGGGCCGGGGTCCGGTCGGTGGTGGTCAGGGACAGGAACACGTCGTCCAGCGTCGGCCGGTGCGACGACACCTTGACCACCGGCACGCCCGCGATCCGCAGGTCGTCCAGCACCCGGTGCAGGTGCTCCGCGCTGCCGTCGGACGGGATGCCCAGCACGAGCGGGTCGGTGCCGCGCGGCGCGTCGAACAGCGCGGCGGCATGGGCCACGTCGGTCTCCGCCGCGAACCGCAGGTCGAGCCGGTCCCCGCCCACCTGGGACTTCAACTCGTCGGTCGTGCCGGACGCGGCGACCTTGCCCCCGTTGATCAGTACGATCCGGTCGGCCAGCCGATCCGCCTCCTCCAGATACTGCGTGGTGAGGACGATCGTCGTCCCCGACGAGACCAGGTCCTTGATGGCGTCCCACATCGTCGTCCGGCTGGACGGGTCGAGGCCGGTGGTCGGCTCGTCCAGGAAGATCACCTTCGGCTGCGAGACCAGGCTCATCGCCAGGTCCAGTCGTCGGCGCATGCCTCCGGAGTAGGTCTTCACTCGTCTGTTCATGGCGTCCACCAGGTCGAACCGTTCCAAGAGGTCCGTGGCGCGGCGGCGAGCGGCGGGTCTGCCCAGGTGCATCAGGCGGCCGATCATGACCAGGTTCTCCCAGCCGGTCTGCTGGTCGTCCACCGCGACGGACTGACCGGTCAGGCTGATCACGCCGCGCACCTTGGTCGCCTCGCGTACGACATCGTGCCCGGCGACCCGCACGCTGCCGAGGTCAGGGCGTAACAGCGTGGTCAGGATGCGGATGGTGGTGGTCTTCCCGGCGCCGTTCGGACCCAGCAGCGCGAAGACCGTACCCTCCGCGACGTGCAGGTCCACCCCCTCCAGAACCTTGGTGGATCCGAAGGCCTTGTGCAGGCCGGTGGCCTCGACGATCATTCGCGCTCCTCGGATGCGATGGCATAATTGCGTATGTGCTACGCCTAAAAGCGTAGCTCATACGCATCGGGGCGCGGAAGGGTGTTCCTAGACTGTGTTCGTGTTCGTGATGAGAGGGACCGGATGACCGACGAGATCGACCTGCCCGCCGAGGTGACCCTGCTCTGGGGGTTGCGCGAGACGGTGCGGCGGGGGCGCAAACCGTCCCTCACGGTCGCCGACATCACGCGGGCCGCGATCGAGGTGGCGGACGCGGAAGGGCTGGCCGCGGTGTCGATGGCCAGGGTCGCCGCCCAGCTCGGCAACTCCACGATGGCGCTGTACCGCTACGTGAAGAGCAAGGACGAGCTGCTCCTGCTGATGTCGGACGCGGCCCTGGACGGACCGCCGGACCTGCCGGACGGCGTGGACTGGCGGACCGGGCTGACGCTGTGGGCACGGGGCGTGCTGCAGGTGCTGCGACGGCACTCGTGGTCCGCGCAGATCCCGATCAGCGGTCCACCGATAGGGCCCAACAACCTCTGGTGGTTCGACCGTGCGCTGCACGCGTTGGGCGACACCGGTCTCACCGAGGAGGACAAGGTCGGCGTCGTGATGGGCCTGCTGACCTTCGTGCACGGCGAGCTCCGGCTGAGCGTCGACCTGGCCAAGGGCTACGCGGAGAACCCCGATGCCTTCGGCCGCCAGTACGGCATGGCCCTCACGCAGGTGGTGGACGCAAAGCGGTTTCCCGCGCTGAGCAAGGTGGTCGTCGCCGGCGTCTTCGAGGGCGAGATCCCCTACGACGAGGAGGCCGAGGGGGAGTTCGTGCTGGGCCTGTACCTGGACGGCGTGGCCGCGTTCATCGAGCGCAGGACCGCCAGGCAGGGGTAGTACCGAAGCCCCGACTTCTACCTCAGCGTGCGACATGGAGGATTGACAGGCAAGTGACGGCTTGCCTATCCTCACCCGCATGGGCGATGTCTTCAAGGCCCTCGCCGATCCCACCCGGCGAACCATCCTTGACGAGCTGACCGAGCGCGACGACCAGACCCTGTTCGAGATCTGTGTCCGCCTGACGAGCCGACATCAGCTGAGCCTGACCCGGCAGGCCGTATCCCAGCATCTGGCGGTGCTGGAGGAGGCCGGGCTGATCACGACGCGCAAGCAGGGGCGGTACAAGTTCCACCACCTCGACACCACCCCCCTGGCCGCCATCTTCGAGCGGTGGCCGGTGACCAGGAAAGGACAGGCACCGTGAAGATCTACGTCACCAGCGTGTTCGTGGACGACCAGCAGAAGGCCCTCGACTTCTACACCGAGGTGCTCGGCTTCACCGTGAAGCACGACATCCCGCTGGGCGAGGCCCGGTGGCTGACGGTCGTCTCACCGGAGGACCCCAAGGGCACGGAGCTGTTGCTGGAGCCGGACGGGCACCCCGCGGTCAAGCCGTACAAGGAGGCGCTGGTCGCCGACGGCATTCCGGCCGCCTCGTTCCAGGTCACGGACGTGCAGGCGGAGCACGAGCGGCTGCGCGGGCTGGGGGTGACGTTCACGCAGGAACCGATGGAGGCAGGGCCGGTGACCATGGCGGTCTTCGACGACACCTGCGGGAACCTGATCCAGATCGTGACCCTGGCCTCGTAGTCCTTTGTCATGATCGGGCGAGGGTTGATCGGTACGCTGCCCGCGTGACTGGGGACAGGGATAAGGATCCGATCGAAGTAGGCATCGATGATCAGAGCTGGGGCGCCACGCGTACCTGGGTGGAGAAGGGTCTGCCCGAGGGGGACCGGGTTGAGCATGTCGAGCGGTTGCGCGGCGGATGGACGTCGGAGATGCGGCGTCTGCACATCACCGGGCCACGCGGCGAACGCTCACTTGTCCTGCGGTCCTTCGTCAAGCCGTTCTTCCGGCAGCATGCCGAAGGACTGCTCACTCGCGAGGCGGACATCCTGACCCTGCTCCGCGGTACGGACGTGTCGGCGGCCACGCTCCACGCCGTCGACGCGACCGCTCAGCACTGCGACCACCCCTCCCTGCTGATGTCCCTGCTCCCCGGCAGCGTGCGGCTGGATGAGGACGGAGCCGAACGGCGCGCCGACCTCCTGGCTCGACAGCTGGTGCTCATCCACCAGGTGCAGGTGACCGAGCGGACCCGCCCGCGCTCCTACCAGGCGTGGACCTCACCCGAGCGCGTCCGTATACCCGAGGTCACCCACCGTCCCGAGCTGTGGCATCGTGCCGTGGACGTCATTCGCCGTGACCCTCCGGACTACCGCGCCTGCTTCCTGCATCGGGACTTCCACCCCGGCAACGTGCTCTTCGCCGAAGACGGCGACGACCTACGGATCAGCGGCATCGTCGACTGGGTGGAGACCTCCTGGGGGCCGGCGGACTTGGACGTGGCCCACTGCTCCACGGCACTGACACTCCTCCACGGCGCCTCTGCCGGGATGCTCTTCGCCGATCGGTACGTCGCCGCCGGCGGCCGGCTGACCGCCGATCCCGCCGCCCACCTGTACTGGCGGATATTGGACGCCCTGGCCTTCGCGCCAGATGCCGAAAAGGTCGCCGGCCCCTGGCACGAGCTCGGACGCATTGATCTGACCTCCACGCTGCTCACCTCCCGGCTGGAGGACTACCTCCAGGAGCTCTTCAACCGTTACGGCTGACGTCACTGCGGAGGCTGGGAGACTCGAACTCCCGATGGCATTGCTGCCAAACCGCATTGGCAGCACGGGGCATGACCGTTCAGGACGGTTCCACCTGGACCAATGCACCTCGGTGGTCCAGGTGGAACGAGCTGGTACGGCGGTGAACTGCAACCCGTGCAGGGTTCGAGCTGCGTGTCACGCATGCCTTGATCAGGCCCACCTCAGCCAAATACGGCCCTGTGGCCGCGTACTGACGATCATTCCGGAGTCGAGCGCCCTCGCCGGAGTCGTAGGGAGATCCACGAGGGACCCGTCAAAAGCCGTCGCCTTGGCCGGGCTCGTCGCCGAGGTCCACGACCTCGGCGTCACCCTCGTCGCGCTCGTCGCGCTCGGGCTTCTTGGGCGCGCAGCTGTTGCAGCCGCCGAACCGGGAGCTGTCCACGGGGTGGAAGGGGGTCTTCTTGATGCCCTTCAGTGCGTCGAGCATGGTGGCCTTCCAGATCCGCCCAGAGATGTCGGCTCCGAAGACCGTGGAGTAGCCCTGGCCGCCAATGGTCACCCCCCTAAGCGGGTGATCGATCGGGCCGCGGGGGTCGCCGAGGCTGACCGCGCCGGCGAGGTCGGGGGTGAACCCGCCGAACCAGGCAGTGTAGGAGTTGTCGGCGGTTCCGGTCTTGCCGGCCGCGGGGCGGCCGATGCCTCCGACGTGGCTCATCGTGCCCCGGGTGAAGACCCCCGACATGATGTCCGTCGCGGCGTCGGCAACGCCCTCGTCGATGGCCTGGCGGCATTTGGGCTCGTAGGTGGTGGTCTTGCCCTCGCGGTCAGTGATCGAGGTGACGGCCATCGGCGCGCAGTACTTGCCCCGCGCCGCGATGGCTGCGTAGGCGGTGGCCACAGTGACCGGGTCCATCTCGTTGACGCCGAGCGTGAAGCTTTCGACCTCCTGCAGCGGCAGGCCGTCCGAACGCTTGATGCCCAGCGCCTTGGCCGTCGTGACCACGTCGCACAGGCCGACGCGCTGCTCCAGCGTCATGAAGAACGTGTTGACCGACTGCTCGGTGCCGGTGCGCAGGGTCAGGAAACCGGCGTCGCCCTCGTCGTTGGTGACGGTGTGGGTGGGATCTCCGCGGGTGCCGCCCTTGCAGTCCTTGAACGACGAGTATCCAGGCGCCCGGTAGCCGCCGGGGGCGTTGAACCCGTCGTTGATCTTGTAGCCCTTATCCAGGGCGGTCAGCAGCGTGAACACCTTGAATGTCGAGCCGGCCTGAAAACCGGTGGCGCCGCCGTGGGCCCTGTCGGCGACGAAGTTGACAGAGGTCTGCTTCTTGCGCTTGTTGTCCCCGAACTTCCTGCTCGTCGCGAGCGCCTTGATCTCTCCGGTGCCCGGTTCGACCAGGGCCTGGGAGGCGACCGGGTAGTCGGTGGGGTACACCTTCGCCCTGATCGCCTTTTCCGCGGCCTCCTGCATCGTCGGGTTGATCGTCGTCTTGATGGTGAGACCGGCGTTGTCGAGGTACTTCTCGCGGGCGTCCCGCGTCTTGCCGAACGCCTTGAAGGCCGGGTTGGTGAGGATGTCCTCGCGCACGTACATGCAGAAGAACGGGTAAGGGCTCGTGCCACACCCGCCCCTGAGCACCTTGGTGCTCTTGTAACCCAGCGGCTTGGCCTTGGCCTCCGCGGCCAGCGCGGGCGTGATCTTCTTCAGCTCCAGCATTCGGCCGATCACCACGTCGCGCCTGGCCAACAGGCGCTCCCTGGCCTTCCTGCCCGCACTGGGAGAGGTCGCATTGGGGTCCTGTACGGCCCCGGCCAGGGTCGCTGCCTGGGCGAGGTCGAGGTCGGAGGCCGAGACGCCGAAGAACTGCTTGGCTGCTGCCTCGATACCGTTGGCCCCGGCGCCGAAGTAGGCGATGTTGAGATACTTCGCGAGGATCTCGTCCTTGGAGTACTTCTGCTCCATGCCCATCGCGTACCGCAGCTCGTTGAGCTTGCGCGCGTAGTTGGCCTCCAGCGCCTTGTCCTGCTCCGCCTTGCTCTCGGCCTTGTTCAGCTGCACCTGCTTGACGTACTGCTGGGTGATGCTGGAACCGCCCTGACTCACCCCGCCGGCCTGCAGGTTCTTGGCCAGCGCGCGGATCGTTCCCTCGATGTCGATCGGCCCATGCTGGTAGAACCGGTAGTCCTCGATCGAGATGATCGCGTCTTGCATGATCTTGGAGACCTTGTCCAGCGGCACGACCACACGGTACGTGTCGTAGAACTGCGCGATCTGCTTGCCATTCGCGTCGAGCACGGTCGACTTCTGGGCAAGCGGAGGTTCCTCCAAATCCTTGGCCTTGAGATCAAGTTCGTCGGTGAGGGCCACCACTCCGAGCCCGATGCCGCCGACCGCCGGTAGCCAGATGCCCGCCACCAGTACGCCCGCCGCGACAGCGATCACGAGGAGAAGAGCGATGCCCTTTCCCAGTCCTGTCCGATTTAACCCCCGATTTGGCATGCGCCAAGATTATTCCGAAAGCACGGAATGCTTCGTACGGTCGTATGAGCAAGTGTCCGCTTCCGGGTCGCCGTCACCCGGGGTCGAAGACGTTCGCATCTGCCTTGCAGGTACCTCACCATCCAACGGCTTTCCGTGGCTTGCCGTGAGTCACCGTGCTGACGGGCACGCGACGGGCACGGGCAAGAAGCGCCGGTACGGGTAGCCGTCGAGGTGGAAATCGATAAGGTGAGATCCATGGATTCCCGAGCCGATCCGGACGGCGGCGATGGTCACCGTAGTCCGCGGGACGTGTTTCTTCGCCTGGTGAATGGGGTCTGCGAAGGGCCGTACGAAAATTTGGCCGACCTCTATGCCGAACAGACCCATGTCACCCACCCGTTTCACCCGCTCAACCCGCCGCCGCTGCTGAGCCGCAGTGAACTGCACGAGCACTTCACCGCGCCGCCGCCGTTTGCCCGGACGCTGAACCGTAAGCCGGTCAACATCATCATCCACGACACCGCTGATCCGGAGGTGATCGTCGCCGAGTTCGCTTACCAGGGGCACGTGGACGAGACAGGAGAGGCGTTCACCGTGCCCTGTGTCTTCGTTCTCCGTATTCGCGACGGGCTCATCGTCGAGTCTCGCGATTACATCGATCACATTGCCAGCGCACGGGCATGGGGCCAGCTCGAAAGCCTCCTGGCCGCGCTGCGCCCATCGAGCGACGTCGACCGCTGAAAGACAGTTGCTGGTGATCGCGGGATCGCGTGCTTGGTCTGCGGCCGAACCAGACACTGGCCGAGGTCGTGCCTCGCTCGGCGCAGCCGCTCACCGCAACCTTGGTTCGCGCCATCTTCGACCAGCCCGACGCCGCCTCCGAGATTCTGTTGGTGTTGGCGGTCTGGTGCGTTCCGGCCGTGTTGCTGTTCTTCCTCATCTACTGGGCGATCCGTCTGGCGATCCGACACGAGAAGCGGCGGATGCCGTCTGCCATCGACCCCGACCGCGAAGCGGCAGCGGGCCGACGACGGAGGTGCAAGTCCGGCTTGACGTGTCCCTGCGCCTGTGCACCTTCCACGGTGCTTGGACGCCAACGGTCACAGCCGGGCTGCTGGGCTTGCCTGGGTCGATGGCGGGTGGAATGGACCTCGAACCCGCGTAGCCAGTTTGGAAGACTTCGGTACGCGATCCGCTGACGTGCGGCGCTCCAGGTCAGAGCGGGTGACGCTCTCTCCGTGAGTCCCCGTGATTCCTTCTGATTGCCCGTCCGTACTGGCGTGCGAGTGGCACGGCCTGACCTTCTGATCCGTAGGTTCCCAAATGATCTCCAGCGGCGTCCGAATCAGTTCGTGGCGCTGGTCGTCGACACCACGGCCGTTCAGACCCGTACGGCTCGATCCGGCGTCGTCCGCTCCGGTGGCTCCCAAGTATGCGCCGACAGCCTCACGGCGATGGGAGGACGATGCGAGCGACCTGCGCCGGATGGGGAGCTGGGCGGCCAGTACCGTCGTCTCATGAGTCAGAGCGGATCTCAGGCCGCCGCGTTCTTCCGCGACGTGGTCGTCTGCAGGAAGGTTTGGACGGTTCGCAACTCGGCTGGGTACCCGGCACCGTTGACGTCAGATGGCCGGAGAAGCATGCCGTTCTGGTCGGCCCGCTTACTTCGGCAACGGTCTTGCTGTCGTGACCTCGGCTGATGCTGCGGAAATGAACGCCTCGACGGCGCAACGCACGTCGTCGCCTCGTTGGGTCAGGGCGGCTTTGTCGTTGGCATCGTGCATGTCGGCGACGATGGCCATGGCGTCCTCTGCCAGCCGCGTGATTTCGGGGTCGTCGGCAAGAAGCCGGACGCGATAGAGCGAATGCCAGGCAGACGCACGAAGTGTGTAGGACGTCGTCTTGGCCTCGTCATAGGCCGTGCTGCTCTTGCTCTCAAAGGCGCGGAGGGTCCGGTTGTACTGCGCAGTTCGGAACTCAAGGACAGTACCGGCGAAACCGCTGTAGACGGCCATACGTTCCTCGCGAAGGCGAGCTGAGATCGTGAACTGTTCGGCCCGCTGAGCGGCTCTCTGCTGGAAGATGTATGTGACGAGCGAACCTAACAAGGTTCCCCCGATCGCAATGAGCCCCGCTATGACGGCTTCCATAAGGGACAGTTGATCACAGCCGCCGCGGTTGCGCCTCCTGTTTGAGCGCCTATCTGGGTGCCGATCTGGGTACCGATCTGGGTGCCGTTCAGGACCTCAACTGAGACGGAAACTGAGACTGAGGGGCCCCGAGTTTTCGGACGGTGGAGATCACCTCAGAACCCCCGTTGGTAGTCGACGACGTCGCGGTGTGACCACATGCCCACCGCAAGCACGTGACAGGATGTTTCGGCACTCTCCCGGAGCCTGTGCCATGTGTCTCCAGGTCCAAGGCAGCGTGAACCGGCACTGTCAGCTTGGGAAGTGTATGGATCGCGCCTCGTAGAGCGGCTGAGCTGGGCGTTCGGCCGGTCGTGAGTGACCGTGGGTGACCCCTCGTCACCCCGTCTAATGGCACGCCAATGGCACGAGCGGCAGGATGATCCGGTGAAGCTGAACGAGAAGGTCGCGGCGGGGATCGCGGAGGAGCACCTGGACCGGTGGCGACGTGTTGCACGCTACGACGAACTTGCCGTGATGGAAGAGAACGGTGACAAGGACTGGGAGAACGTCACCGGCGAGGATGGCCAGGAGTACAAAGTCCTCGCCTATGTACTTCCGCACGGCGACGAGACGCTTCGGATGGTGATCTCGGTGAACCGCTGCAGGAAGGATCATGCGGCTGCTGACTCGATGATCCGGGAAGCGGTCATGCGCTCAGACGGCATTGTGACCACACCGGCAGATCTGGCTGAGCTAGAGGACCGTTGGCTTCTGCCCTACCGAGGGATGCAGGTGGTCCAAGTCCGGGTGAGTTATCAGTTGACGTTGCTTCTCGACGGTGGCGCTCAGGTGAACGTCGAGTCCACGGCGACGCTCACCAGCGGCCCACTGAGCGCTCCCGATGCGGAACCGGTCCAGCTGGCCCCTGAGCGCCAGGAGGTGGCGCCGACCCTGGCGCTCTTCGGCGCGACGATCGTGTCATCGATTGCCTTCAAGTCCGGTGCGCTGCGGCTGGTCTTCGACACCGGGACACACCTGAACGTGAAACCCGATTCTCAATACGAGGCGTGGAGCACCTGCGGTCCTGACGATTTGCGCTTCGTCTGCCTGCCGGGCGGTGGGCTTTCGATTTTTCGATGATTGGAGGAGCCAGTTTGGAAGATCTCGGTACGCAACCCTCTGAGCTGCTGCGCCCCAGCTCAGAGACGGTTTCGCTGTATCCGTGAGTCTCCGTGATTCCCCCCTTGTTCACCCTCCTGACGGGCACGGCCGGAGAACTCCGTGCGAACGCGCACCTCTCCCCGCCTGATCGTCCCGTCTGCCTCGTCCCACCCCGGAGGGGCAACAGCCCGGGGACGGAGGATCAAGGCCGTCTTCGCGTGTACGTCAACCGGTAGGCGTTCCTCGGCCATGGGATGCCAACGGTCACAGACGGCCTTGATCCGGAGGAGTCGAGCTGTTGGGCTTGCCTGGGACGCGGCAGGCGGGACGATCAGGCCCCACCTCAGCCATCTACGGCTCTCCAGGTGTGCAACGTCGATCATCTCGGAGCCGAAGTGCCCCCGCCGGAGGCGACCTTCTCTTGCTGAGCCTGTCGGAGGCGTCTGGAAGGGTGTCGTCATGATGGATGAACGTGTGTCAGTGTTCCAGCAAATCACCGACCAGCACGAGATGTCCCCCGACCTGCGACGGGAGCTGATCGAGTGCTGGATCACGGTCAGCAATGCCGGGGGCGCGGCCGGCTTCCCTTTTCCTCCGGTCAGCTTCGACCAGGTGGCTTTGGTGACCGATCAGCTCATCGCGGGTCTGGACTCGCAACGCAGCCGACTCCTTCTGGCCTTCGTCGATGAGACGCTGGCCGGCTGGCTGAATGTGCGCCGGGATGTCAATCCACTCATTACGCACTGGGGTACGGTCCACCACGTCCAAACACACACCGGTTTCCGCGGCAGGGGCATCGGCGCCGCGTTGATGCATCGTTTGGGCGATGTGGCTCGTGAAGAGATGGGACTGGAACAGCTTCACCTTGCCGCGCGAGGTGGCATGGGGCTTGAAGATTTCTACGGACGGTTGGGCTGGAAAGAAATAGGCCGATGGCCCGGCGCACTGCGGCTTATGCCTGGTGACGATCGCGACGAAATCCTGATGATGCTCACGCTCTGACTATGTTGTCGACTGAGCAACGTGCTGCGGCGGCGCGTCGCTGGCATCGCCGAGTTCGCTTGGTACGGCGGGCGCGCGGTGCGGCCACGGCCCGGGGCGCCGCCGGCCGGGACCGGCGGCCACGCCGCACGCCCGGCCGGCGGGCGGCAGAGGGCCGGGTACGGCGGCGCGGCGCGCCGCCGCTTGATACCTCATAAGAACAATTCGGCAAAACTCCATACCCCGGTCCGTCAGTCCTTCGACAAGACCGGGTCCACCGCCAGAACGCCGGGCATTGGTCCGATAGCGGGGGCGATCGTGCGGGCGAGAGCCGGGTCGGAGAACTTGACGTAGAAGGAACCCGGGTAGGTCTCATCCAGCTCGGATTTTGGATCGGAGAGCTTCGCGAGTTTCAGGTAATGGCCGGGGTCTTGGAAGTAAATCGTCTCCACTCCGGGCAGGTCCCGCAGCCGAGCGACGATCGCGGCCTTCTCCTTCTCGGTGACCATCCCCGTCGCTCCTCCGCGCTTGGTCCGTTGGCACTCGGATGTGACCTGGGAGATGGGGTCTTTCCCGCACAGAGAGATCTGGGCCTCAGCCCTGCCAGCCCAGAAGCTGACCCCCGGCCGCCACACAGTGGAGACCCTCGGCATCGATCTCATCTTCTCGGCCACGGCGGGGAAATCCTCGGCGCGACGGAGCATGCCCTGTAGAACGTCGCCGGACAGGCTCGAACTCTCTGCTTGCCTGGTGTCCCCGATTCGGGCGTACCCTCTCCACCGCTGGTCGTCCAGCTCTCGGCCGCTTCGCACCTCAACCGAGGTCACCTGGGGCAACGCCCGGAGCATGGCCTCGGCCTCCTGCCGTTGCTCAACGGTCGCCGAGGTCAGGCCGGGGCATCCGCACATGGCCACCGCGAATTCGAGGGACGGGGACAGCGCGACATCCGGCGGGGGCTGGGGTAGCCAGGACCGCTCATAGAGATACCAGCCGCCGGCCCCGGCCAGACCGAACACCACCAGCACCGCGGCGCAGACGGCCAGCAGCTTGGTATGCGCCGCCACCCAGGGGCCGAGCCCCGGCCCGTAACCAGGGTCGTCACCGCCGAAGGCCAACTCCTCAGGTTCCATTCACCCGACTATGTCGATCTTTTCGAGTTCCGGTCAAGGCGTGTCAGAGGGGCACTACGGTCCGCCTGCCCAGCAAGTGAGTCGCACCGTACGGCTTGGCGCCGATACTTCCGGCAGGCTTGGCGACTATTCATGCCACTACTACGGAGACCTGATGCACGAACACATTGAAGTCCGTGTTACCGCAAGCAGCGATGAGGAGGCGAGGCGGATTTGTTCGGCAGTGGTGGAGCGCCGACTGGCCGCGGGGGCACAAATCGTCGCGCCGATCGAGTCCACCTACTGGTGGGCCGGGGAGGTCCAGCGCTCTGGCGAGTGGCTGTTGCTGATGACGACCACCACCGAACGGTTCGAGGATCTGGCTCGGTGTGTGCGGGAGCTGCACTCCTATGAGGTGCCACAGATCGTCGCCGTCGCACTCGTGGCCGGCACGGCTGACTACCTGGAGTGGATCAGGCGGGAGACGGCCCCTCGTTCCGGCGCGTAGCGGCGATGTCGCCGAGAAGCTCGCGAACGGTGTGGTCGGTGTGCGGGGCCAGAGCTTTCTCCACCGTGGCGAGGTGCTGGATTCCCCAGGTGGATTCGCTGCGCTGGGCGGATTCCAGGGCGCGGCGAGCGTAGGTCACTCCTTCGGCAATGTCGCCGATCTGGAGTTGAGCCTGGGCGATGTCGGCGTAGATGATCGCCGCCTTCTTGTGGTCGCTCTCTTGGCCAACCGCGGACAGAGCGGTCTGTCCGGCTTCGATGACGTGGTGTTCGTCGCCGAGTCGTACATAGGTGGAGAGCTGGAAGGCGGCCATCCGGCCGGGGTCCAGGAAGCGGGTCCAGGCGCGTTCGCGGTGCGGGCGGGCTCGGCCGTATGCCTCTTCGGCCTGGTGCAACACCTCGATGGCGCGGCGGTCGCCGAGGGCTGCCAGTTCTTCGGCTTCGCGGCTGAGAAGCCATGCGCGGGTGGCGTCGTCGCCCTGGGCGGGGAGGAACTGCTGGGCTTGGCGTACGGCTTCGTAGGCAGCTCGACCCTCGACGGCGTACGACTTGTAGGCGTGGGTGCACGCCTGGATGATCTGGTGCCCGCTTTCCTTGGCGGCCAGGGCGGAGACGCGCTCGAAGGAGGCGGACTGCCTGGGCTGTTTGAGATCCCAGGCGATCCAGGAGGCAAGGGTGGCGGCTTCGCCGGCGGTGGCGGCCAGACGGCGACGGAAGCGATCGGGCGGACCGCTCTGGAGCAGGGTGCTGAGTTCGTTGATATGGGTGGTGAGTCCCTGATAGATGGCTCGGGCGGGGAGCACATACTCCAGGCGGTGAAAACCGATGGTGCGTGCTTCGAGACGCTCGATGGTGTCGTCGTCCAGTGCCTGAGGTCCGGTCAGGGCGCGGGAGAGTCGCTCCCAGGGGTCGGTGATGGCGGCCGCGGCCTCGGCGGTCATTCCGGCAGCGAGGAGAAGCATCGTTCGACGGTCCACGTGTGAGTCCAGCCTTCCCACGATCCAGGCCAGCGTTGGTAGGTCGACGTCCCAAGGGGTCATCGAGCTGGCGCGGGCCGACAACAACAACGCTCTCCACGTTAAGCAGGGAGCTTGTTGGCGTTCCATCCCGAGACGGGATGACCGCGTCGGGATGAGTGGAGGTGGCGATCACCCGGGGTGGCGCGGTGCGGATGGGGGCGAGTCCCAGGGCCATTCGGGCGGAGTTGGGCATGTCCAGGCCATCGGCGACGCGCTCGAAGACGTCGAAGGCGGTGACCTTCACGGCCCCTTTCATGATCTCGCTGACCTTGCCTTGGCTGAGATTCACCGCCACCCCGATACGGGTCTGACTGAACCCGGTGTACTGGCGAATCAACCGGAATACGTGGCCGATATTCCGGCTTCGAAGAGCCGCGAGCATTTCCGGGCGTTGCCATAGCTCCACCAGGGTAACGACCGGTTCAGTCGCTTCTGCGGGCATATGGCGCACCCCCTACGACTCCTCGACTACCGGATATACAACGCTTGCCACTGTGGGTTATCCCGTCAAGGGATATCGACTATCCGGGGCAAGGATTCCGCCTCGGGATGGGCATCGTAAGTGCGGGTGATGACCCTTGATTCATGACTTCCGAGGGTGAGCCGACGGACGAAGATCGCGGGGCCCGTTGCGGGCGTGGTCGGCGGTGGATCCGCAGGGACCGCGCAGGTGTCGAATGTCGCATCGACGATCAGGTTGCAAGACCGGCCGGGCTCACGTGCCTCGGCTGGCGGGCACCGGCGAGGTGGCGGCCCGATGAGCATGAATGAGGTTCCGATCACCAGGAAGACCTCAGTGATCACGCCGGTGAGCGCGGCGCGACGTCTACGCGATGAACTGGCCGCCCTGGAGATCACTTCTGATGTTCACGACGGGTACGGCCTGGCTCTGGTGTCCGCCTGGTTCGAGTTGGTCGTGTGGACCGATGGCCGGGTGTTTCGCTGGTGGACGGGCCAGCAGTCCGGACGTGCTCGACGGCGGCGGTATGTCTTCTGCCCTGTGGATGATGCGGTGACGGCTGCGCGTCGGGTGGCCGATCGCTGCGCCGAGCTTCAGAAGAAGCATCCCCGGCCGGTTCCAATGACGGGGGATCCGCGGTGATCGGGGTGAGTGACTGCCTGAGTCCGCACGTGGCGATGCCACAGCGGGATCACATGCGATTGGTCTGGCGAGAGCCGTACCAAGGAGTAACGCGCCTACGGGTGATCACTTGGACCTGCCGTTGCCGGGCCACGCTGTATGAGCTGTGCCAGACCGGAGGGCAGGCCTTCATCCGCCGCACGCTCCAGCTCGACGGCGACCGGCAGGTTCACGAGACCTATCGCTGGCCGATCCAGGAGGCAGGCGATGTGTGGAGGGCTTTGCTCTCCGGCGAGGCCCGATAGGGGTGATGACGCGGCAGGCCTCGGTCGCCCGTGTCGCGAGTGAGTGTCTCATTGCAACTCGAACTGCAACTATGGCGACCTTGAAGATCAAAAAGGCCCTCTCCCAGAATCTGGGAGAGGGCCTCTGACCTGCGGAGGCTGGGAGATTTGAACTCCCGATGGCATTGCTGCCAAACCGCATTAGCAGTGCGGCGCCATAGACCTGACTAGGCGAAGCCTCCTGGTTGCCGTGCGGCTCAGCACAGCGTACCGGCCTTACGGCGAGGCGGCAAAGTGGTTTGCCTTCGCGTCGCGAACGGCGATCGCCGCCAAGTTATCCACAGATGGTGGATAACTTGCTCCCCATCTGTGGACAGAGCAAGGAATTCCCAGCTAGGCCTGATGATAACCCTGGGGATTCCTACTATTCGAGACACTAAATCTCAACACGCGAGCACAACGAGGGCTCCTTCTCGCGGACGAGGAAGGAGCCCGTACAGATCATGGAGCTTAGGCGCGGTTGGCTTCGCCCTCGACCTCGATCTTGATCTTCTTCGAGACCAGGACGCCGCCGGTCTCCAGCGCCTGGTTCCAGGTCAGACCGAACGCCTCGCGGTCGATCTCGGTCGTGAGGGAGAAACCCCAGAGCTCCTGGCCCCACGGGTTGGTGCCGGCGCCGCCGTACTCGACGGTGAGCTCGACCTGCTTGGTGACGTCACGGACGGTGAGGTCGCCCACGAGAACGAACTCGTCGCCGGAGTGGCCCGCGACGCTGGTGCTGCGGAAGGTGATCTCCGGGAACTTGTCGACGGAGAGGAAGTCGTCGCTGCGCAGGTGGCCGTCACGGTCGGGAGAGCTGGTGTTGATGCTCGCGGCCTTGATCGTGAGCTCGGCGGAGGACTCGAGGGGGTTCTCGGCGACCGTGACGGTGCCGGTGAACTCGTCGAAGTGACCGCGGACCTTGCTCACCATCATGTGCTTGGCGACAAAACCGATCCTGGTGTGGGCCACGTCAAAGGTGAAGGTGCCGGGGGTGGGGAGCTGAAGGTTTTCCCAGGTCCGAGTGGTCATGTCTACTCCCGAAGAGATTCTTGCTGCGATGATGGTTGCGACAACAGATTTCTACACGAGGAATATTCCTCACGTCAACTACTGTGGGATAGAGTGTGAACGTGATCCCCTTTGATGACTCGCGCCTGACGGCCATGGGCCTCCTCGCCGAGGTCTACACCGGCATCTCAGCGAAGACGCACCACTCTTTCCTCGCGGTGGGGCTTTCAGACATCGACTTCGAGACGCTGATCCGGCTGGCACGCTCGCCGGAACGTCGCCTGCGCATGAGCGACCTGGCCGCACAGACGAGCCTGTCCACCAGCGGGATGACGAGGGTCGTCGATCGGCTGGAACGTGAGGGGCTGGTCACAAGACAGGCATGCCCCACCGACCGCCGGGCCTCCTACGCGGTCATCACCGAGCTCGGCACCGACCGGCTCGGCGCCGTGGTCCCGCAGCACCTTCACGACATCGAGACGTGGTTCACCGGCCTGCTCTCCCCCGAGCAGCTCTCTGTCTTCCTGGACACCCTCAGGGTCGTTCGCGACGCCGTACGGCCCTGCGCCACGGCGGGCGCCGAATTCCCGTCCCAGCGCACACCGTGCGACCACGAGGCGGAAGAGCGCATACCGGCGGATCTCACTCCGTCCGAGTAATGCTCCCCCCGGTGGACGAGTAATGCCCACCCCCGTGGACGAATGATGCTCACGCCTGTGGACAAGTGTCGCTTACCCATGTGGAGGAGCAACCCCATGTGGAGGAGCAACGCTCACCCGGCGAACGGGTGCCGCTCACACCTGTGGACGAGTGACGCTCACACCGGTGAACGGATGAGGCTTACCCGTGTGGACGAGTGACGCTCAGGCCGGTGGATCTCATCTCGTCCAGATGACGGAGAGCTCCCCCTCCGCGGCCATCGCGCGCAGTGTCCTTTTGGCGAACTTGCCCACGGAGGTCTTCGGGACCTCCTCCACAAACGCCCACTGATCCGGCAGCTGCCACTTCGCCACCTTGTCCTCGAGGAACTCCCTCAGCTCCGCGGCGGAGACCACGCCGTCCAGGACCACGCACGCGAGCGGCCGCTCCCCCCACCGCTCGTCGGGCACGCCGATCACCGCCGCCTCGACGACCGCCGGGTGGGACATCAGGAGGTTCTCCAGCTCCACCGATGAGATCCACTCGCCGCCCGACTTGATGACGTCCTTGGCCCGGTCGGTCAGCGTCACGTATCCGGCGTCCAGCCGGCCCACGTCGCCGGTACGCAGCCAGCCGTCGTGGAACCGGTCGGAGTCGGGGTCGAGGTAGTACTCCGAGGTGACCCACGGGCCGCGGACCTCCAGCTCGCCCACCGCCTCGCCGTCGGCGGGCAGCACCGTGTCGCCGTCGCCCACGATGCGTCCCTCGACCCCGGCCAGCAGCCGCCCCTGGGTGACCCGCAGGTCCCAGTGGTCCTCCAGCGGGGCGACGGTGGCCAGCGGCGAGGTCTCGGTCATCCCCCAGGCGTGCGCGATCCGTACGCCGAACTCCTCCTGCAGCGCCCGCATCAGCGACGCGGGGACCGCGGAGCCGCCGCAGGCCACCAGCCGCAGCGAGCCCAGCTCGGTGGGATGCGTCCGGGCGTATCGGAGGATGTCGTTCCAGAGCGTCGGGACCGCCCCCGACACGGTCGGGCGCTCCTCGGCGATGATCCGTACCAGGTGCTCGGCCTGGAGGAACCTGTCGGGCATGACCAGCGACGCCCCGGCCATCAGGGAGGCGTACGGCAGGCCCCAGGCGTTGGCGTGGAACATCGGCACGATCGGCAGGACCCGGTCCCCGGCGGTCAGGCCCATGGCGTTGGCCGTACAGACCGACATCGAGTGCAGGTAGGCCGAGCGGTGGCTGTAGACGACGCCCTTGGGGCCGCCGGTGGTACCGCTGGTGTAACACATGGCCGCGGCCGAGCCCTCGTCCAGCTCGGGCCAGTCGAAGGAGGTGTCCGCCGCGTCGAGCAGCGTCCGATAGTCGTGGACCTGCGGTCCGTCGATCGAGCCCTCCCCGACGACTATCACGTGCCGGACCGTTTTGAGCTGGGGCAGGATCGGCGCGAGAAGCGGTATCAGCGTGGCGTCCACGAGCAGGACGTCGTCCTCCGCGTGGTTGGCGATGTATGTCAACTGCTCGGGATAGAGCCGGATGTTGAGCGTGTGCAGCACCGCGCCCATGCTCGGCACGGCGAGGTAGGCGGCCAGGTGGGAGGCGTTGTTCCACATGAACGTGGCGATGCGCTGGTCACCGGTGACCCCCAGCCCGCGCAGGGCGTTCGCCAGACGGGCGGCGTCCCGTACCAACTCTCCGTACGACTGCCGCGTGAATCCGTCTCCGGTGTAGGTGACGACCTCGCGATCGGGGAAGAGTTCTGTGACGTGCCGCATGATCGAAGTGATCGTGAGGGGGAAATCACCCATCGTGCTCCGCATCAATCGAGTCTGACTCGATTACCGGGCAAACGCTAGGTCTGCGGCTCCAACTGCCGCTGCTCCGGCACGGTGAGGTCGCCGCGGAGCTTGGCCATCGCCCGGGAGACCGTGCTCTTGACCGTTCCCACGCTGATGCCCAGGGCCTTGGCGATCTCCGGCTCGGTCATGTCCTCGTAGTAGCGCAGCACGACCGCGGCCCGCATCCGGGTGGGCAGCCGGTCGAGTGCCTCCTCCACCTGCTCGGGCAGCCGGCTGTGATCACCGGTGACCATCTGTTCGGGCAGATAACCCTGTCCGCCGCCGAGCACCGGCTCCGGGAGGTTCTCCGAGGGATACTCCTCCAGCTTGCGCCGGCGCCACCAGGAGATGTTGATGTTGACCATCGCCCGCCGCACGTAGCAGTCCAGGGCCCCGTGGTCTTCGATGCGGTCCCAGGCGAGGTAGGTCTTGACCAGCGCCGCCTGAAGCAGGTCCTCGGCATCGCTGGGATGTCCGGTGAGTTGGTAGGCGGCATGGAGAAGCGCAGACCCGCGAGCAACGACATACTCGCGAAACTCCTCTTCGGTCCCGCCGGTCAACACGATCACCAGCCCGCGCTCAGGGTGTGCCTCGTGTGGCCAGAATCGCAGCCGGAGCCCATAGTGCGGCTGAACCGAAATCCATATTTTATCCCGCCAACGGCAAAGATCGGCATTGTTGAGCGGTGAGACACTCAAGAGCCGCTAGGCGCGGCTTTGACAGTTTATGGGTGCAATGCGTTCTACGAAGGGGGGGAACTCTAGTACATGGTCGGACACCTGCCGTATTTATTGGTGGAGCGAACAGCGGGACTGCGCGAAGCATGTGACGCTGGCTGAAACACCTCGCCGAACATGGAGAGCGACAATGCCCTATCGCAGCGCTGAACGCCGCCGCGTCCTGGCGGCGGCCGCGCTTGGCCGGACCGTTCAGGATCCGGGGCCGGTTTCCAGCGAAGGTGAACTCCTCCATTCGGTCACCGGCGAGATCTTGGACGTCAGCCCGCATCTGATCGTCATCGACACTCCCGAGGGCCGCGAGGAACGGCTCATCATCGCGCCGTGGGCGACCGCCTGGCGCGGCGAGGCCGTCAGCCCGGCCGATCTGCCCGTGGGTTCCAACGTGATCATCAGGGCGCTGCGGGCCGGCCGGGTCGTGGAGCGAATCTGGGCGGACGTCACCCGGATGACCGGGGTGATCCAGTCGATCGGCACCGACGCCAAGGACCGCACCGTGGAGCTGTACTGCGGGCCGCATCGAGGGCAGCGCACGATCGTCATCCCTTACGGCGCCTCGGGGCGGCTACGGGTTCGGCACCCGCAGTTCGAACCGGGTTACCTGTTCGACGCGATCGGGATCCGCGAGAACGGCGTGACCCACGCACGCCTGCCGGCGACCTCGCAGCCGCCCTACCGGTGGACGGCCGTTCCTCCGCCGCCCCTCGGCTACAGCAGCGTGCAGTCACGGATCTCGGGCACGGCCACCTGGTCGGACGCCTTCGACTTCGACGAGCAGGGAGCGGCCTACCCCATGTTGGAGCGGTCCGACACGGCCTGTGACGAGGCCGGGGTGTCCTGCGCCGGTCTGCCCTATCTCTCATTGGGTTCGATGCTCAACGTGCGCAACGTGTGCGCGGGACGCACCTCGGTCCTGCCGATCGTGGCATGTGGCTGTATGGCCGGCCGGTTCTGCGATCGCTGCCTGGAATGCGGGACCTCCCCGCGTGGCCGGATCGTGGAGCTGTCGCCGACCTCCTTCGTGGAACTCGGTGGTGACCTGACCAACGGGTGCTTCAACGTCCGGCTCGGATTGGGGTGACACAGATGCTGACGACGATTGTCATCGCGCAGCTTCCGGTTCTGGTTCTGCTACTGGTGGCGGGTACGGTCGCCAAGATCTGGACGGCGGCGCGCGAGTCCGAACCGGGTGCGCTGAGCAAGCTCGGGCCGGCGGTGCTGGTGGCCGAACGGTGGCACACGCCCGCGATGCTGTGCTGTGCGTTCGGAGAGCTGTTCTTGACGGTCGGCCTGTTGATGACCGACTATTCGTTCTTCCGGTGGGGCATAACCGCGTTCTTCGCGGTGTCCACCTACGTTCTCTGGGAGTTGCGCCGCCGTCGCCCGGATGTGGGCTGCGGCTGCTTCGGCGAGGTCAGCGCCACCCCCGTGGGACTGCGCTCGCTGGGCCGCACCGTTGTCCTGACCGCCATGTCCGCGGGAATGCTCCAGGCCCCCGGGGCCACCGGCTGGTCGATGTTGACCGGTATCACGTGGGCCCACGCTCCGGCCGCGATCGGCGGATTGCTGGTGCTCCTGGCGCTCTCACCGGAGATCGAGGAGGCAGCCGCCCGGCTCCGGTATCGCGCCCCCTGCGAGCAGCGGCCTCTTGACACGTCCACCGCGCTCAACCGCCTGCGCGTGAGCAAGGCCTGGCAGTCGCACGAGAGCCTGCTCTCAGGCACGGAACCGATTGACAGCTGGCGGGAGCTCTGCTGGCGATTCTTCGCCTACCCGGGGCTCAGCCACTCCGGTGAGCCGGTGGACGTGGTCTTCGCGATCTATCTGAGCGGGCGCCATCCGGCCGTGCGGGTGGCCCTCGTCGGCATCGACGGACAGCCGATCAAGGCCAAGCCTCTGCCGGATTCTCTCCCCGTATCGGCCTGACGCTAGAGAACCTTAGATTTCTCTAGCACAGCATCATTCAGCTCTATATGGCTCTCTAGCTTCCCCACTAGAGAGCCATATAGAGGGCTAGGGGCCTCTCACACTATATCGAACATGTGTTCAGACAGGTTGAGAACGGAGGAACTTGCCGAAGTGCGGAACGGTGAACGCGATCAATCCGCGCTCGGCGCTGTAGATCAGCCCCTTCTTGATGAGGCTGTCACGGGCCGGGGAGAGGCTTGACGGTTTGCGGCCGAGGCCGTCGGCCACATCGGAGGTGGCGACGGGCTCGTCACCGATGGAGGCCATGGCGTGCATGTAGTCGCGCTCGGCCGGGGTGGCTCGCTCGTAGCGACTGCCGAAGAAGCCGACCGCCAGCTCCTCCTCTGCCTCCGGCGCGGAGACCCGGATGTCGTCAGCGGTGATCGGGCTGCGCAGCGCCAGGTCCCAGGCGACCTTGCCGTAGGCCTGGACGAAGTAGGGGTAACCGTCGGCGGCTTCGTAGAGCGCGTCGAGGGCCTCGGGAGTGAACTCCACACCCTCGCTCTCGGCCGGGGCGATGAGCGCCAGGTCTGCCGCCTCACGGTCGAGCCGGTCGATCCTGGCATAGCGGAACAGCCGCTCGGAGTAGCTTTTGCTGGCCGACAGCACGCTGGGCAGGTGCGGCAGGCCGGCGCCGACCACGATCAACGGGCCACCGCTCTGGGAGAGCTCGTGGCAGGCCGCGCAGAGCGCCGAGACGTCGGGGGCCTGCACGTCCTGCATCTCGTCGATGAACAGCGCGATGCCGACACCCAGATCGGTGGCCACCGCGGCGGCGTCGACGAACAACTCGGTGAGGTCGATCTCCAGGTCACCGGAGTCGGCACGACCCCGCCCCGCGGGCACGTCGATCGCGGGAGACCAGTGCGAGGTGCCCTTGGCCGCGGACGGATCGCGCATCGCGAACGCCTTGAGCACCCCGAGGAACTCCTCGATGCGCTCGGGGGCCCGATGCCGGGGGGCCAGCTCGCGGATCGCCATGTGAAGGGCCGCCGCCACCGAACGCCGGATCGACTGCTCGGGCCGGGCCTCGATCTTCCCGGTGCCCCACAGACGCTGCATGGCCATCGACTTGAAGGTGTTGAGGAGGACGGTCTTGCCCACACCGCGCAGGCCGGTGACGACCATGCTCCGCTCCGGGCGCCCTCGGGCCACCCGCTCCAGGACGATCTCGAACTGTTGTAACTCACGGTCGCGCCCGGCGAGCTCTGGGGGACGCTGCCCCGCACCGGGGGCGTAGGGATTGCGCACGGGGTCCACGGTCTCGGACTTTATGACGGGATATAGCGGCCGACGTAGATTTCCGTAGAAAGCGCTACGGCGTGTCGCGCCATCCTCGACGGAAACCCGGGGAAGCGGGGCGAGGACCACCGGCGGCACCGTGAGCATCGCCATGACACACCCCTTCACCTGGGCAGACATCGTCCGAACCCGTGTTCGATCCAACGACTCCGACTGTAGCGCGGCTTCGAACACAGAGACGATAGTTTTCGAAGAAACCTCCGCCAAAGAACTCGAACTCGCTGGTCAGTACATCTGAAATCAGGCCAGAAACCTCCGAAACAAGAGACGGAGGCCACGCCGAGACCGCCCACTGCAGGAGAAACGCCTCAGTCCCGGACAGCCAGCCCCATCAAGCGCGCCGTACCCAAAATGATCTTCCCGGCCGGATCGGGATCGGCGTCGATTCGGCGCCGTCGGCGTGGAAGATAGCTCCTCAGCTGCTGTTTATCACCTCGTGTAATTAATCAAATACAATGACCGCTTATCGTGTTTGTCAGGCATGGGGGATGACAACAGATGAAAAAAGCTCAGTTGGCAGTGCGGATGGGGACGAGTGTCGCGGTGGTGGCCGGCTGCCTGTCCGGGGCCGCGTGCAGCGCGTCCACCTCGGCGCTGACGCCGTCCACCCCGGCGCCGGTCTCGTCGTCCGCCGCCGTCCCGGCCTCACCCTCCACGCCTCCCACCCCCTCGGCCGAGCCGACCACCGCGAGCCCTTCTCCCACCGGACCGCCGAAGTTCTCGGCCAAGGTCTCGCGCGTCACCCGCAAACAGCTCCCCTACTCCTGGCGGCCCGGATGCCCGGTCCCGGTCCAGGACCTGCGGCTGATCACGATGAGCTACTGGGGCTTCGACGACAAGCCGCACACCGGCGAGCTGGTCGTGAACAAGGACGGGACCGACGCCATCGTCAACGTCTTCGGACGCCTGTACGACTGGCGGTGGCCGATCTACAAGATGCAGCTCGTCGACGCCTACAAGGGCAGTGACTTCGACTCGATCGAGGCCGACAACACCTCGGCCTTCAACTGCCGCCCGGCGACGGGGTCGAGCAGCTGGTCCCAGCACGCCTACGGCAGGGCGGTCGACATCAACCCCCGCGAGAACCCCTACGTGTCCGCGGACGGCTCGCTGGCGCACAAGAACGCCCGCAAGTTCGGCACCCGCCCGCTGGACGCCCCCGGCGTGATCAACCCCGGCGACCGGGTGGTCAAGGCCTTCGCGAAGGTCGGCTGGGGATGGGGCGGCATCTGGTCGGGAGCCAAGGACTTCCAGCACTTCTCCGAGAGCGGCGGCTGAGAGCCGTAGTCACTCAGGCCTCCACGCGCTCAGGACGGCAGGCGCCCGGCCCGGGACAGAGCGGTCAGGAGACCCTGGATTTGGCGGCGAACGTATTGCAGGCGCCGGGATCCCCGTCTTGGAAGCCGCGCGTCAGCCAGTGGGCGTAGTTCTCGGCCTTGCCGTGGGTGGGACTGTCCTCGGCGATGTCCCGGACGTAGACGAAGTCCTCCTCGGAGCGGTCCAGGGAGTCCCAGACGCTGCCGATGAAGGCACCGCTCAGGCAGTCGGCCTGGAGTTCGAACCTGCGCTGGACGGCGTTGTAGCCCTTCTTGGTGCGGTAGTTCCAGGAGTAAGCGACATCGGTGATCCCGGAGAGCTTCTGGACATGGTGGCCGTACTCATGAGCGAGGGTCTCGAACAGGAACAGGCTGTCCAGGTAGGGGAGGAGGTTCTCGTCGAGGAGGAAGAGGATCGTCCTGTCCGTGGCGCAGTAGATCGCCTGGGCGTCCTTGGGAAACCTGCCGCAGCGGGTGCTCACGCCGGAACGGCCGACGGTCCGCAGTCTCGCCGTGGCGAAAGGCAGATCGGCTCTGGCGAACTGACGCTTCCAACTGTCGTTGAGGCATTTCAGGAGAGCCCCGAGGTAGTTTTCCGTGCCCTTGCGGCTGGTGCTGTGGATCGGCCGCTCCCGGCAGGTTCGCCGCAGCATTCGACCCGTCTTGTAGATCGGGTTGCCGGTCAGGGCGACCTTACCCGTGGGAACCCGCTCAATCCGGTCGACGGTCGCCGCGGCCGGACCGGTGAGGAACAGACTCGCCAGCACGCCGGAGAGCACCGCCAAGGGGAGCGTCCGCATGAGCCCAACCTAATAAAAGTTAAATAGCGGGCAAAGTAGGTCGTACTACCGGGCCTGCTCTGTTCATCCGGAATGGCGCGAAGCATCCGTGGGATCGGCATCCCGTGTCAGGAGCGCCGTTCGGCACGGCACTTCGGATATGGCACCTCAGCGAGCCTTCATACACGGCACCTCAGACGCGAGACTTCATATACGCGGCGCTTCATACGCGCCATTTCAGACGCCGCGCCGATCGCGGTCGCGGAACAGCCGTGGACCGGGCGCGCTGTGTGTGGTGCGTTCGCCGTACGATCCGTTCCCGGAGGTCAGGGTTCCTTGGTGCATCATTGGTCCCATGGCGGCCAAAGACGGTGACGGGTGGGCCCAATGTGATCGCGGACATCAGCACTGGGGCGTGTACGGCGCCTCCGGGCTGCTCGCCGTCCACCATGACGCCACGGGGCTGCCTCACATCCTGATGCAGAAGCGCTCCCTGTGGAGCCATCACGGCGGCACCTGGGGCCTGCCGGGCGGTGCCCGCGACAGCCACGAGGATTCCATCGCCAGCGCGCTCCGCGAGGCCCGCGAGGAGGCCGCCCTGGAGCGTGACGGGCTCCGGATCCAGGGTGTCTATCTCGACGACCATGGCGGCTGGTCCTTCGAGACCGTGATCGCCGAGGCCTCCGGGCTGCTGGAGGCGGTCCCGGCCAACAGCGAGAGCATCGAGCTGCGCTGGCTCACCCCCGCGCAGCTCGCCACCAAGCTGCTTCATCCCGGTTTCGCCGAGACCTGGCCGGAGGTCGGCCTGGCGCTCGCCCCCTCGCTGGTCGTCCTCGACATCGCCAACATCGTGGGAGCCCGGGCCGAACACGGATGGTGGAAGGACCGCGCCGGGGCCGCCGCCAAGCTGATCGCCGAGGTCGACGCCCTCAACTCCGGCGGGCTGCGCGCCGTACCCGACCAGCTCCCGCACCTGGAGCGGTGGTTCCCGCGGCTCACCGCGGTCGTGGAGGGCGCCGCCCGCGGCGCCGCTCCGCTGCCCGGCGTCTCCGTCGTCGCCGCCCCCGCCGACGGGGACGACGCCATCGTGCAGGTCGTACGGGATGCCCTTCCCTGGGAGCGCGTCCTGGTCGTCACCGCCGACCGGGGCCTGCGCGAGCGGGTCACGAGCCTGGGTGCCACGGTTACCGGTCCCCGGTGGCTCCTGTCGCAGTTGTGAGTGTTCTGCTGATGTTCCACGTGGAACATTGCCGCCGGCTGTCACAATGACCCGCATGTCAGAGCTCCGAACCGATCCGCAGCGCGTCTGGATCGACGAGGAAGGGCCGATCCCTCCTGACTCCTGGGGTCGCGAAACCTCCTCGCGACGCGCCCTTCCGTGGGGCTTCGCGTTTGTCGTCATCCTGCTGGTCGTGGGACGGTTCGCCCTCACTCCCCACCTGACGGCCCCGGCGCTCCAGACCTGGGCCACGGTTTTCGTGGCGATCTGCGTGCAGGCCCTGCCGTTCCTGGTCTTCGGCGTCGCCCTGTCCGCCGCGATCACCGCGTTCGTCCCGGCGTCGTTCTGGACCCGGACGCTGCCCGGACATCCGGCCCTCGCCGTACCCGTCGCCGGAATGGCCGGCGCGGTGCTGCCGGGCTGCGAGTGCGCGTCCGTCCCGGTCGCGTCGGGGCTGATGGCCAGGGGCGTGGCTCCGTCCGCCGCGCTGGCCTTCCTCCTGGCCTCACCCGCGATCAATCCGGTCGTGCTGATCGCGACCGCCGTCGCCTTTCCCGGGCAGCCGCTGATGGTGGTGGCCAGGTTCGGGGCCTCGCTGGCCGTGGCGGTGCTGGTCGGCTGGCTCTGGCTGCGGTTCGGCCGGAGCGAGTGGCTGCGGATCCCCTCCCGCCCTCAGGGCGACGGCCCGAAGTGGGCGCAGTTCGGCGAGGCGATGCGTCACGACCTGCTGCACGCGGGGGGGTTCCTCATCCTCGGCGGGCTGGCCGCCGCGACGCTCAACGTCATGGTCCCCCGCGAGTGGCTGACCACGATCGCCGGGGTGCCGTGGCTGGCCGTCCTGGTCATGGCGCTGCTGGCGGTGCTGCTGTCGATCTGCTCGGAGGCCGACGCGTTCGTGGCGGCCTCGATGACCGCGTTCTCCCCGACCGCGAAACTGGCCTTCCTGGTGGTCGGGCCGATGGTGGACCTGAAGCTGATCGCGCTGCAGACCGGCACGTTCGGCAGGGCTTTCGCGGTCAGGTTCGTCCCACTGACCTTCGCACTCGCCGTTGTGGTGAGCGCCCTCTTCGGATGGTTGCTGCTGTGAACCGCGTGACCCAGAACCTGGTCCTGACGCTGCTCGGCTGCGCCGTGCTACGGATCTCGGCGTTCTCCACGACGTACCTGAACTACGTGAAACCGGGCTTCCGGCCGTTCCTGATCGGCGCCGGGGCGGTGCTGGTGATCCTCGGGATCATCGGGCTGGTCCAGTCCTTCCGGCAGAAGGAGTCCTCCTCCGGCTCGGACGGCGAGGCACACGCGCGGGACCACTCGCGGGAGCCGACCCCGTACGACCTGACCTCGCAGGGCTCAGGGGATCCGGCCCCGTACGACCTGGCCGCGTGGCACCTGGCCTCGCAGGGCTCGATCTCGCGGGGTTCGGCGCACGGCGGCTCGGGGGATCCGGCCTCGCGGGACGGACGGGCACCGGGGGACGAGGACCATGCGCATGGGCACGACCACGCGCACGGCGGGCCTCGGATCGCGTGGCTGATGTGCCTGCCGGTCTTCGCGATCTTCCTGATCGCACCGCCCGCGCTGGGCTCGTTCGCCGCCTCCCGGGACGACACGCCCGCGCCGCGCAGCCAGGTCCTCAGCGCCTTCACCCCGCTGACCGGTGACGGCGCCGTGGACATGCCGATCAGCGAGTTCATCGGCCGGGCCTGGGACGACGACAAGAAGTCCCTCACCGACCGCGAGGTCAGGCTGACCGGCTTTGTCGTCCCCGCGAGGAAGAAGGGCCAGTGGTACGTCACCCGCATGCAGATCGCCTGCTGCGCCGCGGACGCGTTCCCGCTGAAGGTCGCGGTCAAGGGAATCGAGCCGCCGCCCACCGACACCTGGGTCGAGGTCACCGGCACCTGGATCCCGCAGACGTTCGGCAAGATGCCCAACGGGGTCATCTATCCGCAGTTGTCCGGCAGAAGCCTCGCGAAGGTGGCGGCTCCGGACGAGCCGTACGAGTAGGCGAGGCCTCTCCCGGTCTCCTTCCCGGTCCGTACGGCCCGCGTCGCCAGGGCGGCCTTCACGGTCGGCCCACCTGGCGGCACGGGAACGGATGCGGGCGTAGGCGCGGGAACGAGTGCGGGCTCGGAAGGTCAGACCCGTAACGGCTCCGGGCCTAAGACCATCCTCGGTTTCAGGTCGCGGGTCGCCCGGTAGAAAAGCCAGTAGCTCACGGCCGCGACGCCGATGAAGAGCAGCCTGGCTGGCCCGGGGATGTTGATCGTGAGCAGGCCGTCGTTGAGCGAGTGAAGTACGGCTGCCGCCACGAAGGCGCCGACGATGGGAAGCGTGATCACGACCCGCCCCTTCACCTCCCAGACTCCGAAGGCAATCGCACAGATCAGGCCGGTCCAGACGAGGTGGCTGAAAGGAGTGGTGAGACCGCGTATGAACAGCACCGTGCCCGCGCCGATCACACCGTCGGAGTGGATGCTCTTCCAGGCGTAGGACATCGACTCCATGACCGCGAAACCGGTCGCGCACGACAGGCCCAGCGCGACGCCGGCGGCTTTGGTCAGGTAACGGCCCTTGAGCGCGACGGCCAGGGGCGGGACAATCTTGGCCGCCTCCTCGATCCATCCGACCCGCAGGATCGTGGGACCGTTCTTGGAGGTGATGAGGAGTGAGTCGAAGTATCCGCCGATCATGAGGGCGACGCCCCCGCCGAACAGGAACATTCCTATCAGCGTGGTGCCCGGCACGCTGTTGCCGATCCCGGTGCGGTCGTGGATGGCGACCAGAAGCGCGATCGGCCCGGCCGCGGCACCGTAGAAGAATGCCGCCGGCAGCACTGCCTGATTGCCGACCGTCTGGATGACGGCGATGAGCGCGGCAGACAGCGCGATCATGGCGATCCACACCTTGAACCATCGATGTCGGTAGAACCTCAAATGCTCACGCATGGGGGGTTGTTCCCCGATTAAGGTGATCCAAATTCGGACTAATCGCCCATATTTACCTAAAGCTCGACATTTAGCCGAAAAAGGACTCCGTCGCAATGGTCCCGCAAACCATCATGAACACCACTGGCACCAGCCATCTCCCGGAGCGCTCGACCAGGGCAATGATCTTCTTGTGTGATCCGAGCCACGAGGCAGCCGCACGCCAGAGCGCCTGGAGTGCGTCCCCTCTCCACGGAGGCGTCGTGACGCCTGGAGCCGCACGTCCTCCACGGTCACATGGCCAGTAAGATGCGGCGAGCGTTACGATCATGTTGTCCGTTCCTGTCGGCCCCTCGGAGACCGCACGTGGGCTATCCGCCGCAGTACGGCCCGCCGTCCCGGGGCGAGACAAGTCGTGGATTGGCCGCAATACTGATCATGGTTCTCGGCTTGCTCATCGGGGCTGCCATCATCGTGTTCACGGTGCTCAACCCGCCTTCCTCACCGGCGAGCTCTCCCTCGACGCAGGGGCCCGATCACTCCGAGACCTCGGTCCGCCAGGCCGCCCAGCTGATGCTCGACACCTACGCCAGCGGATCTTACGGCGACTTCTGGGACATGTGGGGCACAGAAGCCCAGGGGTTGATCGCCCGCGAGGAATACGTCCGGCTGTTCCAGCTCTGTCCACAACGCATACCGGGCACCTCGTTCACCATCACCAAGGTCACGGTCACCGGCGACAACGCCAGCGTCCAGGCGACCCGGTTGAGCGAGGCGGCAACCTTCGACTTCCTCTTCGAGAGCGGCTCGTGGCGGTCTGTGCCCTCGCCCGATCTGCGACAGGAATATCAGAGCAAGACGGTCGACCAGATGGTCCAGGAACGGCAGGCCGCGGGAACCTGCGGCGCGGCTGCGGCCACCCCGCCCGCCACCTCGCCCGTCCCCCCGCCGGCCACGCCGCCTGCCACCCCACCGGCCACCTCGGAGACCGCTCCGCCTGTCACCCCACCGGCCACCTCGCCCGCCACTCCGCCTGCCACCTCGGAGACCGCTCCACCTGTCACCTTGTTCACGGGGTGAGCCGCTCGGCTCCGAGGCCTCCGGGACATTCGAGGCCGAGGCCCGATCCCGATGCGCGCAGACCCGATACACGGAGAAAGAACGAAGACGCCGGTGCAATCTTTGATCGACATATCGACTGATCCTCAAAGTCACACCAAGGTGATGCCGACGCCGGAATTCACAGCTACTGTCAAACGTATGGCCTACCCACTGCCGGCCTGGCGAGACGGCACAGGATCGGACACGTCACCACCGAACGACAAGGATTCCGCCATGCGGGAATCGGCGTCGGTTCCCCTGTGGCTGGCGCATCTCCAGCCCCGAGAAGGTCAGCCGGAAATCAGCATTCCGAGCCCTGACACCTCCATCACGATAGAGCTGGACAGAGCGGACTACGAAGCGCTTTCTCGTAAGGCCCGGCTGACCGGAAACAAGGTCGCCGACGTGATCCATGCCGCCGTCCAGCGAGAGATCGGCAACAAACCCCACGTCATCACCCTGATGCACCGCTGGAACCTCCATCGGGAAGATCTCGACACCGCGGCCGAATCACTCGGGGTCGACCAGCTGTCCGAGGCGGAGTGGGGACAGATCGGCATTCGTCATTTCCGGAGGGGCTGAAACATGCTCCCGGGTCGAGTGCTTGACGTAAGTGCCCTGGTAGACATCGCGGTGGCGAAGACCGAATACTCCCGGAGCATCGCCGCCATGTGCCTTTTCCGCGGTGGCGGGATATGCATTCCGGCAACCGGTCTGGCGGCCGTGTTGTCCATCTCTCCCATGTCCACCCAGGTGGAGTTGTTCGAGCTTGTCACGACGCCCGGTGTAAAGATCGATGACTTTACCCACGGCAAAGTGGGAGACATCGCGGAGATCCTCGACGGTTCACGCGATATCACCGCCGGGCACGTCATCTGGTGCGCTCGGAGCACCAAGTGGCCCATCCTTACGGATCGCGGCGGAGAGCTGACCCAGTACGACCAGCACATCGTGATCGACCCGTTGCCCTAGGGAATATCGATAGGTCGCACTGCCGACGGCTGCGATGAGGCGGGACCTCCAGCCTCCAGCCAGAACCTTCCGCCGTGGAATGGTGCCGAATATTGTGCGCATACTGTCGATTTGTAGGGCTCAGCCCCTCACACTGAGAGGGTGACAGACCAGGTAAGGCGCATCAAACTTGACATTCCCGACAGCCCGGAATACGACCAGGTACGCGATATGCACGGCCATGCGGTGTCGGTGTTCGCATCCACGGAGAACAACGGTGAACGCTCACTGAAAATCGGCAGCCGGACTCTGGCGCTGCGGAAGGTGGGCGTCGACGAGGACGGCGACGAGGCGATGGACGTCTATCGAGCCGAGTCGATCTCGGACCCGTCGTACTGAGACCAGGTACGAGCACGTCGCACTCGGGGGGCCGGACCAGACCTGGTCCGGCAGCAACGGACTGACACCCGAGTGACCATGGCCTCCTGAAGACACTGACGAGGCGAGCTCGGCCTGCTCCCTCCTCAGCGGTGAGGGCTTATCCGTCCGTCGGTCCGAACCCGGAGCCGTGCAGCACCGCCGGCACGATGATCCAGGCGATCCACCCCACGCCGTGTCGATCGGACTCTCACCGTCGGCTGACGGACCACGATCCCTGCGGGGCACGTCCAGGACGGTGGCGCCGGCGAGAAGGCAGCATGTGCCCAGGAACGCCAGGCGGGTGAGACGACCCACCAAATCCATGATGAGACGTTCATGGGGCAAAAAGGAACTAATGTGCCTTTTGGTGGGAATTCTGCGTGTCGAGACTGGAGGCATGGACACCACCAACGACACCCTTCACGCCGATCTCCTTGTCATCGGCTTCGGCAAGGGCGGCAAGGCCGTCGCCAACACA
>NZ_FZOD01000063.1 GCF_900188345.1 Streptosporangium subroseum | reverse complement strand
GCGTCCTCACCCCAAAGGAAGTCCCCTCATGAGCAAGCTTCGCAGCGTCCTGGTCGGCACCGCCCTGGCCGGAGCACTCGCGGCCGGCATCGCCGCCGCCCCCGCCCAGGCCGCCACCGCCACCACCGCCTCTGCCGCTTCCACGGCGAGTTCGGCTTCGGTTTCTCAGGCGCAGTACACCAAGCACTAGTTCTCCGGCTCCTCCGACTTCGGTCGGGGTGAGTCGCGCGGGGAGCGTTCGGAGTACCGGGGTTACTGGTACTACTCAGGCGGTCGCTACTACTTCGACATCGAGGCCCGCGACCACGACCGTGACCGCCAGAACACCTACGTCGACTTCAGCTACCACGACAACAGCGGCTGGCACACCCGCCGCTTCTCCACCGGCGGTCACGGCGAGTGGAAGTTCAACATCAGCGCCCGCGGCGGCTTCGACGGCTTCCGCACCCACATCGGCGAGGGCAACAACCGCGACTTCGACTGGGGCAACTACTACGGCCACTCCTTCTGAATCGCTGCGGCCTGGCCCAGTGACGCAAACCTCAGTGACCTGGCCCAGTGACCCAACCCTCAGTGACCTAGCCCAGCGACGCCTCCAGAACCACCGGCGACGCTTCCGGGACGGAACGCCCCAAAGACGACCCGGCAGAAGCAATCAGCGATTCGGCTGACGCTTCTGCCGGTCGGTGCCGCCCCCGGGGCCAGGCGTCAGCTCGTACGGCGCCTGCGCAGGAAGGGGTCCTGGAGTGCCGGCGGCACGTAGCCTCGGTCCGCGCGTGCGAGGGTGACGCCGGGCGGGACGATTTTGTCGATCTCGTCCAGTACATCGGTGGTGAGGGTGACGTCGACGGCGCCGAGTTGTGATTCCAGCTGTTCCATCGTGCGCGGTCCGATGATCGGCGCGGTCACCGCGGGGTGCTGCAGCACAAAGGCCACTGCCATGTGGACCAGGGACATACCGGCGTTCTCGGCCACCACCGCCAGTGCGTCAGCGGCTTCCAGCTTCCGCTGGTTGTCCGGATCGGACAGGTCGTAGCGGGCCGGCATGCGCTCGGCACGACGCGAGGCCGGTATCTGCTGCCCCTTGCGGTAGCGGCCCGTCAGCCAGCCGCCGGCCAACGGACTCCACGGCAGGACGCCCATGTCGTAGCGCTGGGTCACCGGCAGCAGGTCCGCCTCGATCGCGCGGACCAGGATCGAGTACGGCGGCTGCTCGGTGACAAACGGACTGAGCCCGCGATCCCGCGCGGTCCACTGCGCCTCGACGACCTCGTGGGCGGGGAAGGTCGAGGAACCGAACGCGCGGATCTTGCCCTGGCGCTGCAGGTCTGTCAGTGCCGAAAGGGTCTCGTCGATCGCGGTGTCCCGGTCCGGCCGGTGCACCTGGTAGAGGTCGATCCAGTCCGTGTTGAGACGGCGCAGGCTGTTCTCCACTTCCTGGATGATCCAGCGCCGCGAGTTACCGCGTTTGTTCGGATCGCCGCCGCCGGTCTGGCCCGGGGCCACGCCCATCTGCCCGTGGAATTTCGTCGCCAGGATGACCTCGTCGCGACGGCCGTTCGCCAGTGCCTTGCCGACGATCGTCTCCGATTCGCCCTGCGAGTACACGTCAGCGGTGTCGATGAAGTTGATTCCGGCATCCAGTGCCCGGTGGATGATCTTGATCGAGGTGTCGTGGTCCGGTTCGCCCCAGGCGCCGAACATCATGGCTCCCAGGCACAGCGGGCTGACTTGCATACCGGTACGTCCAAGGCTGCGATAGTCCATACCTCGACCGTAATCGCTGTGATGTACGCCCGCAGTCCCGGGGGCGCCGGATTCCTCCCAGAGCCCGCGGCTGAATTAGTCGGAATGTCCAGCCAATCCACAGATTCCACCATTCCGACCACGTTCAGCTGGGCCCATAGTTTTGCCTCACCCGAGTGGATATGTCTAGTTAGGACCGGTCCACCCAGTAAAATGGAGGCGAAATGTCGCGAAGAACCGGGCGACGACGTCCGCGCCTGTTAGCCGCCGTCGCCGCACTGGGGATGCTCCTCTCCCTCCTCGCGGCGACCCCCGCGCTCGCCCTCACAACGCACAGCGTGAGCTCCCCGAACGGGCAGATCTCCTTCTCCGTCACCGAGCAGACGGGAGGCGCGCTGACGTTCGCGGTGACGGCGGGAGCCACGTCGATCTTCGGGAGCTCTCCCCTGGGCATCGCCACCTCGGCGGTCGATCTGCGGTCCGGGCTCAGCTACGTCAGCGAGACGCGTACGGCGATCGACACCGCCTATTCGCTGCCGGCGGGAACGAAGCCGTCGTACCGCGATCATGCGAACGAGCTGACCCTGCGGTACTCCAAGAGCGGGCGGACGCTCGAACTGGTGGTCCGCGCCTACGACGACGGCATCGCCTACCGGTACCGGTTGCCGGGAAGCGGGTCGGTGTCGATCACGGACGAGACCGGTGGATTCCGCCTGCCGACGACGACCGGTGGATGGGCGGCTCCGTGGAACGCGAACTACGAGCAGGACTACACGTACAGGAACGCGTCCCAGCTGAACTCCGGTACGGAGCTCACGATGCCGCTGCTGGCGTCGATCGACGACAACGACTACTTCACGGTCATCACCGAGGCGCAGGTGGTGAACGCGAACGCCTCCTACGTCCCGTCGCTGCTGAAGGGCAGCGGTGCGGGTGACGGGCTGCTGAACCTGAAGCGGACGCCGGACCAGGCGTTCCCGATCTCGACGACGTACCCGTTCGAGACGCCCTGGCGCGCGGCGATCATCGCGGGCGACCTCGACACGCTCTACAACTCGGACCTGGTGCAGAACCTGAACCCGCCGGCGACGGCGGACTCCTCGTGGGTCCGCCCGGGGCGCGCCGCGTGGTCGTGGTACGCGGACGAGGACAGTGCGAGCGACCTCGACAAGCAGAGGGAGTACGTCGACTTCGCCGAGTCCATGGGCTTCGAGTACGTGACCATGGACTGCTGCTACAACCGGTCGACCGACCTGCCGGTGATCGCGGCCTATGCCAGGCAGCGCGGGGTGGGCATGTTCGCCTGGGTCAACGCCGAACCCTTCGCCGACCCGGCCGCCGCGGAGGCCCTGATGGCCGAGCACAAGAGCTACGGCATCGACGGCCTCAAGGTGGACTTCTTCCTCAGCGACTCGAAGGAGTCGATGGGCTGGTACCAGTCGATCGGCCAGGCGGCGGCGAACCACCAGATGATGCTCAACTTCCACGGCAGCACCAAGCCGGGTGGTGAGAATCGCAGCTGGCCGTGGCTGGTGACCTCGGAGGCCGTGGCCGGCACCGAGCACTACCTGTACCCGCCCCCCACCACCGCCCGCCAGGACGTGACCTATCCGTTCATCCGCAACATGCTCGGCGGAATGGACTACACACCCACGATGATCTCGGAGAACGCGTCGATCCTCACGCAGGGTCACACGCTCGCGCAGGCGGTCGTGTTCACCTCCGCGATGGTCAACTACGCGGATTCGGCCGCGGCCTACGAGCAGTGGGACGGCCGCTGGCTGATGCGCGCGCTGCCGACGACGTGGGACGAGACGAAGGTCGTCGAAGGCTTCCCCGGAGACCACATCACGGTCGCACGCCGGTCGGGCGACGACTGGTTCGTCGGCGCGATGACGTCACCGGCCAGGACCGCCACGGTTCCCCTGTCGTTCCTCGGCTCCGGTACCCACACGGCGACGATCTTCTCGGACAACGGCGCGGGGAGGATCACCGTCTCGACGCAGGCCGTCACGAGCGCGACCACGCTCTCGCTGCCGATGATCGCCGCAGGCGGGGTCTCCGTGCACATCTCCAAGAAGCCTCTGGCGATGATCGGATCCGGTGACGCGCGGTACGAGGCGGAGAGCGCCTCCAACACGCGCGGCGGCGGTGCCGGTGTGCAGGCGTGCAAGGGATGTTCGGGCGGGCAGAAGGTCGGAAACATCGGATCCGGCGGCTCCGTACAGTTCAACAATGTGATGGCCGCGACCGCGGGCACGCACAGGCTGACCTTCACCTACACTTCCGGCGACCCGCGGTCGGTGCAGGTCAGGGTGAACGGCGCCGCCGTATCGACGGAGAACGTCAAGGACTCCGGTGGATGGGAGCACGTGGGCAAGCGGTCGCTCGACGTGCCGCTCAACGCCGGCGCGAACACCGTCACATTCCTGAACGCGAGCGCCTTCTCGCCGGACATCGACGCGCTGACGATCGCGCGTACGGTCGAGGCCGAGGCGGCGGCGAACACCCGGGCGGGCGGTGCCGCCCTGGACGCGTGCTCGCAATGCACGGGTGGCACCGGGGTGTCCGGTCTCGCGGCCGGCTCGCTGTCGGTGCCGTTCCAGGCCGCGTCGAGTGGCAACAAGACGGTGCGGATCCACTACGCGTCGGCCGCGGCCGCGTCGATCAAGGTGACGGTCAACGGGGGAACCCCGGTCACGGTCGCGCTCCACGGGACCGGCGGCGGCGACGCCCTCGCCACCGCGACCGTCGGGCTCCCCCTGGGCTCCGGCGCCAACACCATCCTGATCAAGGACGCGTCCGGGGCGGCGGTGACGGTTGACTCGCTGGACGTCGTGATGTGAGTCCGGGGCCGGGTGGCCTCTGCGGACGCCACCCGGTCCCGAATCGTCGGATCGTCCATCCCTCAACTATGAAGGCCCATGTGACCAAGGGGGACGCGACCTATAGCGTCACCGTTGAACGGCGGTTTATCGCCACTTGAACAATCCGAAGGCTTCCGATGGAGAACGTGTTGAGCGACGAGGTACGCCCCCGCCCCGCGACGAGCACAGGTGCGGTGAGCGCTCAGGTCCGGAACGCGGACACGGGCGTGCAGCTGACCGTCGCCTGGAACGACGAGATCGTCCTGGACCGGATTCCGCTCGGGTTCGTGATCGACGGCAGAGAGCTCGGCATCAACGCGGAACTCGTACACGTCTCGGATCGCATGATTCGCGACCGGATGAGCCTCCGTTCCGGCAAATCCGCCGGAGAACACGACTACGAGCACCACGAAAGCGTGCACACCTTCCGCGAGGCCGACGGCGTTGAGTGGCAGGCCGTTCTGCGGGTCGCGCGTGACGGCGTCGGGATCCGCTACGCGATGCCCACCCTCGACGGAACCGCCCGTGTCACCGGGGACCGTACCGCCGTCACGCTTCCCGCCGGGTCGAGGAGCTGGGTGCTCGACTACCAGACCTGGTACGAGACGCCCCGCTTCGGGGCGGACACCGCCGAGCTGGCGAGCGGCGCGTACGGATTCCCGTTCCTCACCCGCCTCGACGCGACGACACACATCCTGATCACCGAATCGGGGATCGACGGGCGCTTCACCGGCGCGCACGCCGAGGCGAGCGAGCCGGACGCGGACGGCCGCCGGACGCTGCGGTTCGCCCTCGCCGACGACAGCGTCGAGGTCGCCCGCGGCGTCGTCACGCCGTGGCGCGTCATCCTCGTCGGAACGCTGCCCCAGCTCGTGTCCTCGCTGCTCGTCGACGAGCTGGCGCCGGCCGTCTCGCCCGACCTGGAGGACGCGACCTGGGTCCGGCCGGGTCGCGCCGCCTGGTCGTGGTGGTCCGACTTCTACTCGGGCGCGCAGCTGGAGCGGCAGAAGCACTTCGTGGACGTCGCCGCCGACCTCGGCTGGGAGCACCTGCTCATCGACTGCGGATGGGAGGAGACCTGGGTGCCGGAGATCGTCGCCTATGCGAGCCGCCGGGGAGTCCAGGTTCATCTCTGGACCATCTGGCGCGACCTCAACAGCCCGGAGGACCTGCGGAAGCTGGCACTGTGGCGCTCCTGGGGCGTCGCCGGCATCAAGGTCGACTTCATGGAGTCGGAGTCGAAGGACCGTTACCGCTGGTACGACACGGTCCTCATGGAAACCGCCCGGCTCGGCCTCATGGTGAACTTCCACGGTTCGGTCATCCCGCGCGGCTGGGCGCGCACGTTCCCCCAGGTGATCGGGTACGAGGCGATCCGCGGCGCCGAGTACTACGTGTTCTTCGAGAACCAGGCCCTCACGGCGTCCCACAACGTCATCCAGCCGTTCACCCGCAACATCGTCGGCGCGATGGACGCCACGCCGGTCGCGTTCGGCGCCGCGAACCGTACGACCAGCGACGGCCACGAGCTCGGACTCTCGGTCGCGTTCGAATGCGGGATCACCCACTTCGCCGACCACGTCGACGCCTATGCCTCACGCCCGCTCGCGGCCCGGTTCCTCGCGGAGCTGGCCCCGGTCTGGGAGGAGACGACGCTGCTGGCGGGCGACCCCGACAGCCACGCCGTCATCGCCCGCCGGGCGGGCGACCGCTGGTTCGTGGGCGGCATCGCCACCGGGGACGCGCGCACGATCCGCGTGCCGTTCGGCGAGCTCGGGACGGGGCCGGACGCCCGGGTGTGGATCGTCGGCGACGCGTCGCCGACGTCCGGCGAGGTGCCGGCGACCGGACTCGCGGAGACGACCACGACCGCCACGGACGCGATCGACGTCGCGGTCGCCCGGGACGGCGGCTTTGTCGCCATCGTGGCGCCGGCGGACGCGGACCTGTTCCGGGCCGCGCCCCGGCCGCGCCTTCCCGCACCGGTCGTGCACCCGGCCGTCACCGAGATCGGAGCGGACGGGACCGCGTCCGTGACGACCGACGCCGACGCCCGGCTGCGCCTCCCGGCGGGCTGGTCCGCCGAGCGCGTCGGCGAGACGGGCTGGGCCGTCCGTCCCGATCGCTCGCTGCGACCCGGCCGGCTCGGGGTCGTGACGGTCGAGCGGGACGGCGACGGCGTGGTCCCCGTGGTCTCGCACGCGCGCGTCGTGCGCCCCATGACCCCCGGCACGTACGAGCTGCCGGACCTGCCGATGATCGCGTTTGTCAACGACGACGGGCCCGTCGAGCGTGACCAGTCGAACGGGGCGGGCAACCCCGGCGACGGCCGGCCCATGCGCGTCGCGGGCACGGGATTCGAACGCGGCCTCGGCACGGCGCCGTACTCGGAGGCGCGCTTCCACCTCGGCGGGCGCGCGGAGACGTTCACCGGCGCGGTCGGGGTCGACGACGAGTCGACCGGCAGCGCCAGGGTGAGCGTCCTCGCGGACGACCACGAGCTTTTCACCGCCGTCGTCGAGGCGGGGAAGCCCGTCACGACCTTCAGCCTGGACATCTCAGGTACCCAGACCCTGTGCCTGCGCAGCGAAACCGTGGCTCCGGACGACATCGGCGTGCACGTCGACTGGGTCGACACCGCCGTTCACGTCGCATCCCCCAACCGGTAACACCCGTGCCGGTCATGGACGACCGGCACACAACACGATCAGAGGAACACCATGAAACGCAATTGGATCGCCGCCACGGCGATGGTCGCGGCGGCAACGCTCCTCACCGCCTGCTCGGGCGGATCATCCAGTGGCGCGTCGGACGAGAAGGTCACCCTCACCTACGCGAACTGGAGTGAGGACCAGACTCCCGCGATGCAGCAGATCGCCACCGAGTTCGAGAAGGCGAACCCGAACATCACCATCAAGGTCCAGACGCTGCCGTGGACCGAATACTGGTCGACGCTCCAGGTCGGCGCCGCCGGCGGCACCGCGCCGGACGCGTTCTGGATGCTCGCCGACCACTTCCGCGAGTACGCGAAGGGCGGTCAGCTTCTCGACCTGTCCGACACGGTGAAGTCCAACAAGATCGACATGAGTGTCTACCCCAAGGCCGTCTCCGACTCCTACACCTATGAGGGCAAGTCCTTCGCGCTGCCGAAGGACTTCGACACCAACGGCATCTGGTACAACAAGGCGCTCTTCGACGCCGCGGGCGTCAAGTACCCGGATGACACGTGGGGCTGGCAGGACGTGCAGGACGCGGCCAAGAAGCTGACCGACCCCGCGAAGGGCGTCTGGGGCATCGCGGCGCCGATCGACTCGCAGGGCGGCTTCTACAACACGATCCTGCAGGCCGGCGGCTCCATCATCAACCCGGACGGCACCGCCTCCGACTTCGCGAGCCCGGCGGGAGTCGCCGGCCTGAAGTTCTGGACCGACCTCCAGGCGGCCGGCTCGTCACCGACCCTGAAGCAGCTGTCGGACACCGAGGCGGTCTCGATGTTCGAGAACCAGAAGGTCGCCATGTACTTCTCCGGCGCGTACTGGGCCCTGCGGCTCTACAAGAATCCCGAGCTGAAGGACAAGGTCGACGTCGCGCCCCTGCCGCAGGGCGTCAAGCGCGCCACCGTCACCAGCGGCATCGGCAACGCCGGATACGCCGGCAGCAAGCATCCGGAGGAGCTCAAGAAGTTCCTCGCCTTCCTCGGCGGCACGAAGGCCGCCGAGATCCAGGCGGCCACCGGAACGGTGCTCCCCGCCTACAAGGGAACCCAGAAGCCGTGGCTCGACGCGATGCCCGAGTTCCACCTGCAGGTGTTCATCGACGCCATCGACTACAGCGTCCCGCTCCCGGTCGCGGGGAACGCGTCCGAGTGGCAGGGGCTCGCCGCGCAGTACCTGGCTCCCGCGTGGGACGGTAAGAAGCCCGTGCAGGACGCGGCGAAGGAATATCAGGACGCCGTCGACCAGGTGCTCGCCAAGAAATGACAAACGTGGCAACGAAGTTCGTGCGGCGGCCGACCGGCCGCCGCACAGGCGCCAGCACGCCCAGCGGGTGGTGGGCGCTGGCGTTCATCGCTCCCGCGACGATCGGCCTGGTGGTCCTCTACCTGTGGCCGTTCCTGTCGACCCTGATCAAGAGCTTCCAGGACGTCCCGGCGTTCGGGCCCGCGACCTTCGTGGGGATCGAGAACTACACGACGCTCATCGGCGACGGTGACTTCTGGAAGGCGTTCGGGAACTCCGCGCTCTACACCGCGATCATCCTGCTCGGCATCCCCCTCGCCATCGCGCTCGCCGCGCTGATCGAGCAGGTCGGCCGGGGACGCTCGATCTACCGCGTGCTCTTCTTCCTGCCGGTCGTCACCCTGCCCGTGGCCATCGGCATGGTCTGGCGGTTCATCTACAACGGAGACTTCGGGCTGCTCAACTACGTGCTGTCGTGGTTCGGCGTCGACGGGCAGTTCTGGGTGGCCGACCCCCGGTTCACGATCTTCGCGTTCGGCGTCGTCGGCATCTGGATGGGCCTCGGCATCAACCTGATCATCCTCGGCGCCGGGTTGCAGGCCATCCCGAAGGCCCTCTACGAGGCGTCCGCCCTCGACGGCGCCGGCCGCGTCCGGCAGTTCTTCCACATCACCGTGCCGCTGCTCAGCCCGAGCATCTTCTTCGTCACGATCCTCAATGTGATCGCCGCCCTGCAGATGTTCGACCTGATCTTCATCATGCTGCGCGGGGTGAACAACACGGCCCTCGCCGACTCCAAGACGATCGTGTACCTGTTCTACGAGAAGGCGTTCGTCCAGTTCCACCAGGGCTACGGCGCCGCGATCGCGATCGTGCTCCTCATTGTGATCATGATCGCGACGGCCCTCCAGTTCCGTCTGCAGAGATCTTGGGTCTTCTATGGCTGAGTCCATCGTCCGCCGCACGCCGGGTCCCCGGTGGCGCGGGAAGCCGACCACCACCTGGCCGATCCATGTGATCCTCATCGGCGCGTCCGTTTTCATGGTGGTGCCGTTCGTCTGGCAGATCCTCACCCTGTTCAAGACGACCGCCGAGGTGACCAGGGTCCCGCCGACGATCCTGCCGGGGGATCTCAGCCTGCACTCGTTCGAGACGTTCTTCTCGACGGTGCCGTTCTGGTCGATGTTCGCGGTCTCCACCGGTTCGCTCGCCCTGCGGGTCGTCGGCCAGATCGTGGTCGCCGCGCTCGCCGGATACGCGTTCGCACGCATCCCCTTCCGCGGCCGCAACGTGCTGTTCGGCCTGTTCATCGTCATGCTGATGGTCCCGAGCCAGCTCTTCCTGATCGGCCAGTACGAGCTCGTCCGCGACCTGGGACTGCTGGACACCCTCCCGGCGCTCGCCATTCCCGGCCTCTTCTCCGCGTTCGGGACCTTCCTGATGCGCCAGGCGTTTCTCACGATGCCGAAGGACTACGAGGAGGCGGCCCGGCTCGACGGCGCCAACACCTTCCAGGTGTTCTGGTACGTGATGCTGCCGATGGCCCGGCCGATGCTGGCCGCACTCGCCGTGCTGACGGGTCTCTACTCGTGGAACGACCTGCTCTGGCCCCTCATCGTCTCCCCCTCCGGGGAGAACCGGCCGCTGCCGGTGGGCCTCGCGGGACTGCAGGGACAGTTCGGTACGGACTACCCGACCCTCATGGCGGGCGCGTTCGTATGCTCGATACCTCTCGTGGTCGTCTTCCTGGTTCTGCAGCGGCAGTTCTTCGCGGGCATCGCGAGCAGTGGACTCAAGGGATGACGGAAACGATGGGGAACGACGGACAGTGAACGACGACCGGCACATACCGATCCACCTGCGCGCGGGGGGCACCAGCCTCGTCGTCGCCGTCGACGGGGGCAGGCTGCCGCGCATCCTGCACTGGGGGCCGGATCTCGGAGAGGTCGGGGACGACGCCCTGGCGTACGTGCAGAAGGCCGCGCTTCCCGCGATCGGCGACAGCGCGGTCACCTACCCCCAGCCCGTCCCGGTGCTCCCGCAACCGGCGGAGGGCTGGCTCGGGCGCCCGGGTCTCGTCGGCGACGACGACGGCCGACGCTGGGCCCCGAAGTTCCGGGACGCGACGTACCGCGCCGAAGACGAGACAGACGGGCCCGTGCTGCGCAGCACGGCACACGACCCGGAGTACGGCCTCTCCGTCGACCTCGAGATCCAGGTGCTCGCCGCGAGCGGGCTCGTGCGCCAGCGAGTCCGGATCAGGAACGACGCGGCGACGCCGTACCGCGTCGACTCCCTCGAACTGGCGCTCCCGGTGCCGTCGGACGCGTCGGAGATCCTCGACCTGACCGGTCGCTGGGCGCTCGAACGGGTGCCGCAGCGACGTCCGTTCCACGTGGGGGAGTGGGTCCGGGCCTCGCGGGGAGGCAAGCCGGGACTCGAGCACACCCTGCTGCTGGTCGCCGGTGAGGCAGGCTTCGGGTTCCGGCACGGCGCGGTGTGGGCGACCCATCTCGCGTGGAGCGGCAACCAGGTGCTCGCCGCCGAGCGGACACCCGCGGGCACGAGGCACCTCGCGGCGGGAGAGGTGCTGCTTCCGGCCGAAGTGGTGCTCGGGCAGGGCGATTCGCACCGGAGCCCGTGGCAGTACGGATCGTGGGGAATCGGGCTGGACGACCTCGCCGCGCGATTCCACCGGCACCTGCGGTCGAGGCCGGAGCATCCTCGCTCGCCCCGGCCCGTGGTGCTGAACACCTGGGAAGCGGTCTACTTCGACCACGACCTCGACACCCTGAGCGCGCTCGCCGAACGCGGAGCGGAGGCCGGCGCCGAGCGGTTCGTGCTCGACGACGGATGGTTCCTCGGCCGCCGCGACGACACCAGCTCGCTCGGCGACTGGACGGTCGACGCGGCGATCTGGCCCGAGGGCCTCGAACCGCTCGTCGCCCGGGTGCGCGAGCTCGGCATGGACTTCGGGCTCTGGTTCGAGCCGGAGATGGTCAACCTCGACTCGGACCTGGCTCGCGAGCACCCAGAATGGATCTTCGACGCGGGGCACGGTCCCGGCCTCGCCTCCCGCCACCAGCATGTGCTCGACCTCGGTCACCCCGGCGCGTACGCCCATCTGTTCGACCGGATGAGCGCCCTCGTCGGATCGCTCGGCATCGACTACATCAAGTGGGACCACAACCGGTATCTGCTCGACGCCGGCCACACGCCCAGCGGCCGGCCGGGCGTGCGCACGCAGGTCGAGCAGGTCTACCGGCTGATGGCGGAGCTCAAGGCCGCCCACCCGGGGCTGGAGATCGAGTCGTGCGCCAGCGGCGGGGGACGTATCGACCTCGGCGTCCTCGAGTTCACCGACCGGGTCTGGCCGAGCGACTGCAACGACCCGCACGAGCGGCTTGAGATCCAACGCTGGACGGGGTTGCTGGTTCCCCCGGAGATGCAGGGAACGCACATCGGGGCCGAGGAGTCGCACACCACCCACCGGACGCATCCGCTCGACTATCGCGCGGAGAAGGCGCTGTGGGGACACCTGGGCGTCGAGGTGAACCTGCTCACCGCCGACGACGAGACCCTCGCGGCGCTCGCGCGGTGGATCGCGTTCCACAAGGAGCACCGGGAGCTGCTGCACTCGGGAGAGGTCGTTCACGCGGACCTCGCCGACGCGGCACTCCGTCTTGAGGGCGTCGTGGCGGGCGATCGCGGTGAGGCGCTCTACGCGTTCAGCGTCGTCGAGCGCCCGTCGACGTGGCCGCCGGGGCGCATCCGGTTGCCCGGTCTCGACGACGCGCGCGACTACACCGTCCACGCCGTCCACCCCGGGTCCGCGCCCGCGGCCGGTACGGTGCTCCCGCCGTGGCAGCGCGACGGCGTGACCCTTCCCGGGCGTGTGCTGCGGCTCGTCGGCGTCGAGGCGCCGTCGCTGGACGTCGACCGGTCGGTGCTGCTGCGCGTCGTGAGCTCGACGAAGGCGCCGTGACGCGGGCGGCTCAGCCCTTCGCGCGGTTGCGGTACTCGGTGGGACTGGCCTCGTGCATCCGTTTGAAGTGACGGGAGAAGTAGAAGGGGTCGGGGTAGCCGACCTCGCGGGCGATGTTCGCGACGGTCGTGTCCGTGGTGTCGAGAAGGCTGCGGGCCTGCGCCATCCGGAGCGCCGTGTGGTGCGCGAGCACCCCGCCCCCGGTCGCGCGGCGGAACAGCGCGCTCAGATGGGAGGGTGAGACGCCGACCAGCGCCGCCAGGTCGGCGACCCGCACGGTGCTGTCCAGCCGCTCGGCCAGGTAGGCCATCGCGCGCTGCAGAGGATCACCGGGCGCCGGCATGGTGCGGTCGACCACGATCTGCGTGAGGAGCTTCCACGCGGCGCCCGCCGCGCCCATCAGGCTCGCCGGCGAGTGACCCCGTTCGAGGGTCGTCACGATCTCGTCGAGCAGGGCGATCGCTCGATCGATGCGGCGGATGGGGATTACCGGCCCGCCGACCTCCTCGATGAGCTCGGCCAAGTCGGCGCCTCGTAGGTGGCACCACCAGATCGTCCAGGGGTTGTCGTAGGAGGCGCCGTACGCGTGCGGGGTGCCTCGCGGGATCACCAGCGCCGCGTTCGCCCCGACGCGGTGCTGGGCGCCCGCGATGTTCGCCCATCCCGTGCCGGCCGTGCACAGGATGAGGATGGTCTCCTCGATGCCGTTTGGCCGCTTCATCAAGTGATCCGCAGCGATCGGATAGTGCCCGGTGTCCGTGACCATGAGGCGTCTGGTCACCGGGCGAGAGCTCGCCTCGACCACGACCCGGCGGGGCACCACGGTCAGCCGCTGGTTAAGGAAACCCTCCTGGATCGGCATGGGGTCAGTATGGCACACACCGTCGGATCGTCCAGGTGGCTCCGAATATCCGACATTCCCCGCGACCGGTGACGCCGTGTTGACTGGTCTTGATGAATGACAACGTTGCTGCGGTGGCCGGCCTGGCCCCGCCCTCAGATGACCGGACCGGCGTGTCGTCCGCTCCCTGGGACAAGGTGCAGATCATGGAACGAGGACTGCTGTCCGGGAAGGTGGCCGTGGTGACCGGCGCGGCCTCGGGCATCGGCGCCGCGGTGGTGGACCGGTTCCTGGGTGAGGGCGCCCGCGTGATCGCGGTGGACGTGACCGAGCAGCGGCAGGACCGGCCGGACGTTCTGGTGATCACCGGTGATGTCGCCGAGGCCCTGACCTGGCGACGGATCGCGGAGGCTGCGCGAGCCGAGTTCGGGCGGCTGGACGTGCTCTACAGCAACGCCAGCGTGGTGGTGCGGGCCCCCGCGCACGAGCTGGCCGAGGAGGCCTGGGACCGGCAGATCGCCGTCAACCTCACGGCGACGTATCTGGCGGTCAACGCCTGCGTCGGGCTCCTTCGGGAGAACGGGGGCTCCGTCGTGTTGAGCTCCTCCGTGCACGCTCTGGTAGGCCTTCCCGGACACCCCGCCTACGCGGCCGCCAAGGGCGGGCTCGTGTCACTCGGACGCCAGCTGGCCGTGGAGTACGGCCCGGAGGTACGGGTCAACACCGTGCTTCCCGGGCCGATCCTCACCCCCGCCTGGGACGGCATCGGCGAGGAGGACCGCCGGCGGAGCGCGGCGGCCACCGCCGCCGCGCGTTTCGGCCGGCCCGATGAGGTGGCCGCCGCGGTGACCTTCCTCGCCTGCGGGGAGAGCTCGTACGTCACCGGTGCCTGCCTCGTGGTCGACGGGGGATGGACCGCGGTGAAGGACTCCGCGTGACGCGCGAGAAGGCGACCGGAGACAAGCAGGGAATCGGGGGTCGGAGGTCGCGGTGAAAATCGTCAATGTCGAAACGTTCCTCGTGCCGCCACGCTGGCTGTTCTGCCGCGTGGAGACCGATGAGGGCGTGGTCGGCTGGGGTGAGCCCGTGGTGGAGGGTCGCGCGGAGGCGGTCAGGGCCACCGTCCACGTGCTGGCGGAATACTTGATGGGGCAGGACCCGCTGCGGATCGAGGATCACTGGCAGGTCATGGCGAACGGCGGCTTCTACCGGGGCGGGCCGGTGCTCTCCAGCGCGCTCGCGGGCCTTGATCAGGCGCTCTGGGACATCGCGGGCAAGACCTACGGCGTACCCGTCCACGCTCTGCTCGGCGGGCACGTCCGCGATCGGGTCCGCATGTACGCCTGGGTGGGCGGCGACGAACCGGCCGAGCTCGCCGAGAGCATCGGCGCCAGGATCGAGGCCGGATTCAGCGCGGTCAAGATGAACGCCGGCGGCCGCATGCCCGCCCTCGCCACGGTCGCCGACATCGCCGGGGTGGTGGAACGGGTCGCCCTGGCCAGGGAGATCCTCGGGCCGGGCCGCGATGTGGCCGTCGACTTCCACGGCCGCGTGTCCGCGGCCGACGCGCGGCGGATCCTGCCGCTCATCGCCGAGTTCCAGCCGATGTTCGCCGAGGAGCCGGTGCTGCCCGACCGGCCGCACCTGCTGCGCGACGTCGTGACGTCCAGCAGCGTCCCGGTCGCCACCGGGGAGCGGCTGTACTCACGCTGGGATTTCCGGCCCGTGCTCGAGGCCGGGGTGGCGGTGGTGCAGCCCGACCTGTCACACGCGGGCGGGATCTCGGAGACCCGGAGGATCGCCGCGCTCGCGGAGGTGTGGGACGCCAAGCTCGCCCCGCACTGCCCGCTCGGCCCCCTCGCCCTCGCGGCCAGCCTCCAGGTCGCCTTCGCGACCCCGAACTTCCTGATCCAGGAGCACTCGATCGGGCTGCACTACAACCAGGGCGCCGACCTCCTCGACTACGTGCTCGACCCCGAGGTGTTCCGCTTCACGGAGGGGTACGTCTCCCGGCCGGAGGCGCCGGGCCTGGGCGTGGAGATCGACGAGGCCGCGGTCAGGCGGGCCGACCAGGCGGGACACACCTGGCGCAACCCCGTGTGGCGGCACGACGACGGCGGGATCGCCGAATGGTGACGGCGAGCGTCCCCCTGCGCGCGCGTTTCGATCTCGACCGGGGCGGCCGCTGGGTCTCACTGTCCGGAGGCGGCCGCGAGTGGTTGTGGTCGCGCCCCGAGCCCGCTCGTGCCTCGGTCGTCCCGGGATCGGCGTTCGTCGACGCGGGCGGCCTCGAGGAGTGCGTTCCCACGGTGCGCGGGGTCCCGGACCACGGTGACGCGTGGAGCCGCGCCTGGAAGGGCTCGCCGGGCGAGAGTGCGGTGAGCTGCGAGGACTTCGAGCTGCTGCGCGAGGTCGAAGAGGACGCCGGAACGGTGGTGGCGACCTACCGGATGTCCGCCGACCCCGGATACACGTTCGTCTGGGCCGCCCACGCCCTGCTCGACCTCGGTGAGAACGCCCGGCTCCTCGCCCCCGAGGACACCCCGGCAAGGATCTTCCCCGAGGCGGCCCCGCTGCTCGATCGCGCCTGGCCGTACGGCGCGACTCACCTGGACGGTCGCTGGCCCGCGCCGCTGGGGCTGCGGCTCGACCGGTTCGGTCCCGACGACGGCACCGCCGTGGGCGCCGTACTGCGATGCGAGGCCGTGCGGGTCGTGGACGGCGGCGATGTTCTCGACCTGCGCGTGGAGGCCCCCGAGGGGGTTCCGGTGTCCACCGCCCTCTGGCGCAACCTCGGCGGATTCCCCGCCGGCTCGCCGTACCGCAGCATCGGCGTGGAACCCATGCTCGGCGCGGTGTTCGATCTCTCGGAAGCGGGTCCGGGCGATGCCGCGGTCATCCCGTCGTCCGGCGAACTGACCTGGCGGCTCGTGCTGGCCGCGGAACGGATGAACTGATGGTCGAACAGATCCCCGCCGTCACGAAGGTCGGGCCTTCCGTCACCCCGGAGGCGAACCGCTTTCTCGAAGTGCTCGCAGCACGCCGCCTGCTGGCCATCGTCCGCGGCGCCGACCCCGACGCCGCGTTCCGTACGGTGATCACACTGGCCGAGGAAGGCGTGGAGCTGATAGAGGTCTCCCTGGTGACCGGGGACGCGCTGCGGGTGATCCGTGACGCCCGGGCCGCGCTGGGAGACGCGGCCGATCTCGGCGCGGGGACGGTGGTCACCGCGGACGACGCCCGTAAGGCGGCCGAGGCGGGCGCGACCTTCCTCGTCACCCCCGCGGTGAGCGAGGCGGTCGCCGAGGGCGGCCGGTTGGGTCTGCCCGTCCTCGCCGGGGCACTCACCCCGACGGAGGTGGTGGCCGCGCTCGGCATGGGGGCGTCGGCGGTCAAGCTGTTCCCCGCGTCGCTCGGCGGAGTGCGCCACCTGCGCGCACTGCGGGATCCGTTCCCCGAGGTTCCGTTCGTTCCGGTCGGCGGAGTCGGGATGACCGAGGCCGCCGACTACCTGCGTGCCGGCGCCGTCGCGGTCGGCGTGGGCTCGCCCCTCGTGGGTGACGCCGTCGCCGGTGGAAGCGTCGAGGAGCTCAGGGCACGGATCCGTGGCTTCAGGAAGGCACTGTGACCACCGGTCCTTCTCTGAGACCGATGGCGGCCCCGCGCGCGGACGACCCGGCCCGGGGACCGATCGAGGTCGCCACCTTCGGCGAGACGATGGCGTCCCTGCGCGCGGACGACCCGATCAGGCTCGGCGGGACGATGCGGCTCTCGGTCGCGGGAGCCGAGTCCAACGTCGCGATCGGCCTGGCGCGGCTGGGTCACCGGGTCGGCTGGACCGGCCGGGTGGGGGACGACGAGACCGGTGAACTCGTGCTGCGCACCCTACGCGCGGAGGCGGTGGACGTGACCCACGCCCGCGTCGACGGGCGCGGGCCCACCGCGCTCGTTCTGTTCGAGCGGCGCATCGGCGATCTGACCCGGGTGATCTACCACCGGGCGGGCTCCGCCGCTTCCCTGATGTCCCCGGAGGACGTCCTGCCCGCGCTCGATCCGCCGCCCAGACTGCTGCACGTCACCGGGATCACGCCGGCGCTCGGCCCGGGACCCGCCGCGGCGGTTCGCGTGGCGGTCGCCGCCGCCGCGGAGGCAGGCGTGCGCGTCTGCCTCGACGTGAACCACCGCTCCCGGCTCTGGGACCGTGACCGGGCGGCCGAGGCGCTCCGCCCGCTGGTCCCCTCGCTGTCGGTGGTCGTCGCATCCGACGACGAGCTGGAGCTGGTCGCGCCGGCCTCGGCGGCGACGGAACGCGACCGCGTGGTCTCCCTGCTCGACGCGGGGGTGGACGAGGTGGTCGTCAAGCGCGGCGGCGACGGCGCGAGCGGCCACACCCTGAAAACGACCGAACACGTCCTGGCCCGCCGCGTCCGTGTCATCGATCTCGTCGGGGCCGGCGACGCGTTTGTCGCCGGCTACCTGTCCGGACTGCTCGACGACCTTGATCTGGCGGGCCGTCTCGATCGGGCGGTCACCACGGGCGCCTTCGCCGTCGCCTCACCCGGCGACTGGGAGGGAGCGCCCACCAGGAACGAGCTCGGGCTGCTCGACTCCCTGCCCGGATCCACCCTCCGCTGAACGACTGGGGCAACTACTACGGTCACTCCTTCTGACCCTCGGCGGCCCGACGCTCGGTGACCTCATCCAGCGACGCCTCCAGAGCCAAGGCCTTGAATCGTGCCTGTCCCGCATGGCGCACCGTCTACGGTGCGTAACGGATTCCTTACTTAAAGGAGTATGGTCACCGACGGCGGCCTGCCGACAGCATGAAGCCTCCCGAAGAGCGGAGGCTGATGTGGCCAGTGAGTTTCAGCGGAGAAAGGTCGTCGGAGTTTTCCGTGCGATGGATGTGGACGGAGACGGCCGGCTGACCGAGGCCGACTTCCAGGCGCTCGCCCACCGCTGGACGGTCGTCGCCGGATCCGTCGATCCGGGGCGGCTGGCCTCCATCATGACCGGCTGGTGGCCGGTGCTCCAGGCGACCTCCGACCCCGACGGTGATAAGGCCGTCACCCTCGACGAGGTGCTCCTCGCCGTGGAAGGCCTCGGCGACATGGCGGACGCCGTCTCCGGCACCGCCGACGCGATGTTCGAGGCCATCGACCTCAACGGTGACGGCCTCATCTCCCGTTCGGAGTACGGCGCGCTCATCGAGACGTGGAACGGGACGCCCACGGCGACCGATGAGATCTTCCCTCGCCTGGACCTGGACGGTGACGGCCACCTCACCCGCGACGAGTTCCGCACCCACTGGACGGAGTTCTGGGCGGGCGACAACCCGAACGCTCCCGGGACCTACGTCTTCGGCGCGCTGGCGGAATAGCCCGGCGTCACCTTCCCGCGGACGGCGGTGATCAGGCGGCGGCCTGGCGGATGAGTTCGGCGACCGCGGCGGGCTGCGACAGGTAGACCGAGTGGCTGCCCGGTGTCTCCGCGACGGTCGACCCGGCGCGCTGCGCCATGGAGTGCTGTGCGGGCGGCGGGATCATCCGGTCGTCGGTCGCCACCAGATACCAGGACGGCTTGGCGCGCCACGCGGGTTCGGTGACCGTGCCGCCGAGGGCGTCCACGCCCCAGGGGACCTGCGAGTCGGCCATGAACGCCGCCTGGTCGGCGGGAAGGTCCCCCGCGAACGACGCGGCGAACTTGTCCCGGTCGAGGAAGAGGAATCCGTTCACCGGGGGCAGGATCGGCGGGACGGGCGCGCCGGGCGGCGGGTCGGCGATGATCGTGTTGACCGACTCGCCCTTGTCCGGGGCGAAGGCCGCGATGTACGCGAGCGCCGCGACGTTGGGGTGGCTGCCGGCCTCGCTGATCACGACGCCACCGTAGGAGTGGCCCACCAGAACGGCCGGGCCGTCGAGCGCGTCCAGAACCTGGTGGGTGGCGGCGACGTCCCCGGCCAGGGACAGGGTCGGGTTCTGCACGACCGACACGCGGAAGCCGTCGGCGACGAGCAGGTCGTAGACGGCCTGCCAGCCGGAGCCGTCGACGAAGCCGCCGTGGACGAGCACGATGTTGCGGATCATGGCTTTCCCCTGCGAGGAGAGAAGGAATGGAACACATCCCACGGTAGGAACCGGGCGGCTCCCCTCGCGTACGTCAAATGATGTAATCCCCCTCCCTCGTGGCCATGAGACGGCTCAGCTCTCCGCGCGTCGTGATGCCGAGCTTGGGGAAGATGTGCGAGAGATGTGAGCTGACCGTGCGGGGCGAGACGAACAGCCGCTGGCCGATGTCGCGGTTGGTCAGGCCGTCCGCGACGAGCTGCGCGATCTGGAGCTCCTGGGCGGTGAGCCGGTCACGGGCGTCGTGCTTGCGGCGGATCCGCTCGCCGCTCGCGCGCAGCTCGCGCAGCGCGCGCTCCGACCAGGGCACCGCGCCGAGGGCGTCGAACGCCTCGGCCGCCGCGCGCAGCGGCGCCCGGGCCTCGGCGGCGCGGCGCTGGCGGCGCAGCCACGCGCCCCACGCGTGCCGCAGTCGCGCCCGTTCGAACGGCCAGCCGACCAGGTCCTCGCGCAGTGCCTGCGTGAACAGCTCCTCGGCGGTCTCGTCGGGCGCGGTGACGGCCCTGACGTAGGCGAGCGCCACGTGCCCGATCGGCGACCCGCTCTCCTCGATCACCGGGACCAGCTTGTCGGCGATCGCGCGCAGCTCCTCCTGCCGTCCGCTGAGCAGCGCCGCCTCCGTCAGGTGCGGCAGCGCCCACAGCCGTACGTACTGGTGGTAGCTGACCTCGCTGGGGTCGAAGATCGGGCGTAGTGCGTCCCAGGCCGCGCCGAAGGTCCCGTCGGCCAGCTCGGCGGTCCCCCGCGCGAGCTGCACCAGGGCCAGCATCGGGTGTGCGCCCGCCGACAGGAACCCCCGTTCGGCCTGTGCGGCGAGGTCGCGCGCGACGTCCGTCACGCCGCGCAGCGCGTGGATCTCGGCGGATACGGCGTCCACGGTGAGAACCCACTGATGCTGCCTGGTCTCCACGGCCAGCGCCCTGGCCTCGGTGGCGGCGACGACCCCGAGCCGGGTGTCGGCGAGTCGCGCCGCCGCCGTCGCCTGCCCGACGAGCGCCTGCGCGAGCGATCCGAACGGCCCCCGCGCCCGCATCCCCGAGACCGCCTCCGCGTGCAGCCGCGCGCCCAGCGGGAACGCCCCGACCGCGTTCGCCGCGACGCCCAGCCGGAGCAGGTTGTTCGGGCTGACCCAGCTCGCCCTGCTCAGCGCGTGGAGCTGGGCCAGCACCTGCCTGCCACGCTCCACCGGGGTGATCATCGCGAGCGACGTGACAAGCTGCGGGTCATCCGGAGGCACGGCCAGCCGGTCGATCGCGGCGAGCACGGGCGCGCGGGCCTCCCGCGTGGGGTTGGAGAAGAACCAGCGCAGGCCGACCCATGACAGCCAGTTCAGGGCGTACGCCGAGCCGTCACGTGCGCGCAGCTCGTCGACGAACCCGGCGAGGTCAGACAGCCGGTCCACGCCGGTCCACACAAAATGCAGGCTGATGTCGCGGAGGTTGGTGAGCCTGGACCGGTCGATCGGGGCGAGGTCGGCGTCCTCCGCGCGGCCGACGAGGCGTTCCATGGCGGCACGGTCGCCGAGGTCGAAGGCCATCATGGCGGCGTCGATCAGCCACGTGCCCCGGTGGACCGGGTCGGCGCTGAGGTGGGCGGCGCGCTCCAGCGCCTCCAGCGCACGCCCCGACGCGCCCCTGGCCTCGGCGCGCAGCGCGGCGGTGGCGAGCCCGGCTGCGATGTCGTCGTCGTAGGATGTCGCGGCGGCAGCCCGGTGCCAGATCCTGCGGTCGTCGTCATCGGGCAGGGCGGCGGCGAGCGCGGCGTGCGCGTCGCGCAACAGGTCGGGCCCGGCTGCCTGGGTGATCGCCGACCTGATCAGCGGGTGCCGGAACCTGACGCGCACGGCATCGGCCACGACCAGTCCCGCCCGGGTCGCGGGGGCCAGCGCGGCCGCCGCGATCGGCGAGCCCGCCAGCAGGGACGCGGCCCGCGTGTTCTCCTCGATCGTGTCGTCCTCGTTGACGGCGGCGACGAGCGCCAGGAGCCTGGTGTCGGCGGGCAGCGCGGCGAGTGTCTGGGCGAACGCGCGCTCCAGCCGCTCCGTCAGAGGCAGTCTGCTCGACGCCAGCAACTCCTGGTCCCGCCGGGACGCCAGCGCGGCGAACTCCATCAGCGCGAGCGGGTTGCCCGCCGCCTCCGCCAGCACGCGGGCGCGCAGCGCGATGCCCAGGTCGGGCGCGACCCTCACCAGCAGCTCCGCCGCCGCCTGGCCGGTCAGCGGCGGCACCGTCAGCGCGGGCAGTCCCGACGCGGCGAGCCTGGCCTGCGCGTCGGCGTCGTCGCGCAGGGTCGCCAGCAGCACCACCGCGTCCGAACGCAGCCGGCGGCCGACAAACGCGAGCGCCTCCCAGCTCGGCCCGTCCAGCCAGTGCGCGTCCTCGACGGCGAGTACCACGGGCGTGTCACCCGCCAGCGCGGACAGCCGGTGCAGTACGGACATCGCGACGCGCAGCGGCCCGCCGTCGAGGTCACCGGGCGCGAGCCCGGTCCCCGAGAGCAGCCTGCGCAGACCCTCGAACGGGACCTGGGCTTCGGCGGGCACACCGGTCACGGTCAGCACGCGCGCGCCCCTGGCCGCGGCGTCGGCCGTGGCGGCCCCGAGCAGCGCCGACTTGCCGACGCCCGCCGCGCCGCTCAACAGGAGCGCGCCGCCGCCGCCCTCCTTCATACCGTCCAGCAGCGCCGACAGGTCGCGCAGTTCGGCGTCTCGTCCCACAAGGGCGTGCGGTTTCACGAGAACGATGCTCACACCGCACACCCCGAGCCGTCCAATTTCGGCTCGCGGCCCGCCGTCCCGGCCGGATGTGCGTGAGCACCGCCGGGACGCCGCGAGGCGAGTCGTGCGACCCCGGCGTGGCGAAGACCTGAGTCGTGTGACCCCGGCGTGGCGAAGATCTGCGCCACGTGCGCCTCGACCGGGCGCTCGGTGACCGTCGGCTGGGCCGTGACGACGCGGTTGGACAGCCCCTCCGAGACCAGTGCGAGCACGTCGCGCGTGACGGCCGACATCAGGCGGCGGCTTGGCGGATGAGGCCGGCGACCGCTGCGGGCTGGGAGACGTAGACGGCGTGGCTGCCGATGGCTTCGACGACAAATGCTCCGGCGCGCTCGGCCATGGCACGCTGGGCCGGCGGCGGGATCATGCGGTCCTCGGTGGCGACGAGGTACCAGCTCGGCTTGTGCCGCCAGGCCGGCTCGGTGACCGCCCCGCCGAGGGCGTCCATGCCCCAGGGGACCTGCGCGTCGGCCATGAACGCGGCCACCTGCGCGGGCAGGTCGGCGGCGAACGCGTCGTGGAACCTGTCACGGTCGAGATAGAGGAAACCGTTGTGCGGGGGCAGGATCGGCGGCACCGGCGCCCCGGGCGGCGGGTCGGCGATGAGCGTGTTGACCGACTCGCCCTTGTCGGGCGCGAACGCGGCGATGTACGCGAGCGCCGCCACGTTGGGGTGGGTGCCGGCCTCGCTGATGACGACGCCGCCGTAGGAGTGGCCGACCAGAACCGCCGGGCCGTCGAGCGCGTCGAGGACCCGGCGGGTCGCGGCGACGTCACCCTCCAGCGACAGCGTCGGGTTCTGCACGATCCGGATGTGGAAGCCGTCCCTGGCGAGGTCGTCGTAGACACTCTGCCAACCGGATCCGTCCACGAAGCCACCGTGCACGAGCACGACGTTCTTGATTGTCGTCATGGTCACTCCTGACCTGGATGAACAGGCCCGATGCCTGTCCGATGTCCTCCATTCAAGTCGTGTGGAAGATCACAAACCACGCAGAACAGTACGCAGAAGTTTCGCATGCCGTTGATCATCCGCTCTGAGTGAGGTCACGAGTTGCCGCGAGGTCGGTGACGATCTCAAGGAGGCGCGGGAGCGCGGGGTTGTCGTTACGCGGTAGCCAGATGACGTCGGTGGGGGCGTAGGCGTCGGCGAAGGGGATGAAAACAACGCCGGTACGGCGGAGGCTCTGAGATGAGCGGACCAGCCGGGTGATGCCGACGCCGGCGGCTACCAGACCAAGGAGGTTCTGGGGGTTGGCGTCGGTATGGACGACGTCGGGAATGAAGCCCGCCTGGTGGAAGTGGTCGTTGTAGGTCCGGTGCCAGGGCTCCCATGAGCTCGGCGGGGTGAGGACCCAGCGTTCCCCCGCCAGGTCCCGCAGGTCCAGTTCGGTGCGGTGGGCCAGGGCGTGGTCTTCGGGCAGGACGGCGCATACGGGCTCATTGGCCAAGGTCCGGGACGCGAGGCCGTCGACCAGTGGCGGGCGGGTGAACGCGGCGTCGTAGCGTCCGCCGGTAACGCCCTCGACGAGGGCGGCGATGGTCGTCGATTCCGTAGTGATCCGCACGTCCGCCAACTGCTCGCGCAGGGCTCGGACGATGGGGGGCAGAAGATGGTTGGCGACGGTGGTCAAGAAGGCCAGGCGAAGGTCGCCGACCTCGCCCCGCCGGGCCCGCTGAAGGACGGCGAGGGCCTGGTCCGCGCGTTCCAGGACGGCGCGGGCCTCGGAGACGAACACCCCGCCGACGGCGGTCAGCCGGGTGCCGCGGCTGTCGCGGTCGAACAGCCGCACCCCCAGCCGGCGCTCCAGAGCGGTGATCTGCTGGGAGAGAGACTGCTGGGCGATCAGTAGGCGCTCCGCTGCCCTGGTGAAGCTCAACTCCTCGGCCACCGCAAGGAAATATCGCAGTTGCCGCAGCTCAGGATGGGTCACAGCTTCTGACTGTAGCGCGGGCAGAGAGCAAGTGTTGGATCTTGATCATGGCCCCTGGCCAGGCTGGTGGACAGCGGGAAGCACGTGGCGACCCGTACGCACAAGGGGGTTCACTGATGTCCGACATCGCCGCCGACCAGTCCCGGGTCTGGCTGATCACCGGTTGTTCCAGCGGGTTCGGCCGCGAGCTGGTGCGTGCCGCGGTTGCCGCGGGCGACCGGGTGATGGCCACCGCCCGTCGCCCCGAGGTCCTGGCCGACCTGGTGGATCTCGGCCGGGGCCGGGTCAGCACCACCACGCTGGATGTGACCGACTCCGCCTCCATCGAGGACGCGGTCGAGGCGACACTGGCCGTATACGGCCGGATCGACGTCGTGGTCAACAACGCCGGCAACCTGCTCTTCGGCGCTGTCGAGGGGCTCAGCATGGACGATCTGCGCATCCAGATGGAGACGTTGTTCTTCGGCGCCGCCGAGGTCACCAAGGCGGTCCTGCCGCACCTGCGCGAGCAGGGCAGCGGCACGATCGTGCAGATGAGCTCCATGGGCGGACAGGTCACCTACCTCGGGTTCGGCGCCTACCACGCGGGCAAGTTCGCCCTGGAGGGCCTGTCGCAGACGCTCGCCCGGGAGCTCTCCCCGCTCGGCGTCCGCGTGATGATGGTCGAACCCGGAGCGTTCCGTACCCAGATCAACGCGAGCAAGACCATCACCTCGGTTCCGGAGACATATCACGGCAGCGTCGGCGCCTTCCTCGAAGCCATCGACTCGATGCGGGGCCAGGAGCAGGGCGACCCCGCCAAGGCCGCGAGCGCCATCGTCACCGCCGTCCACAGCGGTAACCCGCCCCTGCGACTGGCGTTGGGCGGCGATGCGGTCGACGGCATCCGCGCCGAGCTGGCATCCCGGTTGGAGGACGTGGCCGGCTGGGAGGAAGTCAGCCGCTCCACCGACGTCTCCGTCTGACCCGGCATATCGAATACAAAGGAGCAACCCGTATGACCACTCTGGGCGCAAGATCCCCCGAAGCACTCCTCGCGGAGATCGCCGACCGGATGGCCGTCCGCAGGCTCGTCGACCTCTATGCCCACTACGCCGACCGCCGGGACGCCAAGGGGCAGGCGGCCCTGTTCGCCGAGGACGCCCGTCTCGCCGTCTACCAGGGCGACCCCGCGAGCAGCGAGCCCGTCCAGCTCCTGCGGGGCCGCGCCGAGCTAGTTGACGCACTGGGATTTCTGAACACCTTCCAGGCCACGACGCACTTCATCGGTCAGCATGCCGTGGACTTCAACGAGGACGGCGCCGCAGGTGAGACCCACTGCCTCGCCCACCACCTGTTCGAGCACGACGGCCGGCGGATGCTGATGGTGATGTCCATCCGCAACCAGGACGTCTTCGTCCGCAGGGACGGGCAGTGGCTGTTCGCCGAAAGGAAGATCATCATCGACTGGACCGACAGCCGTCCCTCCACGCCTCAGGAAGCCGCATAGAGACGTGCGCTCTGCGAAGACCCGTGACGACGCGTCGTCACGGGTCTTTCGTTTCTCGATCGCTCCGCCTGCCGCGAGGAACGGCAACGGACGGTCCGCAGAACCAGGCATTGCCGCAGGACAACGGTGGCCGATCGGGAGACGGCGCCGCCCGATGGTACGGCCGCGGCGCCTGGCACCCGGGTGGTGAAGTGCCCTGCAGGAGCGAGAGACGGGTCAATCAGACATCCGCTCGGCGCCGGCGTCCGGCCCGGGGTCCGGCCGAGGTTCCGTCCGGGGTTGGTCCGGCACGGCGACGAGGCTGATGACGTGACGTATGCGGTCGTCGCCCCTGGCGTTGCCGATCCGCGCGATGACCGCGCTCTCGATCTCCTCGATCATCACGGCGAACTCCTCTTCGGTCAGCCACACCGCCGCCTGCCGGTAGACCACGCCGTCCGAGGTGGGATTGGCGTCCTCGTGGGCGAGATAGCGGTGGAAATCCGCCATCAACGACGCCGCGAACGTGGTGAAGGCCCGTAGGTGGTCCTCCCGTGTCATCGCTGCCCGCGCGGCGGGGTCGATCACCACATGCTCCTCGCGCACCCGGTAGCTGCGCTCCACCGTGCCGCGCACCCGTTTCTCCTCCACCACCTCCAGCACACCCCCGTCGGCCAGCACGGCGATATGCCGGTACATCGTCGCCGGTGCGATGTCGGGCAGGCGGTCGCGCAGCTGTGAGGTGGTCAGCGGATCGGCATCGAACAGCGCTTGCAGGATGCGCATCCGGACGGGATGCAGGAAGAGATCTGCGGTTGCCATGAACCCATGTTCTCACATACGGTAATGTTCTCACAGCTGATAAAGTTCGCACCAGCGATAATGATGAGAGGAGGCGGGACATGCGGGATGTCGACATGACAGCCACCGCGGACGACGGACTGCCCCTGGTCGGCACCCTGACCCTGCCCGCGGGCCCAGGCCCGCATCCGGCCGTTCTGCTGCTGCACGGATCCGGGCGGCTGGACCGCGACGCCAACACCGGACGGCTCCGCATGGAGCTCGGACCACCACTGGCCGCCGCGCTCGCGAAGGACGGGATCGCCACACTGCGGTATGACCGTCGCGGCGTCGGCGCCACCTCCGGCGACTGGCGCGCGACCGGATTCGCCGACAACCGCCGCGATGCCGCCGCCGCACTACGTGCCCTGGCCGTACGGCCCGACATTCGGGCGGACGCCATCGGCGTGGTCGGGCACAGCGAGGGCGCCGTCCACGCCATGTCCCTCGGCGGGCACCCGGGGGTTGCGGCGGTGGTGCTGCTGGCCGGGTTCGCCCGCTTGGGCGAGGACGCCCTGCGCTGGCAGGCCGGGATGATCGCCCGCGATCTCCCCGCGCTCGTGCGGCCGCTGCTGCCGGTTCTGCGAGCCCTGGCCAACCGGCAGCTGGCTCGGATCAAGACGACCGGCACGGACGTGACGCGCGTCGCCGGGATGCCGATGAACGCCCGGTGGATGCGGGAGCTGCTCGGCCATGACCCGCGCCCGGACCTGGCGAACATCCGGGTCCCGGTCCTGGCGATCACCGGCGGCAAGGACGTCCAGGTCGACCCCGCGGATCTGGACGAGATCCGCAGGCTGGTGCCCGGCGAGGTCGAGGTCCACCGGATCCCCGATCTCACCCACCTGTTGCGTCGCGACCCCGGCCGTCCGTCGGCGCGCTCCTATCCCCGGCTGCTGCGCCGGCCGGTCGACGCCGATCTGCTCGCGCAGGTGGCCGGCTGGCTCGCTCACCGACTCCGGGAGACGCCCCAGGAGATCCACGCCGCAGGGCGTACGGATCCTCCCGACGGGACAAAAATTCCCTAGTTAAAAATCCTTAGTCCGATCATTTCGTCCGGTTAGTGCCGACAGGGCACTGCCTCTGTTCGGCGCGCCTGTTTTTGTTGCTCTCGGACTCGCCGTCGGCCGTATTGGCCCGCGCTGACCTTCAAGAACACTTCAATCGCCGTTTTCGCTCGCCCCCCGCGGAAGAAATCAGAAATTCCTTCCTGCGACACTCGTGAAAGGGAAAAAGCGTGACCATCACACCCCCCGTTAGTCAGAAAAGCGGCCTTGCCCTCTTCTGGACTGTCACGTTCGCGACGACCTGGGCTCTCTGGTTTGTCGCGATCAAACTCGGTGGACCGGCGATGAGTTCTCCCACCGTCATCCCCTACCTGCTCGGTGGCTTCGGCCCGGTGATCGGCGCGATCGTGGTCCGGGTGCGCCGCGCCCGCCGCCGTCAACCCGTCCCCGCCCATACGGTGAGGCTCCGGCTGAGCCTGCGGCTGTTCTGGGTGCTGCCCCTGCTGGTGCTGGCGTCGGCGACCGTGCTGGCAGCCGCGCTGCTCGCGGACCTCCTGGGCGGCCCCGCGGTGAGCCTGACGGAGGGGCAGAAGCTGATCGCGACCGTCGGCGGACCTGTGCCGTTCATCATCAGCATGCTGATCGGCGGTCCGCTGGCCGAGGAGCCCGGCTGGCGCGGCACGGCATACCCGCGCCTGCGTGCGTCGATGAGCCGCCTTCAGGCCGGCCTGCTGCTGGGTGTCGTCTGGGCGGTGTGGCACCTGCCGCTGTTCTTCATCCCCGGGACCATCCAGGCCACATTCGGCCTGATCAGCTGGAGCGGGTTGCTGTTCACGCTCAGCGTCATTCCGATGGCGCTGCTGGCCGGTTACGCCTACGAGCGTGCCGGGGTTGTGGCGGCGGTCGCGGTCCACTTCGGAATCAACACGACAGTGGCGCTGTTGAGTGTCAATTCGCCTGTGACGCAGGCATCCGTCCTGGCGGTGCAGATCATTGTCGCGATCGTGCTGCTTGCCTCGCGGCGTGACCGCCGGACGGACCTGCCGGTTGATGCCGATCCCCGCTCGCACCGGGTCGTCACCAACTCATAGGATCGGATCAGCCGGCCCCGAGGTTGATCGATTCGGGCGGCACAATCGAAGCCGCCCGGTGACGGGACCCTTCGGGTGCGCCCGAACAGGGGAGTGACCGCGCGAGAAGCGGCTCCGGCGCGGTCCTGGTCGAACCGTTGCGCCACATGCTCGCTCCGGCGTCGGGGTTGAACCATTCCGACGCCGGAGCCGTGCTGTGTTCGAAGCGTGTTCGCCGAACCGGTGTCCGGGGGAGACCCGGGTGCTCGGCAACCGTGACTCGCCAACGAGGGATTGGGAAGAACGTGGTGTCGCGACGTCGTACGGCCCGCTGGACCGTCAACTGTGCCAGGGCGGTTCTGCTGCTCGCCGTACCGGGGATGATGATCTCGGCCTGCGGGACCTCGTCGCCGGTCGCCCCCACGACGGCAGGCTCCGCATCGGATACGTCACCGGTCACGTCGACCCCGACCGGCGTCGCGCCGAGCGTGGGCGACGACCCGACCGCCACGTCACCCGCGCCGGTCGGTGACGGCACACCGGCGGCCGTGCCGGCCTGTACGGCGACCGACATCACGGTGACCCTCACCGAGCAACCGCAACGACGCGAGGGCGACAGCCGGATGGCGCTCGTCCAGCTGACGAACGCGTCCAGCCGTACCTGCAGCGTGGGCGGTTGGTTGGTGATCACGCTTGTGAACGCGGCCGACCAGGCGGTGAACGTGCCGACGAAGGACGTCGCCGAGCCGGGCGAGTCGGTGCCGGCCGACCTGGCCCCGGGTACAGGCGCGTTCGCCGGTATCAAGTGGACGATCTGCGACAAGGCGGCCACTGATTGCCCGACCGGCAACACCATCAAGGTCGGGCTCGCGAAGGGCGGGCCGCTCGTGGCGGCGACCCTGGAGGGCTTCCCGAACCCGGAGCAGTCCGGCATCACCTTCAAGTCGCTCCAGGTCGGCACGGTTCAGCCCAGCAACCAGGGCGTCGTCGCCTGGTAGGTGGCACTCGCAAGAAGGAGTTCCGGGGTGGCGGAAGTGGTCAGTTCTTGACGTAGGTCATGATCACCACGCCGGTGTCGAAGGGACGGGTGGCGGTGAGGGTGAAACCGGTCGGGGTGAAGGGGCCGTCGAACAGGGGGATGCCGGAGCCGAGGACGATCGGGTTGAGCTTGATGATCAGCTCGTCGATGTACGGCAGCAGCTGAGCGGCCAGCTTCCCGCCGCCGCACAGCCAGATGTCCATTCCGTCCTGCTGCTTCAGGCTCCGGACGAGCTCTGCCGGATCGCTGGAGACGATCTCCACCTCCGGGTCGGTGCCGGTCAGGGTGCGGGAGAACACGTACTGCTTCAGGTGGGGGTAGGGGCTGGTGACGCCGATGGCCAAGCCGGGTTCGTAGGTGCCGCGACCCATCAGGATCGTGTCGAACCGCTTGTTCGCGACGCCGGTCAGGCCGAGTGGCTCACGGGCCTGGATCGGAATGGTCTCGGGATAATCGGCCAGGATGGCGGCCGAGGAGTCGCCCTCGAAGGAGAAGAAGTCGAACTGCCCGTCGAGGCCGGCGATGAAGCCGTCGAGGGTCGAGGCGATGTAGTAGGTCAGCTTGCGCATGCGGTTGATTCCTTTTCAAGGCGGTGCAATCGATGCCATGCCCGGGCTGATCGTGGACGACCTCACCGTGCCCGGCCTTCTCGCGCCCTACCCCCTTGACGGCCTGATCGGTGACATGGTGGCGCGCATCCTGCCGCCGGAGGTCCCGCGAACGACGGAAGCCCGGTCCTGAACGCGTCCGTCGGCGAGTTCCACCGGAAGCGACGGGCCGTGGCCTCGCGCCTGGGTCACGCCGTCTCGCAGCGGTCGCGCAGGGTCGCGACACCGTCGCCTTCGAGCTCGTCGCAGTACGCCGTACGCCCGGCCATCGCCATCGTCAGCGCCAGTGTGGTGCCGGACACGCGCGGCCCTGAGCCGGTGGTGAAGGGCCCGTCACCGGCGACGAGTCGTAGGCCGCCGATCCGTCCCTTGGCCGGGATGACGAGGTCGGAGCCCTGGTAATACTCGGCCACCCTCGTGATCGTCTCGATCGGGTGGTCGCGGCGGATGCCCAGCGGCCGTCGGATGTCCTCCCCGTGCACGATCGACTCGCCGAGCAGCGCCACGGCCGGGAGGGGCGGTTTGGTCGTGCTCGTGATGACGCGGCGGAACCTTTCGAGCGTTGCGGCCGGGGTCGCGCCGAGCTGCTCGGCCAGCCGCATGGCCACCTGCTTGTCGAAGTCGAACCGGCAGCGGATCACGCCCGCCATCCACCGTACGGTGTTGAGGCTCGCCCCCGCGGTGAGGTGCGCGAGCACCTCGCGCACCGTCAACTCGGTGCACAGCGAGGGCGTCGCCCACTGCTCGTCGGTCAGATCCGCGAGGTCGGCCGCCAGGGCCGCTCGCTCGGCGTGGACCAGCGGCCAGACGTCGGTCACGCGGGGGCGATCTGCTCTCGGTTCTGTCGCGGCCATGTCGGACGGTCTCCTGTCGTGGGTCGTGACCTTCGCTGCGCCTGGGCGGCACCAGCAGGGTGGCAGATGTCGGTCGAAGGGGAGACTCCCGACGCGGGATGGAATCGTCGCTCGTGAGCGAAGTATTTTCCGGACGATCCGCGGACACGGAACCGCTGCTCCCACGATGCCGTGAAACCGCCGCAGGGCAAGACGCTCAGGGTCACTTGCCGTTGACATCTCGGCGCCTGTCATCGGGTGCCGTGCGTGCTCCGAGACGGTCTCAGGCCCTGGTCCGATGCACCCGTACGGTTGCCGCGACGTGGGCCGGACGATTCCGGCTAGCTGCGAACCGCCTGGATGGCCGTGTCCAGCAGAGTGTCCAGCGCCTTCGTTCCGCCGGATTTTGTCCATATCTCGACTGCCACGTCCAGGCACGAGAGCGCGGCCGAGACGATCGCGTGGGCGCGCAGTTCGCGCGTGGCCGCGGGCCCTGTCATGCGTTGAACGACGTAGGGAAGGAGCAGCTCCTCCCACTGGGTGTGCTTCTGTTGCGCGGCGGCCCGAAGCGCGGGGGTGGTCGCCAGCATGGTCGCCCTGGCCAACGCCTTGCCGCCGTCGCTCTTGAGGGCGGCGAGGGGCTCGTCCAGCGCTCGTCGCAACGCCTCCCAGGGCGACTCCTCGGCCGGCCGGGCCTGTAACGCGGCGGCCAGCGCGTGCCCTATCTGAAGCATGTCTCCCAGGACCATGTCTTCTTTAGTGGCGAAGTAACGGAACACGCTGCGCCCGGACATGCCGACGGCGGCGGCGACCTGGTCGACGGTCGTCTCGTCGAATCCCTGCTCCAGGAAGAGCTCCATCGCCCTGCCGGCGATCTCCGCCTGGACCGCCCGGCGGGTCACCTCACGGAGGCCGCCCTGCGAGGCCGGTGCGTTGGTCATGGTTCAGATGCTAGCAGCACGCTGTCATTCCAGGCGGTTCCTGCTGTGTTTGTCATTCGCTGACATGTTTGTCTATGGTTGTCACCAGTGCTGACCAGGCATCAACCAAAGGAGCAGACATGGACATCGACAACCACGAACATGGAACGCCCAGCCGGGCCGATCTCCAATCCCCCGACCCGGATGCCGCGGCGAGGTTCTACGCCACGCTGTTCGGCTGGGAGTTCGGCGACGCGTCACCGGAAGCCAACGGATATCGGACGGCGCTACTGCGGGGACGCCCCGCAGCCGGGGTCGGGCCGATCCGAGAGCCCGGCCATCCCGGCTGGACGGCCTACGCCGCTGTGGCCGACGTCGACGAGTTCGCGAGCAAGGTCACCGCCGCGGGCGGCACGATCCTCTCCCGATCCGGCGACCCCTTGAGCGCCGGCCCGGAAGCCGCCCCGGGTGCCGGCCCGGAAGACGCCGCAGGTGCCGGCCGGGAAATCGTCTTCGCCGACCCCAGCGGGGCCCGGTTCGCGGTCTGGGAGGCCGGTGACCACGACGACCGCGGGGGCGCCGCGACGGTCGACGAACCCGGCACGTTCTCCTGGGCCGAACTGATCAGTGACGACGTCGATTCCTCCGCGGCCTTCTACGGGTCGGTGTTCGGGTGGACCGTGACCGGACCCGAGGGCCCGATGAATCGCCGGGAGTGGCAGCTCGACGGTCGATCGATCTCCGGGCTTCTTCCCCGCCCGCCGGCGATGGCGAAGGACGTTCCGCCCTACTGGGACGTCTACTTCACCGTCGCCGACGCCGCGGCGACCGCCGAAACGGCCGTCAACGCGGGCGGCACACAACTCATGCCCCCCACGGACATCGGCGTCGGCCACATCGCCGTCTTCCTCGATCCGGCCGGAGCGGTTTTCACCGTCATGGCCCCCAAGGGCTGACCACCCACTCGTTCGCGGCGTACCACGACGCAGCACATACACCAGGGAGAAATCACCATGTCCGTCATGGGAAAGGTCGGCATCGTCACCGGCGCCGGCTCGGGACTCGGAGAGTCGGGCGCCAAACGACTTGCCCGGGAAGGCGCCAAGATCATCGTTGCCGATCGGAGCCGGGACACGGCCGAACAGGTCGCCAAGGAGATCGGCGCCGCCGGCGGCGAGGCCACACCGTTTGTCGTCGACGTGTCGGTCTTCGAGGAGACTCAGCGGCTTGTGGATTTTGCCGTGTCGACGTACGGGCGGCTCGACATCGCATTCAACAACGCCGGCGTCACCCCGAACCTGATCGATGTCCACGAGATCGATCCGGCGGACTGGCTGCGGGTGATCAGCGTCAATCTCACCGGCGTCTTCTACAGCATGAAGGCCGAGCTGGCCTACTTCGTCGAGCACGGCGGCGGAGCGATCGTCAACATGGCCTCGACCGCCGGCGTGATGGCACACGCCGGGCGCGCCGCGTACTCGGCCTCCAAGCACGGCATCGTCGGACTCACCCGCTCGGCCGCGGTCGAATACGCCAAGCGCGACATCCGGATCAACGCCGTCGCACCGGGTCCGATCGACGCACCCTCCGCCCAGGCCCTGCCGCCCGAGGTGCGGGCCGCGATCGCGGCCAAGACGGCCATGGGACGCTCCGGTGAGATGGACGAGGTCGCCGGCGTGGTGAACTTCCTGCTCTCCGACCAGGCGTCGTTCGTCACCGGATCGGTGTACGAGGTCAACGGGGGCCAGACCCAGCTGTGAGCATCGCACGCACCGCTTGACGGCGGTGCCCCCTTGGTCCGGACTGCCAAGCCGTACAAAGTCGTACAAATATGTGTCTTCCGCGCCAGGTATTTCGAAGGATTGTTGAACAATTCTATAAGGGAATTGTGGATAATCGGGGTGAACGCAGATGCCCTCCATCCAAGGAGCGCAGGCGATGCGCAGACTCGGCACCATCATGGCGATCATCCTGCTGGCAGCGGTCCTGGGCTTTGCGATCCCCACCGCGATCGGAGCGATCACCGGTTTCGCGAGCACCCAGGCCGGCGAGGTCGCGGTCGTCCGGGACGGCGGTCTCTTCGACGACAACGGGGTCAGGCAGGTGCTCGATCCCGCGTCCGGGCTCACCTGGACCGGACTGTGGTCGGACATTCACCCCTATCCGGCCCAGCAGCGCTTTTACACCATCACCTCCGACCCCAAACGCGCCACCGCCCTCGGCGTCGACCTCGTCACGACTCCCAGCAGTGACGGCGTCAACCTGGGCATCGAGGGGACGCTCTACTTCACGCTCAACCTCGACCGGGAAACCCTGAAACGGTTCGACGACGGTTTCGGCACCCGCACCTTCCGCGGGCAGGACAACGAGTCCTACTACGCGTGGGAGGGAGACGCGGGATGGGCGGCCTTCTTCGGCCAGGCCGTCCGCCCGGTGATCGACAACGCGCTGCGCGTGCAGATCGGCGACCTGCGCTGCGCCGAGCTGGTGCCCTCCTGCGCGATGCTGGACAGCGGGGCGGAACTGGAGCCGAGGAGCAGCAACGCCAACGTCGCCAAGGTGCAGGCGGGGGTCAACGCCACGCTGGAGCGCGATCTCCCGCAGATGCTCGGCGGTGCCTTCCTCACCGGCCTGCGCTTCAACCTGGTCCGGGTGACCCTGCCCCAGGACGTCCAGCGGTCGGTGGACACCTCCCTCGCGGCGGCCGCGGGCGTCGCCGAGGCCCGGGCGAAGGTCGACCAGGCCAAGGCCGAGGCGGAGGCCAACCGTGCCAGGCAGAACGGTTACGACAAGTGCCCCGCCTGCGCCGAGATCGACAAGCTCAAGTCCCTCCCCCAGGGCATCACCGTCTACGCCCCCGGCAACCCCGACGCCGTCGTCGTCCCGAGCCGATAGACAGCCGGCCCGGTGCATTCGGAACATCAGAACCAGGCCGCTCAGGACAGCCCCGGTACGGCCCGGTCCGTGAACTGACGACAGCCCCGCTGATCTCCGTATAGTACGGACGCGAACCCCCCCGTCTGGAGGGTTCGCGTCCGTGGCTTGCTCAGGTCAGGACATCGTCCACTTCTGGTTCGCGGCGCCGGTGCAGCTCCACAGCTGGAGCCGGGCGCCGTCGGCGCTGGTGTTGCCGGTGACGTCCACGCACTTGTTCGCGGCGGGGTTCACCAGGTCCCTGGTCGCCGAGTTGTAGGTCCACTGCTGGTTGGGGCCGGCGAAACACGTCCACAGCTGGAGCTGGCTGCCGTTGGCCGTGCCGTTGCCGACGACGTCCAGGCACTTGCCGAGCACGCGGATCGTGCCGTCGCCGGGGCGGGTCCACTGCTGGGCGGTGGTGCCGTTGCAGGTGTAGAGCTGAACGGCGGTGCCGTCGGCGCTGCTGCCGCCGGCGACGTCCATGCACTTGCCGGCCAGACCGGTGACGGCGCCGCCCGTGCCGCCGGGGTTGCCGGGGTTGCCGGGGTTGCCGGTTCCGGGGGTGCCGCCCCAGGTGAAGGTGGCGGTGGTGCGGGCGGGCATGGAGTAGACGAAGGACTGGTTGCCCCAGTTGACCCGGACGGACTGGGCCGAGGTGCCGCGGTTGTGCGCGATCAGGGCCTTGGTGCCGTCGGAGTTGCGCCAGGCGACGTTCTGGATCGTGGCGTTGGCGGTGGAGTCGATCCGGAACGCCCCGGGCTTGACGAACTTCGTGAGGTGGCCGGTCGTGTAGTACTCGATGGTGTAGTCGACCTGGCCGGCGCGGGCGCCGCCCTCCTGAACGGTGATCAGGCCGGTGCAGACGTCGCAACCGCCGTTGTGCGGACCCATGCTCTGGTTGAGCGCGAGGCTCCACTTGACGAGGCTGCCGCTCCAGTTGCGGGCGTAGTTGACGATGTCGGAGAGATCCTCGTTGTGCTGGTTGCCGATCCAGGTGCCGCCCGAGTGCTCGGTGCTGAACTGGCGTACGGCCGGATACTGGTTGTGGACCTGCGTGCCGATCGCCGGGTCGCCGCCGTAGCCGTGCCAGGCGATGCCGCCGAACAGCGGGTCGTTGCGCACGGCCGCGTCGTTCAGCACGCCGGCGCCCATACCGGCGTAGTCGCCGTAGTTCCAGTCGTGGACGAGCACCTTGGTCGTGATGCCGGCGGCCCGGAAGGCCGGGTAGACGTGGTTCTTGGTGAGCTCGGCCAGCCCGGAGGAGTTCCAGCTCATGCCGGGGTAGCTCATCGCGGTCGGGTTACCCGCCTGGCAGCAGTTGGGCTCGTTCTGCACCGAGATGTAGTTCACCGGGATCCCGGCGGCCTGGTAGCTCTGGACGTACTTGACCAGGTACTGGGCGTACATGGGGTAGTACTCCGCCTTGAGCCAGCCCATCTGGTCCATCCGGCCGTTGTCCTTCATCCAGCCGGGGGCGCTCCACGGCACGCCCTTGACGCGCAGAGCCGGGTTGAGCGACTTGGCCTGCTGGGTGAGCAGGCGCACGTTGGTGTCGTAACCATTGGCGCCGAAGTCGTTGAGGTTGCAGCAGGTGTCGTCGAGGGAGACGTTGCCCGGACGGGAGAGGTCGGAGGCGCCGATCGGGTTGCGCACGAACGACAGGCCGATGCCGTCGACGGGGTCGAAGAGCTTGCGCATCACGGTGTCGCGGGTGGCCGCGCTGATCGGGCCGCCGCGCAGCAGGTAGGCGGTGGTGTCGGTGATCGAGGCTCCGCCGCCTTCGAACTGCTGGTAGGTGGTTCCCTCGTTGACGGTGATGGTCTGGTTGGCGCTGCCGCCGGCGGGACCGAAGGCGATCGGGGCCTGTTGCTGGAGACCTCGCGTGACGGTTCGGCCACCCGCGTCGGAGGTGGTGGTGAGCCAGATGTTCACGGACTCGCCCGCGGCGAGGGCAGGTGTGGCGGCGACAGGCCCCACCGCCCAGATGGCGGCGACGCAGGCGAGGGCGAGGGTGAGCGCCCGGCGAGGAGGTCGAGACAAGGCAGGGGTCCCTTCGGGGGGTGCGATTGGGCCCGCGACGTCCCAGGATGTTCGGATCAGGCCACGTGCCTCACCTGGGAGCCGTCACTGTAACGAATGTAACAGATAAGAAACTTACCTGTTACGGCATAGGACAACACAGGGTGAAATTAGTTGTCAAGGCCCAAATCCATGCACTTCACGCGCGAGCTGGGAGGTAACCGACAATGAAACAAATGAAACAAATGCTCAGCTGGGGACGGGACCCGTGGAGCCGCGAACGATCACGTCGGTCCCCAGGGAGACGTGCAACGCCTCCAGCGTGTGCCGGCTGAGCAGCCTTATCAGCAGCGTGACCGCCATCCGGCCCATCTCCTGCAGAGGCTGGCGCACCGTGGTCAGCATCGGCAGAGTCGCCCGGCTGAGGTCGATGTCGTCGAACCCCGCGACCGACAGATCGCCGGGGACGCTCAGACCGCGCTCGGCCGCCGCCCACAGCGCGCCGACCGCCATCTTGTCGTTGAACGCGACCAACGCCGTCGGCCGCTCGGGCAGATCGAGCAGCTCGCAGGCCGCGCGGTAGCCGTTCTCGGTGTTGGGCTCCAGCACGTTGCGTAGCAGCTCGGCCGACGGCAGGACGCCGACGTCGGCCAGCGACGCGGTGTATCCGGCCAGCCTGGCCTCGCTGGGCAGCCACTCCACGGGACCGCCCATGATGCCGACCCGGCGGTGGCCGAGCTCGACCACGTGCGCCATCAGCTTGCGCGCGCCCGCGAAGTGCGCGGCCGACACCGCCACGATGTTCTTGGGCAGCGGGGTCCTGGGATCGATGACCACGAAGGGGAACTGCCGGTCACGGAGCCGTACGAGCTCGTCGCCCGGCTCCGGGGGAAGGATCAGGATCGCACCCGCGATGTCGGAGCGGTCGGGCAGACCGGAGATCGCGGGGGTGTGCCGGCCCGACTCACCGGTGCCCAGGATCATCTGCCCGCCGTGCAGCTCGATGGTCTCACCGACCGAGGAGACGATGAGCCCGAAATAGTCGGTCAGCAGATAGGGGCAGCGCACGTAGATCGTGCCGCCGGCCATCGTCTCCTGCCCGGCGCGCGGCCGGGGCGCCTGATCTCCGAGGCGGCCGACGGCCTGGAGCACCAGCTCCCGGGTGTGCGGGGCGACATTGGCCTGCCCGTTCAGGACCCGCGAGATGGTGGCGATCGACAGGCCCGTCTCCGCCGCGACGTCGCGCACGGTCGCGCGCATCCCGGGCCTAGCCATCCGCGCCCCCTGCCAGCCGTATGCCTGCGGTCAGCATAACTACCGGCGGCATGCGTCGAGAGTCGCGGGGCGGACGAGCGTACGCCCCCCGGCAGGCCACCTCCTTACGAATTACGCGCACCACGCGGGCTGTCTGTCGGGTCGCTTCTTCGCGGACCGTGCGCACTATGCGGGCTGTCTGTTGCGGACCTGCGCACCACGCGGTCCGTCTGTCAGGTCACCTCTTTGCGGACCGTGCGCACCACACCGGCCGTCATCGGGATGACGATCCAGAAGATCATCGACACGGCCAGCCGGGCGGCGTCGCCACCGGTCATGGCGCCGGACATCAGGGCATCGGTGGTGGTGTTCAGGTCGAACCACTCGGCCAGGACCTCGCCGGTGGTACCGAGCCCCCTGACGACGCTCCACAGGACCGGGGTCGACAGGCAGATCACGATCGCGACCGGTGCGTTCAGGAGCAGCGTGCCCACGGCAAGCCCCTCCGCGACCACGAGAACGCCCGTCCCGGTCCAGCCCAGCAGGGCGAGAGGGTCGATCTCCCAGGTGGCCGGGACGCCCTGAACACCGGCGACGACGGCCGTCACCGGCACCGCGACCAGCATCGCGAACAGGGAGGCGAACACGGCCGTGATCAACGGCGGCAGGCACTTGGCCGCCAGCACCCGCCGTCGCCGGGGTTCGAGCGCGAACGTGGTCAGGGCGGTGCGGTGGCTCCATTCGCCCGTCACCGTAAGGATGCCGAGCACGGGCAGCAAGGTCCCGAAGCCGATTCCGGCGGCGCCGACCAGGGCGTGCAGTTGCGGACCGGAGACGACGCCGCGACCGATGACGGACGCGAGGGTCAGGGCGACCAGGGTCCCGGTCATGATCTTGCCGCTGCGCGTGTCGAAGAGTTTGCGGGTCTCGACCGCCAGCAGCCGGTGGAACGGGATCGGTGCCGGTGCCCGGTGGACGTCCGCGGTCTTCGGGCCGATGGTGTCGACGTCGTCCGTCGCGGTGTCGTCCGTGGACACGCCTGTGGTTTCGGGAGCGACGGTTTCGCTCGTGGCCATGCCGACGGTTTTGGGAGTGACGGTTTCGGTCATGCCGCACTCCGATCGGTGCTCGCGGTCAGTTCGAGGAAGGTCTGTTCGAGGCTCCGGCCCTGGCCGAGCTCGTCGACGGCGCCCTGGGCGAGGACGCGGCCGCGGCCGATCATCACGATGTGGTCGGCGACCTGCTCCACCTCGTGCAGCAGGTGCGAGCTGAGCAGCACCGCGCAACCCGAATCGGAGAGGTCACGGAGCAGCCCGCGCATCCACCGGATGCCCTGGGGGTCGAGACCGTTGGCGGGCTCGTCCAGGATGAGTACCCTGGGCCGGCCGAGGAGCGCGTGGCCGATGCCGAGCCGCTGCTTCATCCCGAGCGAGTAGCCGCCGAAGGTCCGCCGGCTCTCCCGGGCGGTCAGGCCGACCAGGTCGAGGACCTCGCCGACCCGCGACCTCGGCAGGCCGAGCGTCATCGCGCCCAGGGTCAGGATCTCCCGCCCGGTACGGCCGGGATGCTGGGCGCCGGCGTCGAGCAACGTGCCGACCTGGGAGGCCGGGCAGTCCAGCTCGGCGTACGGCCCGCCCAGCACGGTGGCCGAGCCCGAGGTGGCACGGGAGAGCCCGGTCAGGATACGCAGGGCCGTCGATTTTCCGGCTCCGTTGGGTCCGATGAACCCGGTGACGCTTCCTGGTTCGACGGCGAAGGACACGTCGTCGAGTACCTTCACTCCTCTGTAGACCTTGCTGACGTGGTGAAATTCGATCATTGATCCAGTCCACCGGATGTGAGGCCGCCGAGCATCGGACCCAGGTCGAGGGCTGCCGCGCGCAGGGTCAGGTCCGTCGCCCCGGTTCTAGACCCGCGGCCACCCGGATGTAGACCCAGGTCGCTAGGGCTCCGGTACCGTGGTCTTTAGGCTGTGAGCGTGGCCGACGACACGGAGTACCAGCCGCCCCTGGACCTGCAGGGCATCGCGCTGCGCTACCTGTACGCCGTGCTGCCGATGCTGTTCTACGGCATCATCCTGGTCGCGGCCGCAGGGAACCAGGAACGCGACGTTGTGCCGACACTGGTCGACGTGGGGCTCGGCGTGGTCGGGCTGGTCCTGATGCGATGGCGGCGTCGCCGGCCATGGCAGATCGCGCTGGCGACCGCCCTGCTGACCGTTTTCTCCGGTACGGCGGCCGGTCCCGCCTCCGTCGCGTACGTGTCCTTGTGTACGCATCGCCGGTGGCGTCAGTTGATCCCGATCGCGGTCGTGTCATGGCTGTGCACGGTGGCATTCGCCGTCCGGCACGGCAGCGACCAGGTGTCCGTCATCTCCGTGGTGAGCGGAACCCTCTTCCTCGGCGGGCTGACCGTCTTCGGCCTGTACCTTCGCGGCCGCCGTGACCTGGCCGCCTCCCAGCGACAGGCGGCACTGGCCGCGGAGCGCGAACAGTCGCAGCGGATCGAGCAGGCCAAGCTGGCGGAACGGGCCAAGATCGCCCTGGAGATGCACGATGTCCTGGCTCACCGGATCTCCCTGCTGTCGATGCTCGCCGGCGGCCTGGCGTACCGGACGGATCTCTCCGCCGAGGAGACCCGCGAGGTCGCGCTGGCGATCCAGGAGAACGCGCACCAGTCGCTGAACGAGCTACGCACCGTGCTCGGCGAGCTCCGGAGCGACGGCGCTCTGGAGGCCCCGCAGCCGACCCTGGCCCACGTGGATGCCCTGTTCGACGAGGTGCGCGCCGCCGGCCAGGAGGTCGAGGTGGACGACACCATCGACAACCGGGAACTGCTGCCGACGCAGACCGGGCGGCACGCGTACCGGATCGTGCAGGAGGCCCTGACCAATGCGCGCAAGCACGCGCCGGGCAGCCGGGTGGCGGCCGAGCTCGACGGGCGGCCGGGTGACGGCCTGCGGATTCGGGTGAGCAACCCGGCACCGGCCGGGACGTCCGCGGGTCCCGGCGGAAAACTGGGGCTGGTCGGCCTGGCCGAACGGACCCGGATGGCCGGCGGCACTCTCAGCCATGCCGTCCAGAACGGACGCTTCATCCTTGACGCCCGGCTGCCATGGGAGGCCTGACATCGTGACCCGACTGGTGATCGTGGACGACGACCCGATGGTTCGGACCGGGCTGCGCCTCATCCTCGGCGGCGAGCCCGACCTGGACCTCGTCGGCGAGGCCGGGGACGGGCGGAAGGCCATGGACGTGATCCGTGACCTGCGGCCCGATGTCGTGTTGATGGACATCCGGATGCCCAACCAGGACGGGCTGATCACCACCGAGCTGCTGCTGTCCCAGCCGGACCCGCCCCGGATCCTCATGCTCACCACCTTCAACGCCGACGACATGGTGCTGCGGGCTCTGCGACTCGGCGCCGACGGCTTCCTGCTGAAGGACACGCCGCCACCGAAGATGATCGAGGCGGTCCGCGCCGTGGCGAGGGGGGAGCCGGTGCTGTCGCCGAGTGTCACCCACCAGGTGATCGCCGCGGCCACCGGCAGGAACGAGCCGCGGCGTCCGGAGGCACGGCGTGAGCTGGCCAGGCTCACCGAACGCGAGCGCGAGGTCGCGATCGAGGTGGCCCGGGGCAGCTCGAACGCCGAAATCGCCGAACGCCTCTACATGAGCGTCGCGACCGTGAAGGCGAACATCACCCGGATCTTCGCCAAGCTGGGGACCGACAACCGGGTCCACGTCGCCATGAAGGTACGCGACGCCGATTTCCTCTGAACGCCGCCCAGCTTGTCGAAGGGCCGCGCCGAACGCCCGTCACGTGGGCGGAATCCGAAGTACAGCTCGTGTATCTGGAATGTGTTTTGGATATTTGCATTGCCGTATCTGATCTTTCTTACCATCCCAGTGTCCAAGCGGCGGAAGTGACGTGCATGGAGGAGATTGGCGATGCGAATCAAGAGACTCAGATCCGCGATGATCGCGGTGGTCGCGGGAATGGCGATGGCGGGAGTGGGTCTCGCCGGCGTCGCAAGCGCCGACACCCCCTCGCAGTTCACCGTGACGGGCGGGGCGATCCGCCCGGCGACCGGCACTCCGGTGCCCGCGTCGGGCACCCAGGCCTCGCTGTGGGGTAACTCCAGTTACGCCACCACGACGATTGACGGCTCCGGGCGGGTGGCGGTCGGCGCGATCGGCGACAACTGCGAGGGCTGGCCGACCATCCGCGTGACGGTGGACGGCAAGGTCGTCGGCACCTCCACCATCGTCAGCGCCACCAGTTATGGCACCTACCCGGTGGGCACGGCGGTCGGCGCGGGCCGGCACAACGTCAAGATCGAGCTCATCAACGACTTCCAGTCGGCGGCGTGCGACCGCAACGTCCATCTGGCCTATGCCCGGATGGAGACACCGGCCACCGTCGACACCAAGTTCAGCTTCGCCGTCATGCCCGACACCCAGCAGGAGGTCCTGAACGCGGGCGACACCCGCTTCCGGAACCGTACCGACTGGCTGGTCAGCAACAAGTCCGCGCTGGACCTCCGGTTCGTGACGCACTCCGGCGACGTCGTCAACTGGGACACCCCCGATCACTCGCAGTACGCGATCGCCCAGAACGCGATGCGGGCGCTCGAAACGGCGAAGGTGCCGTACTCGCTGGCGATCGGCAACCACGACACGCAGGCGACCGGTGTCGGCGGCTCGGCTCGTGACCCCGCCCACACCCGGGAGCTCGTCCGGGACACGACCGTTTTCAACCGCTACTTCACCGCGGCGCAGTACGGCGCCGTCAAGGGGCAGTTCGAGGCGGGCAAGGTCGACAACTCCTTCTCGACCTACGAGGCCGGCGGCGTGCAGTGGCTGGTGATGACCCTTGAGCTGTGGCCGCGGACCGAGGTGGTCAACTGGGCGAAGAACGTCGTCGCCGCCAACCCGCACCACAACGTCATCGTCGTCACGCACGACTACCTCGACGGGAACGGCAACATCGAGCAGAGCTCCGAGTACGGGGCCAACAGCGCGCAGTACCTGTTCGACAACTTGATCAAGCAGTACACCAACATCAAGTTCGTCTTCTCCGGACACGTCGGCATCGCGGGCAACCGGGTGGACACCGGCGTGCACGGGAACAAGATCTACTCGTTCCTGCAGACGTTCCACTCCAACTCCACCAACCCGGTGCGCCTGGTGGAGATCGACACCAAGGCCGACTCGCTGCGCACCTGGGTCTATGGGCCGTACAACAACCAGTCGTTCACCGAGTACGACCGCTCGCTCGCCGGCCTCGGCCTGGTGCGGTAGCGGATATCACCACGCGGCGACGGCGGGGCCCGGCCGGGGCCTCGTGGTCGCCGCGCCCGCTCGGAGCCCGATCGAGCGGGCCGGGTGCGGTCGACAGAGGGCGTCTTTGGTCAGGCCGGGACGGTCAGGGGCGCGGCCAGGTTCTGCTTGGCGATGCGGCTGCGTTCGTCGGCGATGATCTCCGCCACGTTGGAGGTGATCCCCTCCAGGGCGGTGGAGACGACCATGACCGGGTCGACCTTGTTCTCCGGGTCGACGTACGAGGCCATGTCGGTGTCCATGTAGCCGACGTGCAGACTGGAGACGTGGATGCCCCGCGGGGCCAGCTGCTGCCGGACCGCGTCGGTCATCGCCCACTCCGCGGCCTTCGCGGCGCTGTAGGCGCCGTAGTCCGGCGGGTGCACCCACGAGAGTATGGACAGCACGTTGAGGATCGCACCGCCGCCGTTGGACTCGATGACCGGCGCGAACGCACGCGTCACGCCGAGGGAGCCGAAGTAGTGGGTCTCCATCTCGAGGCGGATCTGGTCGAAGTCGCCGTCGATCAGCGATGAGTGGGTGGAAATGCCCGCGTTGTTGATCAGCAGGGTCACGTCGGTCGCGACCTGAGCGGCCTTCGCCACCGATTCCGGCCTGGTGATGTCCAGCCGCAGCGGTATCGCGCCGGGCACGTCGACCGCCTCGGGGTTGCGCGCGGCGGCGTACACCTTCGCGCCGCGTTCGATCAACTGCGTGACGAAGTGCCGGCCGAGCCCGCGGTTGCCGCCGGTCACCACCGCCACAGAGTTCTCGATCTTCATGCTGTTCCTCCCGCACTGGAGTCAGGAGCGGCACCGAACGCGATACGGGCGCTCCGCCGGCCTGATCGCCGGTTCTCCATACGGGCTCGGCAGGATGGGTCGCCAGGAGGGACGGGGTTTCGGCCTACTCCCGGTCACAACATCTACAACGTGGGACAGGGACGGTTCAACGTCGGGAAAACTGGCATTTTGCCGAACGCGACTCCGAATATTAAGACCGCAACACCCGGCCCCCTTCCGGCGTTGAGGCGGCCGTCACGCTGCGACTCGCCGGCCGGAACGGCGGTCGCCGGGCACCCCGGCGGCGGGGCCGGTCAGGTCCCCCCGGCCCCGCCGTCCCGCGTCCCGGTCGCCCGCCGCGCGCAGGATCAGCTACGGGTGAGATCCATGATCCAGTTGGTTGTCCAGGTCTCTCCCTCGTCGGTTGAGAAGGCCTGTTCCCAGCGGGCGGAATCCTCCGTGGCGCCCGACCAGACGAAGCGCACCCGGACCTCCTTGCCCGCGTGGGTGTCGTCCCCGTAGAACTCGCCCCGGCCACCGGTGAAGCGGCCGATGACCGGCGGGAACAGTTTGCCGGTGCGACTGCTGGACCAGTACAGGGACCACTGCTCGCGCTCGGTGTCGTACAGCCGCAGGGTGAGCCCGGTGAAGCCCTTGGTGGGGAACTCGATCTCGTCGAAGTTCGCTCCGCCTTCGAAGTGCCGGGAGGCGCGGCTGACGGCGGGGAACTCCTCCCATTCGCTCGTTTCGTCGAGGAAGTCCGTACGCCACCGGTTGGCGACGTTCCAGGTGCCGGTGAGGAAGTCGAAGTCGTTCATGAGCGGTCTCCTGTGGTGCCCTCGGGGAGCGAGTCGGCGAGGTAGGCGTCGAGGTCGGGGGAGTCGGGCGCGAGCATGTGCCGTACCCAGGCGTCGCGTTCGTGGAGGATGGGCGGCAGTTCCCAGACGCAGCCGATCAGCGACCGGTCCAGCCGGACGAAGTGCGTGGGATCGCCGTCCGGGCAGCCCAGCACCGGCTGGCCCGCCGCCGCCCCGCCGAAGTGCAGGACGTTGTCCCACGCCCAGCTATACGCGTTGATATAGGCCCCGTCGTCCCCGCCCCGGTGGAGGACCACGAAGGTGGCCGGCGGTGTGCCGTCCGGCTCGGGCAGAAGCTCGGGCAGGATCGCGTACGCGGCCTTCTCGACGCCGGGATCGATACCGGCGGGGTCGGCGGTGACGTGATAGCGCTTGACGCGGCGGCCGCCCACCTCGATCGGGTGCGGCACCCGCAGCAGTTTCTCCGTGAAAGCCATGGCTGGACCGTAGGGCCACTTCACTGACATCTTGTGTCAGTGAAGTCGAGCCGTCTTCTCTCGATCCTCCTGCTGCTCCAGACCAGGGGCCGGATGACCGCCGCCGGGCTCGCCGAGGAGCTGGAGGTGTCGGTGCGGACCGTCTACCGCGACATCGAGTCGCTGCACGCGGCGGGCATACCGCTCTACGGGGACGCAGGGCACTCCGGCGGCTACCGGTTGCTCGCCGGCTACCGCACCCGGCTCACCGGGATGAACGCCGGCGAGGCGGAGGCGCTCTTCCTCTCCGGCATCCCGGGACCCGCCGCCGAGCTCGGGCTCGGTTCGGTCCTCGCGACCGCCCAGCTCAAACTGCGTGCGGCGCTCCCGCCCGAGCTGCGCGCGCAGGCCGACCGGATGCGCTCCCGCTTCCATCTCGACGCGCCCGGCTGGTACGCGGAGGACGACGACGTCCCGCATCTGCCGCAGGTCGCCGACGCGGTGTGGCACAGCCGGGTGCTCGACATCCGCTACCGCCGCTGGAAGGAGCCGACCGACGTCGACCGGCGCCTGGAGCCGTACGGCCTGGTGCTCAAGGCGGGCCGCTGGTACATCGTCGCGGGACCCGGCCCGGGGCCGCGCACGTACCGGGTCGACCAGATCCTCGAACTCGCCGTACGGGACGAGGAGTTCCAGCCTCCCGAGGACTTCGACCTGGCCGGCTACTGGCGGCGCTACCAGGCGGACTTCCACGCCCGCCTGTACGCGGGCGAGGCGGTGGTCCGCCTCTCGCCCCGAGCCGCGTCCCGCCTCAGGGGAGCGGCCGCCCGGGCGCTGACCGGCACCGGAACCACCGAGCCGGACGGCTGGATCCGCGCGGTGCTCCCCATCGAGTCGCTCGACCACGCCCACGGGACGTTCCTCGCCCTGGGCGCGGACGTCGAGGTTCTCGGGCCGCCGGAACTGCGGGCCCGCCTCGCCGAGACCTCCCGCGCCCTGGCGGCCCGCTACGCCTCCGCCTGACGCGCTCCACACCCCCTGGGCCACCGGCGCCGTATCCGTCTGCCGGGCTCGATGAACGGTCACCGTCAGGTGATCACGCCCGGGCGGCTGCCGGGCCGACTCCCGGCGGTATCGATGAGTTTGAGCGATTTGCGAATTATGTTCCCTACTGCACTTAATCGCATTAATGCGAAGGCCGAGACTGGTTGACGGGGATCTCATCCCTTTTAATTTGAATTCGTGAAATGCGGCGGTGAGCTGGTGGAAGGTCCTACATCGGGTAGTTGATCGCCAAAGTTGCTCGCATGGGTCCTCTGGAAGCGGGCATTCTTCCCCGCGCCCCCCGAGGGAGGACCGCGACCGGGCAGTGGTCCTCGGTCTTGGAGGGGCAGACAGGAGCGCATCCTCAATGCCCCCGTTGGTTCCACATCAAGCCCGATGGAGAACATGGTGACGCCAGGAAACTCTGATGAGCCGAACGAATTGTTGTCGAGCGGGTCGGGAGGGCCACGCCGACGCATCCCACGCCCATTCGTCTTCGCCACCGCCGTCGTGCTGGTGGCGTCGGGCGGTATCGGGATGTCCGCGGCGTCAGCGGCATCCCCGACGCCCATCCCGACGGACCCGGAGACACCGGTTCCCAGCGTGACGGTGACCGAGACGCCCACCGAGACTCCCGTACCGACGCTCACTCCGACCCCGACCCCGACTCCGACCACTCCGGCGGTACCACCCCGCGTCCCCCCGCTGGCGTTCCCCGGCACGCTGCACGGCGAGCTCGTCCTGCCGGCGAAGGACGGCTGCGGCTTCACGGTGTTCGCCCAGACAGGGGAGGCGACCGTTCTGGCGCAGGACTCGATCACGGTGAAAAGCCAGGACGGCTTCGAGAAGGTGTACGCGATCAGCGACACCACCCGCACCCTCACCGGCCGGCGGGGTAACGAGGTCAGGCAGGGCGACTGGGTGACGGTGACCGCCACGACCGTGGGCGAGACGGCGACGGTCGCCTACGTCTTCGATCTGTCGCGGCCCAACAGGAGCTTCTGGCGCGGCGACAGCTGGTTGTCCTCCAAGCAGTGGCGGCCGGGCACCCGGTGGCGCACTCCCGCCATCTGCCCCACCCCGCCCGTCCCGACGCCCACGGACCTTCCGACGCCGCCCCCGGAGACCCCGATCCCCACGGACCTTCCGACGCCGCCCACGGAGACCCCGGACCCCACAGATCTCCCGACGCCGCCCACGGAAACGCCGGGCCCCACAGATCTCCCGACGCCGCCCACGGAAACGCCGGGCCCCACAGAGACTCCGGACCCCACAGAGACCCCGGAGCCCACGGAGACCCCGACGACGCCGACCTCCGGGCCGACCCCGGAGTGACGCCCGTTCCGGCTCCACCTCTCTGAATTCGTTCCCTTCGAGCGCTTTCACGACGACCGCGGTACGGGGCATCCCCCCGGCCGCGGTCGTTTCCGTCAGGACGGCGGGCGCTCCCAGATGCTCCCCGCGTCGTCGCCGAAGCCGGCGGAGATCACTGCTTGGCGTTGAAGACGATCTCGACTCGCCGGTTCCTCGCCCGGTTCTCCTTCACGGGCTTTCCCTGGACGATGTTGGGCAGCTTGGGGCGTCTCTCGCCGTAGCCACTGGCCTGGAGGGTCACGTCCGGCAGCTTCCCCTGGAGGGCCTGCCGTACGGCCTGCGCCCGCTTGAGGGAGAGCGCGTCGTTGTAGGCGTCGCTGCCCTGGTCGTCGGTGTGCCCCTCGATCCTGACCGCCCCGCCCACGGACTCGGCCCGCACCTTCGCGACGACCCGCTGCAGCCGCTGCCGTGCCTGCGGCGTCAGCACGGCCCTGTCCAGCGCGAACAGCACGTCGCTGGTGAGCCCCACGGTGATCTCCTCGCCCCTCTTGGACTCGCTCTCCGTGCCGTCCATGGACTCGGTCTCGGGGACGATGTCCTCGACGGGGAACACCAGATCCTCGACGGTGAAGGCCGCGTCGACCGGGGCGGTGCCGGGCGGGGATGTGGGATCGGCCCGGGCGGTCTGGCCGGACCCGACCATCAGGGCGACCGTGACCAGGATCGCCGCGGTCCGCTCAGGAGATCGGGACATCGGTGAACACCCCCAGGTTGGGGAACTCGACGTTGACCTTCGTGACATCGGCGGGCGGCGCTCCGTAGACCGCGTACAGCTCAAGCGAGCTGCCGCCCTTGATGGTCTCGCTGCCATTGCTGCACACGCACTTGGCGTCCTCGTCGGTGCCGTTGCGGGCGACGCGGTAGCGCCTGCCGTTGACCGGGTCGATCAACGAGACACCCGAGACGGTGATATCCAGGCCTGCGCTGCTCAGGCGGGAGCCCAGGTACCAGGTGTCGGTGCGCTCGTCGAGGTTGGCGACGGTCCAGGTCAGCGTGGCGATCTTTCCCTGCCGCCTGAGGCCGGTGATGTCGACGCGCAGGTTGCTGCCCCCGTGCGAGACCTTGCGGCTGGCGATCGCCCCGAGCTCTTCGGCCGCGGCGGTTACCTTGACCATGGCGGCCGGCTCCTCCGTCTGCGGCTGAGGGACCGCCTGCGGCGGGGAGACAGCCTGCGACTGGGAGGCGGCCTGCCTCTCCTCACCGCCGCCGCCCTGCCGGTCCGGCAGAATCCCGCAGCCTGTCAGCACGGCCACCAGTACGACCGCCGTCACGGGCGTGATCCCTCTTCGCATCCCGTCCCACCTCTGCCTCTCGTGGATCGAATCGAGCACGACCGTAGGCGAGTCACCTTCAGGATCCGCATAGTGCGCTATATGCGCAGGCCACGCCGCCGCCGCGCCTCGTTGGCGAGCTCTTCGGCCCTGGCGAGACCTCGCCGGTCGCCGAGAGCGTTGAACTCTCCCACAGCACGTGTCACGGCATCAACCGCCCCATCCACCTCATCAAGGTCGAGGAAGGCCGCGGCCAGGGTCAGCGACGCCTGCGCGGCGCCCCCGCGGTCCGCGTACTCGCGGAACGTCCCGAGCGCCTCCTCGGCGGCCCCGCGGGCGACGTCGGGCCGGCCCTCCGCCAGGGCCACCCTGGCCAGGACCACCAGCCCCGCGGCCTCGGGCAGTCGATCTCCCAGCCGCCTGACCAGGCCGAGGCCGCGTTCGGCCCGCTGACGCGCCTCGGAAGGCCGCCGCTGGTCCACATGGAGCCCGGCGAGGTCGAACGAGACGGCCGCCTCGCCGCGCGGATCGCCCAACTCGCGGTAGGCCTCCAGACTCCTGACGAGCAGGTCTTCGGCGCGCCGCAACCCGCCGAGGGCGCGCAGCGCGTCGGCCCTGCCCCGCTGGTCGCCCGCCGCCGAGAACGCGGCCAGGCAGGCCACGAAGCAGGCCCCCGCTTCCGACAACCGCCCCTGGGCGAGGTGGACCAGGCCGAGGCGGTGCCGGATGCGGGCCACCTCGCCCGCCTCCGCCAGCGGAAGCGCCCGGTGGAGGGCTTCGGCCGCCTCCGTGAGACGTCCCTCCGCGCGGTGCAGATCGGCCAGGGACCGCAGCAGCAGCACCTCACCGTGGCGGTGGCCCATGCGCCGCGCGGACCGCAGGCCGAGATCCACGGTCTGGCGCCAGTCCTCGCGGTGCGCGCCGAGCTCGAAGAAGGGTGTCAGGTAGAAGGCCAGCCGCCAGGCCGCCTCGTCCAGGCCGGTCCGCTGGAAGTCGGCGACGGTCGCGACCAGGAACCCCCGTTCGACGGCCAGCCGGCGGGCCGACTCCCTCAGCTGCGTGGTCTCCAGGGCGATGGCCTGCTCCGCCGTACGAACCAGGGTCTGGCCCGAGCCGGGCTCGGCGGGCAGGAGCAGCGCCCTGGCCCGGCGGGTGCGGTCGAGAATCTCCCGGGCGGCGGCGGCGAGCGCCCGGGCGGGCGGACCCTCCTCATCGGCCAGGCGCTCGGCGGCGTAGAGCCTGGTCAGGTCGTGCCAGCCATACCTCTCCTGGCCGGTCGCGTCGAGCCCGCGCGCCTGCAGCAGGCCCGCCTCGGCCAGTGACTCCAGCAGCCGGTCGGCGGGTGCGCCGAGGACGGCGGCGGCCGCCCACGGGGCGAAGTCGGGCGCGGACAGCGCGCCGAGGCGGCGCAGCAGCAGGCGTTCGGGGTCCGAGAGCGCGCGGTAGCCGAGCGCCAGGCTGCTCCGCACGGTCAGATCTCCCGCGCTGAGCTCGTCGAGACGGACGCGCTCGTCCTCCAGGCGTCCCGCCAGGTGCTCCAGCGTCCAGCTCGGTCGCCGCGCCAGTCTGGACCCCGCGATCCTGAGCGCCAGCGGCAGCCCGCCGCACAGCATCGCGATCCGCGCGGCCGCCTGCGGCTCGGCCCGGACGCGCCGCTCACCCGCCACCCTGGCCAGCATCGCCACGGACTCTCCGGGATCGAACACGCCGATCTCGCAGGCGCGCGCGGCCTCCAGCCCGGACAGCGGCGAGCGGCTGGTCACCAGCGTCAGGCAGCCGGGCCCGGTGGGCAGCAGCGGGCGGACCTGGGCCTCGTCCGCCGCGTCGTCCAGCACCACCAGCAGCCGCCGCCCGCTCACCATGCTGCGGTAGAGGCGGATCCGTTCGTCCAGGTCGGCGAGTACGGCTCCCTCCGGGCACCCGAGCGAGCGCAGCAGGTCCTCCAGCATCGCGCCCGGCGTCCTGGCCCTCAGCGAGGCGTAAAGCCGTCCGTCGGGGAAGTCGAGCGCGGTGGCCGCGTGGATCGCCACCGCGGACTTGCCCGATCCCGCCGGACCGTGCAGCACCAGGTGGACGGGAGGGGTCCCCGCGGGGGGCACGGACCGGCGGATCCAGTCCAGCACGCGCTCGCGTCCGGTGAAGTCGACGATGTCGGGCGGCGTCTCGTTCGGCACGGTCCGCGAGGGCGCTCCTCCCGACAGCACGCGCTCATGCGCCTCCCGCAGCTCGGCCCCCGGTTCGAGGCCGAGCTCGTCGACCAGCAGCCGCCGCACCTCCCGGTAGGCGCCCAGCGCCTCCGACCGGCGTCCCACCTGGTCGAGCGCCAGCATGAGCTGCCCCCATGCCCGCTCCCGCAACGGGTGGGCCGCCACGAGCGCGCGCAGCTCCCCGGCCACCTCCCCGCCACGGCCGAGCGCCAGATCCAGCGCGACGCGCTCCTCAAGCGCGGTCAGCCGCAGCTCCTCCAGCGGTACGGCATGCGCCCGCCGCAGCTCGCCCGAGTCGATGCCGGCCAGCGCGGGCCCTCGCCAGAGTGCCAGGGCGGCACGCAGGTCGTCGGCCGCCTCGGCGGTCCTGCCGGCGTCCCTGGTCCGCCGGCCCGCGGCCACCAGGCGCTCGAACCTGTACGCGTCCACCTGGTCGGGATCGACGTCGAGGAGATAGCCGCCTGGCACGGTGCGGATCCCGTCCACCACCTTGCGCAGCGCGCTCACGTATACCCGGAGCACCGCCTCGGCCGATGCGGGCGGCTCCTCGCCCCACACCTCGGCGATCAGCCGGTCGACGGTCAGCGGCCGTCCCGGTCGCAGCAGCAGGGCGGCCAGCAACGTGCGGTGCTTGGCGGGACCGGGCGTCAGGTCGTGCTCGCCCTCAAGGACCCGCAACGGTCCCAGCACGTCGAACCGCACCGCTCAGCCCTCCGCCGGGCGGACGTCGAACGAGCGGAACCTGACCCGGAGGGGCTTGGCCGTGTCCGGCGCCGCGTAGACGCCGACGGACCCCGGAGCGTAGGGGCTCCGCGTGTCGACGGCCTCGCTCACCAGGCCGTCGTTGAGCCACATGCTCAGGGCGACCCGCTCGCCCCGCTGTGCGCACTGGGCGACGACGCGGCTGTCGGCCGACCTCTTCACCTGCACGGGCCCGTACAGGACGGTGCCCTGACCGCCGTGCCGCTTGGTGATCGAGGCCTTTCCCGTGCCGGTGACCGCGAACTCGTAGCGGTCGCCGGTGTCCTCGTCGCCGTGGCACCACACGCCGACTTCCCCCGAGCCCCGCTCCAGCCGCATGTCGGAGCTGATCACGATGTCCTGGGCGGGCTCGACCGACAGGGGAGCCGACTTCCACAGCCGCCAGCCGGGGTTCGCGGTCAGCAGGTAGGCCCCGCCGTCCTGCTCGGTTCTGCCGCCGGCGGACGTGCCGATCGCCCAGGATCGGGAGAAGTCCGCGTGGTAGGGCAGCGCCGGCGCGCGGAAGAGGGCGTAGGCGGCCCACCCAGCCGCCGACGCCGTCACGAGCGCGGCGGCGCCGGCGATCCACGGCCACCGCCGCCGGGTCCCCGCGGGCCGCGTCCCGGGCATGGCCGATGGCTCGGGCATGGCCGATGGCTCGGGCATGGCCGATGGCTCGGGCGTATCCGGCCGTTCGGGCATGGCCGATGGTCCGGGCGTATCCGGCCGTTCGGGCATGGCCGGTGTCTCGGGTGTGCTCAGCCCTTTGGGTACGGCCGGTGGCTCGGGCGTGTCAGCCCACCTGAGCGCGCCCGGCGCACGGGCGACGGCCAGGGTGTGTTCGACGACCTGGGTGGCCGTCGCCAGGGTCGGCCTACCGCCGACCAGTTCGTCCAGCAACCGCTGGGCGCTCGGCCGCCGCGAGGGATCCTTGGCCATGGCCCGTTCGACGACGGCGCGCATGGTCTCGTCGAGACCGTCGAGGTTCGGCCCCTCGTTGACGATCCGGTAGAGGACCTCGGACGGCGAGCCGCCGCCGAACGGCAACCGTCCCGTGCCGGCGAACGCGATCACCCCGCCCCACGCGTAGACGTCGGTCGCGGGCGTCAGCGGTTCGGCGCGCACCTGCTCGGGCGCCATGAACGCCGGCGTGCCCAGAATCGACTGGCTGGCCAGGCTCTGACTGTCGACGAGCTGCGCGATGCCGAAGTCGATCACGCGCGGGCCGAGCGGCGACAGCAGCACGTTCGACGGCTTGAGGTCGCGGTGGATCACCCCTGCCCCGTGGATGGCGTGGAGCGCCGTGGCGATCCCGACCGCGAGCGCCTCCAGGTCGGCGCCGGTCAGCGGCCCCTGATCGCGTACGGCCTGCGCCAGATCGGGCCCCTTCACGTACTCGGTGACGAGGTAGGCGACGCCTCCCTCGATCCCGGCGTCGAGCACGGGAGCGGTGCAGAACCTGGCCACGCTGCGCGCCGCGGCGACCTCGCGGTCGAAGCGCCGCCGGAAGGCCGGATCGCCGGCCAGTTGCGGATGGATCACCTTCACCGCGGCCAGGCCGCCGGCCGGGGTGGTGGCGAGGTGGACCACACCCATGCCGCCCCGGCCCAGCTCCCGCCTGAGCACGTATCCGCCGATCACGTTCATCGAAGTCACCTTACGGTTGAACGCTTATTTCGCGGACAAAAGCCTCAATCTCATGCGGCTTATCGCCGGGGCCGGTACGTCGACGCCGCCGGAAGAGGGCTGCCATGCAGGTCGCCGGGTCGAACGAAGGCCGGCGGCTCTGCCGGCGGGCGAGAGTGATCCGCGTCTCCGGGATTGCGGGCCTCCGGGGTCGTGAGGCACACATTCCAAAGACATCCTTGACATTTTTATATTCCAAAGACATCTTTGGAATATGCGCGTCACCGACCCCAGGGCCCTTCGGGCTCTCACCCATCCTTTGCGGCTGGATCTGCTGGAACTGCTGGCGGTGATAGGCCCGGCCACCGCCGCCACCTGTGCGCGGCATCTCAAGGTCAGCCAGGCCAGCTGCTCCTTCCACCTTCGCCAGCTGTCCAAGTACGGCTTCGTCGAGCAGCTGAGCGGAAAGGACCGGCGCGAGCGCCCGTGGCAGCTCACCTCCATCGAGCAGAGCTGGTCCTCGGTGGAGGGCGGGGTGGCCGGCGACGAGTTGGAGCGGGTCTTCGTCGAGCGTGAGGCCGACCGGATCACACGATGGGCCGAGTCCAATTCCGACGAACCCGAAGACTGGCGCCGGGCCTCGTTCCTCGGAGGGATGACCCTGCCGGTGGATGTCGAAGAACTGAACCTGATCGCCGAGCAACTCCTCGCAGTGCTCCGGCCCTATACCGAGCGCCTCACCCATCCCGAGTCCTGGCCGGACGACGCCCGGCTGGTGCGCATTTTTCTGAGCGCCACACCGACGGCGGGCGAGGACGCGGGAGAGCTGAGCGCGGAACTCAAGGAACGTCACTCGTAACCAGGCTCGACAGAGATCGACAGAGGAGCACGGTGATGTTGAAGCTGTTGGCCCAGCGGCAGGTCAGGTTGTTTCTGCTCGCGGACACCTTTTCCAACTTCGGTAGTTCCGCGTTGTGGCTGGCGCTCGCCATCGCGGTCCAGGAGCTCACCCGCAGCGCGAGCTCGGCCGGCCTGGTCATGTTCGCGTTCGCCCTGGGAAGCCTGTTCCTCCCGGTGTCGGGCCTGATCGTGGACCGGGTACGACGGCGTCCGCTGCTGATCGCCGTCAACCTGCTGACTCCCGTACTGCTGCTGCCGCTCATCCTGGTCACCGAGCAGGACCGGATCTGGGTGGTCTACCTGGTGATGTTCGCCTACGGCGTGTCGGGCAGCCTCAGCGGGCCCGCCCAGGCGGCTCTCCTGCCCAGGCTGGTTCCCGAGGAGTTACTGGGCGACGCGAACGGGGCACTGCAGACGATTCGCGGACTGCTGAGGATCGTCGCCCCGATGGCGGGCGCCGGGCTCTACGCCTGGCACGGGGCCAACGTTCTCGTGGCGATCGACATCGTCACGTTTCTGGTGGCGGCGGCCATACTGCTGGCGATAAAGGTGGACGAGCCCGCCCCGCAGCCGTCCGAGCAGCACTGGGTGGCCGAGGTCGGCTCCGGGATCCGTTACATCGCGAAGACCCGCATGCTTCGGCAGCTTGTGCTGACCTGTGGCCTGGCCATGCTGGCGATCGGGTTCTACGAGTCCATCGGGTTCGTGGTCGTCACCGTGGGCCTGGGCCATGAGCCGTCATATGTCGGTGTGCTGGGCTCGGCGATGGGCGTCGGGACCGTGGTCGGAGGCGCCACGGCGAGCGGCGTGATGCGCAGGACGGGGGAGAGCCTTCTGGTCGCCTGGGGCCTGGTCGCCTGCGCGGTGTGCAGCGCGATGTTGACGACGCCGTACGACGCGGTTGTGGTGGCGGGCATGTTCCTGCTGGGTGTCACCGTCCCCTGGATGGTCGTCGGCGTGTCGGTCGCCATCCAGCGCGCCACTCCGGTCGAGCTCCTCGGACGGAGCTTCGCGGCGTTCGAACTGAGCGTCACGGTGCCGCAGACGGCTTCCATGGCGGTGGGGGCCGGCCTGATCGCCGTCCTGGACTACCGGCTGTTGCTGCTGGTCATCACCGTTGTCGGGATGCTCGCGGCCGGTTACCTCTTCATCCGGCGTCCCGTTCCGGGAGCCGATGAGCTCTCGCGGGAACAGACCGGCGGGCCTGCGCCGCAGCCTGGGGAAGAGCCCGGCCACGAGGCAGATCATGAAGCGCTGGAGCCCTCCAAGCTCTGAGATCTCACGTCGCTATCGTCTCGGTGAGGGCGTTGAAGCGGGCCAGCATCTGGGCCAGCGACCGCACGTCCTCCTCCGGCCAGGTGGCGAGCAGGGCGTAGAAGCGGTCCTGGCGTGCCACCCGTGCGCGGTCGAACCGCTGGCGTCCCTCCTCGGTCAGATTCAGGAGGTGGGCGCGGCCGTCCAGGGGATCGGGCTCGCGCCCGATCAGCCCCAGCTCCTCCAGCACCTTCAGCTGGCGGCTGACGGTCGCCTTGCCGACACCGAAGTAGGCGGCCAGGTCGCTGGAACGCGCCGGCGCCGCCTCCACGATGCGCCCCAGGATCCCGTAGGCGCCGGGCTCCAGCTCGGGGTGCACCGTACGCCCCACCTGCGCGGACAGCGCACGCGAACGCCGGAAGAGGACGCCGAGCTGTTGCTCGAGCGCACAGTAGGCTTCGTGCTCGTCGGCGGGGATTGCTGCCGTTTCCACCTCGGTCATCATGATCCTCTCCCTTCGTTTTCGGGTACCGGCGATCACCGGTCGGTTTGGGGTGTTGATGGTCGGGCCACTCGGCCGGGAGCCGGCCGGGCCACTCGGCGGAGCCGGTCGTCCTCCACACAGTGGAAACGATCAGGCCTCCGGCGCGAGTTCCCCCTGGATCGCCTGGATGTCCAGCTCGACCTTCAAGGTTGCCCCGATCAGCGAGATCCCGGCCTGCACCACCTGGTTGTAGTTCATCGCGAAATCCTCGCGGCGCAGCTCGGTGACGGCGCGGAACGCGGCACGCAGGCCACCCCACGGGTCGGGGCTCGTGCCGAGGTAGGTGAGGTCGAGATCGACCGATCGGGTGATGCCGCTCATCGTCAGGACACCGTACAGCTTCCACCGGTCCGGACCTGTGACGGACAGCCCGATGCTCCGGTAGGAGATCGTCGGATGCGACTCGACGCCGAGGAAGTCGGCCGAGCGCAGGTGGTCGTCGCGCGTGCCGTTGCCCGTGGTGATCGACGCCGCGTTGATCTCGGCCGCGACGCTGGACGTCTCGGCGGTCGCGCCGACGTCGATCCGGCCGGAGAACCCGGTGAACCTTCCCTGCACGCTGGACAGCCCGAGGTGCTGCGCGGTCGCGGCCACCTTCGAATGAGCGGGATCGATGGTCCACACGCCGGGCGGCGGCAGTTCCACACCGCCCTGCCGGGCGAGCACGAGGACGCCCAGCTCGGCGGTGCCGGACGTGGTCGCGATCGCCGTCGAGGCGATGGGTGAGTAGCCGACCGCGGTGACGACGACGGTGTAGACGCCGGGCGCCAGCGGAGCGGTCATCACCGCGCCCTCGGCGTCCGCCTCGGCCCGCACGACCTGGTTGCCGTACCCGTCGGTCACGGTGATGATCGCGTGCTGTACCGCCCAGCCGTCTTT
>NZ_FZOD01000091.1 GCF_900188345.1 Streptosporangium subroseum | reverse complement strand
CCAGGCGGCCGACGCCGCGCAGTTCGGCGGCGGCGGCCGTGGCCTGCAGGTGGGAGCCGGTGGGCAGTTGAACGGTGATCTGCAGGGAGCCGGAGGGGCCGAACAGCTGGTGGGTGGGCTGGGGGGTGTGGATGCGCAGGATGCCGTCGGTGTGGGTGACGGTGGTCTGCTCAGCGGCCTGGACGTCGCGGGTTTTGGCGGGGTTGGTGGGCCGGATCTCGACGGTGGCATCGGTGCGGTCGGCGGCGATGAGCTGGAGGCGGCCGGCGGGGATGTCGATGATGGTGGTGATCGGGGTGGGGGTGGCGAACTTCTGCATGGTGTGCTCCCGTGCCTTGTTGTTTCTGACAGTGGAAACGCTACGTTGCATTCCAATTCAGGGCAACATGCTCGTTGCGGATAATCGGCGTTTATGCAGGCAGATACGGTAAAATCGTTGCGATGGCCTTGAGAGTAATGCAACGGTCATTCCCGTGCACGTTGCAATGGATTGAAAGCGAACGCTACAGCGCGGGCGTCGTCGACCATGAGGGAGATCGCGGTGCCGGGCGGCGGGCTCACCCGGCAGGACCGCCGACGGTCAGGGCCGGTTCGGGTGCTCCGGCGACCCCATGTCCGGTCCGCGGTCGCCGTGGATATTCAGCCAGGTGTTCCGGACGTCGATGCCGAGCCGTGAATTCAGAGCGGTGCGTCGCACCGGCGATTGGCTCGGGGCCACGACAACCGAGATGGCGGTTGGCACGCCAAGCCCTGACCCGGCGAGCATCGTGCCGCGCGAGTTCAAGCGCGACCTGAACGCCTCCCTGTCCGGCATCCGGCGCGGCCACGGAGCCCGGTCGCTGCAGGACATCATCGGCTACAACACCGCCAACTCCGTGGAGGGACTGAAGTACCAGCAGGGTCAGCTTCTCGCCGCCCAGGCCGTCAACCTGTCCGACCCCGCCATCGGCGCGGCGTACAAGGCCGACCTGGAGGCGGGCAAGGCGTCCAACCGGGCGCTGATCGACGGCATCCTCACCAACGGAACGCCCGGCGACAAGTCGGACGACTTCGACGCCGTCATGGCACCGAGCGGCAGCGCGCTCGTCGGTTACGCGGACCGCGCGGGCTATCCGGCGCTGACGCTCCCCGCCGGGTACGGCCCCACCGCCAGCTCCGCGGGCCACAACCCGATCGGCGTCACCCTCGTCGGCACGGCCTTCAGCGAGGCTCGCAGAAGCCGCCTCACGGCCCGGTCCTTCGCGGCCGAAGAGCCACGACTTCTTGTGGTCTAGCGCCCCAGCAGGACGGGAAGCGCGTCCGTACCGTGCTGCACGAAGCCCCGCGCTCCGTAGTAGAAGCTCGGTGGGGAATCAGGGTCGAGGCACACGTCGGGGCAGGCGGCGAGTAGCGCGGTGAGTGCGGCCCGCACCTCGATGCGGGCCAGCGGCGCGCCCACGCAGTAGTGCGGTCCGAAGCCGAACCCGAGGTGCCCGCCGCGCCGGTCCAGGTCGAACCGCTCGGCGTCCGGGTAGGACTGCTCGTCGAAGTGCGCGGCCGCGATGCAGAGATACACCGTGCTCCCCGCGGCCAGGTCGGTCCCCGCGATCCGCGTGTCCCGCCGCACCAACCGGTAAAGCCCGGCGGACGGATTGGCCCAGCGGAAGGCCTCGTCGATCGCGGCGTCGATGAGACCGGCGTCCGCGCGGACGCGCCCGAGCGACTCCGGGTTGAGCAGCAGCGAGGCGGTGGTGGCCGACAGCATCTGGATGGTCGTCTCGAAGCCGCCGAGCAGCAGGCCCACCACGGCGACCGTGACCGTCTCCGGCGAGTAGGCGTCCTCGCTCAGGTATGCCCGGACGACCTCGCCCAGCAGGTTGTCTCCCGGATCCTCCCGCTCTCGTTCGACCAGTCGCCTGGTGTAGGCGCCGAGCTCCGCGAAAGCCCGTTCACCGGGGCCGGCGACCTCCTCGCTCATCGGTGATCCGAGCCAGTTGACGATGGTACGCACCCACTGCAGCCCCTGGTCACCGAGCTCGTTGGGGACTCCGAGCAGGGCGAGGAAGACCTCCATCGGGTATCGGGCGCCCGCGTCCTCGACAAGGTCCGCTTCGGACTTCGCAGCCAGCGCGCCGAAGGTGCGCTCGGCGATCGGCGCCACGATCCGCGCGTACCTGGCGCTGGCCACCGCGCTGAAGAAACGATTGTGGATGCGGCGCTGGCGGTTGTGCTCCGCCCCGTCGAGAGCGACCATGGCCGAGCTCATCGGGCCCACGGCGTACAACTGGGTGCTGAATGTGGCCGTGTCGCGCAGGGCGGCCGAGACATCGCCGTAGCGCAACACGAGTGGCGCGGCCATGAACTCGTCGAAGACGACCGGGTGCTCGCGGCCGAGAGCGGCCAGTCTGCTCCCGAAGGCCGCCGGGGATGAGGAACGACGACGGAATACGCTGTCCGCACTGGCGATCATGAAGCTCCCTCGTGGACGCTCTCCGCTTCAGCCCATGGACGTGGGCCTGCTCGGCGCTCTCGAAGGGCACGGGGGAGGGGGCCCGCTGCCCGTGGTCGTCGAGGATGGAGGTGATCCCACCTCGATCCCAGGTCTCACCCGCGATGGTGGAGCAGACGCGTGACGGCCTGGCCGACGTCGAGCTCGCTCATGCCTGGACTGTAACTCCGGGCCCCGTACGCGCCAAGGGGACCGCGTCTGTCCCCACGCAGGTGACCTGATCTGGCCAACGTGGCAAAACGTCCACATCACCATGTTTCGATTCCGGTCTCACCGGGTCCGCCGTGCTCCGAGGAGGTCTCCTCCCCCCGATCACTTCTCCTTGTGCGGGATCTGCGTCGCCTGGACGCGAGCATCCTCGCGGAGTTCGGCCTGACGGCGGCGGCGCCGGAAAGTCAGAACGGCGACGATGATCCCGCAGAGGACGACGACGAGAAGCAGCAGCAGCGCCCAGGGGATGGTCCAGGCGTGCGTCGTGGTCTCGACGGCGGCGAGCGGGGCGATCGAGCCCGACGCGTCGGTGATCAGCGGGATGAGGGTGACCTTCCCCGTCAGTCTCAGCGCGGGAGTCACGCCGTGCACCGGCACGGAGACCTTCCAGGTGTCGCCCGGGAGCAGTGAGGACGAGTCTTTGATCTGCCCCGCGCGGACGTCCAGGCTCCCGAAGGGGCCGGATATGGACGCCTCCTGCCGAGCGGTGAGGATGGCGTTGCCCGTGTTGTGGATCGTGTACGTGACGGTGGCGTCACCCTTCCCGAACGGATTGGGCGTGCCCGAGTAGCGCACGTGCAGGTCCTCCACCGACAGGCTGGGCCTGAGCTCTCCACCCACGCGCAGACGGATCCGGATGCCGCGACGCTGGTTCGCATCGGTCCCGTCCGCCTCGCCGGCCTGCATCGGCGAGGTGACGATGCCGCCCATGTATTCGCCGGGCGCGGCGTCGTCCGGAGGGGTGACCGTGAACGGCACCTCGGCCGACTTGCCGGGCTGGACCGTCACGTCGGGCCGGTCCGCGTGGACCCACACACCCACGCGCGTCGACTTCGCGTCCTTGGTGACCAGGTCGAGCTGGCCCCCCTTGTCGGTGAACCCGTCGGCGGCGTACACGGCCAGGTGGAGCGGCGTGGTGCCGTGGTTGACGACCACAAGGCCGTCCTTGAGCTGCCCGCCCGGGTCGATGGTGTAGTCGTAGTTCTGCCGGTCGGACCCGAAGTCGTTGGAGGCCGTCGCGACCGCCCAGGAGTCGTCGCCGTCCGCCGCCGCAGCCGGTCCGGCCCCCATTCCGAGGAAGCCGAGCGCGGCGAGCAGCACCACGGCGGTGGCCTGGGCGAGGGCTCCGGCTGCTGTGGTCGTACGCGGTCTGGGCGGGCGCATCTGGTGATCCTCGGGCAGTTGGGAAGTGTCGGGATGAAAGACGTGTGGTGGGGTGGGCGCCCAACGGCGCCCACCCCACCAGGTGGAACGGTCCGGATCAGCTCAGCGCGGTGAGCGTGAGGGTCTCCGGCACCACCCTCGGTCGACTACTGAAGCCAGGCGGCCGGAGCCGTGGTCAGATTGTTGTCGTGGCCGTGACCGTTGTCGTGACCGTGGTCGTCGTTGCCGTGGCCATTGTCATTGCCGTGGCCGTTGTCGTGGCCGTGGTCGTCGTTGCCGTGGCCGTTGTCGTTGCCGTGGCCATTGTCATCGTGACCGTTGGTGCTGGACGGGCGGATGACCACCTTGTCGACGGCGGAGCCGACCGGCTGAGCAGCGCTGGCGCCGCTGTTCGGGCCGCACCAGTCCACCTTGCCCAGCTCTACCGCGGCGTTGGGGGTAGCGCAGGTACCGCTGCGGAGGTTCTCGACGACGAGCTTGTCGTCGCGCACCTGAACCTTCACGTAGGTACGGACGTGCTCCTGGTTCTCAACCGAGTTGGCCCAGTGGCTCTTGGGGTTCAGCGGGTCGGGACCGTACTTCGGGTCCTTGGTGATGTCAGGAGCGGTGAGGTCGTAGTACTTCGAACCCGACGAGGAGTTCGCCGTCACGTAGATGACGCCGCCCGGACCCTGCTCCACCTGGGCGGCACCCGGCTTCTCCTTCGGGTTCGCCTTCGCACCGTTCTTGATCACGTAGCTACGGGAGTAGCTGTGGTCGTGACCCTGCAGGACCAGGTCGACGCCGAGGTTCGAGAAGGCGGTCGGGAAGTCCTGACGGCGCAGCTGGTTGTCGCCGTCGTTCGCGTGGTCGGCCGGCGAATAGATCGAGTGGTGGTAGACGAGCACCGTGTACTTGGCCTGGCTGCCGTACTTCTTGACGGTGTCGGTGACGTAGCCGATGTGCGCGGCGTCGGCGCCGTTGGCGTAGGCGTTGCTGTTGAGGTCGATGAACAGGACGCCCTTGTAGATGTACGAGTAGTCACCGCCCGACTGGGTGGCCGCGTTGCCGCTGTAGTACGGCGCGGAACGGTCGGTGTTCGGGGTCCAGAAGTGCTGCTCATACGCCTTGCCGCCGACGTCGTGGTTACCGATGGTGGCGGCCCACGGGTACTGACGCAGCTTGTTGGAGGCGAGGAACGCGTTCCACTGCGCCTCGTTGTTGGCGCTCTCGACCTGGTCACCGCCCGAGACCAGCAGCTCGGCGTTCGGGTTGGCAGCGAGGGAGACCTTCAGGGTGTCCTGCAGACCGGCGCCGTCCTTGACCGCATCGCCGGACGAGCCGATCTGCGGGTCGCCGAAGAACAGGAAGTCAAAGTTGCCCTTGAAGTCCTGGGTCTTGAAGGAGTACGTCGGGGACCAGTGGCCCTTGGTGCCGACGCGGTAGGAGTACGTGGTGTTCTTCTTCAGGCCGGTGATCGTGGCGTGGCCGTTGTAGCCGCCGTTGACGCTGTTCGCGGCGACCGTGGCCGGGAAGGTGACGATGTGCTTGGCGGAATTGCCGGAGATCGCCACGACCTCGACCGTCTGCGCGGTGCCGACCGAGGAGTACCAGGACACGATGCGCTGCGACTCGGTCGCGCCCACGCCGAGGATGATGCCGGTGACAGGCGCGCTGGCGCTGACGCTGACGTCGGCGTGGGCCGTGGCCGTCAGGCCGCTGCCGAACGCTGCGGAGAGGCCCATGACCGTCGCGGTGGCGCCTACGGCCACTCGGCGGCGAACAAGACCGGGGCCCTGTGTCCGATTGTCGAACTTCATCGGGTTTCCATCCATTTGAGGTTAAATGAAGAGCTTTGTCACAGTTCCGGAAGTGGGTGTATTTATGGTGAACGTAAGGCAGGCGCACCGTTGCGCTTTCCAGAAGTTGTGGCGCGGCCTCAGATTCCGAGCAATCGCTGCACGAACCAGACCAGGCCCATGACCGCCACCCCGGTGGCGATCGCTCCGGTCGCCCACAGCCCCGCGACCGGCCGGCGGTGGCGCAGCAGGGCGAGCAGCGGGAAGACGATGATGATGATCGTCAGCTGGACGGTCTCGATGCCGACGTTGAAGACGAGCAGCGACCACAGCAGGGTCCATGACAGGGGCTGGTCGATGCCCAGGGCCGAGGCGAAGCCGAGGCCGTGGACGAGGCCGAAGCAGAAGACCACCGCGAGCCGGGTCCAGCCCGCGCGGTCCAGGCTGAAGTGACCACGACCGAGGTCCTCGATGTCGGTGGCGTGCGAGCGGCGCCGCCACAACCGCCACAGGTGCCAACCGGCGACGACCGCGATCGACAGGGCGATGATCGGCTCGACGATCGCCGACGGCACGTCGACGAGGCCGAGGGCGGCCAGGATGAAGGTCACCGAGTGGGCCAGCGTGAAGCTCGTCGCCGCCAGCACGATCTCGCGCAGACGGCGTGAGCCGGCGATGAGCGCGAGCAGGAACAGGATGTGGTCGATCCCGGTGAGCAGATGCTCGGCGCCGAGCTTGAAGAACTCCCAGAACCGCTCGGCGAAGGACTGCTGGGTGGAGAACGACGGGTGCTTGGCGTCGAGGGCGGCGCTTCCGGACCTCAGGTCCAGGTCATAGGTGACCACCGTCTTGGTGTCGCGAACATATTCCTCGGAGTCCGGGAACAGCGCGCTGCGCACCTCGTGCGCTCCGGCGGGCGGGCACGGGTAGTCGAGAACCAGCAGCGCGTACGGGACACCCTCGCGTTGCTCGATCGTGAAGTCGCCCTTCCGGACCGGGGTGCACGCCTCGCCCGCGGCCGTGACGCCGAAGCGCTTGGTCACGTACGCGACCACCGAGTCGGCGTGGGCGTCGAGCGCGGCGGTCTGTTTGGCCGCGTCACCGGCATCGAACGCCGCGGTGCCCTCTTTGAAGAGCGGATCATCCTTCTCGGAGTCGGCGGCCGAGACGACGAGCAGGTCGTACTCCAGTCCGAGCTTGGCGCTGACGTGCCCGGCCTCGGGTGAGGTGAGGTCGGCGTACACGACCGAGGTGAACCCGTGGGCAAGGGCGGGCAGGGCACTGAGCAGGATGGCCACGGCTACGGCGGCGACAATGGCACAGGCACGCCGAGCGACGTGGGACATGTGACTCCTCTTCGGTTGACGAAGGCAATCTGCTCGGCTCAGATGAACGAACAGCAGCCCGCGCGCAAACCAGCCATGAACCACACCTGTCGGAAATAACACCCGTATCGGAAGATTGCACGCAATGAGGTATGAAGTAGGCGCACCTCACGCCACCCCCGGAGGACGGTTTTTATGCGCTCTCGACTTCTGCCCGCCGGCATGTTAGCTGCGGCAGTCGCGACCGCCGTATTGGTCAGCGGATGCGGTTCGAGCGACGACTGGTCCCAGCCGCACGCGAAGCCGACCGCCGTCGGCGTCCTCGGCGCGGGGTTCTTCGACTCGACCGCGACGCCCATCCCGGAGTCGACGATCTCGCCGCGACCCCGCTCCTGGGACGAGGTCCATCCGTCGAAGGGCTACCGCGTGGTGCTGCTCACCGCGGGGAAGGACCCCCAGACCAGGACGCTGGTGAACGCCGTGACGGAGTGGGCCGAAGAGGAGCAGGTCAGCCTCAAGACCGTCACCGCCACGGAGCCGAGCCAGTTCATCGCGCGCATCAGCACGGCGATCGGCATGGCACCCGACCTCATCATCAGCGCCGGCAACGACCTCGTCGACCCCCTGACCATGGTCTCCGCCAACCACCTCGACCAGCGGTTCCTCGTGGTCGGCGCCGAGCTGGCCGAGCCCACGGAGAACGTCACCGCCGCCGACTGGACCGGCGCGTCGTTCCGCGGCGAGGGACTCGGCATGTCCTCGACGTACGATGCCGCCACCTTCACCCCCGAGCGCGCCGCGCGCGCCGTCCGGGCCGGTGTCGCGGCCGTGCTCAACGGCCTGACCGGCATCGTGATCTGGATCGACTAGACGTGAGGGGCGGCACCGACCGGCGGCAGGCGCCGGCCGGTTCACCCTCGAACGCGAAGCGCGTCGCACCGTCACCGGGGCCGGAAGGAGTGGCGGGAGTTGTTGCCCCCGTCGGAGTGGCGGGAGTCGCCCTCGCCGATGCGGGTGCGTAAGTCGCCGTTGCGGACGGCTGTTCAAGGCTCTCCGGCGCTCCGCCTGCATCTCAAACGCTCGGAGGGTCCGGAGAAAAGCTCAGAAACGGGCGCCCACTACCTGGTCTCCCAGCGGTTCGAGAATCTTGAGGTCGTCCGCCGTCAGGGTCACCTCCAGGGCGGCGATGTTCTGCTCAAGCCATTTCACCCGCTTCGTGCCCGGGATCGGTACCACCGATACACCGAGCCGCTCGGAACGGGAGTGCACCCACGCCAACGCCACCTGGGCGGCGGTGACCCCCTTGTTCTCCGCCACCTCGCGGACGACCCTGGCGATGGCGTCGTTGGCGGTCTCGGCGAAGCGGGGCAGATGATTGCGGGCGTCGTTCGCCTCCAGGGCCCCCATGTCGACGGCGCCGGTCAGGAAGCCCTGGCCGAGCGGTGAATACGCGACCAGCCCGACGCCGAGCTCCCGCATCGCTCCCGCCACCGTGGTCTCCAGGTCACGGGCCCACAGGGAGTACTCGTTCTGCACCGCGGTGATCGGATGGACGGCGTGAGCGCGGCGCAGCAGATCCCCGTCGACCGCGGACAGGCCGAGGTGGCGGACCTTGCCCTCCTTCACCAGCTCGGCCATCGCGCCGACGGCTTCCTCGATCTCCACGGTCTCCGGCGGCCTGTGCAGGTAATAGAGGTCGATGTGGTCGACGCCCAAGCGCAGCAGCGAGGTGTCGCACGAGCGCTTGATGTACGCCGGCTCACCCCGCAGAACCCAGGCGTCGTCACCGTGGCTGCGGTCGATGCCTGTCTTCGTGGCGAGCTGCACCTCGTCCCGGTGGCCTACCACAGCGCGACCCACCAAGACCTCGTTGTGCCCGGCACCGTAGATGTCCGCAGTGTCGATCATGGTGATGCCGAGGTCCATGGCGCGGCGGATAGTGGTGATCGAGGTATCCCAATCGGGGGTGCCGTACGCCTCGCTCATTCCCATGCAACCCAGTCCCTGGACCGAGGTCGTCAACCCACCCAACGAAGCAGTGTCCATGTGATGTCTCCTTCTTCCGCTCCCGTGGCGATCCGCCACCGGTGCGTATGTCCAGCGTCGCCGTATCAGTGAATGTCGACGCGGTACTTTCGTCTTCTGGCTCTCCGCATCCCGCACCTGGCAGGAGGCGGCCGGTGCAACCGTTCTCGTTCACCAGCTGATCAGAGAAAGCCGGTCCGCGGAACGGCCAAGGTGATACCCGGAGAGCCACCTTGTCGTACGGCGCTGACCAGCGCAGGGCTATAAAAGAGGGATGACAGGCGACAACGCGCTGCGCGATTTCCTGACCTCCCGGCGCGCGGCGATCGACCCGTGGCAGGCCGGTCTGCCACAGCCCGAAAACTCCGTACGCCGGGTTCCCGGGCTGCGGCGTGAGGAGGTCGCAGCCCTGGCGGGGGTCAGCGTCGCCTACTACATCAAACTTGAGCAGGGCCGCGTCGGAATCGTCTCCGAGGAAGTCCTCTCGGCGGTCGAGAACGCGCTGCGCCTCGATGACCTGGAGCGCCTGCACCTACGCTCGCTGGTCAAGCAGAGCCGCGACCACCGCACACGTGACGTCCGGCCTGCGGTCGTCAAGGCACGTCCGGCGCTGATAGCCATGATCGACGCCCTCGATCCGATACCGGCGATGATCCACGGACCACGTCTGGAGGTGCTCGGGTCCAACCGCACCGCGAGGCTCCTCATCGACGACTTCGACGCCATGCCCGTGAAGGAGCGGAATCTCGCGCGCTGGATGTTCTTCAACCCTCGCGCCAAGATTGTCTTCCCGAACTGGCAGGCCATGGCTCCTCAGACCGCCGCGGCCCTGCGCAACCTCACGGTGGACCGGCTGGCCGATCCGCTGCTGGAGCGGCTTGTGGGCGAGATCTGCGTCGCCTCTCCCGAATTCGCGCGCTACTGGGCCGACTACCAGCTCTACGAGCACGCCTACGGGACCAAGCAGCTCTTCAACGAGACGGTCGGCGAGCTGACCTTGCGCTACGAGTCGATGGCCCTGCCCCGCGACGACGGACAGACCGTCGTCGTCTACACCGCCGACCGCGGGTCACCGTCAGAGGAGAAACTCCGTCTGCTGAGCAGCTGGAACGCACCCGCCCACGTGCCCGCCCGTCAGCAGGGCGCCGGCCGACGTCCTGCCTAGGCCTCTGTCCGCGCAAGGAGGTGCTTGGCTGTCCGCCTCCAAGCCACTCTCACCGACCAAGCCAGACCTGCCAAGCGAGGAAGTCGCCTGTCCGGGGTTCGACTAGAGTCGTCAAACGTTTAACGTTTGACGTAGGATGCCTCCTCTGGATGCGAAGGGATAAAGGGGATGGCAATGAGCAAACTGGGGTTCCGCGAGATCGCCGCAGCGATCCGCGAAGCAATCGTGAACGGCGAGTACCCCACCGGTACGTCACTGCCTCCAGAGCCGGAGCTTGCCGAACGCTACAGCGGCGGCGCCTCTCGCAGCCTGGTCAACCGCGCGATGCAGTTGCTCGCCGCCGAGGGCGTGGTACGCCCCCGGCAAGGACTCGGCACGATCGTGACGTGGCTTCCCCCTCTGACGCACTCGCCGGCGCGCTACGCACGTGACACGTCGGTGAAGTACGGAGCACTGGGCGCGTTCGACGCCCAGATCAACACCCTTGGCCTGTCGCCTGTGCACGAGATCATGATCGACCGAGTCACACCGCCAGACGAGATCACCAGCCTCTTCAAACTGGCGGACGGCCAGATCGCTCTGGCCCTCCGTCAACGACTGCTCGCTTCCGGCATCCCGATCCTGCTCAACTGCTCGTGGATCCCACTGGAGATCGCCGAGGGGTCCGCGCTTGAAGATCCCCGTTCAGTGATCATGGGTGGCGTCAAGTCGACGCTGGCCGAGCTCGGCCACAGACAGGTTGAGGCCGGCGAGCGGATCATCGTCCGTACTCCCACGGAGGAGGAGTCGACCGTGTTGGAGATCAGTCCGGAGCGCAGCGTGCTGGACATCATGCACGTGGGCCGGACGGCCGACGGTCGGGTGGTCGAGGTGACGACGACGGTCGCCCCCGCGCACTATCTGGCGATCGAGACGATCGTCCCCGTCTCCGGTGAGGCATCAGATCTGGCAGGTAACAGGTAGGCGCGCACGATGTCCTTGAAAACGAAGTTCTCAGCCCCGTGGTCGCCCGCGCCCGGTACCCGGAGGGGGACACGACCGATGACGAATCGCCGGGCAGAATACGTTCTGCCCGGCGATTCACCCGGCCGTCCGGCGTTATGCCGCCCGACAGGTCAGGTCACTCATCGAATGGTGACGCGGTCCCCCTTCGGCGCCTTGACCGGCGAGTTTTTCACGAGGTAGGACGCCAGCGAGCCCCTGTCGTCCGGCCCGTTGTGGGAGACATCGGTCCCCTCCCACTTCGGGAAGCCATAGTCGCCGGCCATCAGGATGTAGTTGGCCGCGATCTTGATCACCTGGGTGTCGGTCACCGGAGCGCCGTTCAGCGTGATCTCGGTGACCGCCCCGCCCTCCACCGTGTAGCGGAGCGAGGCCGAGGGCGTCAGCACCCAGCCCGTGGGGTTCTTGTGCGCCAGCAGCTTCTTGAGCTGTGCGCCGGTCATCGCCCGCACGTCGATGTGGAGCCCGGCGGGCTGGGTGTCGAACAGTTCCTGGTAGGTGACCGGACCCGCGTTCAGGTCCGTACGGAGCCCGTACCTGCTGGTGAGGGCGACCTCCGCGCCGGAGACGACCGTGACCGCGTCCAGGTAGGCGTCGGCGACCAGTTCGACCAGCGGGCCGCCGGCGGCGGTCAGCGCGATCTTTTCGGCGGCGACGCCGAACGTCTCCTTTTTGTCGCTCGGCGAACTGCACTCGAAGTAGTAGAGAGCATTGGACTTGAGGCCGTTCGGCTGCCTGATCTCGACCTGCATCGAGGTCTTACCCGTCTCCGAGTCCCAGTTGAGCGTCTCCAGAACGGTGGTGAACACGGTGCCGTGGTCGGCCGGCACGTTGACGGTCTTCCACTCCTCGGTGCCGACGAGGCGATACTGGACGACCTGCGCGCCGGCGGGAAGCCCCTCGAACGAACCGTGGATCTTGAAGGTCAGCGGGCACTTCGACGCGGTGGTCCGCTCGAAGACGATGGTGGCCTTCCCCACGAGGTTCTGAGTCGACCCACCGCCCTGCCCGGGCGGCGTGGCGACCTGCGCGGCGGAGGTGGACATGGCGTTCCACACATCGCGCCCGCCCCAGCGCCTCCCGGAACAGTCGACGGCGAACGAGGCCCGCTTGGAGATCTTCCCCACCGGCCCGACCAGGCGCACCGCGCCCCAGCCCCGGGCGTCGCCGGTGACCTTGATCGACGCGGACAACCGCACCGTCTTGAGGCCCTTGCCGCCGACCCGGTACGTCTTAGCCCTGGTCGTGTCCCCGTCGCTGAAGATCCACAGGTGCTTCAGCGTCACCGGCGCCTGGACCTGGACGGTGGTGGACAACGTCACGACCGTCGGGCAGGCACCGCTGTACGTCTTCGGCATGGCGGAAGCCGTACCGAAGACGGCCGGTTTTGGTTTTGGTACGGCATGCGCCGCCGGAACAAACGCGCCGGACGCCAGGGCGATAACAGCCACCAGCCATCCGGTTCGGCGCCCAACCCTACCTAACAATCCCACAATATTCCTCTCTTACGATCTGCAACGCTGAATTGTGACAGATCTGGTCATGTAAGGAATAACGGATTAGCCCGCTTCCTTGGAGGAACAGATGCTAGCGGGACCGGCCGACAATTCTGCGAGGGCCGAATCACCGGCGAACTCGGGAGGATGAACGTAAGGCAGCCGAAACGAAGGGGAGCGACTCCGATCCCATCTTCGCCACGAGGAACTGCACGCCGATCGAACCGCGCGACTTCAACCGCGCCTTCGAAGTTCACCGCCGCGAAGCGGATGTACCCGACACCCGATACGCTTGCGCCCGGCGTGGATGGCGTCCAGATGAAACCCTTCTCCGGCGACCTGTACCACGGCGGGACCGGGAAGCCGGACCCACTGGCCGGACATTATTCTCAGACGCGGCGGAGCCATGCGCTTGAACGGATTTTTGCGGAGCAGCCGCTTCAGCAGGCCCCTATCGGCCAATCGCGATGAACAACATTTCGCTACACGTCGCGATTCTGCGATAGAGCACAGTTACCTAACAATACGAGCATCAAGGCAAGGCGGCCGTGCTCGTAACGCTTCATCACGAGCAAACGGCCTGTCCCGGGTCAAAATGTTCCCGCCCTGGTCAGGCGGTATATGAGAGCCGGTGGAATGTAATCCTGTGAGGCGGGTTGCCGTAAACCCGTCCATGGAAGCGACCAGCCCGTCTACGCCGCCTGGTGGTGTCGCCCGGCTGATCGCTAAGGTGGCGCAGTGATCACCAAGCTGCTCGGACGGCTCTCTCCGCCGCCGGTGGTCGCTGAGCGCGCCCGGCCGTGGCGGCTTCAGTCGCAGGGATACGTGGCCTTCCTTGGCGGGTTTGCCGCCGTCACCACCATCGCGCTGATGAACGCCGATCGCCTCGACGTATCGAAGAGAGGCAGAGCGCTCATCGCCGGCGCCGGTCTTCTCGGACTGGTCCTGGATGTACTGATCCTGGATGTGGTGATGATCTGGGGTACCGGGATGGACCTCGGCGTCCACACCATGCTGTCGATCTTGCTTGTGCTGACCGTCCATATCGTTCAGATGGGCGTGCAGAGGCCGTACGACCGGAAAATCCTGCTGCTGTCCAGAGGACCAGATCATGCGCCGATGTGGCTCGCCGGCGCGGCCGCCATCCTGGTCTGCGGCTCGGTCGAGCACTTCATGCTGACCGCGATCCGAGGGTGATGGAAGCCGCTACCCTCACCCGAGCCGATCGTTTCTGGGAGAGGGTGCCGTGACACAGGAGCCCGGATCAGAAGCGGGATCTCCGACGGCGGCGGTGCTGCGCCTCGGCGCGGTTCTGGGCTTCGGTGCGGTTCTGGCGGTGTCGGGGCCGGTGATCCTGACGACGTTCGGAGTCGGCAGGCAGAGCGTCGGCTGGTTCTGTTCCGCGACGACCTCCACCTTCTACCCGCCGGAGGGTCCTTACGCGCTGGAGAGCGTGCCGGGAGAGCTGCTGTTCTGGGGCCTTCTCCTGCTACCGGTCGTCGTGGCCGGTCTTCTCCTGCGCGGATCACGTCGGGCCACGCTCACCGCGGTCGCCGCAGTCGGCGCCGTGCTCGCCTTCGGGCTCTTCATCGCGTTTCTCCTGCCGGGCCTCGACCCGTGCACCGGGCAGGAGCGGGTGACCGCGCCGCCCTGGCCCTTGATCGCCTGCTATTCGGTGGCCGCTGGGGCGCTGCTCCTGGCGGCCCGGTCACCGCTGCTCCGGAGACCGCTGCCTCTGAGATGGCACGGGATCATCCTGTGGGCGGGCGCCGTCGGCGCCGCGGCATGGGCGGCGGCATTCCACCGCATCCCGGTCACGTTCACGGCCGGCAGGTCCCTCACGGTCGTCTACGCCGGCGCCGAGGCTCCGGAGTCGTTCTGGAACGACCTCGCGTGGTGGTCCGGTACTGCCGACATGATCGGCCTGCCGGTCGTTCTCGTCGCGTTGGCGGCAGCCATCAGAGCGGCGGCTCCCGCCCGGTGGGGACGGTCAGCCGGCACCGCGGCCGCGGCGGTTCTCCTCCTCTTCCCGCTCCTCGACGTCGTGGGGTACGTCCGCTGGTACGGCGACGACTTCCAGGCATCTCTCATCGATTCGGTGCGGTGGCACCTGCTTCTCGCGGCCCTCCTCACCGCGTCGGCCGTCTGGGGTCCCCGGCAGCGGATCTCCCGGGCCGAAACCGTCCGCCTGGCGCGGAACCTGATCCGCGGACCATCGAAGGACGTGATTCCCGGACAGGCGAAGAATCTCGCCGTCGCGGTCGTGATCGCGGCCACCGCCGTCTGGTTGGTCGTCTCGTCCTTCACGCCGACACGGTAGGAGCACGGATTTCACCCGGCGCGGAGCAACGTCTACGCCCGGAGCACTTCGTCCCGGGCTGGAAAACGATCGTCCAGAACCGTCCGCGCCCCGGGTTCGAAGATCTTCGGCGAGCCGTACGGCGACGAGACCCCCACCTTTGAGATAGTTGCGCGCCGTCCTTCGTCCCGTATCGTCCCCACCAGTGATCCCGACCGTGCGAGGAAGGATCGACATGGCCGACGATGTGGTGCGACGCGTTTTCCAGGCAGTCGACTCGTTCGACCCCGACGAGTTCGTACGGTTGCTGGCCGAGGATGCCACGCTGGTGTTCGGCAACGCCGAGCCGATGGTGGGCCGTGAGGCCATCACCGCCGGGTTGCGGGCGTTCTTCTCCACCATCGGCGGTCTGCGGCACCGGATCGTCAGGAACTGGCAGGTGGATGCCGACATCATCGCCGAGACCGAGGTGACCTACCGGCGACTCGACGGCAAGGATGTCAGCGTCGTCGCCGTATCGATCTGGCGCACCCGCGACGACGGCCTGATCTCGGACTACCGCATATTCGTCGACCTCGCGCCCGTCTACACGGTCTAGGGCTTCAGCAAGACCGTATCTACGGCACGGCGCCTGTCTCCTCTCATGAGGGACACCCGGTCGCCCGTCGAGGGCGGCCCTGTCGCTCCTCGGCCCGAGCCGAACAGGCAGGGCTGTGGGGGCTTCTCCTGAGGACCTGCCGGCCCGATAATCACTGCGTGTCCAAGATCCCGGTGTGGTCCAAGTTCGCGCTCATCCTGATGGCGCTGGCATTGGCGCTCAAGGTTTTCACGATGACCTTCTGGGCGGAGAGCACCGTACGCGAACTCCTTGACTGGGTGTTCGTCGTCATCGGTTTCCTTGCCGCGGCGCTTTATCTGGGAGCCGGTGCACGGGGATTGGCCAAGGCGCGCAGGCACGAGTATCCCCAGCCGTCACCGGGAGAAGCACCTGATGACCCGCGTAAGCGCATATTGGTGTCTTCCTCGCTCCGGCTCTCCATCGCCCTGATGGGACTGCTGTCGATTTCCGGGACTTTCGTGTCGGCGGTCAGGTCCGACCCGTACGAAACCGATTCGTTCGGCTGGGGTATGGAGACCATCGAGCATCTCCCCGTGATCCTGCTTTTCGCCGCGATGGGATTTTCCGTGATGACCGTGGTATGGGCCTCGAAGCAGTCGAGTAAGTAGACCGCGGAGTGTCCCGATCTACCGGCCGCCATTGACGGGTGCCCTGGGACGCGCCGGAGAGCACGCCCCGTCATGCCTCGTCGTCGAACTGCTCGCGGGCGCGCTGGACGTCGGGCATGTTGACGGTCGTCCAGTGCAGGAGCGCGTCGATGAGCTCCTGGAGTGTCCTTCCGAGCGGCGTGATGCGATATTCGACGGCGATGGGTCGCGAGTTTGTGATGACACGCTCGACCATCCCGTTGCGCTCAAGGCGCCGCAGCGCCGCCGTGAGCGACTTCTGCGTCACGACGGGGATCGCCCGGCGTAGCTCGTTGAAGCGCGAGGGCTGCTCGCACAGCTCGTCGAGCACCTGCAACGACCACTTGTCGAGCACCTGGTCGAGCAGCTCGCGGTGCGGCGCGGTGATCTGGGGGCGGTCGGACGCGTTGTCGGCGGTTTCCTGCATGACACCTAGTCTCGTTGAAGTTCCCTTCGTGTACCAGGTAGACATCGGATACCTACTGATTGACAAGCGAATGGGCATCCCATGACCGTGCAGCTGCTGACCCCTGAGGGCATGTTCCAGCCCGTCCCCTATCACCACGTCGCGATCGGCACGGGCACCCGTCAGGTGCACGTGGCCGGCCAGATCGCGCGCGACGCCGAGGCGAACCACATCGCGACAGGTGATCTCACCGGCCAGGTCGCGCAGTCCCTGCGCAACACCGCGCTCGGCCTGGCCGGTGCCGGAGCGAGCTTTTCCGATGTCGTGCGCCTCAGGTTCTTCGTCACGAACTGGAGCCCCGAGAAAATGGACGACTTCATGGCGGGCATCGAACGTGTCGCCGACGAGCTCGGGATGCCGCGGCCGTTGCCGCCCCTGTCGCTCATCGGCATCGACTACCTCTTCGAACCTGACGTGCTCGTCGAGGTCGAGGCGTTCGCCGTCCTCGACTGACCGAGACTGACCGAAACTGGCTGAGGCTGGATGAGACCGGCTGAGGCGCGACACGGCTCCGCCTCCCGATGGACGCGGGGCCGTTGGCGTCAGTCGGGCGGCGAGGACAGGAGCACCGAAGTTCTCTCACCCGCCTGGTGAACGTCTCCACCCTGAAAACGACGTAGAGTCGGGAATATGGACTCGTCGGAGACCGACGACACACCAGCCGTCGCCCCGCCCGCGACACCTCGACCCGCCGCCGCGCCACCGTCGTCGCTGTCGCCGTCGCGCGCGGCCGACTTCATGAACTGCCCACTGCTCTACCGGTTCCGGGTGATCGACCGGTTGCCGGAGAAGCCGAGTGAGGCGGCCACCCGCGGCACCCTCGTCCACACGGTTCTGGAGCGGCTCTTCGACGACCCGGCGCCGGTGCGCACCGTCGCCCACGCCCGTTCCATGGTGGCGGGCGAGTGGGAGCGGCTGCTGGCGGCGAAGCCGGAGCTCGCGGAGCTGTTCTCCGCGGAGAACGGCACGGAGGGCTCCGCCGAGGCCGGCGCGATCGCCCCGGAACGGCTGGCACGCTGGCTGGCGGGCACGGAGCAGCTCGTCGAGCAGTGGTTCACACTCGAGGACCCGACCCGGCTGGAACCCGCGGAGCGGGAGCTGTTCGTCCAGACGACGCTGGACTCCGGGCTGAAGCTACGCGGGATCATCGACCGGATAGACGTCGCACCGACCGGCGAGGTGCGGATCGTCGACTACAAGACCGGCAAGGCCCCTCGCCCCGAATACGCGGCGGACGCGCTGTTCCAGATGAAGTTCTACGCCCTGATGCTGTGGCAGCTGCGTGGCAGCATGCCGCGCCGCCTGCAGCTGGTCTATCTCGGCAGCGGGGACGTGCTGACGTACGACCCGACCGAGGGCGATCTGCGGGCCGTGGAGCGCAAGCTGCTGGCACTGTGGGACGCGATCATGCAGGCGGCGGAGACGGCCGACTGGCGCCCGCGGCCGAGCCGGCTGTGCGACTGGTGCCCCCATCGGGCGCTGTGCCCGGAGTTCGGCGGCACTCCCCCGCCCTTGCCCCTGGCTGTCGTGGATCCGGCCGTGAGGGACGACCCGCGCCCGGCGACCGACGCCCGCTGAGCCCCGAAGCGCTCATCCGCGACCGCCGCCCACTGAGCCCTCACCCGCGAGCGGCTCTCCCGGGGAGGCGCCGCGAAACAGCCGCGGCACGGCGCGCGGTGGGAGGCCGCCCCTGGGCTGGACCCGGCAGACCCCTATCGCAACGCTAAGACCGGCCGCGACCTGGGCGAAGACCGACTCGTTCTGGGTCCCGCCACCAACAGGCAAGCTTTCGGCAAAAGAGTTGATTCCTCGCCCCCTCTATGCCTAGCGTGAAATTCAGACATTTCGAATAAATATTCGAACAAGGCGACGACCGTTGGGGCGCACGTCCTGCGGGGCACGGATCGCATTTTGTCCCTCCCCAGGCCCACCCCGAACCGCCGTCCGAAACGCCAGGGGGCACGGCGTGAACCACTTCACCTTCACCACCGCCACCAAGGAACGGGCCAAAGCCCGCATCGCACTCATCGGGCCCACCGGGTCAGGTAAGACCTACACCGCTCTGGTCACCGCCACCGGACTCGGCGGGCGGATCGCTCTCGTCGACACCGAGCACGGCAGCGCCGCCAAGTACGCCGACGAGTTCGCCTTCGACACCCTCCCACTCACGGTGTTCCGGCCCACCACGCTCGTCGACGTGCTCGCGGTGGCCGCCCGCGACGGCTACGACGTCATGATCGTCGACTCCCTGAGCCACTTCTGGTCCGGCACCGGCGGGATGCTGGAGCAGGTCGACGACGCGGCCAAGCGCGCCGGGGGAGGCGGCAGCTTCGCCGGCTGGAAGGAGGCCCGCCCTCAGGAGCGGGCGATGATCGACGCCCTGCTCGCCTATCCCGGCCACCTCATCGTCACCATGCGCACCAAGACCGAGTACGTCGTCGAGTCCGACGATCGCGGGCGCAAGGTGCCGCGCAAGGTCGGGCTCAAGCCCGAGCAGCGCGAGGGCATCGAGTACGAGTTCGACATCGTCGGCGACCTCGACCAGGAGAACACCCTGGTGATCTCCAAGTCCCGGGCGAAGCCGCTGTCCGGGGTGGTGTTCCACAAGCCGGGTCCGGAGTTCGCCGAGGCCGTCTTCAACTGGCTCGAGGCCGGAAAGCCGGCCCGGTCCGTGCCCGATTACGTCACGGCGGCCACGGCCCCGGACGCCACTCCCGACGATCTGCGCACCCTGTACGAGCAGGCCCGCCGGCACAACCTGCTCGGCGCCGCCGTCCTGGACGGCGACGGGGAGACCCAGACGCTTGGCGAGCTGATCGTGCGCCACGGCACCGCGGCGCGGAACCGGCCCACCCAGGACGTCACGCCGGAGGCCGGGACCGGGCAGAGGAGGACCGAGCCGAAGAAAAAGGGTGAGGCGGCGTGAACCTCAAGGAGAGCGCCACCCGGGTCGCCGTGCTCCGGGTGCTGCGCGACACCGTGGACGCCGCGTACGAGGCCGAGCGCCGTACGGTGCTCGACGGGTTGCGCGCGGCCCGCGCCGAGTTCGACCTCAAGTCGATCCGGGTGACCCTGCCGGACCAGACACCCGTCGCCACCATCACGCTCATCGACCCCCAGCCGGCGGTCGTGGTCGCCGACGAAGACGCCTTCACCGCCTGGGTGGCCGCGAACCACCCCTGCGAGGTGGAGACGCTCGTCCGGGTGCGCCCCGGCTGGCAGCGTAAATTCCTCACCCACCTCACCGCCCTCGACTCGGTCGCCGATCCGCACACCGGCGAGGTGATTCCGGGGCTGACGGCGTTGTCGGCCTCCGCACCACGGTCGTTCAGCCTCCGGCCGCTGCCCGGCGGGCCGGAGGAGATCACCCGGGCTTGGCGCAGCGGCCAGCTTGACCTGCGCCAACTGCTCACAGGCATGGGTGAGGAATCACCCGTCGCACGAGAGGAAGCTCATGGCCGGTGAAATCGTCATCACTGTCGTCGGCAACCTGACCGACGACCCCGAGCTGCGCTTCATTCCCAGCGGAGTCGCGGTCGCGCACTTCACCGTCGCGTCCACGCCCCGCGTCTACGACCGGGAGTCCGGGGAGTGGAAGGACGCCGAGACGCTGTTCCTGCGCTGCTCGGTCTGGCGGCAGGAGGCGGAGCACGTCGCCCAGTCCCTGCGGCGCGGCACACGCGTGATCGCCCAGGGGCGACTGCGCCAGCGAACGTACGAGACCAAGGAAGGCGAGCGCCGCACCGTCGTCGAGTGTGAGGTCGACGAGATCGGCCCCTCGCTGCGGTTCGCCACCGCGCCCGTCAACAAGGCCCCGCGCACGAGCGTCCTTGCCCACGCCGGCGCCAAATCACCCGCCGGCGACCCGTTCGCCCAGCACGACGAAGGCACCCAGGAGAGTGAGGAGCCCTTCTGATCCCAGGCCCGGAGCCCGACGGGCAATGACCCGCACAGCATCCCGCCCAAGGTGGACCCATGAGAGAACAGGACCGCGAGGGGGTCCTCGAACTCACCCTCGCTCAGATCGAGAAGCGCTTCGGCAAGGGCACGATCATGCGCCTGGGCGACGAACCGAGGGCCCCGGCCGAGGTGATCCCGACCGGGTCGATCGCCCTGGACCTCGCCCTCGGCGTCGGCGGGCTGCCCCGGGGGCGGGTGGTGGAGATCTACGGCCCGGAGTCCTCGGGCAAGACCACGATCGCCCTGCACGCGCTGGCCAACGCCCAGCGGGCCGGCGGCACGGTGGCTTTCGTCGACGCCGAGTACGGCCTGGACATCCAGTACGCCAGGCGGCTGGGCGTGGACACCGACGCCCTGCTGATCTGCCAGCCCGACGACGGCGAGCAGGCCCTGCAGATCGCCGACACCCTCATCCGCTCCGCCACCGTCGACGCCATCGTCATCGACTCCGTCGCCGCCCTGGTGCCGCGCGCGGAGATCGAGGGCGAGATGGGCGATCCCCACGTGGGCCTGCAGGCGAGGCTGATGAGCCAGGCACTGCGGAAGATCACCGGTGCGCTGAGCCAGTCGAGAACCACCGCGATCTTCGTCAACCAGCTCCGCGAGAAGATCGGATCGCCGTTCCCGGAGACCACCTGCGGCGGCCGGGCGCTGAAGTTCTACGCCGCGGTGCGCCTGGACGTCCGCCGGATCGAGACCCTCAGGAACGGCACCGAGTCGTTCGGCAACCGCACCCGCGTCAAAGTGGCCAAGAACAAGGTCGCCCCGCCCTTCCGGATGGCCGAGTTCGACATCCTCTACGGGGTCGGCATCTCCCGCGAGGGGGGCCTGATCGACGTGGGTATCGAGCAGGGCTTCGTGCGTAAGTCCGGCGCCTGGTACACCTACGAGGCCGATCAACTCGGCCAGGGCAAGGAGAACGTCCGCGACTTCCTGAAGGACCACCCCGACCTCGCCGACGAGATCGAAAAGAAGATCAAGGAGAAGCTGGGCATCGGGCCGAATCTGAGTACCGCGCCGGCCGAATGCTGATCCGGTGACCATCACCCATGTTCATCGGATGCCGAGGAGCATCACATGAGCGACACCGCCCGGGCCATTCGCCGCGTCTACCTCTCCTGCGAGTTCCTTCCCGCCGACCCCACCGTACGCGGCCTGATCTCCATCGGCCTCACCGACGACGCCGGCCGCGACTACTACGCCGTCAACAACGACATGGACTTCACCGCCGTGCTCAACGTCCCGCGGATGGTCGACGACGTGTGGCCCGCTCTGCCGCGATGTGCCCCCGACGGCTACCCCTACCTCCTCGACCGCATCCACCCCGACGTCAAGCTCATCAGGGAGATCCGCGACGAGGTGGGGACGTACTTCGCCTGCGGTCCCCCGGAGACTCACCTGTATGCCGCCTGCGGCGGCCAGCACATCTGCCGTCTGCACTCCCTGTGGGACAACGACTGGGAGGCGATGCCGCCCGCGGTGCCACGCTGGTTCCACGAGCTGCGGTCCCTCGTCGTCCAGGCCGGAAACCCGCCGCTGCCGGAGCGGCCTCGCGGAGAGCACCACGCGCTCACCTATGCCCGCTACTACCGCACCCTGCATGAGCACCTGCTCGCCCTCGCCGCCTGCCCGCAGTGCGGCGGCGACGGTTTCCGGCCCGCCCGTGGCCTCCACCAAACGCCGGCCGCATCCACGCGGACCGGGTGCGTGGACGAGAGCCCCGCGCCTCGCCGGGTGCCGGAAGATCGCGGCTACCGTCCGTACCAGCCGGACAGGGGAAGGGATCGGCCGATCCGTTTCCCCACCCGCCAGCTGCACTCCGTCGTCTGTGATGTCTGTGCCTACGTCTACGACGAGGACGGCGACGGCGTCCTGGTGTTCGACAACCCGGAGGAGGCCGTGCACGACGTGTTGCGCCACCACTGGATGTGCCTGGCCGACGGACGGGCGATCTGCCCGAGTGACGACGAGGAGCACCAGGCCCTGTACGACGAGCTGATGCCGCCCGAGCCGAAAGCCGAGGTCGACGGGCGGATCCCGCCCGAAGAGAAGCGATGAGGTTCCTGCACACGTCCGACTGGCACGTCGGCAAGGTGCTCAAGGGCCACAGCCGGCTTGATGAGCAGCGGGCGGTTCTGCGCGAGATCGTCCAGGTGGCACGGGACCACCGCGTTGACGCGGTTCTCGTCGCCGGCGACCTGTACGAGTCTTCCGCCCCGTCGGCAGACGCCCAGCAGCTGGTCGTTCAGGTGCTGCTCGCACTCCGGCGCACCGGTGCCGAGGTCATCGCGATCGCCGGCAACCATGACCATGCCGCCACCTTCGACGCCTACCGGCCGCTCATGGCGAGCACCGGGATCACCTTGGCCGGCGGTGTTCGTGATGCGGCCGACGGCGGGGTGGTGGAGTTCACCGCGCGCTCGACAGGGGAGCCGGTCGTCGTCGCCCTGCTGCCGTTCGTCTCCCAGCGCCACGCGGTGCGTGCCGCCCAGCTGGTCACCCTGACGCCCGGGCAGGCCGCGGCCGGCTACGGCCTGCTGGTGCGGGACCTGCTCGCCGCGCTCACGGCCGGCTTCCGCGATGACGCGGTCAACCTGGTGACGGCGCACCTGATGGCGGCCCGGGGAAAGCTCGGCGGGGGCGAGCGGTCCGCCCAGTCGGTCGTCGAGTACTGGGTGCCGGAGGATGCCTTCCCGCCCGACGCGTACTACGTCGCGCTCGGGCACCTGCACCGTCGCCAGTCGCTGCCCGCGCCCTGTCCGGTTCACTACTGCGGCAGCCCGATCGCCCTCGACTTCGGCGAGCAGGACAACCCCTCGGTGGTTCTCGTCGTCGAGGCGGAGGTCGGCGCATCCGCCCGCATCACCGCCGAGGTGCCGATCAGGTCCGGACGGCGGCTGCGCACCGTACGGGGCGCCGTCGACGAGCTGGCTCGGCACGCCGGGGAGTTCGGAGACGACTACCTGCGGGTCCTGCTGTGCGAACCGGCGCGCGCGGGCCTGCAGCAGGACGTGCGGCGGCTGTTCCCCAATGCGCTGGAAGTGCGCATCGACCCGGCGTTCGCCGCGCCGGTGGACCCGGTGAACACTGCCCGGCCGTCCACGCCGGCCGGCGTGGAACGCGGCCCTGCCGAGCTGCTCCACGAATACTGCGTCACCCGGGAGCTGATCGACGAACGGGTCGAAGCACTGTTCGCCAGGCTCCACGACCAGGCCACCACCGGGAACGCCTGACGGCGGAAAGGACCCTCGATGAGGCCGGTGCTCCTGGAGATGAACGGCTTCGCCTCGTTCCGGGAGGCGGCCGCGGTGGACCTCCGCGAGGTGGATTACTTCGCGCTCGTCGGCCCGACCGGATCAGGCAAGTCCACCGTCATCGACGCGATCACGTTCGCCCTGTACGGATCTGCGCCGCGCTGGGACAACCGGCGCGTGGTCACGAACGCGCTCGCGCCGACCACCGACCGGGGCACCGTACGGCTCGTCTTCGACCTTGCCGGGCACCGCTACGTCGCCGCCCGGGAGCTGCGTCGCACCGCCCGCGGCGGCGTCCAGGTGAAAAACGCCCGGCTGGAACGGCTCGCCGACCCGGACGCGCTCGGCATGCCGGGCGACGTCACCGAGGTGCTCGCCTCCGACTCCGAGGTCACACCCGCGGTGGAGAAGCTGTTCGGGCTGTCGTTCGAGCACTTCCTCACCTGTGTGGTGCTGCCGCAGGGGGACTTCGCCGAGTTCCTGCACGCGCAGCCGGCCAAGCGGCAGGAAATCTTCGTCAAACTGATGGGGCTGGAGATCTACCCCCGGATCGCGCAGGCGGCGAACGCGGAGGCCGAAGGCGAGAAGCAGCGCGCCGAACTCCTCGCCCAGCAGCTTGAGGAGTTCGGCGACGCGACCGAACGTGCCCGGCACGTGGCCCAGGGCCGGGTCGCCACGTTGGAGAAGGTCGCCAAGCGGGTCCGTACGGCACTGCCCGGACTCACGAAGCATGGCGCGGCCGTCACCGAGGCGCGGAGAGCGTGCGAGACGCTGATCGCGGAGCGAGACCGGCTGGGAGAGGTCGCCGCGCCGGCCGGGCTCGAGGAACTCGGGAAACGGGAACACGAGATCAGGACCGCCGTCGAACTGGTCGACAAGGAACTCACCGCGGCTGAGGCAGCCGACACGACCGCCCGTGAGCACCTCGCGGCGGCACCGTCCCGGGCCTCCCTTGAGCAGGCCCGCCGCGACCACCTGGAGCTTGAAGAAGCGGAGAGGAGGCTGCTCACCACGCAGGCGATGCAGCAGCGGCATGCCACGGCGCTCATCGACGTAACCGCTGCCGGGGAGGAGGCCGAGAGGCTCGCGCTGCGGGCGCGACGGGCGGAGGAGGCCACGGCGCGGTTCCATCTCGCGGCAGCGCTGCGACCGCATCTGCGGGGCGGCGCGGCATGCCCGGTATGTGAGCAGCGGGTCACCACGGTGCCCGGCCCGCTGGTCGCGCCCGACCTCGAAGCGGCCGAGCAGGCACGGGTCCGGGCCGACCGTGACGTGGAGCGACTCCGCGACGAGTGGACGGAGACGTCCCGGACCGAGCAGCAGGCCACCGGCGAGCTGAACGCGCTCACCGGCCGGATCGCCGTCCTGCGTTCGCTCCTCGCCGATGCCCCCTCCCTGGAGCGGGTGACCGCTGCGCTCACCCGTCGAGAGCAGCTGGAAAAGGCGGCAGACGAGGCGGACACGAGGCTGCGGCGCGCGCGAGCCACCAGGGCGAGCACCGAGGAGGCCGCGGCGAGCGTCCGCCGGGAGGTGCGGGCGGCCGCCTCGACGCTTGAGCGCGTTCGTGACCCGCTCGTCGCGCTCGGGGCTCAGGCGCTGGACCGTGATGACCTGATCGCAGCGTGGACGGCCCTCGTCTCCTGGGCGGCCGACGCCGCCGCCACCCGCGAAACGGCGCTGTCCGACGCGCGCAGAAGGCTGGCGAGCGTCCGCGGCAGGCTCGCCGCCGCCGAGGACCGGCTCGCCGACGTGCTCGCCGCTCACGAGGTGAGGCTCGACACGGAACGGCCGCTCACCCAGACGGCCGAGCCGGCGGTCGCGGCGGCGCTGGAGGGCGCTCGGCAAGAATTGCGGCGTCTCGTCGAACGACGGGAGCAGGCCGCGAAACTCGACGTTCGGCGGCAGGACGCGGAGCGGAGACACCAGGTGGCGAAGACACTCGGCCACCTCCTGCGCGCGGACGGATTTCCCCGCTGGCTTGTCGCGACGGCCCTCGACGTCCTCGTCACGGACGCCTCCGAGACGCTCGCCGAGCTGTCCGGCGGGCAGTTCGAGCTGATCCACGACGACGGAAACTTCCTTGTCGTCGACCACGCCGACGCGGACAGCCGCCGGCCGGTCAAGACGCTGTCCGGCGGTGAGACCTTCCAGGCCAGCCTCGCCCTCGCCCTGGCGCTTTCTGCGCAGCTGCCGACCATGGCCGCGGCCGGCGCCGTACAACTGGAATCGATCTTCCTCGATGAGGGGTTCGGCACGCTGGACGAGACGACACTCGAGACGGTCGCCGTCACGCTGGAGGAACTCGCGGCCCGCAAGGACCAGATGGTCGGTATCGTCACGCACAGCAGCGCCCTGGCCGAACGGGTGCCGACCCGCTTCACCGTCCACCGGGACCCCCGAACATCCTCGGTACGGCGAGAGGCCCCTTGACCCGGCGCGCCGCCGCAGACGAGACAGCGCTCCTCGGCCGCCACGATCTCCCGATGCGCCTGCCTGCTCGTAGGCCCGGTGCTCTCCGTCGCGTCGCTCGGGACCGCGCGGTACCGCTCCGGCCGGGCTCCTCCCCGTCTCCAAGCTCTGCCGCGCAGCGTGGGCCAAGGGGTCACGCGTGCGGGGGCACCCGCCCTCCAGACGGGCGCGATGAATTGTCGCGGGGCCTACCGGCGGTCGTCGTGGACCTCGTCCAGGTCGAAGCCCACAGAGAGGATGTCCATGAGGTGCATGGCCATCTTCAGCTCCTCCGGCCGCACGGTGATGTCGCCCCTGGGGGCGATGCCGGTCGGGCGGCGGACCTCTCCGGGCCGACTCATGGTCTGCAGGACGAGGAGGTCGTCATGGACCCGGAGCACCGCCAGGGATTCGCGGGCACCGAGGGTGACCCTGGTGACGGCGACGCGTCCGGACTCCCTCAGCGCATCCCGGAACAGGACGTACCACCGATCGGCGATCGGGTCCGTTCCTCCGACGTAGTAGGCCTGCCCGAACAGCATCGGGTCGACGCCGCCCTCGTCGACGGAGGCCAGCACGTTGACCCGCTTCCTGTCCGGTGGAGGCGGGCTCGCCATGTTCTTGTCGTCCAGGACGATCTTCCGGCCGACGGAGTGCCGGTGGCCTTTCGCCGCTTCCCGGTCCTCGATCTCCCCGTCCTCTTCCTCGCACCACCGTTGGTGGCGCACCGATGAGCCGTCCTCGGTGTGGGCCCGGTGCGGGTCGAGATCACCGTGTTTCCCGGTGGCCTTGTAGAGGGCTATGGGGATGTCGATGTCGCCGAAGGAAAGGGTCCCTTTCCAGGTAGCCTTCATTTTTCCCCCTGTCAGCAGGTTATCTCGCAGGGGGAACGCCAGCGGCGGAGCCCTCCGGAGGGCTGATGACGGACGCCTTCAACGGCCGGGACTGTCGTTCAAAAGGTGATCACGGCTGTATTTCACTGCCGTACAGGCACGGAAAAGACCCTCCGGGATCACCTGTCTCCTAGTGGTGTATCCCCTCAATCTCGCCGGCGTTGTCAGCTCGGGCGGGTAGGAGCAGGGCGGTGACGACCACGGCCACGGACATCACCGCGCCGATGATGAAGGCCAGTCGCATGCCGTCGAGGTTGGCGAGCGCCTCCGTGACGCCCGAGGATCTCAGGGCGTCGGCTCGCGCGCTCATCACGGTGATCACAAGCGCGGTGCCGATGGCCGCGGAGACCTGTTGCAGCGTGCTCAGGATCGAGCTGGCGTGGGAGTAGAGCGGCGGTGGAACCGCTCCGAGCCCGAGGGTGAACACCGGGGTGAAGGTCGCGGCCAGACTCACCATCAGCAGCGCGTGCAGGGCGAGGAGCTGCCAGAACGGCATGGTCATCGTGACCAGGGTGAAGCCGGTGAGCGCGAGCGTGATCCCGATCGCGCCGGGGATGACCAGGACCCTGCCGCCGAACCGGTCGAACAGGCGGCCGACGGTCGGACCGAGCAGCCCCATCGCAAGGCCGCCCGGCATCACGAGGAGTCCGGCCTGCAGGGCGGTGAGCTCGCGGACGTTCTGCAGGTACAGCGGCAGCAGGATCATCGAGCCGAGCATCGCCATGAAGGCCACCGACATCAGGATCAACGCGACCGTGTAGGTGCGGTAGCGCAAGGTACGCAGGTCCAGCAGCGGCACGCCGCGCTTCTGCAACACCAGCTGGCGGAGGACAAAAACGACGATGGCGATCAGGCCGACCGCCACGATCGCGGCGGCGACGCGGGCGTCACCGCCCTCGAACCGGCTGAGTCCGTAGACCAGGCCGCCGAAGCCCGCGGCCGCGGTCACCACGCTCAACCAGTCGATGGTGCTGAACTCGGGCTCTCCGACGTTCTTGAGCTGCTTCAGGCCGAGCCATGTGATCACGGCGGCGATGGGGAACACCACGGCGAACAGCAGCCGCCAGGACCCGAACTGAAGGATCACCCCCGAGACCGTCGGGCCCATGGCGGGCGCGACCGAGATGGCCAGGCTGACGGTGCCCATCACCCGGCCACGCTCCGCCTTGGGCACCACCTGCATCAGCGTGGTCATCAGCAGCGGCATCATCACGGCCGTCCCGGACGCCTGGATGATGCGAGCACCCAGCAGCACCTCGAACGACGGCGCGACGGCGGCCAACGCCGTGCCGAGCAGGAACAAGCCCATCGCGGTGGTGTACGCGCTGCGGGTGGACACCCGCTGCAGGAACCATCCGGTGATCGGGATGACGGCGGCCATGGTCAGCATGAAGGCGGTCGAGAGCCACTGTGCGGTCTGCTCGGTGATGTGCAGCGCGCCCATCAGCCGGGGGATCGCGTTGATCATGATCGTCTCGTTGAGGATGACCACGAATGTGGCAAGCACCAGCAGCCGGATCACGGGCGGGGTGCGACCCGGAACGGCGGTCGCGGACTTGGCGGGTGAGTCGACCTGCGGGCTTAACACGGCACCTCGATCAGGGTTGTCGGACATGACGTGATCATGGCTGGCATCCAGCCTTGGGACGCACAAGAAGTTGTGGCCGTACAAAGACTGACCGACACCACCGACAAAACTCATCGCCCTTCCCCAGCTTTCCGGCAGGTGACACGAAATGTCACCCGGTTTTCACTGGCGGACGATGATCTCCAGATCACGAAAAGAGCACCCTGATTGCCCTATGACCTGGGCGAATACCCCGCGTACCACACGCCCCGAGGGCTGGGGCGCAGTGGTTTTCCCAACCTGATAGATGCTTACGCGCCGGCCCGGCCCACGCAGCAGCACTTCCATCCAACCCCGACGAGGGCGTTGGGCTGGGCATCGTGTCCGAACTCATCGAGACAGAGCTTGATTCCGACTTTGCAGAGGTTGTCCCCCAGCGGTCCGGAGAGGGCATCGCCCGAGCTCTCCACATATTCCCGTGGCGGCTTCGCCGGACGGTCGGATCCGTCATCCCCACCGATGGCGCGATCATCGCGTCAGCTGTCGGTGTGAACCTCGGTCGCGGCATGGTCCCCCCGGGACCACCCTCACCGCGGCGGACCTCCCCGACACGCCGGCCGCGCTGATGCCGCTCGTCGAGGAGCGCATCCCGGCCGACGGCGTCGGCCAGGGCTCCACATCCTGAACACCTTCCGATGTCTCCCGTCGGGGAGCGGAAGGCGTCCAGAAAACGCCGATGGCGTACTGGCCGGATCGCGCCGGCGTGCCGATGGCCCCGCCATCGGCGGCAGTGAACGGCCAGGCATCCCCTGGGGGTGGCGACGTTCTCGCCACCTCTCCAGGGATGGCCGATGGCCGGGTCAGAAGTAGTGGTTGCGGCCGCCGACGGGCCGGCCCAGGCGGCCCATCAGCATGAGAATCACTCCGATGACCAGGACGATGATCCCTAGGGTCCACAGGATGGAGATACCGGTCAGGAATCCGGCGATGAGAAGGACGAGTCCAATAATGATCATGATGATTGCCTGCTTTCGAGAGAGATGAAGGTGTGGCACTGGCTCGCGGGCCGGCTCGACGGTGGCGAGCGATCAGCGTTCCAAGGCGTCTTTGAGCTTCGCTGCGGGTTGGTCGACGTTGTTCGTGACCTGGTCACCGCGGCTTCAGTCCGTAGACGCCGGCTGCCGTGACGCGGCCGGCGGGCTTCTTTGCGCACCTTTTAACCACTGATTGATGACTACAGAGCGCCGGGGCCGTAGTAGCCGCCGAGCTTGCTGCGGTAGTCGGGCTCCTTGTAGGTCGCCTCGTCGAACTCGGGAGCGTTCTTGATCTCTTCCTTGGTACGGGAGATGTAGACCTTGCGCTCCTGGGGGTCGATCCGGGTCACCGTGCCGGCGGGCAGCACGACCTTCTTGCCGAAGATCCAGAAACCCGTGTCGACGACGACGTAGCTGTCGCCCACGGCGTTGCTCTCCTCGTCCACCGAGCCGATTTTGCCGTCGGTGGCCTCAACGTCGAACCCGACCAGATCCAGTGCCTGGTTGCCGATACGGGCCTCGGGACGGTAGTTCCACAGATTCTCAGTCATGGCTGCTCTTTTCTCTTCAGCGATAGTG
>NZ_FZOD01000148.1 GCF_900188345.1 Streptosporangium subroseum | reverse complement strand
CAGACTGCGAAATTCGCCGTCGGAGGCTTTTCCGAGTCTCTGAGCAACGAGGTGAAGCCCTACGGCATCAAGGTCACGGTGGTCGAGCCCAGCGGGGTGCGCACCGACTGGTTGGCTGCCTCCCTCAACGCAGGACAGGCCAGCGAGAACTACGACCAGACCGTCGGCGCGATGTACCGGTTCCTCGCCACCTACGCTGACAGTCAGCCAGGAGACCCAGTCCGCATAGCCAAGATCATCATAGATGTCGCCGACACCGACGATCCACCCCTGCGCCTGCTGCTCGGTTCGGACGCGATCGCGATCGCCGAAGAAGCAAGTAAGGCACGCGCCGCTGAAGACGAGAAGTGGGCGGATGTGAGCAGGTCTGCCGACTTTCCGGATGGCGCGCAAGAAATGAGAGCGACTTATGGGCGCATCGGACGCGTGAGTAACTTAAGGGCGCCGATAGCCGAACCATGATCTTCAATAAACGATCGTTTATTGACGATCATGGTAGAGGGCCTCCGGAGACCCCGAAATCCCTTCAAAAACCCCTTCAAAAACCGCCGGTCGTCAACAACCCTCCAGCACCGTTTTCTGAGAGGATTCCGGGGTGACCGCGCCCCTGGAAGCCGCCGAACTGCTCGCCGCCGAGCCAGCCGACCCGTCCGGCATCAAGATCGGCTACGCCCGGGTCTCCACCGGCGGCCAAAACCTGGAACGGCAACTCGACGCGCTCAAGGCGGCCGGGTGCCGGCGGGTGTTCGCCGAGAAGAAATCCGGCGCCGGCACCGAGCGGGCCGAGCTCGCCGCGGCGCTGGAGTTCATGCAACCCGGCGACACCCTCGTCGTCCCGTCCTTGGACCGGCTGTCGCGCTCCCTGCAGGAGCTGATCACCACGGTGGCCGAGCTGCGCCGGCGCGAGATCGGCTTCACCTCGCTGCATGAGAGCCTGGACACCACCACCCCGGGCGGCCGGCTGGTCTTCCATGTCTTCGCCGCGCTGGCGGAGTTCATCCGCGAGCTCATCATCTCCGGCACCCGCGAGGGCCTAGCAGCCGCCCGGGCCCGCGGCCGCGTCGGCGGCCGGCCCACCGTCATCACCCCCGACATCCTGCGCGCCGCCCGGGATCTGCTGCCCAATCCCGAGCACTCCGTCACCTCGATCGCCAAGCTGCTCGGGGTGAGCGCGGGCACGCTGTACAACCACATCCCCGACCTCCGCGAACTACGAACCGGCCGCAACGCCTCCCCGTCCAGCTCAGCTTCGGAATGATCCTCAGCGCAAGACTGCGGAGCTGTAGGCGGCTAAGGGGAAGCCTGATCTTCCCCCGCCACGCTCCCGGACCTACGGCGTTGTGTACTTCAGGGTGTAAGGGCCGGTGCCGAGGAAGGAGGTCACGCGGTAGCGGTAGTCGCCGGCGGTGCCGGTATAGCTGATCTTCTCGTCAGCGTTCGGGCTGTCGGAGGTGGCCACGGTGGCCCAGCTGCGGCCGTCCCACTTTTGCAGGTCGAGGTCGAAGTCGAAGTCGACGCCGTCGTTGGCGTCCAAGCAGGCGGCGTGGACACCGGCGGTGGTCGACCGGTAGGAGCGGTTGTTCGGCTGGTAGACGGACCTACCGTTGGACAGTGTGCCGGTGGCAGCCTTCGGGTGGTCAGTGCAAGGAGCCTGCAGGTCGCCCTGGTCGTCCTGGTTATCGGTGCCGGTGGTGGTTACCAAGGTCAGGTCGTAGGTAGTAAGGATCTCGTTGACCGGCTGGAAGTAGGTGAAGCCCCCTGAGACGCAGTCACCGGAGCCGCCGGAGGCGACCCCCTGCGCCTGGTCTGCCGCGATGAAGGGGCCACCTGAGTCACTGGACTCGGCACACACGCTGGTCCGGACCTGGTCGACGAGAGTTTTTTGGGGATAGGTGATGCTGGTCTTGCGCTGCAAGATGGTGCCGCAGTGCCAGCCAGTGGTCGGGCTGGGCTGGCAGACCGACGCGCCCTCGACGGCCTCCCGGGAGCCGGCCACGCTCATCGTCCCCCTCGCGCCGTTGTTGGCTGACAGGTCGGGGGTCCAGTTATCGTTCATGGCGACCCATGCGAAGTTGCCGCGCGGGCTGTCTGGGACGGTCGACGCTTGAAAGGTGCCTAGGACATTTCCGATGGCGTCGGTCGCGATGTCGCCCGCCTTGCCGCAGTGTCCGGCGGTGACGAATCCCTTCTTGGTACCCTTAGTCACGGAGAAACCGACCGAACAGCGGGTTTTCGGACCGTTGTAGTACGTTAGTCCCCCCACCGCGCCGAACATGAGCCGGGGTCGCTCGACGGATGGCACCACCCGCACCGCGACCTTGTTCGCTGCGGAGGCCATGATGACGTCCTTGGTCGTCGAAGGCGCGTCGGACAGGACGACAACTGTATTGCTCCGTACGTCGATATAGCGCACCAGTCCTCCCTGTGACTCGGTGGACAGAGCCTTATCGACCTCTCTAATGGTCTCCTCGAGCTCCGTCAGTGACCGGCTGACGATCTCGGCCTGGGCACCTTGAGCGGTGATCCGGGAAACATTTTCTCGATCGGTGGTGGCCACCACGAGGGTCTGTGCGAGGCCTCCGGAGAACCAGGAGCCGCTGAACTCAGCGCCGAGCTCCTTGCGGAGATTTGCCTCGACCTCTGTCAGGCGAATCTCGTTGAGCAACCGGGTATGGGCCTGCTCCTCGGTGAGATACAGGTCGCGCTGGAGGGCCTGGATCATGCCCGGCGGCGGTCTCAGACCAGCGA
>NZ_FZOD01000064.1 GCF_900188345.1 Streptosporangium subroseum | reverse complement strand
ACGCGTCCGCTCCGCGCTGCATCAATGGCGACGCTGCGCATCGCGGTTCGGACGCTCTTACCCGGCGAGCTTCCCTCGTCACGCGTCCGCTCCGCTCCCGCGCTCCTCAGTCCAGATCACCGGCGCGTCCTCACAGCGTTCCTCAGTCCAGGTCACCGGCGCGTCCTCACGGGTGTCATGGCGACGAGTCGCGGTTCAGCGTGCGGTCCAGCCGCCGTCCACGGGCAGGGATATCCCGGTGATGAACGAGCCGTGCGGGCCGCACAGGTAGGCGACCAGCTCGGCCACCTCGTCCGGCTCTATCAGCCGTTTGATCGCGGCGGGGGCCAGCATGATCTGCTCGATCACCTCGTCCCTGCCGATGCCGTGCGTCTCGGCCTGGGCGCTGATCTGGTTCTCCACCAGCGGCGTGCGGACGTAGGCGGGGCTCACGCAGTTGGAGGTGACGCCGTGCGAGGCGCCTTCGAGGGCGATGACCTTGGACAGCCCCTCAAGGGCATGCTTTGCGGTTACGTATGCGGATTTATACGGCGAGGCGCGGAGCCCGTGAACCGACGAGATGTTGACGATGCGCCCCCACCCTCGTTCGTACATCCCCGGAAGGACCGCCCGGACCAGCAGGAACGGTGCTTCCACCATGACCTTCATGATCTTGGAGAACACCTCCGGGGGAAACTCCTCGATCGGGGCCACGTGCTGGAACCCGGCGTTGTTCACCACGATGTCCACGTCGCTGGGGAGCGCGTCCACGAACCCGGGAACCGACAGGTCCGCGACCACCGGTGTTCCCGAGATCTCCGTGGCGACCTTCGCCGTGGTCTCGGCGTCTATGTCGACTACCACCACATGTGCTCCGGCGGCGGCCAGCCGGTGCGCGCAGGCGCGCCCGATCCCGCTGCCCGCCCCGGTCACCACGGCCCGCCGCCCCGCTAGGTCAATCATGGTGCCGAATCTAGGCAATGACGTGAATCCCGGCCCATGTAGCTGGTCGACACACTCATCCGAGCGCTTATGTGGGGTGCCCCCGTCTGGCCGCCCGGCAAGGTCAACCCCGCTCCGGACGTCATGGCGAGGCCGGTCTCCCGCGGCGCCGTACGGCACCGCGCCGGGATCCGGCCCGCCACGTCGTGCGGTGGGCCAGGGCGCGTGGCGGTCAGAGCGTGACCGGGTAGGTGAGCGCCAGCTGATCGCCCGGGAGACCGCGGATGCCCCAGTTGACCATGGGCGCCTCCAGGATCACGATCTCCAGGTCCTCGGCGGGGAGGTCGAGGTTCTCCTGGGTCCGGGCGAACAGCGTGCGGATGAGATCACGCTTGGCCTCGTCCGTCCGGCCCAGGAAGCAGATGATCTCCACGATGAGATACCGCTCGCTCCGCTGCGGGCAGATCAGGTCCTCGGCGTCCATGAGTAAGAACCGGTGGAACCTCTTGTTCGAGGGAAGCCGCCACGCCTCGACCAGGCAGTCGTGAACGGTGTCGGAGATCTCCTGGCGCAGGTCGGACCAGACGTCGCGGCGTCCGTAGAACTTGATCTGGGTCATGTCTCGAAGTCTTTCAGACCTCGATGATCTACGAGGGCGGACGGGTCATGGACAGCACGTCGAGGAGGGTGTCGAGCTGTTCCTCCGTGAGGGTGCCGTTGGCGACGTGCCCGCGTTCGATGACGACCTCGCGGATGGTCTTACGCTCCGCCAATGCCTGCTTGGCGATCTTGGCGGCCTCCTCGTAGCCGACATGGGTGTTGAGCGGCGTGACGATCGACGGCGAGGACTCGGCGTACTCACGCATGCGGTCGGTGTTGGCGGTGATGCCGTGCACGCACCGGTCGGCCAGCAGTCGGGAGACGTTGGCGAGCAGCCGGATGGACTCCAGGGCGTTGCGCGCGATGACCGGGAGCATCACGTTGAGCTCGAAGTTGCCCGAGGCGCCGGAGAAGGCGATGGCCGCGTCGTTCCCGATGACCTGGGCGGCGACCATGCACACGGCCTCGGGGACGACCGGGTTGACCTTGCCGGGCATGATCGAGGATCCGGGCTGGAGATCGGGCAGGTTGATCTCACCCAGCCCCGTGCGAGGCCCGGACCCCATCCAGCGGAGGTCATTGGCGATCTTGTTGAGTGAGATCGCGACCGTGCGGAGATGACCGGAGAGCTCCACGATGGCGTCCCGGGCACCCTGGGCCTCGAAGTGGTCGGGAGCCTCGGAGAACGAGAGCCCGGTGGCCTCCCGGAGCTTCTCGATGACCTTGGGGGCGAAGCCGGGCGGGATGTTGATGCCGGTGCCGACCGCCGTGCCGCCCAGTGGGAGCTGGGAGAGATGGGGGAGCGAGCTCCGCACCCGGGAGATCGCGTTCTCGATCTGGGTGGCGTAGCCGCCGAACTCCTGGCCCAGCGTGACCGGGGTGGCGTCCATCAGGTGGGTGCGGCCCGCCTTGACCACTCCCTCGAACTGGAGCGACTTGTTCCGCAGCGCGGTGGCCAGGTGCCGCAGCGACGGGATGAGGTGGTAGGTCACCTCGGTCATGGCGGCAACGTGGATGGAGGTGGGAAACACGTCGTTGGAGGACTGCGAGGCGTTGACGTGGTCGTTGGGGTGGACGGGGCGGCCCAGTCGCTCCTCGGCGAGGGTGGCGATCACCTCGTTGGCGTTCATGTTGGAGGAGGTGCCCGACCCGGTCTGGAAGATGTCGACGGGGAACTCACCGTCCCACTCGTTCTCAGCGACGTCGGTGGCGGCCTCGGCGATGGCCTGGGCCAGCTCCTTGTCGAGCACCCCCAGCTCGGCGTTGACCTCGGCGGCGATCGCCTTGATCAGGCCGAGGGCGGCGATGTGCGGGCTCTCCAGCCCGCGCCCGGAGACCGGGAAGTTCTCCACCGCCCTCTGGGTCTGCGCCCGCCACTTCGCGTCCGCCGGAACTCGTACGTCGCCCATCGAGTCGTGCTCGATCCGATACTCGCTCATGGATCCAGTCTGCGTCCTGTTCGATGAAACAAACCGGGATCCGGCCACCGGGTCGCCGCCACGGCGCTCACCATCCGCCAGGTGACGACCCCCTGGGGACCACGACATGCCATGCGAAGGTCACCCACCGCGGCCACGAGCCGCTCCCGGAACCACGTGTGTCACGTGGAGGTCCCCAACCGCGACCACGAGCCGCCCTCGGGGCACCCGCGTGTCACGTGGAGGTCGTCATCGCCGGCACGAGCCGTCCTCGGGATCACGCGGACTAGGTGAAGGTCGACATGACCAGAACCATGATCACGAACAGGGCGAACACCGCCACGCCCATGAGGATGAATATGCCGGTCCGCTTCCTCTGCACCGAGGCCTTCCGCTCTTCCTGACCGGGATCAACGGCCGGGCCGCCCTGGCCGGCGATCGCGAAGAGGTCGGTCCCCAGCCCGGGAGGCGGCGGGAAGTTTCCGCTGAACGCGTCGGGCTGCCAGGTCGACGGAGTCCCTCCGGGGCCCTGCTGTCCCTGGAGGGGGGCTCCCTGTCCCGGCACGGTCGGGAATCCGTGCGGCGGCGTGTCCGTCAGATCCGGCCTCGCGGCCGGGGAGAATCCGTGCGGCGCACCGGCCGGCGGCCACTGCGCCGAACCCTCCGGAGGCCGCTGAGGGTAGGCGCCGGGTGGTCCCTGCCGCCCGGCGACGGGCGTGCCGAGTCCGGGAGATCCGGGCGGTCCCTGCCGTCCCGCGGCGGGCGTACCAGGTCCGGGAGGGCCAGGCCTGGCCTGTCGTCCCGCGGTGGGCGCGCCAGGTCCGGGAGGGCTGGGCGGTCCCTGCCGGCCCACGGTGGGCGCGCCGGGTCCGGGAGGGCCGGGTGGGCTCGGTCGTCCCGCGACCGGCCTTCCCAGCCCCGGGACGACCGGCCTCTCCACCCATCCGGTCTCCGGGGGCCCGCTCGGAGGCGGGGTCGCCGAGGCGGCCGCGGGAGAGGCCGGAGACGCGGGGGCGGGAGGCTCGGCGCCGGGGGCCGGGCCGCTGCCGGGGATGCGGAGACCGCCCTTGGGCCGGATGATCATCATGGTGCGATCGGCGTCGTACCCCTCGTCCGTCGGGGCCGCAGCCCTGGGCGTCTGCGAGGCGGGGGGCACGGGTGCGGGGGCCGGCGTCGAATCCGCCAGATGCGAGGGGGTGTCGGCCACGGCCCGGAGTATCGCGTTCGCCTGGGCGGCCGTCAGCCGCGTCTTGTAGTCCCTGTTCAGGAGTTGCTCCAGCACCGGGCGGAGCGGTCCGGCCTGGGTCGGGGGGTCCACCTGCTCGCTCATCAGCGCGGCCAGGGTCTCCGACACCGAGGAGCGTTCGTAGGCCGGGCGGCCCTCCACCGCGAAGTACAGGGTGGCTCCCAGCGACCAGAGGTCCGACTCGGGCCCGGTGTGCTCGCCGCGGGCCCGCTCGGGCGCCGTGTATCCGGGGGAACCGATCACCATGCCGGTCCTGGTGAGGCTCGTGTCGCCCTGGGCCTTGGCGATGCCGAAGTCGGTGAGCACCACCCGGCCGCTCTCGGTGATCAGCACGTTGCCGGGCTTGACGTCGCGGTGGAGCACGCCTTGGGCATGGGCGGCCCGCAGCGCGCCCAGAAGATCTACCCCGATCTCGGCGACCAGGCGGGGTGGCAGCGGCCCCTCCTCCTCGATCACTCTTTCGAGGGAGCGCGCCTGGACCAGCTCCATGATGATCCATGGGCTGCCGTCCTCGACGATCGCATCGTGGATCGTGGCCACGGAGGGATGGCTGATGCGGGCGGCCATACGACCCTCACGGATCATGCGTTCCCGAAGTTCGGTGCGTTGGGCCTCGCTGAGCCCGGGCTCCTGACGGATTTCCTTGATCGCGACCTCGCGACCCAGGGAACGGTCGTGGGCACGCCAAACGGTGCCCATCGTGCCCCGGCCGAGCGGCGCGATCAGCTCGTAGCGGTCCGCGAGCACGCGCATCTGCTGTTCCGGCATGAGAAGAAGATAGCCATTTCTTCTTGAGAAGTGCTTTATCCCCGCTTACGGAGTTCGCGGGGCCACAGGAGACGAGGCAGCGCCAGCCTGATAAGGGGTGCCACAAATCGGATAAACGGCCTCCTGGTGGGGGGTGCCTCCGTCTGCTTGCGATGCACGCCCTCACCCGGGCGGCGCTGCCCCCGAGGGTGCGGCACCGAGGTCGGGCCGGGACGCAGGGGCGGTAGCGGAGCCGACAGCGGGGCCGACAGCGGGGCCGACGGTGGAGCCGACGGTGAAGTCGGTGCGGGCGGCGGGGGGCCGACCCGGTGCAGCCCGCGGTGCTGTGAGCGCCGGCCGAACGAGGGCACGGCGATCGGCGCCGTGCTCCGTACGGTCCTGTTCGCGGGCCTGGGGAGCGGCTCCTCGGCCGTTCCGCCGGACGCCACCCGGGCGAGCATCAGCGCGGCGCGCGTCGCGTCGAGCCGTACGACCGGGTCGATCTTGAGAAGACCTTGCAGCACCGGGGTCAGCGGCCCCGCCTTTTCCAGCGAAATCGGCTCGCCGCTGGTCAGGGCGGCCAGCGCGGCGGCAGCCGTACGGCGCCCGTGCAGGCCCCGGCCTTCGACGGCGGTGTAGAGGGTCGCGCCGAGTGACCACAGGTCGGCGGCCGAGTTGGCCTTGGCGCCGAGCACGCGTTCGGGGGCGATGTATCCGGCGGAGCCGAGCACGATGCCCGCCTGGGTGATCGACACATCGCCTTCGAGGGCGGCGAGGCCGAAGTCGGTGAGCACCGCCCGGTCCTCGGTCACCAGGACGTTGCTGGGTTTCACGTCGCGGTGCAGGATTCCCTTGGCGTGCACGGCACGCAGCGCGCCCAGGACCTGCCACCCGATCTCCGCCACCCGCTGCGGAGGCAGCGGGCCCTCGTCCTGGAGAAGTTGCTCCAGGGATCGGGCGCGGAGCAGCTCCATCACGATCCAGGGACGCTCATCCTCGGTGACGACGTCGAAGACGGTGATGACCGACGGGTGGGCGACCATCGCGGTCGCCCGGCCCTCGCGCTCGGTCCTGGCGCACAGCTCGGCACGGAGTTCTTCGTCGAGGATCAAGGGCAGTCGAACCTCCTTGACCGCGACTTCACGGTCGAGGAGCTCGTCGTATGCTCGCCATACGGTCCCCATGCCGCCGCGCCCAACCGGCTCCGACAGCCGATAGCGCGCTGCTAGGAGGTATCCGGGCGGCGCACGCATGTGGTGCAGCTTACCGATTTGCGTAATGAGACCAGTAGAGACCGGGCCGAATATTCTTGCCAACTTCGGTCAGATTTTCATGCTCGCAACTGTTGGGACACGCTGAGTGACATTCGCCTGGTTGGTCAGACCCTACCGCTTCTCCGCGTAACCGATACGGGCGTCGCGGTAGGCGGCGGCGATGGGCGTGCTTCCGGACGCCGAAGGCCTGAGGTGTTCGCCGCCGACCGGATCATCGCGATCGGAGAGGCCAAGGGTACGACGGCGCCCATGGCCGTCTCTCAGCTCCAGCGGCTTGAGCACCTGCGCGGACTGCTTCCGAGCGCCAGAGTCGGCGCACTGCCCAAACTGCTGCTGTTCGCCCGGTCGGGCTTCACCGACGACCTCGTGCACACCGCCGCGCGGCGCGCCGATGTCGAACTCGTCGACATCGGGCGCCTGTACGGCGGAGCCTGAGCACCTGTGGGAAGCGACCGCTCAGCGGCGGCCGATGGACAGGACGGGGCCGGTGGAGTCGGTGAAGAAGTCGTCGCCCTTGTCGTCGACCACGATGAAGGCGGGGAAGTCCTCGACCTCGATCTTCCAGACGGCCTCCATCCCGAGCTCGGGATACTCCAGGACCTCGACCTTCCGGATGCAGTCCTGGGCGAGGCGGGCGGCGGGGCCGCCGATGGAGCCGAGGTAGAAACCGCCGTGGGCCTTACAGGCGTCGGTGACCTGCTTGGAACGGTTGCCCTTGGCAAGCATGATCTTGGAGCCGCCGGCGGCCTGGAAGCGCTCGACGTAGGAGTCCATGCGTCCCGCGGTGGTCGGGCCGAAGGAGCCGGAGGCGTAGCCCTCGGGAGTCTTGGCGGGACCGGCGTAGTAGACGGCGTGGTCCTTGAGGTACTGCGGCATCTCGCCGCCGGCGTCCAGAAGTTCGCCGATCTTGGCGTGGGCGATGTCGCGGGCGACCACGAGCGGTCCCGTCAGCGACAGGCGGGTCTTGACCGGGTAGTTGGTGAGCTCGGCGAGGATCTCCTGCATCGGGCGGTTGAGGTCGATCTTCACGACGTCGTCCGAGAGGTGCTCGTCCGTGGTCTCAGGGAGGAACTTCGCCGGATCGGTCTCCAGCTGCTCCAGGAAGATCCCCTCTGAGGTGATCTTGGCCAGGGCCTGGCGGTCGGCGCTGCAGGAGACCGCGATGGCGACGGGGCACGAGGCGCCGTGACGGGGGAGGCGGATGACGCGGACGTCGTGGCAGAAGTACTTGCCGCCGAACTGCGCGCCGATGCCGAGCTTCTGGGTGAGCTCGAAGACCTTGGCCTCCAGGTCGCGGTCCCGGAAGCCGTGGCCGGAGGCGGAGCCCTCCGTGGGGATGGTGTCCAGGTAGCGGGCGCTGGCGTACTTGGCCGTCTTCAGGGCGAACTCGGCGGAGGTGCCGCCGACGACGATCGCCAGGTGGTACGGCGGGCAGGCGGCGGTGCCGAGGGAGCGGATCTTCTCCTCCAGGAACTGGAGCATCCGCTTCTCGTTGAGGACCGCCTTGGTCTCCTGGTACAGGAACGACTTGTTGGCGCTGCCGCCACCCTTGGCCATGAACAGCATCTTGTACTCGTCGGGGTGGCCCGCCGGGTCCTCGGCGTAGAGCTCGATCTGGGCGGGGAGGTTGGAGCCGGTGTTCTTCTCCTCCCACATGGTGATCGGGGCCATCTGGGAGTAACGCAGGTTCAGCCTGGTGTAGGCGTCGTAGACCCCGCGGGAGATGTGCTCGGCGTCGGCGCCGTCGGTGAGCACGTGGCGGCCGCGCTTACCCATGACGATCGCGGTGCCGGTGTCCTGGCACATCGGGAGCACGCCGCCCGCCGAGATCGAGGCGTTCTTCAGCAGGTCGAGGGCGACGAAGCGGTCGTTTCCGCTTGACTCGGGGTCATCGATGATCTTGCGAAGCTGGGCGAGGTGGGATGACCGCAGATAGTGGGAAATATCGTGAATCGCGGTCTCGGTCAGCAGCCGCAGAGCCTCGGGCTCGACCTCCAGGAACCTGCGTCCCGCAGCCTCGACCACGCGCACCCCCTCTGCGCTGATCAGACGGTATTCCGTCTCATCCGGTCCCAGGGGAAGCAGGTCGGTGTAGTCGAACTCGGGCATCGTCTTCGATCCTCCGTGCGGGGGCGCCATCTCCGGTCCTCCAAGAGGGTACGGCCTCTCCCGGACTCACTCGCTGAGCCCTCCCGCCCGGTCTGCCCGCCGGGCGCATCGCCCGGCCCGCCCGGCATGGCCGGGCGTCACGGACTTCTGCCGGTTCTACCTGCGGGCCTGCCGCCCGCCCGCCCGGCGTGGCCGCGCACGGAAGGCGCCTCGGCCCCCTGCCTGCCGTACGGCTTATGGGGCGAAATAAGCATTTAAATCCGTATTTGGGACAAGCGTGGATCGTTCGTGGCGTCCATCGGGGGCAAGCGTTCGAAACCACAGAGGAAGCTGAAAGAGAGAGCGGACTGAACGTCCGGAAGCCGGAGAGCATCATGAACACCGGAAACGCTGATATGACCAGCACCATCATTATGATGGCGATCATCGCACTCATCGTGGTCGCCGGGCTCGCGGCGTCGCTGATCGCGATCGCCCTTCAGAGCATCAAGAGCGTCGATGGGAAATGCCCCCATTCACCGGCGAGCTGGCCGGAAACGCCGATGGATGTTCTTCAGCAGCGGGCGAAAGCGCCGGAATCCTCGATGGATCCGCCCCGGGAGCAGGTGAGCCCGCCGGAGTCGTCGGCGAGCCTGCCTCGACAGACGGCGAACTCGGCGGAGACGCCGGTGGACGTGCCTCGGCAGCGGGCGCGCCCGCCGCGGTCGCCGGTGAAGGGGAGGCCGTCGCGCTGAGGCCGATGACGATTCCGGCGACGACCAGGGAGGCTCCGATCAGGTCGGGGACCGAGGGCGTGCCGAGGCCGAGAAGCGCGCCGGTGGCGATGGCTCCCACCGGGATCAGCCCCGCGAACAGCCCCGCGGTCCCTGCGCCGAGCCGGGGCAGGGCGTCGTACCAGAGGAAGAACGCCACGGTGGTGACGATCACCGACTGGTAGCCGAGGCCCAGGGCCTCGGACGGACTCGGCACGCGCAGCATCGCGGTGCCGTCCACGAGCAGGCCGACGACGACCAGCAGCGGTACGGCCAGCGTCGCGGTGTAGGCCGAGATGCGGACCGCGCCCAGCTTGGGCAGGAGCGGAATGGCCAGCAGCGAGAAGCAGACCTCGCAGAACAGCGCGACCAGCGACCACAGCAGCCCGGGCAGATCGCCGCTGCCCAGCCCGGTGGCGAGCGTCGCGCCGGACACGACCACCGTCGCCGCCCCGATGACCCGCGGCGTGGGACGGCCGCCGAGCAGGGCCAGCGCCAGCGGGACGGTGCCGAGCACGGTGCCGACCAGGGCCGGACCGCCATGCCGGGTGGCCTCGATCACGGCCACGTTGAAGATCACCAGCCCCGTCAGGGACAGCGCGACCAGCAGCAGGGTTTCGCGGAGCGTGAGCCGGACGAACCCGAGCCCCGCGATCCGGGCGACGGCGAACAGGACGCCGGCGGCGAGAAGATAGCGGAGGGCCTGGCCGCCGTAGATCGGATAGTCCTGGATCACGCCGGAGACCCCGGCCAGGGTGCCCACCAGAAACATCGCCCCAGCCGCCTCACCCAGGCCGCGGATCTTCACGCGAGGGCTGAGGGTGCTGACATCTGCGTTCATGTGGGAAATGCTAGGAAGGCAATGGTTCACTTGTCGGGTCCAATGGAGCGGCGAAACAGAGGACCAATTGGCCGACCTGCATCTCACCGTCGACCGTTCGGCGGGCGGCATCGCGTGCCAGATCGCCCGCGAGCTCCGCGAGGCCGTACGGCGCGGCCGCCTGACGGCCGGGGCCCGGTTGCCCGCCAGCCGCGAGCTGGCCAGAGATCTCGGGCTGTCTCGCGGGGTGGTCGTGGAGGCCTACGAGCAGCTTGTCGCCGAGGGGTTCCTGATCTCGCGGGTCGGCGCGGGCACCAGCGTGGCCCCGACGGCGTGCCGGCTTCCTGAGGATCCCGGAGGCGGCTCCATCCCGCGCGGTCCGCGCCACGGCGACCCCGTGCCACCCGATCGCGGGTCGCGGGTCGGTGATCCCGTGCCGCCTGGCCGTAGACCGTCCCATGACGATTCCGTGCCTTCCAGCGGTGGGACACGCCAGGGCGACTCCGTGCCGTCCGGTCGCGGGTCGTCCCCCGGTGATCCGGTGGTGTCCGGTCGTGGGTTTTCCCAGGGTGGTTCCGTGCCGCTCAGCCATGGGTCGTCCCATGACGGCCCCGTGTCGCCCGGCTATTGGGCGTCCCACGGTGGTTCCGTACCGCCCGGTCGTGGGTCGTCCCATGATGGCCCCGTATCGCCCGGTGGCGGGTTGCTCCGGGGTGATCCGGCGATGCCCGGCGGGCCGTCTTCCGGGAGCGGTCCCGTGATGTCCGTACCCGGGCCGTATTACGGGCGCCGTTCCACATCCCCGGATCTGACGGCCTTTCCCCGCGAGCGGTGGCTGGCCTCGATGAGGAGGGTCCTCACCACCCTGCCCGCCGACGCGCTGGACTACGGCGACCCCGGCGGGATCCCGGACCTGCGCGAGGAACTGGCCGCCTACCTGGGAAGGGTCCGTGCGGCCGACGTCACCCCGGACAACCTGGTGATCGTGAGCGGGGTGGCACAGGGGCTGAGCCTGACGGTCCAGGCGCTCGCCGGACGGCTTCCCTGGAGCCGGGCGAGCCACGATCTCGACTGGTTCGTCGACTCGGTCGCGCATCCCGCCTCGCGTTCCGGCCGGATCCGGCTGGCGGTCGAGGATCCCACCGGCCTGCGCCAGCTTCCCCTGCTCCGCGCCGCGGGCGCCGACCTGGTCGCGGTCCCCGTGGACAGGGAGGGCGTCGACGTCGGGGCCCTCGCGAAGACCGGAGCGCGGGCGGTGCTGCTCACCCCCGCGCACCAGTACCCGACAGGGGTCGTGCTCTCCCCCTGCCGCCGGGCCGAGCTGATCGAGTGGGCCGCCGAGACGGGTGCGATGATCCTGGAGGACGACTACGACGCGGAGCTCCGGTTCGACCGCGACCCGGTGGGCTGTCTGCAGGGACTCGCCCCGGACCGGGTGGTACTGACCGGAAGCATCAGCAAGTCCCTGGCCCCGGGGCTCCGCCTGGGCTGGGTGGCCGCCCCGCCCGAGCTCGCCGAGTCGGTACGGCAGGCCCGCGGTGAGCTGGATCTCGGCTCGTCGGTCCTGGAGCAGTACGCCCTGGCGGACTTCGTCAGGACCGGCGGTTACGACCGGAACCTGAGAAGGGTGCGCCGGGAGTACCGCGCCCGGCGCGACGCCTTCGTGCGAGCCCTCGCCGATCACCTTCCCGAGATCACGGTGTGCGGGGTCTCCGCGGGACTGCACCTGTTCGCGGAGCTGCCGGACGGCTGGGACGAGTTGTCCGCCGTCCGGGCGGCCCAGGCCTGCGGCCTCACCGCCGAGCCGGTGGGGCCCATGCGGCACGCCTCGGGCCCGCCCGCTCTGGTGATGGGCTTCGCCCGCCTCCCCGTCCACCACGCCGACGAGATCGTCCGGACCTTCGCGGTCGATCTGCCGCGTTGATCGTGAGACCGCGCGTCGCCCTCCGTGCACCGGCGAGGCGGTCGCTCGCCGGGCATCGACGAGGTGGTTGTGTGTCGCTCCTTGTGTGTCGGCGAGGCGGTCGCACGTCGCACTTCGTGCATCAGTGAGGTGGATTGCGCGGTGCCGTCCGCGCACCGGCAAGGTGCCTCGTGACGCCGCTACGACACCGGCAACCGGCGTCCTCGCGTGCCGCTCCTCCGCTCACTTCCGGTCGGGATTGAGCCGCATCTTCGAAGTTGATAGATCATCCGAATGTCCTGACAAAGCCTTGACGCTTTCCGGCCGGTTCGTTTAGAACTGAAGACCAGCTGCTTTCTTCCAGGGAGGCATCATGCGCGTTGGTCTGCTGGGTCTTGGCCGGATCGGGGCGCTTCATGCCGCGACCCTGGCCGCGCATCCCCGGGTCGACGAGCTGGTCGTGAGCGACGTGGACGGCGCGCGGGCGGCAGAGGTGGCCGTGGGGCTGGGAGCCCAGGTGGGGGATGCCTTCGACGCCGATGCGGTGGTCATCGCCACCCCGACGGCGACCCACGCCGGGCTCCTGACACGGGCCTGTGCCCAGGGGGTGCCGGTGTTCTGCGAGAAGCCGGTCGCGGCCGGCGTGGACGACACGGTCCGGGTGCTCGAGGCGGCCAAGCAGAGCGGGACGGTCGTGCACATCGGCTTCCAGCGCCGCTTCGACGCCGGTTACGTCCAGGCGAGAAATGCGCTGCGCAACGGTGAGCTGGGCGCGCTGCACCGGGTGCATCTACTCTCCGCCGACCCTCACCCGCCCGCCGCCGGCTACATCCGCACCTCGGGCGGCATCTACCGCGACTGCCACATCCACGACTTCGACATTCTGCGCTGGGTCACCGGCCGCGAGGCCGAGACCGTCTACGCGACCGGTTCCAACCGGGGCGAGGCGTTTTTCGCCGAGGCCGATGACGTGGACAACAGCGCCGCGCTGCTCACCCTGGACGACGGCACGCTGGTCACCGTGCAGGGGTCCCGCTACAACGGAGCCGGATACGACGTCCGCATGGAGCTGGCGGGCACACTGAAGACCCAGGTGGTCGGTCTCAACCCGCGCACGCCGCTGACCGGCGCCGAAGGTCTGCAGCCGCCAGACGATCCCTGGCCGGACTTCGTGACCAGGTTCGGGGCCGCCTATGTCGCCGAGCTTGACGCGTTTCTCAGCGCGGCACGTGGGGAAGCGGACAGTCCCTGCACGGTCGAGGACGCCCTGGCCGCTCTCTATCTCGCGGAGGCCGCCGAGCTCTCCCGGCACGAAGGACGTCCGGTTCATGTGACGGAGGTGGTCCGTTGAAGACGGCCGGTGCACCGATCTCCTGGGGGGTGTGCGAGGTTCCCGGCTGGGGCCAGCAGCTCGATCGCTCCCGCGTGCTGTCGGAGATGGCGGAGCTGGGCCTGACGGCCACCGAACTGGGTCCGGAGGGGTTCCTGCCGCCCTCGCCGACGCGCTGCCGCTCCCTGCTGGAGCAGTACGGCCTGCGTGCGGTCGGCGGGTTCATCCCCGTGGTGCTGCACGACGCGGGGCTGGATCCGCTACCGGTGGTCCGGGCGGCCATGCGCGCCTTCAGGGACGGCGACGTGGAGGTGGTCGTGCTGGCCGCGTCCACCGGGGGCGAGAGCTACGACGACAAGCCGGTCCTGGACGCGCGCGGCTGGAAGACCCTGCTGGGAAACCTGCGTCTGATCCTCAAGAACGCCAGGGAGTTCGGCCGTACGGTCACCCTGCATCCGCACGTGGGGACCATGGTGGAGAACCGCGACGAGGTGGACCGGGTGCTCGACGGCAGCGCGATTCCGCTCTGCCTGGACACCGGTCACCTGCTCATCGGCGGTACCGACCCCGGCGAGCTGGTCGCCCGAGCCGCGAAGCGGATCGCGCACGTTCACCTCAAGGACGTGGACGCCGCACTCGCCGAGCGGGTCGGAGCGGGCGAGCTGACCTACACCCAGGCGGTCGGGGCGGGCATCTACCGCCCCCTCGGCCGGGGCGACGTGGATATCGCCGGGATCGTCGCGGGCCTGACGAGGGCCGGATATCGGGGGTGGTACGTCATGGAGCAGGACGTCATCCTCGGTCCGGGCGACGCCGACCCGAAGGAGGACGTCCGCGAGAGCCTGGCCTACCTGCGGAGACTCACGGCCGGTCAGCCCGAGCGGGGCGATCAGGCCGGGCAGGCTGAGGGACGCGCGTGATCGAGGTTTTGACCATGGGACTGCCCGTGGCCGAGGCGTCTGACCTGCCCGAGACGCGGCAGGCCCGTATCGCCTGCGACCAGGCCAGAAAGGCCCAGCGCCCCTACCTCTGAGTCAAGGGCCCGGAGCCCTTATACCTCTGAGAAGTCGCAGCCGGCTTTCAGCCGCTCCGCCGGCGTGGACGGACCGGTGTCCTACCTCTGGGGGCTCTGGGCGGCGAGCTCCGCCTTGGGCTCGAAGCCCTTGGCCAGGAACACGATCAGGGCCACCATGACCACGGCGGGTATGAACGCCTCCCGCGGCCCCACGGTGTCGTTGAGGGTGCCCACCACTGCCGCGCCGACGAGGAAGCCGATGTAGTTGAACATGTTGACCCGCGCGATCGCCGTCTCCGCCCCGGTCCCAAGGCGGCCCGCGGCCGAGAACGACTGCGGGGCGATGACGGACAGGCCGATGCCGACCAGGCCGAACGATATGACGGCCACGAGGACGCCGGGGGCGACGACGATGCCGAGCGTGCCGACGGCCGCGATCACCGCGCCCACGCGGACGACGGGGGCCGGGCCGTACCTGCGCACCGCGAAGTCACCCGGGACCCGCGCGATGAGCATGGCCGCCTGGTAGACGAGGTAGGCGAAGGGCAGCAGCCAGCCGGTCGCCAGCAGCGCCTTCTCCATGTAGACGGTGCTGTAGTTGGAGACCGCCGCGTCGCCGACGTAGAGGAACGCCATCGCCAGGCAGAGGGGGATGATCGGCCGCCACGGCACCCGGGCCGTCGTCTGTACGGCCTGCTCGGTCGCCCGCTCCTCCTCCCGGCTGTAGAGCCGGGGCAGCATGATCACTGAGATCACCACGCCGATCATCACCGGGATGGAGAACGACCAGGCCAGGTCCATCCCGAGCGCGCTGAAGGCGGAGTTGAACCCGGCGCCCAGCATCGAGCCGACACTCCACACCGCGTGGAAACCGGTCAGCACGCTCATGCCGTACCGGCGCTCGACCGCGACCGCCTGCATGTTCATCGCCGCGTCCACCGCCCCGACGAACAGGCCGAACACGGCGCTGATCACGTACAGCCCGGCGAGCTGGCCGTTCCAGCCCGACAGGATCACGGCGGCGCAGACGCCCACCTGGGAGATCCGCAGGACCAGGCGGCTGCCGTACCGCCCCGCCAGGAGACCGGCGACGGCGCTCCCGACGCCGGCGATCACCGGCACGAGCAGCAGGACCAGGGTGAGGTCGCCGTCGCTCAGCCCGAACTTGTGCTGCAGATCGATCACATGGGTGAGCAGGGTGGCGAAGCAGAGGCCCTGGACGAAGAACACGGCCCAGGTCGCCACCCGGGCTTGAGTGTCACGTGGGGTCGGCACCACGACCTCCATAGAACATGAGGGGGGTTCAAGTTCTCGTCAGGGTATGGGCGCGGTCTCCAAGGGTCAATGATCGGCTACCTGGTATTTCCGCCGGATGGGCGGCCCCCTGAGACCCGGCGAGGATTATCGTCGAAGGGTGGACAATCCCTGGCCCCCGGCCATTCGTCACCACGCCCCTCAGCCCCGCCCCGGCGACCTGCGGGCAGGGGACGCCGACCGCGAGCGGGTGGCCGCCGTACTGGGCGACGCCCTCGCCGACGGGCGACTGAACCACAACGAGTACGAGGAGCGGCTCGCGGCGCTCTACCGCGCCCGCACCCTGGGAGAGCTCACCGTCTTCACCGCCGACCTGCTCCCGCCCGAGGCCCAGCCGCTGCAGGTCGACGTCCGCCCGGTGACGGCGTTCTTCGGCTCGGAGAAGCGCTCGGGACGGTGGGTGGTGCCCAGCAAGTTCTCCGCCACCGCGATCTGTGCCAACGTCACGCTCGACCTGCGCGAGGCGCTGCTCCAGACCAGCCACGTGACCCTCCAGGTCACCGTGATGGCCGGGACCCTCACGCTGATCGTCCCGGAGGGCGTCCGGATCGAGATGCCCGCCTCCGGTTTCATGGCGGGCAAGACGAACCAGATCCGGCCCGCCCCGGACGGCCCGGTCATCGAGATCACCGGATTCATCACGATGGGCAGTGTCGTCGCCAAACACCCCAAGCGCCCCCGCCGTTCCTGGTTCCGCCGCTGAGCGCCGCCGCCCGGAGCCGTCTTCAGACGGCGTTGTCTCAGACGGCGTTGTCTCAGGAGGCGTTGTCTCAGGAGGCGCTGTCGAAGTTGATCGCGCTGTAGGCGCGCAGCTTCCAGAGCTGGTGCTCGCTCTCGATCTTGCGGATCGTCCCGGAACGGCCCCGCATGACCAGCGAACTGGTGACGGCGGCGCCGCCGCGGTAGCGGACGCCCTGCATGAGCTCGCCGTCGGTGATTCCGGTGGCCGCGAAGAACACGTCGTCCGAACTGACCAGGTCGTCGGTGCTCAGCGTGGCGTCGAGGTCGAGGCCCGCGTCCAGCGCCCGGCGCCGTTCGGCGTCGTCCTGCGGCCACAGTCTGCCCTGGATGACACCGCCCAGGCACTTGAGCGCGCAGGCCGCGATGATGCCCTCGGGGGTGCCGCCGACGCCGAGCATCAGGTCCACGCCGGTGCCCATGCGGGCGGCCATGATCGCACCGGCCACGTCGCCGTCGGTGATGAGCCGGATCCGCGCGCCGGTCTCCCGGATCTCCCTGATGATCTTTTCGTGGCGGGGGCGGTCCAGGACGACCACGGTCACGTCCGAGGGCGCGCCGCCCTTGGCCCGCGCCACCGCCGCGATGTTGTCGGCCACCGGCGCGTTGATGTCCACCGACGAGGCGGCCTCGGGACCGGTGACCAGCTTGTCCATGTAGAAGACGGCCGACGGGTCGTACATCGAGCCGCGTTCGCTGACCGCGATGACCGAGATCCCGTTGGGCATGCCGAGGGCGGTGAGCCGGGTGCCGTCGATCGGGTCCACGGCCACGTCGCACTGGGCGCCGCTGCCGTCACCGACCTGCTCGCCGTTGTAGAGCATCGGCGCGTTGTCCTTCTCACCCTCGCCGATCACCACCACGCCGTTCATCGACACCGTGTTGATCAACTGGCGCATGGCGTTCACCGCGGCGCCGTCCGCACCGTTCTTGTCACCGCGCCCGACCCAGCGAGCCCCGGCCATCGCGGCCGCCTCGGTGACACGGACCAGTTCGAGAGCAAGGTTGCGATCAGGCGCGCGATCACCCGTCGCGAGCGCGGCGGGGACGGACGTCTGGTCGGAAGTCTGATCGGACATGGTGAGGAACCCCTCTCATGGATTACTCCAACGATCGTAGTTGCCCCCCTCTGACCGGCTGCCGGAGGATAATGTGCCCACCATGAGCAGCGACACGGATCGGCTGGTGACAGGCGTGACCGCACGGACCTCCGAGCGAGGTGCCGCCACGCGCGTCGCACTCCTCGTGGCGGCCAGGGAGGTCTTTGTCGAAAGCGGCTTCGCGGAGTCGGGGGTGACCGACGTGGTCTCCCGGGCCGGGGCGAGTGTCGGTAGCCTGTACCACCACTTCTCCGGCAAGGCCGATCTCTACCTGACGCTGTTCGACGAGTTCCAGATCCGGCAGACCCAGCGGACCAAGCAGGCGGTCCAGGCGGTCCGGGCCGAGGGCGAGAACGACCCGATGCGGCTGTTCATCGCGGGAGCCCGCGCCTACCTGGAGGGCTGCCTGGCCGAGCGGGAGATCTCGGCGCTGTTCCTGCGCGGTGACGGGCCGCCGGGATTCGAGGTCATCATGCGCGACCGGCTGCGCCAGTGGGCCAAGCGCAACGCCACCCTGTTCGAGGGCGACGAGGGAGCCCTGGTCGTGGTCCTCACCGGCGCGCTCGCCGCGGCCGTCTCCGAGGTCGCCCTGTCCGAGGACGAGGACGCCTCCCGCGTGCTGGCCGAGGGCGTGCTGGCCATCATCGGGCAGATCCGCCGTCCCTGAGCGGGCCTTCCCCGTTCTGGCCAAGGGCGTGCCGACCGCGATCGGGCAGGTCCGCCGCTCCCGAGGTTTGGTTGTCCTGCCCGGGGCGTATCGGCCGCGATCGGGCAGGTCCGCCGTCCCCGAGGGCGTCTTCCATGTTCTGGTCAAGAGTGTGCCGACCTGTGTTCGGGTAGATCCGCCGCTTCCGAGGGTGGTTCCTGTGTCCTGGCTGGGGTGTGCCGGTCTTCATCGGACCTCCCGGGGGGCAACTTCCGTGTTCGGGCTGGAGAAGCGTCCACCGCCGTCGGGAAGATCGACTGCCCCTGGGACCGGCCCGCGCCCCCGTATGGATAAGGTTGACAGTCGTGCAAAGGTTCACTCAGGGTTTCTACGGCTACGTGGTCGCGGTGCTGGTCTGCCTGGTCGGCGTCGGCATCTTTCTGCTGATCACGCCACAGAGCAGGACCGAGCACATACCAAAGATCGATTTCTCGATCGACGTGGCCAACATGCGTCATATGGCGCCCTACCAGGTCTGGTCGCCCGAGCCGGTGCCCGCCGGATGGATTCCGACCAGTTCCCGGGCCACGAACACGAAGGGCGTGGTGACCTGGCAGCTCGGCTTCGCCACCGCCAAGGGCCCGGACGATGAGCGCTCCCACGCGAGCCTCGCCCAGAGCGACGAGAAGCCCGCCGCCGAGTTCGCCAACCGGATGGCCAACACCGACAAGGCCACCGGCAACATCCAGATCAACGGCGTGACCTGGCAGCAGCGCTTCCGCGAGGACAAGGACCAGCGCTCGCTCGTGCAACTCCTGCCCGACGTCACGATCGTCGTCACCGGCACCGCCCAGTGGGACGAGCTGTCCGCTCTCGCCGGATCTCTCAAAAAGCAGTCGAAGCTCCCGTCGTAGCACCACGCGGGTCTCGGCGTCACAAGGATCATCGCCCCCTGATTCCGGAGCCGAGCCGTTCTCGCACCGCGCCGTCGTTCTCGCGCGGCATGGCCTGCTTCGGCCGGCGGGAAAATCCGCACGTCCTCCTCAGTCGATGGCATCAGCCGTGCATCAGGGAGCGGAGGTCAGTGGCCAGGTCGGCGGCCTGAAATGGAGAAGGAACGTCTCCACCGGGTTTCCGGTGCTGCTTTCCGTTGATGTTTCCCCCTTTTTTTAAGGATGCTGACTAAGTAGCGTTCTTGGCGTGGTCGCAGAAGCGTCCGGCGAGGGAGGAACCTCATGAAAGCCACCGCCGTCGGTATGCCACTGGCGGCGCTGGTCGCCGCGCTGCTTGCCGCGGGATGCGGCGGTCCCGCTTCGGAGCACGCGCACCACCCGCCGGCGCCGAGTGGCCAGAGCGCGGTGTCCTCGCCCCCGGTTGTGTCTCCTGCGTCCCCTGCGGCGAGTACGCCGTCGGGGGCCTTCAACGGCACCGACGTCGGCTGGATGCAGTTGATGATCCCGATGGACGAGCAGCTGCTGAGCATGCTGGAGATGGCCCCGAAACGGACCTCGAATCCGGAGGTCATCCAGCTGGCCAAGCTGTTCGCCGCCGATCACCGCGCCGAGCTCCTGAAGCTGCGCGCGCTGATGGACCGGTCGGGCGCGCCCAAGACCAACGTGCACGAGGGCCACGACATGCCCGGCATGGTCACCGCCGCCGACCTCGGCGTCATCGATCAGACGAAGGGAGCCGCGTTCGACCGGCTCTTCGCCAAGAACATGCGCGAGCATCTGGAACAGGGGATCCTGCTGTGCCGCGGCGAACAGGGAGCGGGCGCCGACCAGGCCACCAGGGAACTCGCCGGGAACATCGAGAAGGCCCGGGCCGCCCAGCTCGACCGTCTCGACGGGTGAGGAGCCAGGGCGATCGCCCCGCCCCGGCTGGACCCCGGGTCGCTCAGAAGGGCGTGTCCCCGACGGAGTCGGACTGCCGACGCTGGGCCATGGCCGCCGCGAGCTTCACCCGGGCGCCCTGGAGCCACTCCTCGCAGAGCGCGGCCAGCTTCTCACCGCGCTCCCAGAGCTCGATCGACTCCTCCAGGGTGAGCCCGCCCGTCTCGAGACGGCGGACCACCTCGGTCAGCTCCTCGCGCGCTTGCTCATATGACGGTGTCTTCTCGGACTTCTCATCGGCCACACCCCCCACCCTAGAGTCACCGGCCGACACGCGCCCCAGTTCGACGGCCTGCGAGACTGCGTGGATGAATGTTCGTGGTGCGAACCCCCAGGACATCCCCGAGCTGGTCCGTCTCCGCGAGATTCTGGCCGACCGCATGGCCCAGGACGGCAGTTACCCGATCGAGAGCGAGTGGCAGGAGGCGTACGCCGAAAGCCTCAAGGACCGGCTGGGCAGCCTCGACACGGCCGTTTACGTGGTGGACGCGCCCGAAGAGGGGCTGGCCGCCTGTGGGATAGGCCTGATTTTCGAGCCTTTCCCCGGCCCCAGCCTCCCCGACGGCCGCTACGGCTACATCCAGGGCATGACCACCGACCCCCGTCACCGGCGCCGGGGGCACAGCCGGTCCATCATGGTGTCGCTCCTGCAGTGGTATCGCGACAGCGGGATCCGCAGGGTGGACCTGCACGCGACCTCCGACGGGGAGCCGCTCTACCGGGAGTTCGGCTTCGTCGACGACGGCTACCCCTCGCTCACGTGGCGGGACCGTTCCTGATCGGCCCCGGCTCCGTGACCACCCCCACCGCCGGCCGGGGTGAAAGGCGTCATTCACGTGGCGAAATCGCGCATGTCCCTCGTCACGGGGCGGGATCGCTCCTGACCGTCACCCGGTCGTCGGGGAACCGGATGGTCAGCTCCTCACCGGGGACGACCTTCCGCGCGAGCCGTACGACGTCACCCGACGGGCGCTGCACGATCGCGTAGCCGCGCTCCAGGGTGGCGGCGGGGGACAGGGTGATCAGGCGGGCGCGCAGGTGTTCCAGCGAGTCCTGGGCGCGGTCCAGGGAGCCGGTGAGGGAGCGCCTCGCCCGGTCCCTGAGCTGCTCGGCCTGCTCGGCCCTGCGTTCGATCTCGCGTACCGGGTCGGCGAGGGAGGGCCGGGAGCGGGCCGCGGCCAGCCAGGCCGTCTCACGGTCCAGCCAGCCGCCGACCACCCTGCGTCCCCGATCGCGGAGCTGGCGGACCAGCGTCAGCTGCTCGCCGACGTCCGGCACGACCTTCTTCGCCGCGTCCGTGGGAGTGGACGCCCGCACGTCGGCGACCAGGTCGAGCAGCGGGCTGTCCTGCTCGTGGCCGATCGCGCTGACCACGGGTGTACGGCACGCGGCCACCGCCCTGATCAGCGCCTCGTCGGAGAAGGGCAGCAGGTCCTCCATCGACCCGCCGCCCCGCGCGATCACGATGACGTCGATGTCGTCGTCCGCGTCGAACTTGCGCAGTGCCTCGGTGACCTCACCGACCGCGTACGGTCCCTGTACGGCCACCGGCTCGACCTTGAACCGCACCGCCGGCCAGCGGCGCCGCGAGTTCTCCAGCACGTCGCGCTCGGCGGCCGAGTCACGGCCGCAGATCAGCCCGATCGTTCCGGGCAGGAACGGCGGTCGTCGCTTCCTGTCGACCCCGAAGAGCCCTTCGGAGGCGAGCACCTGGCGCAGCCGTTCCAGCCGCGCCAGCAGCTCTCCGACGCCGACCGGGCGCATCTCCAAGGCGGTGAACGCGAAGGAACCCTTGTTGACCCAGAAGTCCGGCTTCAGATGCATGACAACCCGGGCGCCGTCCACCGGCCGGGGAACGGTCGCCTCGTAGACGCCACGAGGGCAGGTGACCCGGGCGGACACGTTGGCCACCGGGTCACGCAACGTCAGGAACACCGTGCCACCCCGGGCGGTCAGCTCGGTGATCTGTCCCTCGACCCAGATGGTGCCGAGCTTGCCGATCCAGCCGCCGACCATCTGCAACACCGTGCGGACCGGGAGGGGCTGCTCAGGCGTGGTCTTCGAACTCATGGCGGCGAGCCTACGCGTCAGATGCGGCTATTCCGCGGCTTCCAGCTTGGCGAGGCGGTTCTCATACATCCGCACGACGGCGTCCCGGGCGGAGGTGGCCCGCTCGTAGGCGATGAGCTCCTGGATCTGCACGGCGGTCTTGCCGCGCATGCGAGCGCGCAGGGACGCGACCGTCAGCTCCGAGTAACCGGGCATCGGCTCGGCCGGGGCGGCGACCGCCTTGGCGAGGAGCCGGTCCCCGGCCGGCTGTGCGGCCTCGGTCTCGGTGATCTCGGCCACTGCGGCGTCCACGGCGCCGGGCTTCACGGTTTCGACGTCCGTGACCTCGGGCTTCGCGGCTTCGAGGTCGGCGACCTTCGCCTTGGTGGCCCTCGGCTTCGCGACCCTTGGCTTCGTGGTCCTCGGCTTCGTGACCTTGGCCTGCGCGATCTCGGCGTCCGCGGTGTCGGCCTGTGCGACCTCGGGCGTGGCGATCCCGGCCCCGGCCTCCGGCGTGGTGGACACGGGAGCGGGAGCCTCGGTTTCGACAACCTCGGCCGCGGAGGCCTTCGGCTTGGCCTTGGCCTTGGCCCTGGTCTTGGGAGCGGGAGCGTCGGCGGGCTTGGCGGCCTCGGCAACGGGAGTCACAGACTCGACGGGCTTGAGCTCGGCGGTCTCAGGGGCAGAGGCGTCGACTTCGACGGGCTCGGCCTCGGTGACCTTGGGAGCGGAAGCGTCGACGGTCTTGGCCTCGGCGATCTCAGAGGCGGAGGCTTCGGTTTCGACGACCTCGACAGCCTCGGGAGCGGGAGCGTCGGCGGGCTTGGCGGCGGGAGCCGCAGACTCGACGGGCTTGGCCTCGACGGCCTCGGAAGCAGCGTCGGCTTCGACGGCTTTGGGGGCCTCGGTAACAGGAGCTGCGGCCTCGACGGTCTCGGCGGCGGGAGCCTCGGCTTCGACGGCCTTGACCTCGACGGCCTCGACAGCCTCGGAAGCGGGAGCCTCGGGAGCGAGAGCTTCGGCTTCAGCCGCCTTGACGGGTTCGGCGGGGACGGCTTCGGGAGCGGGAGCCTCGGCGGGCTTGGCGGCGGCGGTCTCGGTCGCGGCGGGCTTGGCCGGGGTGAAGATGACCGGCTCGGAGGCCTTCGTGCCGTTGCTCTCGGCGGTGGTGGCCTTGGCGGCGGCCTTCTCCGGGCGGGGGGCGAAGATGACCGGCGCGCGGCGGGCCGGCTTCTCCTCGGCCTTCTCGCCGCCCTTCTCCTCAAGGTCGGTCAGCTGGCCGGTGGCCTGCTTGCCGGACGCGTCGCGGTCCTCTTCCTGGCCGCCGAGACCCTTGATCCTGGTCTTCACCCGGTCGCCGAGCAGAAGGGCCTGGCCGACGCCGCTCAGCGCCGTCTGCAGCATGTGAAGCGGAAGGTCCTTCGCTTTCTCGGCGAATTTGCTCATGTTACGGATCATGTCGGGGACTGACATGTCGTCTCCTGGGAGGTCTGTATGGGAAGGCTGTATGTGGTCTGTATGGGAAGGCTGTATGTGGCAGGACGGTGTGCCGAGTAGCTCATGGGACGGGTGGGCGGCCCCGGCGGGCGTTCCACGTAGCATAAGAACATGACTTCAAAGACCCCCGCGACCCGACGCGTACTTGTGGCGAAGCCCCGTGGTTACTGCGCGGGGGTTGATCGTGCGGTCCAAGCTGTGGAGAAAGCCCTTGAACAGTACGGGGCTCCGATATATGTGCGTAAGCAGATCGTTCACAACACTCACGTGGTCAAGTCGCTGGAGGAGCGCGGAGCGATCTTCGTTGAGGAGACCGAGGAGGCGCCCGAGGGAGCCATTGTGGTCTTCTCCGCCCATGGAGTGTCTCCGGCAGTCCACGAGGAGGCCGCCCGGCGCAGCCTGAGGACGATTGACGCTACCTGCCCGCTGGTGACCAAAGTGCACAACGAGGCCAAGCGTTTCGCCTCCCAAGACTACGACATCCTGCTCATCGGTCATGAAGGCCACGAGGAGGTCGAAGGCACCGCGGGTGAGGCACCCGATCACATCCAGCTCGTCGACGGTCTCGACTCGGTCGGCACCGTTCAGGTGAAGGACCCCCAGCGGCTGGTCTGGCTGTCGCAGACCACGTTGTCGGTGGACGAGACGATCGAGACCGTCTCCCGGCTCAGGGAGCGCTTCCCCAACCTGATCGACCCGCCGAGCGACGACATCTGCTACGCCACCCAGAACCGCCAGGTCGCGGTGAAGGAGATCGCGGCCCAGGCCCAGCTGGTCATCGTCGTCGGCTCGGAGAACTCCTCCAACTCCAAGCGACTGGTCGAGGTCGCCCTCGACCACGGCGCGGACGCCTCCTACCTGGTCGACGACGCCTCGCTCATCAAGGACGAGTGGTTCGACGGTGTCACCACGATCGGCGTGACGAGCGGCGCCTCGGTTCCCGAGGAGCTCGTCGCCGAGGTCCTGGTCCGTCTCGCCCAGCACGGCTTCAACGACGTCGAAGAGGTCGAGTCCGTCCAGGAGAGCGTCCGCTTCGCGCTCCCGCACGAGCTCCGCAAGGACCTGCGCGCCGCCACCGTCTGATCCGCTCTCCGTACGGCGGCCGCCGAGGCCGTCGTACGGCGGGCGCCGCCCCGCGCTCGCCCCTACTGGCCTTCGCGCGGCGTGCCGTACACCTTGGGTTCGAAATAGCCCTCCGGCTCGGGGGCGAAACCGTCACCGTCGGCGGTCCTCGGGCGGGGAACCTTGGGACCGGCGGCCCGGAGCTCGTCGCGCAGCTCGCGAACGCACTGGGTGAGGCCCCGTCGCCAGGCGATGACCAGGACCAGGAGCGAGCCGCCGAACAGCCACGGGGCGCCGCCGGACAGCGCGGTGAACACGCCCAGGCCGAAGGACTGGATCGGTGAGGCCGTGGTCAGCGCGCGGACCAGCTCGGTGACCACGGTGGCCACGAAGAAGGTCAGCGGTGGGGACACCACCAGCGAGAGCAGATCCCGCCGGTTCACCAGCGACACCGCGACCACGCAGCCGACCACAAACGCGGGCCCGATCACCGGCCACCCGGACAACACCTGCGCGACGCTGCCCACCAGAGTGAACGCCAGCACGAAGGCCACCGCACCCCGGGCGGTCAGCCGGATGCCGGAACTGCGGCCCCGTTCGCTCATGAGATCACCCCGCCAGGTGGCTGCCCGTAGCCTCGCTCGTCCATCAGTCGCCCCTTCGGCCCCCTCATGGTCACCCTCTCCGCCTCCAGTGTCCGGCTGTCAGCGTCTTCAGGGAACAGCTCTAGGGCAGGTCGTTGGCCAACTTACCGTTCAGCCGGGAGATGAGAGGCGAGCTTGACTCCTCTTCTCCCAGCAGTTCGGGAGAGGTCAGCGGACGCGGCAGATCCTCGACCGTCTGTGGTTTCTCCAGATCCGCCTCGACCAGCCCCAGGTCGTTGAGCTTCCGCGCGCTCACCAGCACCCGGGTTTCCAGGGAACCGACCGTTCTGTTGTAGGACTCCACCGTCCGGCTCAGCGACCGGCCCATCGCCTCCATGTTCCGTCCCATGGTGCTCAGCCGCTCGTAGAGCTCCTTGCCGACCTGGAAGACGGCCAGCGCGTTCTCGCTGAGCGCGGCCTGCTGCCAGGCGTACTGCGCGGTGCGGAGCATGGTGATCAGCGTGGTGGGCGTGGCGATGTGGATCCGCCGCCGCATGGCGTACTCCAGCAGGGCGGGGTCGCGCTCCAGCGCCGGGGCGAGGAAGGCCTCGCCGGGGATGAAGAGCACGACGAACTCCGGTGCCGGGCTGAACGCCTGCCAGTAGGACTTGGCGGCCAGCCGGTCCACGTGCTCGCGCACGTGCCGGGCGTGGGAGTCGAGCCGGGCCGACTGGTGGTCGGGATCGGTGGACTCCGCGGCCTCCAGGTAGGCGGCCAGGGAGACCTTGGAGTCGATCACGATGTTCTTGCCGCCGGCCAGCCGTACGACCATGTCGGGCCGGAGCACGCCGTCGACGGTGGTGATGCTCGCCTGCTCGTCGAAGTCGCAGAACCGCTGCATCCCGGCGATCTCGGCGACCCTGCGAAGCTGGAGCTCCCCCCACCGGCCCCGGGCCTCCGGCCGTTGCAGGGCCCGCACCAGCGCGGTCGTCTGGGCGCGGAGCTGGTCGTTGCTCTCGCGTACGACGTCGATGTGCTTGGCCAGCTCCGCGTGGGCGGCCCGCTGACCCGTCTGCGTGTCGCGCAGCTGCGTCTCGACGCGGGCCAGCGTGTCCTTCAACGGCTCGATCAGATGCTCGACGGCCTGCTTGCGCTGCTCCAGCTCGCCGGCCGCCTCGGCGCGGTTCGCGGCCAGGCGGGTCTCGGCCAGCTCCAGAAAGCGCAGGTTGTTGACGTCGAGCGCCCGGCTCGACAGGGACTGGAAGCGATCGGTGAGCTGCCCTTCGATGTAAACGACCTTCTCTTCGGCGATCTTCGCGCGGGCCTCGGCGTCCGCCAGACGGACGGCGACGTCCGTCGCTCCGGAGGAGGCACGTGCCCGGCCCAGCAGGAAACCGATCGCGAGTCCTGCGGCGAGTCCCACGGCGAGCTGGAAAACGAGTGCCATGACGTCCACCTCGGAATGATGGCAGGCCCGATGGCTCCTGGCTTGCCGACACGCTTTCGGGATCGGCCCGCGCATTCCGCTTGTGCGAACACATTTCGTCACGCAAAGTTTCACTGCGAACACGGAGGTGATTGGTGAGCAAGCACGGCTCACGTCGGAAAGTGGTGTCGGCACTGGGTGTCACGATCGTCGTCGCCGCGGCGGCGATCGCCGCCACGGGCGCGTTCATCGCGGGAGGGTCCGATTCGGGGCCCGAGGCGACAGCGGCGGCGCCGACCCCGATGACCTGGCGGAAGGGTGCCTGTGTGAGGCGGGAGGAGGCCCGGTTCGACCTGGTCTCCTGTGCGGGGGCCGACGGGCGGGTGACCTCGGTGGGCGCCCGGGCGTCGGACTGCCCGGCCGACACCGACGAGTTCGTCAGGATCGAGACGGTTCCCTCCGCCGGGGGTTCGGCCGCCGAAGTGACCCCGCGCGCGCCGACCTCCCCCGCTTCCTCGGCGAGGGGTACGGTCGCCGGCTCGCCGCCGGGCCCCGGGGGGACGAGCCGTACGGCGTGCGTGCGGAATCTGGGTCCCACGCACTCCGGCGACCCGGGCGCGGGCGGCGGGCTGCTGCGCGCGGGCGACTGCGTGGCGCTGCGCGGCGGGGAGCGGCCGTGCGCCGAGGGGGGCTGGTACGGGAGGGCGGTGGCCGTGGTGGGCCGGGCCGCGGACTGTCCGGAACGCACCCTCGACACGCTCGCCGTCGGCCCCGGGGCCGTCGCCTGCCTGGGCAAGGGCGGTCGGGTTCTCACCGCGGGGAACTGCGTGGCGGAGCCCGACAGCGGTCTGGTGAGCCGCGAGGCGCTCGTCAGGACCTCCTGCGAGTCGGCCGCGGCCTGGGCGAGGGTGACCGCCAGGGCCCGATCCCTGGACGGTTGTCCCGGCGGCTCCGACCGCTACCTGCGGGCGCGCGAGCGCAATGTCTACCGGCCTGTGATCTGCCTGCGGCGGGTAGCACTGGGTGATTCCACGTAAACTCATCTCACGTGAGCCTGAGCATCGGCATCGTCGGATTGCCCAACGTCGGTAAGTCAACGCTTTTCAACGCGCTGACGAAGACCGCCAACGCCCTGGCGGCGAACTATCCGTTCGCCACCATCGAGCCCAACGTGGGCATCGTCGGCGTTCCCGACCCGCGTCTGGAGAAGCTGGCCGAGATCTTCGGCTCCGCAAAGATCCTGCCCGCGAAGGTCGAGTTCGTCGACATCGCCGGACTGGTCCGCGGCGCCTCGGAGGGGCAGGGACGAGGCAACCAGTTCCTCGCCAACATCCGCGAGACCGACGCCATCTGCCAGGTCATCCGGGTCTTCACCGACCCCGACGTGACCCACGTGGACGGCGACGTCGCCCCCGGGCGCGACATCGAGACGATCAACACCGAGCTGATCCTCGCCGACCTGCAGACGCTGGAGAAGGCGATTCCCCGCCTCCAGAAGGAGTCCAGGACCAACAAGGATCGCAAGGCGACGCTCGACGCGGCGGAGGCGGCGGTCAAGCTCCTCGACGGCGGCACGACGCTGTACGCGGGGGCCAAGGGGGCGGGGATCGACCCGAAGGACCTGCGCGAGCTGCACCTGCTGACCGCCAAGCCGTTCCTCTACGTGTTCAACCTCGACGCCGACGAGCTGACGGACGAGGAGCTGCGGGCGCAGCTGTCGGCGATCGTCGCGCCCGCCGACGCCGTCTTCCTGGACGCCAAGATCGAGTCTGAGCTCGTCGAGCTTCCCGACGACGAGGCGCTCGAGCTCCTTCAGTCCGTCGGCCAGGAGGAGTCGGGCCTGGCCCAGCTGGCCCGCATCGGGTTCGAGACCCTCGGCCTGCAGACCTACCTGACCGCCGGCCCCAAGGAGACCAGGGCCTGGACGATCCGCAAGGGCGCCACCGCCCCCGAGGCGGCGGGGGTCATCCACACCGACTTCCAGCGCGGCTTCATCAAGGCCGAGATCGTCTCCTTCGACGAGCTGGTGGAGGTCGGGTCCATCGCCGCCGCCCGCCAGGTGGGCAAGGCCCGCATCGAGGGCAAGGATTACGTGATGCGCGACGGCGACGTCGTGGAGTTCCGCTTCAACGTGTAGAAGACCCCGCGGAAAGGGCCCTGACCGGTGTCGGGGCCCTTCGCCTTGCCACCTCGGTCCGCACGGGGTCCGCATGATCTTCACCGGAGGGGCGGGTCTGTCCTCTGGCCGAACCCGCCACCGACCTGCGCACCCGCCACCGACCGGCGCACCCGCCACCGACCGGCGCACCCGCGCCGCCGGCGTTCTCGGTGAGGACGCGACCGGGTGGGTGACGGCGCTCATGAGCGTCCGCTGTGCGTCGCAAATGCGCTCGCCCGATGCTTGGCCGGCGGTCCGGATGTCTCGCCGGGCTCCCGGGGTGACGGGTCCGCCGCCGTCCGTGTCCGTTCTGCGCCTTGGTGACGTTGTGTGATGAATTTCGCGTTAAATGTGCAGGTCGCGACAGTGCGGGTGCCGTTTGGATAGCAATGGGTGGCGTTTGAGTAACCAGGCCATGCGCTGGCCAGGGATAACACACGATAGAGCGAGGTGTCGGCGCGATAGCAGGTCTGGACGGATTCCAGACTCAGTTTGCTCAGTCACGACGATCCCTGCAGCATAGGCGTGGCTTTCCTGGAAGAATCGGCGGGGCGGCTAGAGTAAGAGCTTCACCATGGCTAACGGGATCGGCGGTAATACGACACCGCGCCGGCCGGGGGATTGGCGCGAGCGGAGGCGTGATGGCTCGAAGGGCGACGGTCCAGCGTGATCCTCGGATCGCCGGCGACCCCGAGCTTTCGGCATACCCAGGAGCGTCTCACGACCCCGATTTCGATCGCGCTCCGGCGCGCGGGCGAGGCGCGTCTTCCCGGGGCCGATGGTCGGGCGGAGGCGGACGCTGGCTGGTATGGACGGGCCGCGCAGTGCTTTGGGCGCTAATAGTGGTTATTGTCGTAAATGGGGTCCGTGCACCTTTTGAGCGGTTTACTCAGCAGGGTGCCGCCACCGGCGCGGCCGTTGTTTCCACGGACGGATTTCCCGTCACCCAGGGCACCTCTTTCGCGAGTCAGTTCGCCGCCGTCTACCTGAATTTCGAGGCCGTCCGCTCGCAGGAGAGGGCGGCGAGACTCGCCCCATTCCTGCCCGACGGCGCGGAGCCCCAGTTCGGCTGGGACGGGTTCGGCCACATGGCCGCTGGAGCGGTGCAACCGTACGGCGTCGAGATCACCGACCGGGAGAACGCCGTCGTCACCCTGACGTACCAGTCGGGGAGCCGCCGCCAGCTCCTGTCCGTGCCCGTCTTCTACGACACGGACACGAAGAAGTTCGTGGTCTCCGGGCGTCCGGGCATCCTGCCCGCCCCGTCGCAGGCGAACCTGCCCGCCCAGTCGGGACCCGACCGCGACGAGGCCGCGGAGCTCGAGCTCCGCACCCCCCTGGCCGACTTTTTCAAGGCCTACGCCGCGAGCGACACCGCTTCCCTGCAGCGCTACGCCGACGCCGGGATCACCCTGGAGGGGTTCGGGGGCGCGTTCACCTTCGTGGAGCTCAAGGACCTCGTCGTGCCGCTTCCCGGCGGCGCCACCCGAGAGGTGACCGCCACGGTCGTGTGGGGTGTGCCCGCGGGCGCGGCCCCGTCTGCCGATCCGACCGCGGACCCCGGTGACATGGGAGGGAAGCTGGAGCAGGCCTACCTGCTCACTGTGGTCAAGCAGGGCGACAAATGGTTCGTCAAGGGCATCCGCGGTGCGGAACGGTCCGTGGGGTAATCATGATCGAACGATGCCGGTCCACAGTGGACAGACCCCCCCTGATCGATGAGCTGCCGGTGGGGAAGCCGTGCGTGCGTGTGCCACGTTCCCGCCACCGCCCGGCGGGCACGATCATGAGTACGGAGGACGACAAGTGATTCTGAAATCCATGCTGCTGAGCGTGCTGGAGCTCGCTCAGCCAACCGCTCCTCCGGCAGGCGTGAACACCGAGGGTCTTGCCGATTTTCTCCGCAGCTTCTTCGCTCCGCTCTTCCTGGTCATCGTCTCCGTTGTGGCCCTCTTCTTCCTCTTCACCCGTGAGATCACCCGGTTCGTCCAGTTCATCATTCTCGCGATCGCCATCGGAGTGATCTTCTACGTGCCCAACATCATCGAGGTGACGGCCAAGGCGATCGCGAGCGCACTGGGCATCCGGGGGGATTGAGACCGCGTCTGAGCGGTCAAACAAGGAGAGGCGGAAAAGGAGGAGCGCGTGGACCTGCCCACGTATACCAATATCTGGCGGATCGAGAAGCGGCTCTACAAGCTGTACGACCTACGGCTACCGATGCCGCTTCCGATTGTCTGGATCGGTGTGTTCGTGGGCGTGCTGGCACCGTGGTCGCTGCTGCTCTACCTGGTCGGCCTGCCCTTCGGCGCGCCCTGGCACGTGGTGTATCTCGTGCCGCCCGGCGTCGTCACCTGGCTCTCCACCCGGCCGGTGATCGAGAGCAAGCGGCTCACCGAGCTGCTCCAGTCCCAAGTGCGTTACATGGGTGAACCGCGCACCTGGTGCCGGATGGCTCCCGCCTACGAACCCTCCGAGATCACGTTGACCGGCCGGGTCTGGCAGGCCTCGCCGCAGTCGGCGGCCACGGTCCGGGCCAGGGCCTCGCGCAAGGCCCGTCACGCCCAGTCCAAGCGCGTCGCCGTCGCCTCCGCCCGCGAGGTTCGTCCTGCCGTGGCCGCCGCCGCGGCGGCGGCCACGGCCGCTCCGGTCACCGGCGAGCGCATCGCCTGGGGTACGGTGGCCCGCCCTCGCAAGGGCACCGCTCCGGCTCTCGGCCAGGCCGTCTCCCCGGAGACGTTCCCCCCCGTCATGCCGATCGTTCCCGCCATCTCCGTGTCATCCCTACCGGGGACCGCCGTTTCGCCCGCGATGCCTGCCGAGAGAAACTTTCTCCCGCCGGCCCCGCAGGCTCCCGCCGCGCAGTTCAAGGTTCCGGCTGATCCGGTTCCGGCCATACCGGCTCCGCCACGCGAGCAGGTTCCGGCCGTGTCGTTCGAAGCGACTCCCGCGCGCGAGCAGGTTCCCGTCGTATCGGTTGAAGCGGCTTCCATGCGCGAGCAGGCTCCTGCCGTATCGGCTTCGCCGCACGAGCAGGTTCCGGCCGTGCCGGCCGAAGCGGCTTCCACGCGCGAGAAGGATCCCGCCGAATCGACCTCGCCGGGTGAGCAGGCTCCTGCCGCGTCGGTCGTTCCGGACGCCCCGGTGGCCCCGATCGGCACCGAGGCGCTGAAGCGGCTGCGCCGGCTCGCGGCCTCCGCCGAAGCCGAGCGTGGCGTTCCGGCCATGCCCGACCAGCCTTCGCCGGCCGCCGTGACTCCGGCTCAGGTTCCGGACCCGCGCCCGAGCCGGACTCCGAGTCACGGTCCGGTTGAGACCCCTGCCGCAGCTCGGATCTCGGATCCGGCGGAGGCCCCGGCCCCGACCAAAATCCCGGTTCAAGCCCAGTCCCAGGCTCAGACACAGGCCCAAGCTCAGGCCCAAACGCAAGCTCAGGATCAGGCCCACTCCCAGGAACAGGCTCAGGGCCCCGTCCAGGCGCACGCTCAGACCCAGGCCCAGGCGCAGTCCGAAACGCACGCTCAGGGCCAGGTCCAGGCGCAGGGGCCGGTCCAGGCTCAGGGTCCGGTCCAGGCGCAGCCCCGGACACCGGCACAGCTCCGTGGTCAGGTGCCGAAGCGCGCTTCCGCGGGCCAGACTCCCGAGCGGCCCGCGATCGTGCCCGACCCCGTCGAGCGGCCCTCCGCTCCGTCGGTCCCCTCCATCGTGCCGAGGTTCGTCGGACCGGCTCCGGTCGGGCTGCGGGCTTCGGAGCAGGGGCGGCCTCCCGCGGAGACCGACGAGAGCGCGTGGGCTCAGCATCGCAAGGGGCAGCCGGTGGGGAAGCCCGCCGAGACGTCGAAGGTGTGGCCCTCCGAACGGTCCGCGGGGATGCCGGCGAACATGTCGATCCGCGCGGTTCCTCCGGCGTCCGCAGCCAAGGCCGATCCGGTGACGCCCTCGGTGCCGGTGCCCAGGCCCGGCCACGAGGAGACCGGTGTCCGCCGGCACGAGGAGCCCAGGGTCCGCCGGGTGGAGTCGGTCGTCGGCCGTGACTCCTCCGGCGGCTGGCGGCGGCTGGCCCAGGTGGTCATCGGTCCCGGAGGCGGAGGCCGTACGGACGGGTCGGAGATCGACGAGGCGCGGGCCAGGGCGGTGTTCAGCGGCAGCCGGCGGGTGGTGGTGCTCGGATGCACCGGCGGCGCCGGGCAGACCACGACCGCGCTGATGCTCGCCCACACCTTCGCCCGATACCGCGAGGACCGGGTGCTCGCGGTCGACGCGAACATCGGCACCCACGCCCTGTCCAGCCGGATCCAGGTCGAGTCCCCCGAGACGCTGAGCTCCCTGCTGACCGGCCTGGACAACGTCCACGGTTACCTGGGCATGCGTGCCTACACCAGCCGTTGCGCCTCCGGTCTCGAGGTCCTCGCCGGAGACGCCGACGCCGGTGCCGAGCAGCGGCTCTCCGACCGCTCGCTCTTCTCCGACCGGCGGCTCGGCCAGACCATGGACATGCTGGACCGGCACTACAAGCTGATGGTCATGGACCCGGCGGCGGCGCTGGCCGCCCGGGTGCTGCCCTACGCCGACCAGCTCGTCCTGGTCGTTCCGGCCAGCGAGGACGGGCCGGACGCGGTGGCCATGACCTACGAGTGGCTTGACGGACACGGCTGCGCGGACCTCCGCCAACGGGCAATCATGGTCGTCAACGGGGTGAGCCGCCGCAGCATGGGCGATGTGGAGCAGGCGGAGGCGGTCGCGCGGGGCAGGTGCCGGGCGATCGTACGGGTGCCCTGGGAGGACGAGCTGGCCCCCGGCAGATCCGACAGGGTGGAGCCGTCCCACCTGCGCACGCCGGGCCGCCGGGCGTATCTCGCCCTGGCCGGGGTCGTGGTGGCGGGCTTCGGTGCGGTGCAGACGGCTCGACCCAGCGAGGAGGAATTAGCTCAGTGATCCCCCGGGCACGAGGAGATGTGGTGGACGGGCGTGACGAGATCCAGGTGAGTGGGCGAAGCGGCAGGCACGAAGGTCCGGCCGTACGGTCGACCGAGGAGGTCGGGTGAGCCGTGCGTCGCGGGCGAGCAATCGCCTCGCCGTCCGATATTTCGACGACCGGATCCTGCTGACCGAATCGTCGGTGTGGGCCTACTTCCGGCTGCCGACCGTGAGCTACGAGTTCATCACGCCCGAGGAGCGGGAGGCTCTGGCCACCAACATCACGATCGCGCTGGCCACCATCCGGATGCCGGACGCGGAGGTTCACCTGCGTGTGGCGCACCGCACCTACCCGGCGGCCGAGTGGGCGATGGCCCTGAACTCCACCTCCGACGAGGGCGCCGGCTGGCGCGACTACCTCGAGGAGATGTACCGGCACGTCTGGGCCAAGGACTTCTGGAGCAAGGAGGTCTACCTCGGCGTACGGCTCGGCGCCCGCGGGCGGCAGCTGGGTGAGGGAGTGCTCTCCCAGCTCCTGGGCTTCTACCAGCGCAGCGAGAAGGCCCTGGGCATCGAGGACGACCACGTCCCGACGGCCGAGATCACCAAGTGGACCGACCAGGCGGAGCGGCTCGGCAGGGCGCTGTCGTCCAGCGCCCTGTACGCCAGGCACGCGACCTCCGCCGAGATCGCCTGGCTGTTCCAGCATGCCGCGACCGGATCCCTGGGCGACCCGCCGACCTCGGCCAGTCCCAAGCGGCGGTGGGGCAGGGGCGAGATCGAGTCCCTGGTCGAGGGGCAGATCCACAACGGCAGGTCGCTGCTGCGGATCGAGCAGCCGTACGGCGACTCCTACGTCGCGCACCTGTCCTTCGCCCGGTTCCCCGACCTCATGCCGTTCCCCGACGGCGAGCCGTGGATGCACTTCGCCGACCAGATGCCCTTCCCCGTGGAGGTCAGCTCAAGGATGCGGCTGATCCCGCCGGTGAAGGCCAGCAAGGACGTGGCGCGCAAGCTCGCCCACGCCCGTGACATGGACATCCACATCCGGGAGGCGGGAGCGGAGGCGCCGCTGGCACTGGCCGAGCAGATCGACGCGGCCAGGATGCTCGAACACGGCATCACCAAGGAGCGCCTGCCGTTCGTGTACGGCTGGCACCGGCTGATCGTGTCCGCCCCGACCGAGGAGATCTGCGTGCAGCGGGTCGAGGCGGTCGTGGAGCACTACCGCGACATGGGCATCGACATCGTCAGCTCCACGGGTGACCAGTTCTCGCTGTTCTGCGAGACCCTGCCGGGCGAGAAGGTCCGGGTCAACGCCTACGCCCAGCGGCAGCCGCTGCGCACCATCGCGGGCGGCATGGCGACCGCCACCGTCGACCTGGGAGACCGGGTCGACGAGAGCAAGGCCGGCTGGATGGGACCGTACATCGGGGAGAGCCTGGGCCGTGCCCGGAGCATCGTGCACTTCGACCCGCTGGTGGCGGCCACGCGCAACCGGCCGACGGCCATCGCGATCACCGGTGAGCCGGGCGGCGGCAAGACCACGCTGGCGCTGCTGATGATCTATCAGATGGCGCTGCGCGGTGTGACGATCGCGGTCATCGACCCCAAGGGCGACGCCGACTCCCTGGTGCAGCTGCTGCAGAAGCGGGGAAGGAAGGCGCGGATCATCCCTCTCGGTTCGGCCGCGCCGGGCCTGCTCGATCCGTTCTCGTTCGGCGACGACCTCGCGGCCAAGAAGACGATGGCCACCGAGACCCTGCGTCTGCTGCTGCCGCGCATGTCGGAGGAGCGCGAGTCGGCCATGATCCAGGCGGTCGCGGCGGTCTCGAACGCCGAGGACCCCTCGCTGGGCAAGGTCGTCGACTTCCTGGAGCACACCGAGGACGCCGCCTCGAAGAACCTGGGCGCGGTGCTCCGCTCGATGTCGGAGATGCATCTCGCCCGGCTCTGTTTCGACCCCTCCGGCGGCGACCAGATCGACACCGAGGGCTGGACCACGGTCTTCACCCTCGGCGGACTGACCCTTCCCGACGCCTCCACCGGCCGCGACGACTACTCCTACGAGCAGCGGCTGTCGGTGGCGCTGCTCTATCTGGTCGCGCAGTTCGCGCGGGGCCTGATGAACGGCCTGGACCGGCGGACACCCAAGGCGATCTTCCTGGACGAGGCGTGGGCGATCACCTCCACTCCCGAGGGCGCCAAGCTGGTGCCCGAGGTGAGCCGGATGGGTCGTTCCCGCAACACCGCGCTGGTCCTGGTCTCGCAGAACGCCGGCGACCTGCTGAGCGAGCAGGTGACGAACTGCCTCTCCTCGGTGTTCGCGTTCCGGTCCACCGAGCGGGTCGAGGTGGAGCACGTGATGGCGCTGCTCGGGGTCGAACCCTCCGAGGAGCACAAGGCGGTGCTGCGCTCGCTGGGCAACGGCGAGTGCGTCTTCCGGGATCTGGACGGTCGCGCGGGCCGTATCGGAGTGGACCTCATCTCCGACGACCTGCTGCGCTGGCTCGATACGAATCCGACCCACGACAAACCAGATGAGAACGTGCATGATCTGCTCGGGGGAGACAGAGTCAGTAGGCCGGGGGCTGCGGCGCTGGAGGTGCGGTCATGAAGAGCTCCCGCAAAGGGCTGAGGGGTTTAGGCAGAGGGCCGAAGGGTCCCGGTGAGGGGCTGAAGGGCTTGGTCGGAATCCTTCGGCCCCGCAAGGGGTCGAAGGACCCGGGCGGAGGGCCGAGGCCCGGCAGCGGGCCGAAGCGCTCCCGCAAGGGACGGCTGGGCAGGCGGATCGCCATCGGGCTGGTGGCTCTGTCCGCCTTTCTCGTGGTGCCGCTGGTGCTCCCTGCGGAAACCTCCACCGCCGTCGCCGCCGCGCCCTGCGACCTCTCGCCGGACCTCGCTCCCGAGGTCGTCGGCGGAGGCGTGGACGGCCTGCTCCAGCCGCCGCCTCCGGACGTGCCCAAACCGGGCGCCCCGGCCGTTGCCGCCCCGGCGGCACCCGACCCCGCCACGGAGGGCAACTACGCCAGATACGGCATGAGCGGCCAGTTCTGGCACACCCACCTGCTCGGCTGTGACGACGTCGCCGCGGTGATGGGCAACGCGATGGCCAACACGGTCTTCTCCTGGGCCAAGGCCCTCGACCGGCTGACCATCACCACCTACCAGGCCGCGGCCACCGAGGGCCCGCTGGAGTCGATCAAAAACGTCGTCGACGACATCGTGACCCGCCTGTCCGACGCCCTGTACTGGCCCTTCCTGCGGCCGATCGTGATCCTCGGGGCCATCTGGCTGGCCTGGTACGGCCTGATCCGCAAACGTGCGACCACGACCGCCGAGGGCGTCATCTGGATGGTCCTCGCGGTCACCGTGGCGGTCTGGTTCTTCAGCCGCCCCGGCGACTTCACCGGACTCGGCAAGACCGTGACCGACGCGACCGGCGAGGTCGTCAACTCCGCCTTCTCCGGACTTCCCGGCGCAGGCGGGGCGACCTGCCTGCCGGGCGAGGGCGATACCAACCCCCAGCCCAAGGCCGGCGGATACGGTCAGCAGGGCACGCCCGGCGTCGACCAGAACGCCGACGCGCTCTGGTCGATCCTGGTCTGCAAGCCGTGGCTGATGGGCGAGTTCGGCACGGCCGACGCCAACGCCCCCGTGGTGAAGACGTTCGGGGCCACGCTGCTGGGCATCCAGGCGCTCGACGCGACCGAGATGAAGGCCACCGAGACCCTCGGCACCAGCGCCCACCAGGCGCGGTACCAGACGGAGGTCGCGGACAAGCTGCAGAACACCCCGATCTTCTTCCTCTTCCAGGGCAAGGACTGGACGAACCGGCTGGGAGTCGCGATCGGCGCGCTGATGGCCGCGCTGATCGCCGGGCTGCTGATCTTCCTGGTGGCGATCTCGCTGCTGGCGCTCAAGGTCGGGTTCCTGCTGTTGCTGATCCTCGCGCCGGTCTTCCTGTTGATTGGCGTCCATCCGGGGTCCGGCCGCATCATCGCCATGCGCTGGGTCGAGATGGTGGTCGGCACACTGCTCAGGCAGGCGGTGCTGGCCCTCGTCCTGGGCCTGCTGATATACGGATACGCGCTGATCATCTCCATGGCGATGCCGTGGGGCATGCAGGTCATGTTCATGGCGCTGCTGACGATCGCGGTGTTCTTCTACCGGCGGCCGTTCCAGCACCTGTTCTCGTCCATGGACGGGCACACGCTCACCACCCGGATGCTGGGCGACGCGGCCAGCGCTCCGACCCTGCAGCGGGCGGCGGGCGTGCTGCCACCGGTCGCGGCGGCCAGGGCGGGCCGGTGGGGCATGCGGAAGGCGGAGCCCGTGCTGCAGGCGGCGGCGATCGCCGGCGGCGCCTCCGTCGCCACGGCGGCCGCCACGGTCGCCCAGGGCAAGGTCCGCGGCGAGGAGGGCGGCGGCGTCTCGGCGACGGGCACACCCTCGGGCGCCCGCGTTCCGACCGGCGCGCAGCCGGCGCCGCTGGACACCGACGCGCAGGCGGGTGGCCGGCGCAAGGCCACCGGTCGTCCGGTGACCGCGGCGCGCCCCGGCGCGGCGCCACCGCTCAACCTCTCCGGCGCGGGTAAGGCGGGCGGCACACCTCCGACCAGGTCGGGAGGTTCTCCCACGCGGAGCGGGGGCGGCTGGTTCGGCGGTCGCTCCGGCGGCGGCTGGGCCCCCCAGGGCAGCTCGGGGTCGGGCGGCGGATCCTCCGCGGCCCCCTCCTCGGGTGGCAGGCCGTCCGCTCCCTCCTCCGGCGGCAGATCCTCGGCGCCCTCCTCGGGCGGCAGGTCTTCGGCTCCTTCCTCGGGTGGCAGGTCCTTCGCGCCCTCCTCGGGGGGCGGCCGGTCGGGCGGAAGCATCTTCGGGGGCGGCGGTCCGCGCCGTCCGGAATCCGGTTCGTCGAGAGGCGGCTCCGGCTCGGGATCGCAGAACGGCGGCTCCCGGGGCTCCTCCAGGTCCGGCGGGAGCGTCTTCGGCGGCGGCTCGGGCGGTTCGGGCGGCTCCTCGAGGTCGGGAAGCAGCCCGTTCGGCGGCTCTTCGAGAGACAACGGGGCCGGGCGTCCGGACAGGTCCGAGGCGCCTCCGCTCTGGGTGCCCAAGCGGTCGGAACGAGGCAGGGAGGCCGACGAGGCGGCCGCGCCGTTCTGGCTTCGCCCTCGTAGCAAGGACTGACGGATGAACGAAGGCGGCAACCGGCGCGGACTCGTCTTCGCGGCGCTGGTGGTGATGCTCGCCGCGGTCGGGATCTATCTGACCATGGGGTCGGGTTCCGGCGACGAGCAGCGGGATTCGGCCGAACCGGCGGGCGTGGGCCGTACCGTGCTCGGATCGCAGGAGCAGGTGAGCGCGGCGGCTCCGCGCCCGTCGGCGACGGCCAGCAACGCGCCCTTCGACGTCTACTCCTACCTGCCGATGACCAAGCAGGAGCTGGCCGCCGCCGCCGACTACGCCCAGCGGTTCACGGCCGAGTACGGCACGTTCAGCTACGACGAGGACCCGGCGACCTACGGGAGCCGGCTGGAGGGTTACACCACGAACGAGTTCGCCGAGGTGCTGCTGCGCACGGTCACCTCGCCGGGCACCGTCGAGGCGAACAAGGCCGACCAGGTCGTCTCCGTCGGGACGGCGCGGGTGAAGGAGATCCGGCAGGTGAACAGCGCCTCGGTGGTCTTCGTGGTCGTCGGCATCCAGAACGTCACGGCCAAGAGCGGGGCCAAGGAACGGGTCGAGGAGTACGCCGTCACGCTCATCGAGGTCGGCACCGACTGGCGGGTCCACGACCTGCAGCCGGCGGACTCCGGCCAGGAGGGAGACGACCAGCCCTCGGAGACCGGCGGGACGGAATGAACGGCGGAATCGTATGACGGACAGCAGGAAGATCCGCCTCGTGCTCATCTTCGCCGTGGCGGCGCTCTGCCTGATCACGCTGGTCATGGCGCCGATGCTGATGATGAGCAGCTTCCCGGCCCTCACCGGCGGCCAGGCGGCCGACTGTGAGGAGAACGCTCAGGCCGCGGACAACGAGTCCGAGACCGCGACGTCCGACATCCCCGAGGAGTATCTGAAGCTCTATCGCGAGCAGGGCAAGAAGGTCGGCGTGCAGTGGAACGTGCTCGCCGGGGTCGGCAAGCGCGAGACTAACCACGGCCGTTCCACGCTGCCCGGAGTGCAGAGCGGCACCAACTCCGCCGGCGCCGCCGGGCCGATGCAGTTTCTGATCAGCACGTGGGGCGGCAAGGCAAAGATCAAAATCCCGTCTCAGTTCAACGGTTACGCCTCCGACGGCGACGGAGACGGCTGGGCCGACGTGTACAACCCGGCAGACGCCATCCTAGGCGCGGCGAAGATGCTCAAGCGGAACGGCGCGCCGGAGGATGTGCGGCGCTCGCTCTTCATCTACAACCGGGCCTGGTGGTACGTGGACCAGGTCATGGAGATCGCCGGCAAGTACGCCAAGGACGGTGCGGTCAGTGTCCCGCCGCAGGCACAGGGGGTCTGCGACGAGACCCTGCTGGAGGCGGCGCCGACCGGCACGGTCGCCGGGATCATGGAATACGCGCTGGCCCAGCGTGGCAAACCCTATATCTGGGGTGGCACGGGGCCCGCGGGCTACGATTGCTCGGGGATCATCTACATGGCCTACCGGAGCGTCGGCCTGACCATTCCGCGCACCACGTTCGGCCAGTGGCCGTTCGGGGTGAACGTGCCGGAGGGGGAAGAACAGGCCGGGGACCTGGTCTTTTTCAACGCCGGTCCGGGTACGGGCCCGAGCAACCCCGGGCACGTGGGAATGGTGGTCTCGCCCGGAAAGATGGTCGAGGCCAGGTGCACCCTGTGTGGTCCGATCAAGGTCACGTCTTACAAGGAACGGACCGGCATCGTGGGGTTCACCCGGCCGTTGCAGAATCCTCAGGTTCTCGCTCAGCTCAAACTGAAGGAGCAAGGTTGACACCATCGGATCCCAGAGTCGTGGTGGGGGCCGCGATCGTCGACGACACCGGGAGACTGCTCGCCGCCCAGCGTGCCGGGCCGCCCGAGCTGGCCGGTGGGTGGGAGTTCCCCGGTGGAAAGGTCGATCCGGGAGAAGACGATCACACGGCGCTGGTCCGGGAGTGCCAGGAGGAGCTCGGGGTCCTGGTCAAGATCGGCGAGCAGGTCGGCGGCGACTGGCCGCTGACGGGGGGTTACGTTCTCAGGGTCTGGCTGGCGAAGCTCTCGGAGGGGGAGCCGGAGACCAGGGAGCACCTGGCTCTGCGCTGGCTGAGCGTTGACGAACTCTATGACGTTCCGTGGTTGCCCGCGGACCTGCCGGTCGTGCGGGCCGTTCAGGGGCGTCTCGACGAGAGCCGAACGGGGTAACTCCGCGCTACACATCGATTACTGTGAGTGTCGATGTTGCGTGTCCGTATCGGGGGATCGGAGAAGTGCAGTGATCAGATGGTGGCGGGGTGCCCGGATCGTATCGGCCGTCGGAACGGGGGCGCTCCTACTGAGCGGCGGATCGGCGGTATACGCGATCGGGGCGTCGGGACCCGCCTCGGTGCCCCTCGACCTGGCGGCCGACGGCTCCAGCGTGGGGGCGCGGTGGCCGGGCTCCGACCACGTGATCAGGTTCCCGGTGCGGCTGGAGGGGCCGGGAACCGACGCCCGGCTGGCGATCGTCACGACGCCCGCCGATGCGCTCAGGGGCATCGAATGCCCCGACGCGTCGGGCAGCCGGGTGCCGCTCCCGGACGGCCTGCAGGTGTGCAGGGTGGGGGATCTCGGTCGGGAAAAGTCCGTGGACGTGCTGCTCAACGTGCCTGAGGGGGCGCAGGACATCGGGGTGACCGCGGTGACCCGGATGCGCGGGCCCGGGGGCGAGTGGATGACCCGGAAAGCCCAGGGCACGATCCGGGCGGCCACCGTGGACGCCGAGTCCGAGGTGCCGGCAGGGGAAGAGGCTCGTCCCGCCCTGCCCGGATCCGCTCCCGGCCTGGTCGAGCCCGCTCCCGGCGCGGCTCCCAGGCCTGTCGGGCCGCTCGACGCCTCCAACGGCTCCGGAGCCTCCGGGACGGACGGAACGGCGAGCCGGGTTCCCGGGGTGATCGGTGCCTCCGATGACAACGGAGCCTTCGGGACGGACGGAACGGTGGGTCGGGTTCCCGGGGCGCCCGGCGCCTCCGATGACGGCGGAGCCTTCGGGACGGGCGAAAGGGCGCCCGAGATTTCCGGGGCCGAGGCCGTCGATGTCCTCAGGGCGTCCGGGGCCTCCGCCGGGGCGTCTGGAGCCGCGGAGGATGCGGCCGCCGTAGACAAGGAGAAGGCCGCCCTGGCCGCCCTTGTGAAGATCCTCGACACGTCGTTCGTGCCCGCGAAGAGGCTGGCTCCGGCCGGGTCCGCGGTGGCCGAGGGGCAGATGCCTCCGGCTCCGGCGGAGGCCGTCGCGCCGCAGGGCGAGGTCGCGGAGGCCCCGGCGACGTCGCAGGCGCAGGCCGCACCGCCGGACGCGCGGGTGGAGGCTGGGCAGGGCTTCCCGCAGGCGGAGAAGGGTGTGGTCCCGGGGCTTCCCGTGCCCGTGCCCGAGGCCGGACAGGGCGCCCCGCAGGCGGAGAAGGGGGCGTCGGTCCCGGGGCTCTCCATGGCTCCGGCCCCCGAGGGGGCGGCAGCCGGGCAGCCGATGCCTCAGGTCCCCGGAGGACTCGGGGGCGTGGTGCCGGGCACCGTACCTGATCAGAAGTCCCGCATGCCCCGCAGCGCGGGACAGGACGGCTCGGGAGCGGCCAAGGCGCGTTCCGCCTCCTCGCCCCGCAAGCCGGGGATGGCAGGTGGAGCGGCCAAGGGCGCGGCCGCCGGACCGCGAATGGCCGGGCCGCAAATGCCCGGACTCCAGATGGCCGGGCCTCAGATGCCGAGGCCTCAGATGCCGGGGCTGCAGATGGCGGGACCGCGGATGCCCGGGCCGCAGATGCCTGGGCCGCAGATGGCCGGACCTCCGGTGTTCGGGCCGCAGCAGGCTGCCGTGCCGCCGATGTTGCCGATGGCCTCGATGGCGCCCGGCGGACCGGGAATGCCCGGCGGACCGGGAATGCCGGTTGGGCCAGGAATGCCGGTTGGGCCGGGAATGCCGCCCATGCTGAACGGCTCCACCCCGCAGATGCCGCCGGCGATGCCGTCACCGGCGTCGATCATGTCCCAGCCCCTGGGGGCCTCGGCCGATGCGCAGCTTCAGGGCGCACCGCTTCCCCGAGATGTGGACGGCCCGAACACGGAGATCGCACCGGCGGCCGCCGAGTCGAGCTCGCTGCTGTCGGGAGTACGGGGTCTTCCGGCGGTCGGGATCGCGATGGCGGCGCTCCTGGGCCTTCTCTGGCTGCAAATGAGGGTCCGGCGTCGCCGTGGGGCGCGACCCGTTTTGTAAAAGGCGCTTTGCTGTTACTTTTGCCCAACTAGTATCTCCTTGACATGTTTGTGCAGGAATCTCGGAGGGCACCGGTGACGCGAGCACGGCGTACGGCAGCTGTCACCGCCGTTGTCATGTCCCTGGGACTGAGCGGGGTGCTGCTGCTCGCCGTCGCGCCGCTCACCGGTCCCATCCGGGCGGACGCGGCGGTTCGGATGGTCGGGGCCGACCCTTCGTCGATCCCGGGGTGTGACGCCGATCCGGCGGCTCCGTGCGACGAGGAGCCCACGCCGGTCGTGACCGTCACGGTCACCGACGACCCGGAGAACCCGGCGCCGCCTCCGAGCACCCAGGTGCCGCAGAAGACCGTGACCACCACGATCACCGTCCCGGCGACGACCCCTCCCCCGGCCCCGCCGAAGACGAGCGCTCCGGTTCAGCCGCCGCCGACCTCGGCCCCGGTCGTGCCGCCGCCGATCGTCCCGCCACCGGCAGACACGCCGCCGCCGAGTGCGGACCCGGAGGTCGTGTTTCCTCCTTCCGAGGAGACCCCGACCATCCCCACCGTCACGCCGCCGCCGGCCGAGACGCAGCCGGCCGAGGCACCGCCGACCTCCGAGCTCTACGAGATCCGCAACGCGGGCTCCGAGTTCGACGGCGCCACGCTGAGCCACCAGCTCGGCATCCCGGCGCTGATCCTGGTCCTGCTGGTGCTGTTCGCCGTACTGATCTTCGAAGGCAGGCTGCGCCGCCTGGCCCACGCCGCGGCCATCCGCCGGGCCGGTCCCCGGGGCCTGTCCCGCGACCCCATGGGATATCCCGCGGGCCCCGGCTACGGGCCCGCGCCCGGCTACCCGCACGGGGCCTATCAGGGCGGTACGGCCTACGCCCCGATCATCAGCTTCGTTCCGATGCAGATGTACGCCCCCGTCTATCCGGAGGGCTACTCGCCGGAGCAGTACGACCAGCAGTACGCCCAGGCGCCGGAGCAGTACGGCCAGCAGCACGCCCAGGCGCCGGAGCAGTTCGGCCAGACGGCCTACATGCCGGCTCCGGGTCACGAGCAGTATCCCGCCGGCCAGGGTGAGCAGTACGGCCCGCAGGCGGGTCAGGGCCCGGGAGCCCAGGAGCGGGCGGGATACGGCCCGGTGGATCGGGAGCAGACGATCCAGGGCCCGGTGGGCGACGCCGCTCCCCTCGACCAGGGCGTTCCGCCGTACGGCTCCGATCTCCAGGGAGATGATTTCCCGCGGTTGCCGCGTGAGATTCAGGGAGCGCCGTTCCCCCATGAGCCGGGGGAGTTCCCGGGGGCGCCGGCTCCGGAGCCGATGGGACCCGGTGTCCGGAGGCAGGACTCGTTCTCCGATCGCCTCCAGGACGGTCCGCCGCCCGCCTCCGAGTTCCAGAGCGGTTCCTCGCAGGGCTCCGGCGAAACCTCCGCGTTCGAGCCCCAGGGGGATCGTCTCCCGCAGGGGCCGGCGGATCAGGGCGGCCCCGGCCAGGAGCCGCTCGCGGACCCGCAGTCTCCCGCCGATTCCACCGGCACGGCGGCCTACCCGCTCCCCGGCCAGGACACGGGCAAGAAGAAGCGCGGACTGTTCGGGCGTTCCAAGTAAGGCGGTGCGCGGGCCGGCCGGCCCGCCGGCGTCCTCTTTCCCGCCCCGGCGGGAAAGAGGACGACCGATCATCGAGCGGGTTCCGACGCCGTCGAGGTCACCGTGGTCTCCGGGCTCAGGGCCGCCCCGTATCCTGCCCTGATGGGGGGATCTCCCTGAGGGAAGCTTGAGCAGGCAGGCGGAGACCTCTGAGAGGCCGTCGCTCCGGGCGGCCCCGGATCCCCGGGCGGAGACGAACCGTTGTCGGGCGTGACGATGCCACGTCTCGGGCGTGACGGTTTCCGGTATCGGGCGTGACGGTGTCCCGTATCGGGCGTGACGGTGCCACGGCGAAAGGGTGGTTTCGGCTGGCCGGGCGTGGCCTCGAAGAATGTCCCGGGAAACGCGGCAGCGCCGGTCGCGAACCTCCGCGACCGGCGCTGCCGGAGATGTCAGCTGTTCGAGCTGGAGCGCTTGAAAATCTTGTTGCCCAGCCAGACCAGCGGGTCGTACCTGCGGTCGACGACGCGCTCCTTCATGGGAATCAGCGCGTTGTCGGTGATCTTGATGTGCTCGGGACAGACCTCGGTGCAGCACTTGGTGATGTTGCAGAAGCCGAGGCCGTGCTCCTCCTGCGCGGAGTCCTTGCGGTCGGCCACGTCATAGGGGTGCATGTCCAGCTCGGCGATCCGCATGAGGAAACGCGGACCGGCGAAATTGCTCTTGTTCTCCTCGTGGTCACGGATGACGTGACAGACGTTGTTGCACATGAAGCACTCGATGCACTTGCGGAACTCCTGGGACCGCTCGACGTCGATCTGCTGCATGCGGAACTCGCCCGGCTTCACCTCCGCCGGAGGGGTGAAGGACGGGATCTCCCGCGCCTTCTTGTAGTTGAACGACACGTCCGTGACCAGGTCCTTGATCACCGGGAACGTCCGCATGGGCGTCACGGTGACCGTCTCGTCCTCCGTGAAGGTGGACATCCGGGTCATGCAGCCGAGCTTCGGCCGGCCGTTGATCTCCATGGAACAGGAGCCGCACTTGCCCGCCTTGCAGTTCCAGCGGACCGCCAGGTCGGGGACCTGGGTGGCCTGGAGCCTGTGGATGATGTCGAGGACGACCTCACCCTCGTTCACCTCGACGGTGAAGTCCTCGAGCTTGCCTTCGCCGCCCTCGCCCCGCCACACGCGGAACTTCGCCTTGTAACTCATGGTTACTCCTTGGCCAGCGCGTCGAAGTCGGCCAGCTCTTTCTCGGTGATGTACTTCTTCAGCTCGTCGCGGTCGAACAGCTGGATCAGGTCGTCGCGCATCGGAGGCTGAACCTGCTCCTGGACGATCACCTCCGAGCCGTCCGGGGTGAGCTCGCAGAGCAGGATCTTGGTGCGCCACTCGGGCGACATGCCCGGGAAGTCGTCGCGGGTGTGACCGCCACGGCTCTCCTGACGGAGCAGGGCCGCCTTGGCCACGCACTCGGAGACGAGGAGCATGTTGCGCAGGTCGAGCGCGAGGTGCCAGCCGGGGTTGTAGATCCGGCTGCCGGCCGCGCCGACCCCCTGGGCCCGCTCCTTGAGCTTCTCCACCGACTCCAGAGCCTCGGAGACCTCTTCCTCCTTGCGGATGATGCCCACGAGCTCGTTCATCGTGCGCTGCAGCTCGTGGTGGACCTCGTAGGGGTTCTCACCGGAACGCTGCAGCGGGGCCAGCGCCTCCGCCTTCGCGTCGGTCACCGCCTCATCGGAGATCTTCGGACGGCCCGCGAGCGCGTTCACGTACGAAGCGGCTCCGGCGCCCGCGCGGCGGCCGAACACCAGGAGGTCGGACAGCGAGTTGCCGCCGAGCCGGTTGGAGCCGTGCATGCCGCCGGAGACCTCACCGGCCGCGAACAGGCCGGGGACGGACGCCGCCGCGGTGTCGGCGTCGACCTCGACGCCACCCATGACGTAGTGGCAGGTCGGGCCGACCTGCATGGCCTCCTTGGTGATGTCGACGTCCGCCAGCTCCTTGAACTGGTGGTGCATCGACGGCAGCCGCCTGATGATCTCCGCGGCGGGGAGCCGGGTGGAGACGTCCAGGTAGACACCGCCCTGGGGCGATCCGCGACCCGCCTTCACCTCGGAGTTGATGGCTCGCGCCACCTCGTCACGCGGGAGCAGCTCCGGAGGGCGGCGGTTGTTGGCCTGGTCGGTGTACCAGCGGTCGCCCTCCTCCTCGGTGGTGGCGTACTGGGCCTTGAACACCTCGGGGACGTAGTCGAACATGAAGCGCTTGCCCTCGGAGTTCTTCAGCACCCCGCCGTCGCCTCGGACGGACTCGGTGACGAGGATGCCGCGGACCGAGGGGGGCCAGACCATGCCGGTGGGATGGAACTGGATGAACTCCATGTTGATCAGCTTCGCCCCGGCCAGCAGGGCCAGCGCGTGACCGTCTCCGGTGTACTCCCACGAGTTGGACGTGACCACGTAGGACTTGCCGATGCCGCCGGTGGCCAGCACGATCGCGGGGGCGTCGAACAGGATGAGCTTGCCGTTCTCCCGCCAGTAGCCGAAGGCGCCCGCGATCGCCCCACCGGGGCCGTGCGCGGGGCTCATGTCCTTCAGCAGGCGGGTGACCGTACATTCCTGGAAGACCTTGATGTACGCCTCGGCGTCGCCGTGCAGCTTCTCGTCCTCCTGCTGGAGCGCGACCACGCGCTGCTGCAGGGTGCGGATCAGTTCCAGGCCGGTACGGTCGCCGACGTGTGCCAGCCGCGGGTACTCGTGCCCGCCGAAGTTACGCTGGCTGATCTTGCCGTCCTTGGTGCGGTCGAACAGCGCGCCCCAGGCCTCCAGCTCCCAGACCCGGTCGGGGGCCTCCTTGGCGTGCAGCTCGGCCATCCGCCAGTTGTTGAGGAACTTGCCCCCGCGCATGGTGTCGCGGAAGTGCACCATCCAGTTGTCTTTGCTGTTGACGTTGCCCATGGCAGCGGCCGCGCCGCCCTCGGCCATGACCGTGTGCGCCTTGCCGAACAGCGACTTGCAGACGATCGCCGTTCGCTTGCCCTGCTGGCGGGCTTCGATGGCCGCCCGCAGTCCCGCACCGCCGGCGCCGATGACGACGACGTCGTATTCGTGACGCTCGATTTCCACAGGTGATCCTTATGCGAACGAGAAGGCGATGATGCCCTTGGCGACCAGGCGGACGTAGAGGTCCGCGCCCATGACGGAGAACATGGAGACCAGCGCGAGCTCCTGGTGCTTGGCGTTGAGCTTGGAGACCACGTTCCAGGCCCTGTAACGGACGGGGTGCTTGGAGAAGTGGTTCAGGCGACCGGCCGTGATGTGACGGCAGGAGTGGCACGACAGGGAATACAGGTTGATGAGGATCGCGTTGACGATCAGGATCCAGGTCCCGAGGCCGTCAGGCTTCTCGATCAGGGCCTTCACCGCGTCGTAGGCGAGGATGAGGCCGACGACGATCGCCGCGTAGAAGAAGTAACGGTGGACGTTCTGCAGGATGAGCGGGAAGCGCGACTCACCGGTGTACTTCTTGTGGGGCTCGTTCACCGCGCACGCCGGCGGGGACAGCCAGAAGCCCCTGTAGTAGGCCTTGCGGTAGTAGTAGCAGGTGAAGCGGAACCCGGCGGGAAGGCCGAGGATCAGCAACCCCGGAGGCAGCGTGTACCAGTCACCGAAGGGCGCGAAGCCGAAGAGCCGCGCCCCCTCCGGACAGCTCGTCGCCAGACAGGGCGATGCGAACGGCGCGTGGTACGGGGCCATGAAGTAGCTTGTATCGAAGATCGCCCACGTGGCGTAGACGAGGAATGCCATGAAGATGATGAACGTGATCAGTGGATAGCGCCACCACGGATCGGTTCGTAACGTGCGCTCCTTGATCTGTGCGCGCTGTCGTCTGGCCGGGCTGTCGGCCGTTGTCTGGGTCATCAAGACCTCTCCACCTCCCGCGGACCTCGCTCGCCAAAGAGGTCCGGGTCGTTTCAGTTGTGCCGCTCATCGGTGCTGCGCGCTGGGCCATCGTCGCGCCGGCTCACACGTGCGCGCGCATATTGGTGGGGATACGTTACGACGCAGCCCGGGGGTTAGGTGAGAAGGGTCACTCACATTTTCACTACTCCGGTGTGATTCCTGTCACGTTGGTCAGGAAGGAGCTGTGCATTTGTCAGTGTCTCACAGGCTGGACAGCGCCGCGGAGTTCCCCGACGGCCAGGTCAGCTGACCTGTCGACCCCTTGATCGCCGGGCGGTGGTGCTCAACGGTCAGTAGTGCTGGCCGGAGTTGGGCAGCTTGACCACGGTCACGAAGAAGTCGTCGATCCGCCGGACCACGCTGATGAACTGTTCGAAGTCCACCGGCTTGGAGACGTACGCGTTGGCATGCAGATTATAACTGCGCAGGATGTCCTCTTCGGACTCCGACGTCGTCAGCACGACCACCGGGATCCCACGGAGCTTCTCGTCCGCCTTGATGTCCTGGAGAACCTCACGGCCGTCCTTGCGGGGCAGGTTGAGGTCCAGCAGGATCAGGTCCGGCCGGGGCACGTCGGCGTAGTCGCCCTCCTTGCGGAGGAAGGCCATGGCCTGCTCGCCGTCGTTGACCACGTGCAGCTTGTTCCTGACCTTGTTGAGCTCGAACGCCTCCCGCGTCAGCAGGACGTCGCCCGGGTCGTCCTCGACCAGGAGCACGTCGATCCAGCGCAGGTCATTCATTCGGTGTCTCCAGGAGGAAGCGTCCAGCGGAAAGTCGTTCCGGCCTTGCCGGGTTCATCGTCGTCCACCCAGATGCGACCACCGTGGTACTCGACGATTTTCTTACACAGCGCCAGCCCGATGCCGGTTCCCGCGTACGCGTCGCGTCCGTGCAGGCGCTGAAAAATCAGGAAGATCCGGTCAGTGTATTTGCTCTCGATGCCGATCCCGTTGTCGGTGCAGGAGAACTCCCACATGTCGCCGTCGCGCCGTACGCCAATGTGGATCTTCGGCGGCTCCTGCGAGCGGAACTTGACCGCGTTGCCGATGAGGTTCTGGAAGAGCTGGGTGAGCTGCGCCCGGTTGCCGCGCACCTCGGGCAGCTCGTCGGAGGTCACCGTCGCGCCCGCGTCCTCGATCGGCGCGCCGAGGTTGTTCAGCGCGGCCTTCAGCGGCAGGTTGGCGTCGATCCCGGTCCGCTCGCCGCCGAGCCTGCCGACCCGGGAGAAGTCGAGCAGGTCGTTGATCAGGAGCTGCATGCGCTTGGCGCCGTCGACGGAGAAGGCGATGTACTGCTTGGCGCGGTCGTCGAGCTGGTCCCCGTAGCGCTGCTCCAGCATCTGTGTGAAGCTGGCCACCTTACGCAGCGGCTCCTGCAGGTCGTGGCTGGCCACGTAGGCGAACTGTTCCAGCTCGCCGTTGGAGCGCCGCAGCTCCGCCGCCTGATCCTCCAGTTTCGTCTGCGTCTCGGATGCCCGGCGCCACTCGCTGAGGATGCGGCGGCGCATCGCGTCCACGTGGCCGGAGAGCTCGGTCAGCTCGGCCGGACGCTCGACCTTGAGCCGGTGGTCGAAGTCTCCCTGGGCGACCGCGCGAACCTGCGCGTTCAGCTCGGCCAGCGGACGGAGCACGGCGTAGCGCACGATGAGCACGGCGGCGATCCCGGCCAGGACCAACACCGCGGCCACCCCGCCGAGCGCGAGGTAGAGAGCCTGCCAGCCCCGTTCGAGCCGGGCGCTGCCCGTCGAGTGCAGCCGGTTCAGGTGGGTCTGGAGCTCGGTGAGCGACTGGCGGACGTCGTTGTATCGTGCGGCGTTGATCGGCGCGCTCTGCCTGGAGGCCTCCGTCTTCAGGGTTGGGACGGAGGCGACGACCACCTCCGCGTAGTCACGCCGCCAGGCCTCTCCCACGGCCTTCAACCGGGCCACCTCGGCGCTCACCACGGCCTTCTCCGGCATCTGGGGCATCAGCCCGTCGAGCGCGGTCAGCGCGGTGACCTCGGAGGTGACCGCCTTCCTGTACTCCTGGAGGGCGGTCACCTCGTTGGTCCTGCCGTACGTCCGCACCGAGCTCTCCTGCGAGGTCAGCGCGTTGGAGATCTCCAGGACGCGCAGCGCCGCGGGATCGACGACGTCCACCACGCCCACCCGGGCCGCGCGTGTCTCCACGAGCGAGGCGACCGTGATAACGGTCGCGATCGTGAAGACCAGGGCGATGACCGCTCCTGAGATAAGGAACCAGCGGCCCAGGGGCAGCTTCCCGAAGCCCGTCGCCGGGGCGGGCGCGGGCAGGGGATGCGGACGGGCACGGTTGCTCATCGCTTCCCGTTCCGTGAGATGAGAACGGTGGCCAGGTCGTCGCTGAGCGCGTCGCGGTTCAGCTCGATGACCTTTTCGATGAGACGGTCGAGGTGGATGCCGCCCTGCTCGTGGACCAGGTTGAGCAGGCCCTCGGTGCCGAGCAGGTCGGGCCCGCCGCCCACGGTGGCCTCGATCAGGCCGTCGGTGTAGAGAAGTATCGACCAGTCGCCGCCGAGCGGCACATCGAGCTCCGACCACTCCACGTTCTGGAAGATCCCCAGGGGCGGTCCCGACGGGGTGCCCGGAACCACCTCGATCACGCCGTCGCGGATCAGCAGCGGCGGCGGATGACCGACCACGTGCATTCGCACGTGGTCGAGCGCGGGGTCGATCGTGGCGATGCACAGCGTGGTGAAGATCTCCGCGGACTTGCGCTCCAGGCGGAGCACCGAGTCGAGCGTGCGCAGCAGGTCGTTGCCGGTGTGCCCGGCCAGGACCAGGGTCCGCCAGGCGATCCTGAGCGCGACCCCCAGCGCGGCCTCGTCCGGGCCGTGCCCGCAGACGTCGCCGACCACCACGTGCACGGAGCCGTCAGGGGTCTGCACGGTGTCCCAGAAGTCGCCGGCGAGCAGGGCGCGCCGCCGGCCCGGCAGGTAGCGGGCCTGGTGATCCAGGGTCCCCGGGGCCAGCAGCGGGACGGGCAGGAGCCCCCGCTCCAGGCGGGAGTTCTCCTTGGTCAGCAGCTCCGCCTCGACCAGTCTGCGCTGGGCCAGGTCGGCGCGCTTGCGCTCGATGGAGTAACGGATCGCCCGTGCCAGCAGCCGGGCCTCCACGTCCTGCTTGACCAGGAAGTCCTGGGCGCCCGCGGCCACGGCCGCCGCGCCCACATGGGTGTCGTTCAGCCCGGTCAGCACGAGCACGGCGGCGTGAGGCGCCATCGCCAGCACCTGCTCCAGCGCCTCCAGGCCGCTCGCGTCGGGGAGCGAGAGGTCGACGAGCACGCAGTGCACGTCCGTGGTCAGCCGGACCCGACTCTCCGCCAGGCTGCGCACCCAGATGATCTTGGGTGGGTTGTTCGCCTCGCCGAGCAGCTCCTCCACAAGGAAGGCATCGCCCGCGTCGTCCTCGATGAGGAGGAGCGTGAGCGTTTCATTGTCGGGGGCGGTCACGGACGCCTCTTCGTGAGCTCGGGGACACCTATTAACGGTATGCAGAATAGTGTGACACCGGGACTTACAGGGTGTTGATCAATCTCCGGATCTGCGTGGCGGATGTCGTGGCCGACAACACCTCCGGGCCCGGCGCGGTGACCCGCGAACTCTGGCGATGTGTACGGTTCAGGATCTCTCAGGGACACCGATCCAGGAAGCGGGCACCGTAAACCGGGTGCGCAGGATTCCCATGATGTCTTCGTCAAGAACCACGGCCGCTCCCGGGGAGTCCAGCGTGCGCACCATCGCGTACAGCACGTCGGCATGCGGCTGCCGTAACAGGGCCTGTGCCCGTCCGTGTGCTCGCTGGTGCTCTCCTCGGGAGAGAAGGTTCGCGTAACCGCGAAGCATGTCCTCACATCGCTGAAAGGCGTCCTGACGCGCTCGCTCCAACTGCCGGCGGTCCAGCCGGAAGGTGGTGATGGTGGCCTCCCCCTTGCGAGTCTTGGCGCGATAGCGCCCGGTGCTCAGGATGAGCCGAAGGTGATCATGAGGATCTTCGATTGAGGGATCGATGAGCAGGCACTCGCCGGTCAGAGGGTCGCATGGATACTCGGCGCGCTTGGCATTGCTGTTGCAGTATTCACATGCCAGAAAGTGATTGAGCCAGTCGAAGGCGCGCAACGGGGCCAGTTTGATCGGTTCGAAGTGGTCGATCGCGGTGCCAAGACTGTCACCGCAGTACATGCACCGCTCTATCCCTGGCGCCATGGGTCGTAGTACCTCACGCAAGGCCGATCGGTCCACGGCCGCGTTCTTCCATCGGTCGCGGGCCGCCAATCCGTTCGCAGAACGGGTACGGAGATGAGCGGTATGTATGCCAAGCCGGCCGACCAGTTCCGCGGGAAGGGACGGTCGGATCAGTGGGATCACGAATCGGACCCAAAAGTCTGCGATATTTCCCGTACCCGAGCGGTCGGCGAACTCGTCAGCTCCCTGCTGAGCTGCTTGTAGTCGTTGATCTCGGCAGGCGTCGCGGTCCCGTCGAGCACCTTGATCTCAAGGTCGCCGAGATCCTCGCGAAGCTCGTCCGCACGAGGGGAGTAGGGGGATTCCACGCCGAACAACTCTGTCATGACGGCGTCGTCGCCGCTGCCGTACACGATCCGTCGGTAGAGATCCTCGCTCACGACCCCCGGGGAGTCCTGCTCGTCCGGTCCGGGGAGCCGGATGAGCCCGCCGGGGCTGGCGCTCTGGCAGATGTAGGGGCTGTGGGTGGTGACGATGAACTGGATCATCGGGAAGTGGGTCTTCAGCCAATCGCCGATCTTCTGCTGCCAGCTCACATGGAGATGCGCGTCCACCTCATCGATCAGCACGACTCCTGGATACAGGAGAGCAGGGACATCGCCGTGGTCCAGGCGGAGGTTTCCATAGGCCAGGTGCATCTGCCGCACGATGTCCAGGACAAGGGCGGTGACGGCTCGGTAACCGTCGCTCATCCTGCGCAGTGGGAATTCCTCGTCCCGTCGGCGGACCCAGAGACCGTCGGAATCGACTCGGCATATCTGGTGATCATCGGGAAGAAGGCCATCGGCGAGGAGAGTAAGAACGTTTTCCAGAAGAACCTCTGCGCCGGGTTTTTCCTCCAGCCGAAGGAGGTGCTGTTCGACGAGCCAGCTCACGCCCTCGGTCAGGGCGGCGTCCTCGTCGAACAGCGTGCTCATCCCGATGTCATAGCGACCTCGGCGAGGGTGGTTTCGCCTGTTCGAGGGACCGCCGGACAGACGACGAAACGGACCGTAGCCGATGCAGAGCCAACCGCGGTTGGCGTGACCGCCGACCGGACCGGAGGCCTGGTTGTCGTCTTCCCATCGGACTCCACCGTCCGGACCCCATCGGGTGGTCATCGTGAGTGACTCCCGCTGGTTGGTGAAGAGGTCGAGCTCATCAAACGGGCCCTCAGGAAGGACCGTGACGCTCACCGCGCGTGCTTGATCGTCAGGAGGTGAGTCGGCCCATGCCTCTACGTCGGCGCCGGGCATCAACCACGATCCGGCCATCGCCAGGCCGATGGCCTGAAGCAAAGTGGTCTTTCCCGTACCGTTGCGGCCGGCCAGGACGGTCCAACCGGCATAGGTGTCGTCGGGGCGGGCGAAGTCGAGATCTACTTCCCGGGGCCCGGAGAAGCCGCGCACGCCCGAGATCTTCAGATTCGCGACGTACATGTCGTCCTCTCGCTTCTTCGGTTCGCGTAAAGCCAGGCTGTGAGCCCTCTCACTGTAGATGGAGGCGTATGGGGGTGTCCCGATGAGGCAGGAGCTGTATGGATCAAGACTTGGTGATCAGGTCGAGTCCCTGGGGCAGGCTTCCGTCATGGGCGGCCTCGGCGAGGAAGAAGAGCAGGGTCGAGCGGAAGGCCTGAGCCGCGCGGGTGGGCTCGACGTCCTTGCGGTGGGCGATGGCGATGGTGCGGCGCAGCCCGGGGGGCGCCAGCGGGGTTCCGGTCAGGCCCGGACGGCCGTCCAGGACCATCGAGGGGACCAGCGCGACCCCCAGCCCGGCCTCCACAAAACGCAGTACGGCGTCCATCTCGCCGCCCTCCACCGCGAACCTGGGCTCGAACCCGGCCTGGCGGCAGGCGCTGATCGTGGCCTCCCGCAGGTCGTAACCGCGGCGGAACATCACCATCGGCCGCCCGCGCAGCTCCTCTATCCGCAGGTACGGCTTGCGCACGTGGGGTGTGGAGGGGGAGACGACCACCAGGTTCTCCCGCAGGATCTCCTCGGTGACCAGGGAGGGGTCGTCGGTCTGCAGCGGCATGATGATCAGAGCCAGGTCGAGCTGGCCGCGGGCGAGGGTGCGGACCAGGTCGCGGGAGCCGCCCTCCTCCACGAACAGTTCGATGCCGGGATAGGCGTGGTGGAACCTCGCCAGCGCGTCGGCCAGCAGTCCCGAGCAGAGCGAGGGCGTGGCTCCCAGCCTGACCCGACCACGACGCAGCCCGGCCAGCTCGCCGATCTCGCTCCGCGCGGTCTCGGCGTCGGCCAGCATCCGGCGGGCCAGCGGCAGCAGCGCCTCCCCCGCGGGGGTGAGGGTGACGTTCCCCCGGGCGCGACTGAACAGCGGTGCGCCGAGTTCGGCCTCCAGGGCTTTGATCTGCTTGCTCAGTGAGGGCTGGGCGACGCGCATCCGCTCGGCGGCCTGGGTGAAATGACGTGTCTCGGCGACCGCCACGAAGTAGGCCAGTTGCTGGAGCTGCACGTTTCCCTAGCGTACGGACCTCATGGCCGCGGATCCGGGGCGACCCCCGATGTGGGAGATGATGTGAGATTGCTCGCACTACCCGACAACGCGCGGACATGAAAGGGGCACGGACGCAGAGGTAATAGCCGGCGGCTATGGAAACGACATCTACGATGACTTGGACGAAGGTAAATACCCTTACCTAGCGTCACGTATGTGACTGCCACGATTGAGCGCGGATCCTCCACCGCGCCGGTTAACCCGCCGGGGAACACCCCCGCGAAGACCGAGACGCCCAAGAGGTCCGGTCGGTTCCTGGCCTCCTCCAACGGAAAAAAGGCCGTGATGGCCGTCACCGGCGCCATCTTGGTCCTCTTCCTCATCGGCCACATGGCCGGCAACCTCAAGAGCTTCTTCGGCGCCGAGACCTTCAACGCCTACGCCGACTTCCTGCGGACCATGGGCGAGCCGATCGTTCCCCGCCGGGTCCTGCTGACCCTGGTCGAGGTGGTGCTGACCGTGGCGGTCGGCCTGCACATGTGGTCGGCGATCTCCCTGGCCCGCCGGGCGAGGAAGGCCCGCCCGGTCAAGTACGCGGCCAAGCGCAAGTCCCGGGCGAGCGGCTATGCCGTGCACACCATGCGTTACGGCGGCGTGGTCATCGTCCTGTTCGTGATCTGGCACCTGCTGGACCTCACGTTCGGCACGGTCAACCCGGCGGGCTGGGACGGCACGCCGTACGAGCGGCTGGTCCAGGGCTTCGCCCCCTCGCGCTGGCCGGTCACCCTCTTCTACGCGCTCGCCGTGATCATGGTCGGCCTGCACCTGCGGCACGGCCTGTGGAGCGCGTTCCAGACGCTCGGCCTGGCGGGCGGGCGTGGCTACCGGGCGCTGAAGGGCGTCGCCGCCGCGATCTCCGTGGTGATGGTCCTCGGCTTCCTCGCGGTGCCCGTCGGCGTCCTGACCGGAGTCATCAAGTGAAGCGCAGCGAAGCAGGCCTTCCGCGCAGCGAACGAGGAGTGGTGAGCGAACGATGATCACTGTGAGTGAGCCCGACGCAGTGAGCGCAGTGGCAGGCGCGGCGAAGCAAGCCTTCCGCGTAGCGAATG
>NZ_FZOD01000126.1 GCF_900188345.1 Streptosporangium subroseum | reverse complement strand
CAGCCCGGTCGCGACCTGCAACCGGTTACGCAACTCCACCGCGGTCAGCGAATCAAAACCCAACTCCTTGAACGCCCGATCCGGCTCCACCGCCCCAGCGGAGGAATGCCCCAGCACCGCGGCCACCTCGGCCCGCACCAGATCCAGCACACTCCGAGCCCGCTCCGCCGCAGCCAACCCCACCAACCGCGCCGCCAACCCCGAACCAGATCCGAGCGCGACAGCCGGCACCAACGCCTCCGGCAGATCAGCCAGCAACGGACGCGACCGAGCAGCGGTAAACAACGGCAAGAACTCAGCCCACCGCACATCCGCAACCGTGACCAGATCGTCCCCGGTGCCCACGGCCTGGGCCAGCGCGGTCACCGCGTGCTGCGGGTCCATCCCGGCCAGGCCCTGCCGGCGGAGCGCGGTGGAGGCTTCGGCGTCGGCGGCCATGCCGACGCGAGCCCAGGGGCCCCAAGCGATCGAGGTGCCGGGAAGTCCTGCGGCCCGGCGGCGCAGGATCAGACCGTCGAGGGCGGTGTTCGCCGCCCCATACGCGGCCTGCCGGCCACTGCCCCAGGTCGCCGAGATCGACGAGAACACCACAAACGCGTCGACGTCACCGACCAGCGCGTCCAGATGCAACGCCCCGTCGACCTTGCCGCGGATCACACGGTCCAGATGAGCCTGGTCGGCGTCGGCCAGCGGCACGTCCTCGACGATGCCGGCCGCGTGCACCACAGCGTCGACATTCCCGACCGTGCCGAGCAACGCCTCCACCGCAAACCGGTCGGCCAGGTCACAGGCGTGCACCTCGGCGTTCGGCAGCTCGGCCAGCAACTCCGCAACACCCGGTGCCGCCGTACCCCGGCGCGACACCAGCACCAGCCGCTCAGCGCCGTTCGCCGCCACCCACCGCGCCACCTCGGCACCCAGACCACCGGTGCCTCCAGTGATCAGCACCGTGCCACGCGGCTGCCACGCCCGAGCGGCACCGGCCGGCGCGTGCGCGAGGCGCCGGACAAGCACCCCACCGCTGCGGAGCGCGACCTGGTCCTCCGCCTCCAAGGCACCGCCCAGGATCGCACCAAGGCGACTCGCCGCCCGGGTATCGATCGCCCCGGGCAGATCCAGCAAGCCACCCCACAGCTCCGGATGCTCCAGCCCCACCGCCCGACCGAACCCCCACAAGGCCGCCTGATCGACGTCCACCGCACCATCCGCCCGCCCCGTGGCCATCGCACCCCGGGTCACCAACCACAACGGAGCCCGGCCCGCGACGTCCGCCAAGGCCTGGACCAGCAAAAGCGTCTCATCAACCGAGCCGAGCGCCGAGACCACGCCGGACGCTTCCAGCCCGGCCAGCCGAGCCGCCAACTCGGCGCGGGAACCCGCCGGCACCGCCGTAACGTCCGCACCGAGCCCGGTGAGCACCTCGGCGAGGCCGAAACGGTCGTCGCCGACCAGCAACCAGGTCCCGGTGAGCTGCCCCTGGCCCGCGACGGTGGCGGGTTTCCAGGTGACGCGGTAGCGCCATCCGTCGATCAGCGAGCGCTCCCGGCCCCGTGCGCGCCAGGCGACCAGCGCGGGGATCAGACTCGCCAGCGCGGTGGTCTCCACGCCGAGGCGGTCGGCGAGGGTGACGACGTCGCCCTCCTCGACCGCCGCCCAGAATCCGTCCTCGTCACGGTCGCTGCGGGGCTTGATCCCCTTCGCGGGCCAGAACCGCTCCCGCTGGAACGGGTAGGTCGGCAGGTCAACGCTCCGGGCCCGGCCGAACAACGTCGACCAGTCCACCGGGACACCGTTGACGTGCAGGGTGGCCAGCGCGGTGACCGCGGTGGTGACCTCATCGCGGTCCCGGCGCAGCAGCGGAACCGCGACGGCATCCGGCTGCTGCACCAGCGCGGCCAGCACCCCATCCGGACCCAACTCCACAAACCTACTGACACCCTCCAACGCGGCCATCGCGTCGGCGAACCGGACCGGCTTGCGAACCTGCTCGACCCAGTACTCCGGATCCGACCACAACCCCGGCTGCACGGGCCGCCCGGTCACCGTCGACACCACCGGAACCACCGGCTCAGCAAAACTCAACTGCGCCACAACCGCCCGGAACTCCGCCAGCATCGGCTCCATCAGACGCGAATGGAACGCATGACTCGTCCGCAACCGCGAGACCTTCCAGCCCCGCTCCACCGCCAGTTCGGCAACCCGGTCGATGTCCGCCTCAGTCCCGGAGACCACCACCGAGGCCGGACCATTCACCGCCGCAACATCAACGACCAAGCCGCTGGTCGACTCGCCACCGCCCACGACGGCCAAACCACTACCACTCAACTCGCCCCCGTTCGACCCATCGCCGCCCACGGAAGCCAGAGCACCATCGCTCACCTCGCCGTCGGCCATGGAGGCCAGGAGCGCCCGGACATCTGCCTCGGCCGCCCCGACCGCGAGCATCGCCCCACCCGAGGGCAGCGCCTGCATCAACCGACCCCGAGCCGCGACCAGCGTCGCCGCATCCCCCAGGCTCAGCACCCCCGCCGCATACGCCGCAGCAACCTCCCCGATCGAATGCCCCACCACCACATCCGGGCTCACACCCCAGTGCGACAACAACGCATGCAGCGCCACCTCAACCGCGAACAGTGCCGGCTGCGCATACCCGGTCTGGTGAATCAACCCCTCATCGGCCAAGACATCTGCCAGCGGCCGATCCAGATGCGCCTCCACATGCAACGCCACCTGATCAAACGCATCCGCGAACACCGGGAACGTCTCGTACAACCCCCGGCCCATCGCCACCCGCTGCGACCCCTGACCGGAGAACAAGAACGCCACCCGACCGGTGCCTGCCACCCCACGCACCGCACCGGCCCCAGCCGCGACCGCGGCGAGACCACCGGTCAACGCCTCACCATCACCCGCAAGCACCACCGCCCGATGCGCCAGAACAGCCCGCCGCACAGTGGCGACACCCAGCCCCGCCAGCGGAACAGCGGCCACACCGGAATAGTCGAGCAGCCGCTCCGCCTGCGCCCGCAGCGCCGCCTCGCTCGCCCCGGACAGCAGCACCGGCACGATCGGCAACGACGCCGGAGTGTCCACGGGCTCGTCGGCCGGAGCCTCTTCCAGGATCACGTGCGCGTTCGTGCCGCTGATCCCAAAGGCCGACACGCCCGCCCGGCGTGGCCGACCCCCGGCCGGCCACGGCTGCGCCTCGGTCAACAGTGACACCGCGCCGGAGGCCCAGTTGACGTGCGGCGAGGCCTGCTCCGCGTGCAGGGTGGGGGGCAGGGTCTCGTGCTGCAGAGCCAGCACCATCTTCGCGATACCGGCCGCGCCGGCGGCGGCCTGGGTGTGGCCGATATTCGACTTCACCGAACCGAGCCACAACGGCGTCTGCCGATCCTGGCCGTAGGTGGCCAGCAACGCCTGCGCCTCGATCGGATCACCCAGCCTCGTCCCGGTGCCGTGCGCCTCCACCGCATCCACCTCGGACGAAGCCAGACCGGCATTGGCCAGGGCCTGCCGAATCACTCGCTGCTGCGACGGACCATTCGGCGCGGTCAACCCATTCGACGCACCGTCCTGATTCACCGCCGTACCCCGCACCACCGCGAGCACCGAACGCCCCGCCGCCCGCGCCGACGACAACCGCTCCACCACAAACACCCCGGCGCCCTCGCCCCAGGTGGTGCCGTCCGCGTCGGCGGCAAACGACTTGCACCGGCCGTCGGCGGCCAGCCCGCGCTGGTGGCTGAAATCCAGGAATGCGGTCGGAGTCGCCATCACGGTCACGCCGCCGACCAGCGCCATCGAGCACTCGCCCGACCGCAACGCCTGCGCGGCCAGGTGCAGTGCCACCAGCGACGACGAACACGCCGTGTCCACCGTCACCGCCGGACCCTCCAGCCCGAACGTGTAGGAGACCCGGCCGGACAGCACGCTCGCCGCGTTGCCGGTGCCGATGTGCCCCACGGAGCCCGCGACGTCCTCGAGCCCGTCGTCCAGCAGCGCGACGTAGTCCTGACCGTTCGTGCCGGCGAACACACCGACCTGCTCACCGCGCAACGACAGCGGATCGATCCCGGCCCGCTCGAACGCCTCCCACGAGGTCTCCAGCAACAACCGCTGCTGCGGATCCATCGCCAACGCCTCACGCGGCGAGATCCCGAACAGCGCCGCGTCGAATTCGGCCGCGTCGGACACGAAGCCACCTTCACGCGTGTACGTGGTGCCGGGGTGGTCCGGGTCCGGGTGGTAGAGCGCGTCCAGGTCCCAACCGCGGTCGGTGGGGAAGGCGCCGATCGCGTCGGTGCCGGAGACCAGGAGGTTCCAGAGCGCCTCGGGAGTGTCCGCATCACCAGGGAACCGGCAGGCCAGCCCGACGATGACGATCGGATCGTCGGTGGCCGACGCGACCAAGGCGGCCGGTGACGCCGCGGGCAACGCGCCGACGAGCTGACCGAGCAGGAACGTGGTCAGCCGCTCGGCGTCCGGATAGTCGAAGACCAGCGTCGCCGGCAGCGTGAGCCCGGTCGCGGCGGCCAGCCGGTTGCGCAGCTCCATCGCGGTCAGCGAGTCCAGCCCGAGTTCCTGGAACGAGCGATCGGGCGCCACCGCGTCGGCGGAGGAGTGCCCCAGCACGGCCGCGGCCTGTTCGCGGACCTCGGTCAGGACCGTCCGGCGCGCCTCGGCGGGCGAGAGGTCCGCCAGCCGTACGGCCAGCGGCAGCCGACCGGTCACCATCACCTCGCGACCTGGTGCCCGCAGCTCGGGCAAGTCGGCCAGGACCGACGCCGGCCGGACCGCGCCCAGCTCGGCGGCGAACCGCTCCCAGCGCACGTCCGCGACAACCACCGTCGGTTCGCCGCTGCCCACCGCGGCGGCCAGTGCGGCCAACGCCGACGCGGGGCGCAGCAGCGAAAGGCCAGCGCGACGGAACTGCGCTGAGCCCCCGTGGTCGGCCATCATGCCGGCGTCGGCCCAGGGTCCCCAGGCGATCGAAGTCGCGGGCAGTCCCAGCACCTTGCGGTGCTCCGCGAGCGCGTCGAGCGCCGCGTTGGCGGCGGCATAGTTGGCCTGGCCCGGGTTGCCGAAAACACCGGCCGTCGAGGAGAACAGCACGAACGCCGAGAGCGGCCGGTGTTCGGTGAGCTCGTGGAGCTGCCAGGCCGCGCCGGCCTTGCTCGCCAGTACCGTGTCGAGCCGGGCCGGGTCGAGGCCGGCGATCACGCCGTCGTCCAGTACCCCGGTGGCGTGCACGATCGCCAGATCGGGCTCGCCGTCGAACTCCCGCACCAGCGTCGCGACCGCGGACCGGTCGGTCAGGTCGCAGGCGCGCGCCTCGATGTTCTTGAACTCCGCCGTCAGATCACGGACGCCGTCCGCCGCGGCCCCTCGCCGGCTGACGAGCACGACCCGGCGGGCACCGTGCTCCGCGGCCCACCGGGCGACCTGCTGACCGAGGCCACCGGTGCCGCCGGTGACCAGGACCGTCCCTCGCGGTTCCCAACTGTTCCCGAGGCGCTGCGGCGCCGGGGTCAAGCGGCGGGCCAGCAGCCCGGCGCCGCGGACGGCGACTTCGGTCTCGTCGCCCAGACGCCCGGCGAGGACGGCGACCAGGCGAGCGGTCGCGCGCGGGTCGAGCCGTTTGGGAAGGTCAATCAGGCCACCCCAACGGTCGGGGTGCTCCAGACCGACGACCCGGCCGAAGCCCCAGATCTCCGCCTGGAGCGGGTGGGCTGCCGGATCGGCGGCGCCGATCGCGACCGCACCACGGGTGAGCAGCCAGAGCGGCGCCACGATGTCGGCGTCGCCGAGCGCCTGGACGACCGCGAGCGTCCCGGTGAGCGGGCCGGCCGACGCGAGCACGCCGGTGATCGGCGTGTTGAGCGTCCGCAGCCGGTCGGCCAGTTCGGTCCGCGCCCCGGTCTCCAGCCGGAGCACGGTCGCGCCGTGGCTGGTCAGGGCCTCGGCCAGCGCGGCAGCGTCCTCGCCGTCCTCGCCGAGCAGCAACCAGGTGCCCTCGATCGGAGCCGGGCCGGGATCGGCGACCGGCTTCCAGGTTACGCGGTAGCGCCAGCCGTCAATCTGGGACCGCTCGCGACCGCGTGCCCGCCACGTCGACAGCGCGGGCAGCATGGTGGCCACGGCCTCGGCGTCGACACCCAGCTCGGCTGCGAGCGCGGGGAGATCGCCCTGCTCGACGGCGTTCCAGAAGCCGGCCTCCACCGGTTCCGCGGAGCGAGTGGGCACTGCTGCTCGCAGCCAGTAGCGCTGGCGCTGGAAGGCGTACGTCGGCAGCTCGACCGGCTGAACCCCGGCAAAGAGCGCCGACCAGTCGACCGACGCACCGTTGACGTGCAGGGTGGCCAGCGCGGTCAGCGCGGTGGTGACCTCATCGCGCTCCCGGCGCAACAGCGGAACCGCGATGGCATCCGGCTGCTGCACCAGCGCCGCCAGCACCCCATCCGGACCCAACTCTACAAACCTACTGACACCCTCCAGTACGGCCAGCGCGTCGGCGAACCGGACCGGCTGACGGACCTGCTCGACCCAGTACTCCGGATCCGACCACAACCCCGGCTGCACGGGCCGCCCGGTCACCGTCGAAATCACCGGAACCACCGGCTCAGCGAAACTCAGCTGCGCCACAACCGCCCGGAATTCGGCCAGCATCGGCTCCATCAACCGCGAATGGAAGGCGTGGCTCGTCCGCAACCGCGAGACCTTCCAGCCCCGCTCCACGGCCAGCTCGGCGACCCGGTCGATGTCGGCCTCAGCCCCAGAGACCACCACCGAGGCCGGGCCGTTCACCGCGGCGACATCAACGGCGAAGCCACTGCCGTTCGACTCTCCGATGCCCATGACGGCCGAGCCACCGCCACTCGACTCGCCACCGCCGTTCGACCCATCGCCGCCCGCGGAGGTCAGACCACCATCACTCGCCTCGCCGTCGACCACGGAGGCCAGCAGCGTCCGAACCTCCGCCTCGGCCGTCCCGACCGCGAGCATCGCTCCGCCAGCAGGCAACGCCTGCATGAGCCGGCCCCGAGCCGTGACCAGCGTGGCCGCGTCCGCCAGCGTCAGAACACCTGCCACCTGCGCCGCAGCGATCTCCCCGATCGAATGCCCCACCAGCACATCCGGAGCGATGCCCCACGAGCGCAGCAGAGCATGCAACGCCACCTCAACCGCGAACAACGCCGGCTGCGCATACCCGGTCCGGTGAATCAACTCCTCATCGGAATCGGCCAGCACGACCGCCAGCGGCCGATCCAGATGCGCATCCACATGCAACGCCACCTGATCAAACGCATCCGCGAACACCGGGAACGTCTCGTACAACCCCCGGCCCATCGCCACCCGCTGCGACCCCTGACCAGAGAACAAGAACGCCACCCGACCGGCACCGGCCACTCCGCGCACCGCACCGGCCCCAGCCGCGACCGCGGCAAGACCACCGGTCAACGCCTCACCATCACCCGCAAGCACCACCGCCCGATGCGCCAGAACAGCCCGCCGCACAGTGGCGACACCCAGCCCCGCCAGCGGAGCGGTATCCACACCGGGATGGTCGAGCAGCCGCTGCGCCTGCGCCCGCAGCGCCGCCTCATCAGCCCCCGACAGCAGCACCGGCACCACCGGCAGATCCGCAACCGGCACCGGCGCGGCAACCGGCTCTACGGCCGGCGCCTCCTCCAGGATCACATGCGCGTTCGTGCCACTGACACCGAACGCCGACACACCCGCCCGACGCGGCCGCACTCCGGCCGGCCAGGGCTGCGCCTCCGTCAGCAGCGACACCGCGCCGGAAGCCCAGTCCACATGCGGAGACAACCGCTCCGCGTGCAAGGTGGCAGGCAGACTCTCATGCCGCATGGCCAGCACCATCTTCGCGATACCGGCAACACCGGCCGCAGCCTGGGTATGGCCGATATTCGACTTCACCGACCCCAACCACAACGGCGTTTCCCGGTCCTGGCCGTAGGTGGCCAGCAACGCCTGAGCCTCAATCGGATCACCCAGCGTGGTGCCGGTGCCGTGCGCCTCCACCACGTCCACCTCGGAGGAGACCAGACCGGCATTGGCGAGCGCGGTCCGAATCACCCGCTGCTGGGCTGGCCCGTTCGGTGCGGTCAGCCCGTTCGACGCGCCGTCCTGATTCACCGCCGTACCCCGCACCACCGCGAGGACCTCGTGGCCAAGCCGTCGAGCATCGGACAGCCGCTCGACCAGCAGCATGCCCGCACCCTCGGCCCACCCCGTGCCGTCCGCGTCGGCGGCGAACGACTTGCACCGGCCGTCAGGGGCAAGACCCCGCTGCCGGGAGAACTCCACGAACACATCCGCGGTCGGCATCACGGTCACGCCGCCGACCAACGCCATCGAGCACTCACCCGACCGCAACGCCTGTGCGGCCAGATGCAACGCCACCAGCGACGACGAACACGCCGTGTCCACCGTCACCGCCGGACCCTCAAGCCCGAACGTGTAAGAAAGACGACCCGA
>NZ_FZOD01000156.1 GCF_900188345.1 Streptosporangium subroseum | reverse complement strand
GATGGTGGAGCCGGGTAGGGCGTTCAAGGAGTTGGGTTTTGACTCGCTGACCGCGGTGGAGTTGCGCAACCGGCTGCGGGCCGCGACCGGGCTGGTGCTGCCGGCGACCCTGGCGTTCGACTACCCCAGCGCCGAGCGGCTCGCCCGGTTCGTCCTGGCCGAGGTCGGCGATACGGAGGCGGCCTCTCCCGTTGGTTCGGCGCCCGTGGTCGCGACGGACGACGACCCGATCGTCATCGTCGGGATGGGCGTACGGCTACCCGGCGGGGTGGAGACACCCGAGGCGTTCTGGGACCTGCTGGCCGCCGGCGGGGACGGGATCGGGGAGTTCCCGACCGATCGAGGTTGGGATCTTGACCGGCTTTACCACCCGGACCCCGATCACCCCGGGACGTTCTATGCCCGTGAGGGTGGCTTCCTGTACGGCGCGGGTGACTTTGACGCGGGGTTGTTCGGGATTTCGCCGCGTGAGGCGTTGGCGATGGATCCGCAGCAGCGGTTGTTGCTGGAGACCTCCTGGGAGGCGTTCGAGGCGGCCGGGGTCAGCCCGCTCGGTCTACAGGGCGAGCCGGTCGGAGTGTTCGTGGGCGCCGCGTTCATGGGATACGGCACCGGGCCGATCGAGACCGGGGAAGGGCTGGAAGGGCACCTGCTGACCGGAACGGCGTCGTCAGTGATCTCCGGCCGAATCTCCTACACGTTCGGGCTCGAAGGTCCGGCGGTGACGGTGGACACGGCATGCTCGTCGTCGCTGGTGGCACTGCACCTGGCCGCACAGGCGTTGCGGTCGGGCGAGTGCTCGATGGCCCTGGTCGGCGGCGTCACGGTGATGCCGACTCCGGATATCTTCGTGGAGTTCTCCCGGCAGCGGGGTCTCGCCCCCGACGGCCGGTGCAAGTCCTTCGGAGAGGGCGCGGACGGCACCGGCTGGTCCGAAGGCGCGGGCATGCTGCTGGTGGAGCGGTTGTCGTCGGCGCGGGCGGCGGGGCGTTCGGTGCTCGCGGTGGTGCGGGGCACGGCGGTGAATCAGGATGGTGCGTCGAATGGGTTGACGGCACCGAATGGTCCGTCGCAGCAGCGGGTGATTCGGACCGCGCTGGCCAATGCGGGTCTGTCCCCGGCTGATGTGGATGCGGTGGAGGCGCACGGCACCGGCACCACGCTGGGTGATCCGATCGAGGCGCAGGCGTTGCTGGCCACCTACGGCCAGGACAGGGAGACGCCGCTGTGGCTCGGCTCGGTGAAGTCGAATATCGGCCACACCCAGGCCGCCGCCGGCGCGGTCGGCATCGCGAAGATGGTGCTGGCCATGCGGCACGGTCTGCTGCCCGCGACGCTGCACGCGGAACAGGCCTCATCGCACGTGGACTGGGCCTCCGGCGCGATCGAACTGCTCACCCAGGCGCAGCCGTGGGAGACCGACGGCCGGCCGCGTCGGGCGGGCGTGTCCGCCTTTGGCGTCAGTGGCACGAACGCGCATGTGATCTTGGAGGAGGCTCCGGCTGCGGAGCCGGCCCCGGTACCGACTGCGCACCTGCCGGTGGTGCCGGTGTTGGTCTCCGGGGCGAGTGAGGCGGCGCTGCGGGCGCAGGCGGAGCGGCTGCGCGGGGCGGTCACGGAGGTGCTCGCCGTCGCCGCGACAGAGCAGGGCTCCGGAATGGCAGCGGAGCTGCTGGCTCTGGCGGCGGCGGCCGCTCGGCGCCCGATGTTGGCGCATCGGGCGGTGGTGCTCGCGGGCAATGCCGGGGCACTGACCGTCGGTCTTGACGCGATCGCATCCGGCACCGGTGGTTTGTCCGGGACCGTGGATGCCGGCCGGGTGGCGTTCTTGTTCTCCGGTCAGGGGTCGCAGCGGGTGGCAATGGGCCGGGGTCTGTATGAGACGTTCCCGGTGTTCGCGGATGCGTTCGATCAGGTGGCGTTGCATGTGGAGGCGCATCTGGATCGGCCGCTGGC
>NZ_FZOD01000059.1 GCF_900188345.1 Streptosporangium subroseum | reverse complement strand
TCCCGGTGCCTCCAACGCGGGCATCATCCCGGCCGACATCACCAGCGCCGGCCGGATCGGCCTGGTGTCGAAGTCGGGCACGCTGACCTACCAGCTCATGTACGAGCTGCGCGACATCGGGTTCTCCACCGCGGTCGGCATCGGCGGCGACCCGGTCATCGGCACTACCCACATCGATGCCCTGCAGGCCTTCCAGGACGACCCGGGCACCGACGCGATCGTGATGATCGGGGAGATCGGCGGAGACGCCGAGGAGCGTGCCGCCGCCTACATCGAGCAGCACGTGACCAAGCCGGTCGTCGCCTACGTCGCGGGCTTCACCGCCCCCGAGGGCAAGACCATGGGTCACGCGGGCGCGATCGTGTCCGGCTCGGCCGGCACCGCGCAGGGCAAGAAGGAGGCCCTGGAGAAGGTCGGCGTCCGCGTCGGCAGAACCCCGAGCGAGACCGCCCGCCTCATGCGCTCGGCGCTGGCCCAGCTCGGCATCGAAGCCGAAACCGGAGCAGGCACCGGAGCCGAAACCGGAGCGGGCGCAGATGCCGGTAAGGCTTCCCTGGCGGCCGTGGCGTCCGGGGAGGCGCCGTGAAGTTCGACGTCAACCTCTCCATCCTCTTCACGGAGCTGCCGCTCCTGGAGCGGCCCGCCGCCGCGGCCAAGGCGGGGTTCGACGCGGTCGAGCTCTGGTGGCCCTTCGACCGTCCCTGCCCGGCCGACCGCGAGATCGACGCCCTGCGGCGCTCGATCGAGGACGCCGGTGTGCGCCTGGTCGGCCTGAACTTCGACGCGGGAGACATGGCGGCGGGCGACCGCGGCCTGCTGTCCAGGCCCGACGGATCCGCGCGGTTCCGTGCCAACATCGACGTCGCGGTGGGCCTGGCCGGCGCGCTCGGCTGCCGGGTGCTCAACGCCCTCTACGGCAACGGCGTGCCCGAGCTGTCCCCGGACGCCCAGCACGACCTGGCGCTGTCCAACCTGTCGAGGGCGGCCGAGGCGGCGGACCGGATCGGGGCCACGGTCGTGGTCGAGGCGCTCAACTCCTACGAGAGCCCCACCTACCCGATCACGTCCTCCGCCGCGGCCTTCGAGGTGATCGACCGGGTGGGCGCCGCCAACGTGGCCTTCCTCGCCGATCTCTACCACCTCCATCGCATGGGCGAGGACGTGCTCGCCCTCATCGGCGCGAGCGCCGGCAGGTTCGGCCACGTGCAGATCGCCGACGACCCCGGACGGGGCCAGCCGGGCACCGGCGCCATGCCGTACGACCAGATCCTCGAGCGCCTGGACGCCTCGGCGTACCGGGGGCCCATCGGGCTCGAATACCGCCCCGTCGGCCCGAGCGCGGAGAGCTTCGGGTGGGCGGACCGATGGAGGCCGGACGGGCCGGCGAGCGGAGCGGACGGCGGAGACGCCCGGGACGACAGGGCCGCACGGGACGCACAGCCGTCCGCGGAGCAGGCGAAGAGCGGTGAGTGACCGATGAGTGCGGAGCGTGGAAGGAATGGTGAGTCGCGGATGAACATCGGATTCATCGGTCTCGGGATCATGGGCAGCCCGATGGCCGCCAACCTGGTCAGGGCCGGGCACACCGTCGTCGGCTACGACATGAGCGCGGACCGGATGGACGCGCTCGCCGAGGCCGGGGGCAAGGCCGCGGGCAGCGTGGCGGAGACCATCGCGCAGGCGGAGGTCGTGATCACCATGTTGCCCGACTCGCCCCAGGTGGAGGAGGTGGCCTTCGGCGACGACGGGCTGCTGCAGCGTGGCAGGCCGGGGCTGATCCACCTCGACATGAGCACCGTGAAGCCGGAGACCTCGCGCAGGGTCGCGCAGGCCGCGGCCGTCAAGGGGATCGCCGCCCTCGACGCCCCGGTGAGCGGCGGAGAGCGCGGCGCGGTCGACGGCACCCTTTCGATCATGGTCGGCGGTCGTCCCGAGGACTTCACGGCCGTCCGCCCGATCCTGGGGGTCGTGGGCACGACGATCGTGCACGTCGGGCCCTCGGGGGCCGGGCAGACGGTGAAGGCGGCCAACCAGCTCGTCGTCGGAGGGATCTACGGCCTGGTCGCGGAGGCGATCGTGCTGCTCGAGGCCTCGGGGGTCGATCCGAACAGCGGGCTCGACGTTCTGGCGGGCGGGCTGGCGGGCTCCCGGATCCTCGACCTCAAACGGCAATCCATGATCAAACGGGAGTTCACCCCCGGATTCCGCATCGACCTGCACCACAAGGACATGGGCATCGCGATCGCCGCCGCACGGGAGGCGGGCGTCTCGCTCCCGCTCACCGGCCTGGTCGCCCAGCTCATCGCCGCCGCCCGTGCCCAGGGGCACGGATCGCTGGACCACTCCGCCCTGCTCAAGGTGATTGAAAGGATCAACCGGTGAAGCGGATCCCCTGCATGGAGGCCGTGGTCGCCGTCCTGGAGTCCGAGGGCGTCGACACCGTCTTCGGCATTCCCGGCGCGGCCATCCTCCCTCTCTACGCCGCACTTCAACACAGCGACATACGGAACATCACCGTCCGGCACGAAGAGGGCGGCACGCACGCGGCCGACGGCTGGGCACGCGTCACGGGCAACGTCGGCGTCTGCATCGGCACCTCGGGCCCGGCCGGCACCAACATGATCACCGGTCTCTACACCGCGCTCGCCGACTCGATCCCGATGATCTGCATCACCGGACAGGCGCCCCGGGCCAAGCTGCACCAGGAGTCGTTCCAGGCGGTCGACATCGTGGAGATCGCCAGGCCGGTCACCAAGTGGGCGGTCCAGCTCAAGGAGCCGGCCCAGGCGCCCTGGGTGTTCAGGGAGGCCTTTAGGATCGCGCGGTCGGGACGGCCGGGCCCCGTCCTCATCGACCTGCCGATCGACGTGCAGCGCGGCACCTGCCTGTACGACCGGGAGATCGACAGCCCGTTCTCCGTGGAGGTCCCCGAACCCCAGCCGGCGTCCGTCAGGGCCGCGATCGACATGCTCATGGGCGCGTCACGGCCGCTGATCCTGGCCGGTGGAGGGGTCGTCATCGCCGATGCCGCCGCCGAGCTCCGCGCGCTGGCCGAGCACCTGCAGATCCCCGTCCAGGTGACGCTGATGGGCAAGGGATCCTTTCCCGAGGACCACCCCCTCTTCGCGGGCATGGCGGGTATCCAGACCCAGACACGCTGGGGCAACGCGGCTCTGCTGGAGAGCGACCTGGTCCTGGCGGTGGGCGCCCGGTTCGGCGACCGGCACACCGGTGACCTGGAGACCTACCGGAAGGGACGCAAATTCATCCACGTCGATATCGAACCCACCCAGATCGGGAGGGTCTTCGAGCCCGACCTGGGGGTGGTCGGCCATGCCCGGCCCACGCTGGCGGCCATGGGCCAGGAGGCGCGTCGCCGTACCAAGGAGCGCGGTCCCGGACGGTGGCCCGAGCGGGTCACCGAGCTGCGCCGGACGCTGCTCCGGCGCGACGACTTCGACGACGTGCCGATTAAGCCGCCGCGGGTCTTCCGTGAGATCAACGACTACTTCGGCCCCGACACGACGTTTGTCACCGCGATCGGCCTCTACCAGATCTGGTCGGGACAGTTCCAGAAGACCTACCTGCCGCGGCGCTATCTGGTCTGCGGGCAGGCGGGACCGCTGGGCTGGGAGGTGCCCGCCGCGATGGGGGTCAAGTGCGCCTTCCCCGAGCGCCAGGTGGTGGCCGTCGCGGGCGACTACTCCTTCCAGTTCCTGATGGAGGAGATCGCGGTGGCCGCCCAGTACCGCATCCCCTTTGTCATCGTGATGATCAACAACGAGTATCTGGGGCTGATCCGGCAGGCCGAGATGCCCTACGACATGAATTACGCGGTCGACCTACACTACGGGGAGGGCGGCGTCGACCACGTGAAACTCATGGAGGCGTTCGGCTGCCCGGCCCGGCGTGTCGAGCAGCCGGGTGACATTCGTGACGCGCTGGCCTGGGCCTCGGCGGAATCCGAGCGCGAACGCCTCCCCGTACTGGTCGAGGTGATGGTCGAGCGCGAAGCCAACGCGGCCATGGGCGCCTCTCTCAACACGATCAAGGAATTCGAGCCGCTGCCCGAGCAGGAGCTCGCCCTGGCCATCGACTGGTCCGACTGAGAAGAGGAACCCATGTCGTTCATGCTCAAGCCCGGCACGGCCTGGTCCGACGCCTACGACCGGTGCGTGTCGGCGGTGCCCGAGGCGTTCCACGACGATCGGGTCCTCAACCACTGGGGCGGGTTCTGGCAGCGCGACGGCCGTCCGTCGCCCGGCGTCTCGCCGGTCGACGGAACCGCCATCGCCGGGCCGCCCCGGCTCGACAGGGCCGTGGCCTCCCGAGCGGTGCAGGCGAGCCTCGACGAGCACCGCCTGTGGCGGCACACGCCGCTCGCCGAGCGCAAGGCGCGGGTCACGGCGGCGCTGGAGGCGATGACCGCCCACCGCGACCTGCTGGCCCTGCTGCTGGTGTGGGAGATCGGCAAGCCGTGGAAGCTGGCGACCGCCGACGTCGACCGGTGCATCGAGGGGGTGCACTGGTACGTGGCCGAGATCGACCGGATGGTCGCGGGCCGGACCCCCCTGCACGGGCCGGTCAGCAACATCGCCAGCTGGAACTACCCGATGAGCGTGCTGATGCACGCCATGCTCGTGCAGGTCCTCGCGGGCAACGCGGTCATCGCCAAGGCGCCCACGGACGGCGGCCTGGCCTGCCTCACCCTCGCCTGCGCCCTGGCCGCCAGGGAGGGACTGCCGATCACCCTGGTCAGCGGGGGAGGGGCCGAGCTCTCCCCGGCGCTGGTGCGCGGCAAGGAGCTGGGCTGTGTCTCCTTCGTCGGCGGGCGCGACGCCGGCGGGCAGGTGGCCACCTCGCTCGCCGATCTCGGGCACCGGCACGTCCTCGAACAGGAGGGGCTCAACTGCTGGGGGGTGTGGGAGTACGGCAACTGGGAGCTGCTGACCGGGCAGATCCGCAAGAGCTTCGACTATGCCAAGCAGCGCTGCACGGCCTACCCGCGCTTCGTGGTCCAGCGTTCGCTGTTCCACGAGTTCCTGGCCGCCTACCTGCCGGCGATCAACTCCGTGCGGTTCGGTCACCCGCTGGCCGTGGAGGCCCCCGACGATCCGCTGCCGGACCTCGACTTCGGCCCGCTGATCACCAACGCGAAGGTCAAGGAGCTCGCCGACCAGATCGACGAGGCGGTGGCCAAGGGCGGGGTTCCCCTGTACCGGGGGTCCCTCGACGACGGCCGCTTCCTTCCCGGCCAGGACACCTCCGCCTACCTCGCACCCGTCGCCATCCTCACCCCGCCCCGCTCGTCGCCGCTGTTCCACGCCGAGCCGTTCGGGCCGGTCGACACCATCGTGCTCGTCGACACCGAGGCCGAGCTGCTGGCCGCGATGAACGCCAGCAACGGAGCGCTGGTCGCCACGATCTCCTGCGACGAGGAGGAGACGGCCAGACGGCTGGCCTCCGAGGTGCGGGCGTTCAAGGTGGGCGTCAACGCGCCGCGCTCGCGCGGCGACCGCGAAGAGCTGTTCGGCGGTCTCGGCGCGTCGTGGCGGGGCGCGTTCGTGGGTGGCGAGCTGCTTGTCAGGGCCGTCACCCAGGGGCCCGACACGGAGCGTCTGCCGGGCAACTTCCCCGGCTACACGATGCTGCCGCCCTCCAGCTAGCCGACCGGCCACCAGGCCGTCCGGGGCCCGGCCAGGGCACACCCTCGTCCTGGCCGGTCGCTCCGGCTGAGCGGTACGGCGTCCGGCCGTACCGCTCAGAGGTCGTGGCGCCGAGAGCGTCCAGGGGCCGTGGCGCTGAGAGCGCTCAGAGGTCGCGGCACCGAGAGGCTGTGGCACCGAGAGGCTGTGGCGCTGAGCGTTGAGAGGTCGTGCCGCTCAAAGGCCGTGGCGCTGAGCGTTGAGAGGCCGCGGCCCCGAGAGGTCGTGGCCTCTCAAAAAAGCGTCGTGGTCTTCAGAAAGCGCCGAGCCGGTCGGCGATCAACAGGATCAGGAAGGTGAGCAGCGCCACCCGCAGGAGGCGGCCCCCGGCTCCCAGCGACGGCCACGACATATAGGCGAGCCAGCCGACGAATCCGAGCACCGGCAGCACCGCGACCCCGCCCCAGAAGGACGGCACCGCGAAGCCGACCAGGAGAAGGACGACGAGCAGCACGGGGGCGATCCAGCGGGGCAGCTGGAAGAGGAAGACGAGCGGGGCCGCGCTGCGCAGCTCGACCTTCCGCCGCAGGCCCGTCGCGCCAGGCGTGAAGAACTGCTCGCCCGGCGGCAGCGGGCGCTTGGCCTGCTGAAGACGGCGCTGGGACAGAGGATGTGCGGGGCGTTCACTGCGCTTGTCGGCCACAGCCCGAGCCTAACGCCGCCAAGCCCGGAGCGGCAGACGCTGGAGGGCGGACCGGGTCACAGATGGTGCGGAGGGTAAGGCGGAGGCAGGTGGTGGCAGACGGTAGGGCAGGGCAGGCGGTGGACGGCGAGCAGCGCGGGTCAGGGCGAACAGAGCGGGCAGCGGGCAGCAGGCCGAGACAGGCCGAGTAGGCAGTAGGCAGCCGGTGGAAGGGCCGGGGCGGGGAGGGGACAGGGCTCTGGCATGCTGGGCGAATGCTTGCTCTCATCCGTTACTCGGTGCCGTCCGGCCAGACCGAGGAGTTTCTGACTCAGGCCCACGACATCGTCGACACCCTGGCCGGGCAGCCCGGATACGTGCGTGGCCGGGTGTCCAGGTCGGTGGACGAGCCGGAGCTGTGGGCGCTCGTCAGCGAGTGGGAGGGCGCCGGGTTCTACCGGCGGGCACTGGGCGCGGCGCGGATGTCGATGTATCCGCTGATGACGTTGATGATCAACGAGCCGAGCGCCTTCGAGGACGTCGATAGACCCTGACGTCCCTTATGCGTCCCGCCGGACAAGGAAAGTGAGGTGGGGGTCATGGTTTAAGCGCATGTCCTGGGGGTCCGGCTCCCCTAAGCTGGAGACCCAATCACTTCCTCGCCGACCTCCAGCCGGATGGAGATTTTCCCTTATGGCACGCCGTACGGACATCATGGACACCATCGTCAGCCTCTCCAAGAGACGCGGGCTTGTGTATCCCTCAAGCGAGATCTACGGCGGCCTGCGCGCGTCGTGGGACTACGGTCCGCTTGGCGTGGAGCTCAAGAACAACGTGAAGCGGCAGTGGTGGAAGAGCGTGGTGCAGGGCCGTGACGATGTGGTCGGCCTTGACTCCTCTGTGATCCTGGCCCGTGAGGTGTGGCAGGCCAGCGGCCATGTTGAGACCTTCACGGATCCGTTGACCGAGTGCCAGTCGTGCCACAAGCGCTACCGCGCCGACCACCTCGAAGAGGCCTACGAGGAGAAGCACGGCAAGCCGCCGGTGGGCGGCCTGGCCGAGATCACCTGCCCCAACTGCGGCAACAAGGGCTCCTTCACCTCGCCCAAGCAGTTCAGCGGTCTGCTGAAGACCTACCTGGGCGCGGTCGAGGACGAGTCCGGCCTCGCCTACCTGAGGCCGGAGACCGCCCAGGGCATCTTCATCAACTACCTCAACGTGCAGCAGTCGGCACGGAAGAAGATCCCGTTCGGCATCGGCCAGATCGGCAAGTCGTTCCGCAACGAGATCACTCCAGGCAACTTCATCTTCCGCACCCGCGAGTTCGAGCAGATGGAGATGGAGTTCTTCGTCAAGCCGGGCAGCGACGAGGAGTGGCACCAGTACTGGATCGACGAGCGCTTCCGCTGGTACACCGACCTGGGCATCAACAAGGACAACCTGCGCATCTACGAGCACCCGCAGGAGAAGCTGGCCCACTACGCCAAGCGGACCGTCGACATCGAATACCGCTTCAACTTCACCGGCGGCGAGTGGGGCGAGCTTGAGGGCGTCGCCAACCGCACCGACTTCGACCTGACCGCGCACGGCAAGGCCTCCGGCACCGACCTCAGCTTCTTCGAGCAGGACACCGGCGAGCGTTACGTCCCCTACGTGATCGAGCCGGCGGCCGGTGTCGACCGCGCCACGCTCACCTTCATGATGGACGCCTACACCGAGGACGAGGCGCCCAACGCCAAGGGCGTCATGGAGAAGCGCACGGTCATGCGCCTCGACCACCGCCTCGCGCCGGTCAAGGTCGCGGTGCTTCCGCTGTCGCGTAACGCGGACCTGTCGCCCAAGGCCAAGGACCTGGCCGCCCAGCTCCGCCGCCGCTGGAACGTCGAGTTCGACGACGCGGGCGCGATCGGCCGCCGTTACCGTCGCCAGGACGAGATCGGCACGCCGTTCTGCATCACCGTCGACTTCGACACCCTTGAGGATCACGCGGTGACCATCCGCGAGCGTGACTCCATGGCCCAGGAGCGCGTGGCCCTCGACCAGGTCGAGTCCTACCTCCGCCAGCACCTCAACGACTGATCTTCACGGTCCGCTCTTCCGATACGGCTTCCGCCACACAGGCGGGAGCCGTATCTGTATGTGGGGCCCTTCCCGGCCCGGGTTTCCTGATCCGTCGGGATTGACCGGGCCCGAGATGGCCGATCCCAACGGATCAAGAAACAGCCCGGGACGCGGCCCGTGTAAGGGAGAGTCACCTTCATCGGATGGGGGTGATCGCGCGGTTGGTCGCGATCTTCTACCACAGATCCTGAAGCTTCCGTGAACGTGTTTGAATGCTGAGAAAATTGGTTTACACCAATTGGTTTATACCAATTCTTGGGGTGGGCGATATGGCGATTGATTTTGTTCTGAAGTGAATTGGATTAGACCGCTCTATGGGGTATGACCTGGATAAACGTTGTGTTGTCTATCGAGTGACGTTTCATCGGGTCTTCCGTCGGTAGAGTCCGAAGGGAGGCGGAACCAAACGCCGTTTGAAGTCGAAGAAGGAGCAACCGTGCCCAAGTACGTTTACGACTTCACCGAGGGCAACAAAGATCTCAAGGATCTGCTCGGCGGTAAGGGGGCCAACCTGGCGGAGATGACCAATCTCGGACTGCCGGTTCCTCCTGGCTTCACGATCACCAGTGAGGCGTGTCGCAGGTTCCTGGAGGAGGAAGCCCTCCCGGAAGGCCTGGAAGAGGAGATCACCGAGCACCTGGACGCGCTGGAGAGCCGGATGGGCCGTCGCCTGGGGCAGGCCGACGACCCGTTGCTGGTGAGCGTGCGATCCGGGGCCAAGTTCTCGATGCCGGGCATGATGGACACGGTTCTCAACATCGGGCTGAACGACGAGTCGGTGCACGGCCTGGCCAAGCAGGCAGGCGGCAACGAGCGCTTCGCCTGGGACTCCTACCGGCGTCTCATCCAGATGTTCGGCAAGACGGTCCAGGGCATCGACGGCGAGCTGTTCGACGGGGCTCTCGAGGAGCTCAAGGGCGGGCGCGACGACCTGGAGCTGGACGCGGCCGACTTCCAGCGTCTGGTGACGACCTACAAGGGCATCGTCAAGGACCAGACCGGCGAGGATTTCCCCGCCGACCCGTACCGGCAGATGAGCATGGCGACGAAGGCCGTCTTCGAGTCCTGGAACGCCCCGCGTGCCGTCATCTACCGCCGCCAGGAGCGCATTCCGACCGATCTGGGCACGGCGGTCAACATCTGCTCGATGGTCTTCGGCAACTGGGGCATGGACTCCGGCACCGGCGTGGCCTTCACCCGGGACCCCGGCACCGGTCACCAGGGCGTGTACGGCGACTACCTGCAGAACGCCCAGGGCGAGGACGTGGTCGCGGGCATCCGCAACACCATCTCCCTGCAGGACCTGGAGGGCATCGACAAGCCCGTCTACGACGAGCTCATGAAGATCATGGACAAGCTGGAGAACCACTACCGCGACCTGTGCGACATCGAGTTCACGGTCGAGCGCGGCAAGCTCTGGATGCTCCAGACCCGCGTGGGCAAGCGGACCCCGGGCGCCGCGTTCCGCATCGCCGTACAGCTGGTGGACCAGGGCATGATCGACATCGACGAGGCCATGACCAGGGTCACCGGCGCCCAGCTCGCCCAGCTCATGTTCCCCCGGTTCGCCAAGGACGCGGAGAGCAAGGTGATCACCAAGGGGATGAACGCCTCGCCGGGCGCCGCCGTCGGCAAGGCTGTCTTCTCCACGGACAGGGCCGTCGAGCTCGCCGCCCGGGGCGAGTCCGTCATCCTGGTCAGCCGCGAGACCACCCCTGACGACCTGGCCGGAATGATCGCCGCCCAGGGGGTCCTGACCAGCCGCGGAGGCAAGACCTCGCACGCGGCCGTGGTCGCCAGGGGCATGGGCAAGACCTGCGTCTGCGGGGCAGAGGAGCTGGAGGTCTCGGTCACGGAGCGCAGGTTCACCGCGCCCGGAGGCGTCGTGGTCTCCGAGGGGGACGTCATCTCCATCGACGGCACCAACGGCGCCGTTTATCTCGGGGAGGTGCCCGTGGTCGCCTCCCCGGTCATGGAGTACTTCGAAGGCTCGGGTGAACTCGGCGACGAGGACGAGCTCGTCCAGGCCGTGCACCGCATCATGTCCCACGCCGACGCGTCCCGGAGGCTGGAGGTGCGGGCGAACGCCGACAACGCCGAGGACTCCGCCCGGGCCCGCCGGTTCGGCGCCCAGGGCGTCGGGCTCTGCCGTACGGAGCACATGTTCCTCGGCGACCGCCGCCGGCTGGTCGAGGACCTGGTCCTGGCCACCTCCTCCGAGGAGCGTGAGCAGGCGCTGGCCGCACTGAAGCCGCTGCAGGAGTCGGACTTCACCGAGATCTTCCAGGAGATGGAAGGCCTGCCCGTCACGATTCGCCTGATCGACCCGCCGTTGCATGAGTTTTTGCCTGACTACACCGAGCTGTCGGTGAAGGTCGCTCTCGCGGGTGACCGGGCCGACGAGAAGGACCGCAAGCTGCTCGCCGCGGTCAAGCGGCTGCACGAGCAGAACCCCATGCTGGGCCTCCGTGGCGTACGGCTCGGGCTGGTCATCCCCGGCCTGTTCGCCATGCAGGTCCGGGCGATCGCCGAGGCGGCCAAGGCCGTCCCGGGCGCCCGGGCGGAGGTCATGATCCCGCTCGTCGGCGCGGTCCAGGAGCTGGAGCACGTCAGGGACGAGGCGCAGGAGATCCTTGCCGAGGTCGGCGTCGAGGCGCTGATCGGCACGATGATCGAGGTGCCGCGCGCGGCGCTGACCGCCGGGCAGATCGCCGAGGCCGCCCAGTTCTTCTCCTTCGGCACCAACGACCTGACCCAGATGACCTGGGGCTTCTCGCGTGACGATGTCGAAGCCGCCTTCTTCTCCAAATATCTGGAGCTGGGGGTTTTCGGCGTCTCCCCGTTCGAGACCCTGGACCGCGACGGGGTCGGCAGGCTCGTCCTGCTCGCCGTGGAGGAGGGCCGCAGGACCCGCCCCGATCTCAAGCTCGGCATCTGCGGTGAGCACGGTGGCGACCCCGACTCCATCCACTTCTGTCACCAGGCAGGTCTCGACTACGTGTCCTGCTCGCCGTTCCGCATTCCGGTCGCCCGGTTGGAGGCCGGCCGCGCGGCCCTGATCGGTGCCGGCTCCGACACCCGCTGACGGCGGCCCTTCGCGATCCGCGGTCTCGCGGATCGCGAAGGCCTCCACGGCCCCGCCCCAGGTGGGACATAGGCCTGGTCACCAGGTGTTTCCTCGCCGTTCGGCGTGGACTGACTCTTTCCCGGATAAAATCACAGCACTTATGCATGGTTACGACGAGCACGACCAAGCCAGGTGGGTGCCGGAACCGCCCGGCAACCCTGAGAGACGCCCGTTCGAACGAGACCGGGCGCGAGTGCTGCACAGCGCGGGACTGCGCCGGCTCGCGGCCAAGACCCAGGTGGTCGGTCCGGGGGAGACCCTCGGCAGCGGGCAGCACATGCCCCGCACCCGTCTGACCCACTCCCTGGAGTGCGCGCAGATCGGCCGGGAGATGGGCGAGACGCTCGGCCTGGACCCCGACCTGGTGGAGACCGCCTGCCTGGCTCACGATCTCGGGCATCCGCCGTTCGGCCACAACGGGGAGACCGCGCTCAACGAGCTCGCCGCCGGATGCGGCGGGTTCGAGGGCAACGCGCAGAGCCTGCGCCTGCTGACCCGGCTGGAGGCCAAGGTCGTCACCGAGGACGGCCGCAGCGCCGGGCTCAACCTCACCCGCGCCTCCCTGGACGCCGCGGTCAAATATCCGTGGACCCGCGAGACGAGCTCCAAATACTGCGCCTACGACGACGACATGGCGGTCTTCGACTGGATCAGGGAGGGCGCGCCCGCCGGGCGGGTCAGCTTCGAGGCCCAGATCATGGACTGGGCCGACGACGTCGCCTACTCGGTGCACGACCTCGAGGACGCGCTCCACTCCGGCGACGTCGTGCTGGAGATGCTGCGCGACCCGGCGGAGCGCCGGGAGGTCTGCGAGACCACCCGGGCCTGGTACGTCGACGACGCCGATCCCGGCGAGCTGGAGGAGATCTTCGGCCGCCTCGTCGCCCAGCCGCTCTGGCCCCGCCACTTCGACGCCTCCCTCGCCGACCTCGCCGCGATCAAGGGCCTCACCAGCGCGCTCATCGGCCACCTCTGCAGGTCCGCGCAGGTCGCCACCCAGGAGGTGTACGGGCCCACCGTGGGCCGCCACAGCGCCGACCTGATCGTGCCCAGGACCACCCGGCTGGAGTGCGCGGTGCTGAAGGGGCTCACCGTCCACTACGTGATAACCAGGGACGCGCACAACGCCAACCGGGTCAAGCAGCGCGAGCTCATCCACGACCTGGCACACCTGATCATGCTGGGCGCGCCGGGCACCCTGGAGCCCGCGCTCAGGCCCTTCTTCACCAAGGCCACCACGGACGCCGGACGGCTCCGCGTGGTCGTCGACCAGATCGCCTCGCTCACCGACACCTCGGCGGTCACCTGGCACCGGCACCTCTCCGGACGCTGAGGCCCCGGACCTCCCCGATTCCCAGCCGTCCGGGGTTCCGGTGACGCCCGGCTCCGCGGTTGCCAGGACGTTCCGATCATGCCGGCCTGAGGGTGACGCCCGGCCTCAGCCGTTCAGAGCTCCGATCATGTCGGTGTCCGGCATCCAGGCCATGCAGACTTGAGCCGGGCGGTGTTCCGACGGCGCCCGGCCCTCTTGAGCCCGTCCGGTGTTCCGGAGGGCGCCCGGCCCTAGCCGTTCAGCGTGGTCGGGGGGTTCAGCGTGACCTGGGGAATGGGCTTCGGCGGCCTCTTCGTCGGCTTGCTGGGGGGCGGGGTCTTGGACGCGCACAGGGTCGTGCAGCCGGGCGTGGCTCCCGTCCGGTTCATCACGGCCCGCACCTCGTCCTTGGGGGACAGCGTGGCGTTGCCCTTCAGCCAGGCGTCCAGGTAGTCCCACGGCTTGACCATGCCGCGCCGTACCCACCAGAGCGAGGGGTCGGTCTTCCAGGAGATCGCGAAATAGAGGTTGCTGGCGGTGGAGCGGGCGTTGCCGGAGTTGCCGACCTGGCCGAGGACCTGACCCGCGCTGACCCGGACCCCGGGCTTGATTCCCAGAGCGACCTTGTCCAGGTGGCCGCCCAGGTAGCGCACGCCGTCGTCGCCGATGACCGTGACGAACCGGCCCTCGCGGTCCGCCCCGCGGTCGGTGGAGGGCGTCCACCGGTTCTGGGTGTTGACCTCGTAGACCACGCCGCTCACGGGGGAGACGAAGGAACATCCCTGCCCGGCCCAGATCGTGGTCTTGGGCAGCACCAGCAACGCGCTCTCGTAGGTCACCCGGCAGCCCTTCACGGGGAAGACGTAGGCGTACTCGGAAAGCTTCGGAGGCGGGACCTGCACCGGGGCGTCGGGCTTGGGCCGGTCCACCGCCGTCTGAGGAATCGGTGTCGCCGTCGGCGTCGCCTCCGGAATCGTCGCGACGACCTCGTCCGTCTGCGCCGAGATGACCCTGTCCGCCGCGGGGGTGGGAGGCAGCGTGCTGATGCCGGCCACCCCGCCCGGTGACGCGCAGGCTCCCGTTACGAGAACCGCGCTGGTCACGGCGGTCAATCGTGCTATATGCCCCGATCGCATGATCTCCACCCGCGTAACATTATCGAGAATCCGCCTTTACCTTTGTAACCGACCTCCTGATTGGTTATGACCGCTTCGGGAAAGTCGCCCCCTTGTGTGTCCTCCGCGTCCACGTCCCCGTACCCTCCAGGTCCGCATTCGTGCCCGGTCCCGCGTCCGCCGGGGGCTCCGAGTTGTCGGGATGCCGGACTAGACTCACGGCGTGGCAGGCCGGATCAGTGACGAGGACATCGCGCTCGTGCGGGAGCGCTCGCCGATCGCGGACATCGTGGGTGAGCACATCCAGCTCCGCAACGCGGGCGGCGGAAACCTGAAGGGGCTGTGTCCCTTCCATGACGAGAAGAGTCCATCGTTCAACGTCACCCCCACCCGGGGTTACTGGTACTGCTTCGGGTGCGCGGAGGGCGGCGACGTCATCACCTTCGTCAGGCGCCTGGAGCACCTGTCGTTCGGCGAGGCCGTGGAACAGCTGGCCAACCGGGCGGGCATCCAGCTCCGCTACGAGCAGGGTGGTTACGTCCCCGGGCGGGAGCAGGGCGAGCGCAGCCGCCTCATCGAGGCGCACAAGGCGGCGGCGGAGTTCTACGTCTCGAAGCTGGCCGGCCCCGACGCCGCGATCGGGCGCAAGTTCCTGTCTGAGCGCGGATTCGAGCGGGTCGACGCCGAGCACTTCGGGGTGGGTTACGCACCCGCCGAGTGGGAGGCGCTCTCGCGGCACCTGATGGGCCGGGGGTTCACCTCGGCCGAGCTGATCAAGGGCGGGCTCGCCAAGGACGGACGGCGCGGTCCGATCGACCGGTTCCGGGGACGGCTGGTCTGGCCGATCCGCGACATCACCGGTGACGTGATCGGTTTCGGCGCGCGGAAGCTGAACGAGGCCGAGGACGGCCCCAAATACCTGAACACCCCGGAGAGCCCGCTCTACAAGAAGAGCGAGGTCCTCTACGGCGTCGACCTGGCCAAGCGGGAGATCTCCAAGCGCTCCCAGGCCGTGATCGTCGAGGGCTACACCGACGTGATGGCCTGCCATCTGGCGGGCGTGCCGACGGCGGTGGCCACCTGCGGCACCGCGTTCGGCGAGGAGCACATCAAAGTACTGCGACGACTGCTGCTGGACCAGTCGGGGTCGCACGGCGAGGTGGTCTTCACGTTCGACGGCGACGCGGCCGGGCAGAAGGCGGCGCTGCGGGCCTTCGCCGACGAGCAGAAGTTCGTCACCCAGACCTTCGTGGCCGTGCAGCCGGACGGGCTCGACCCGTGCGATCTGCGCATCAAGCACGGCGAGGCGGCCGTGCGCGATCTGATCGCCAGCAGGGAGCCGCTGTTCGCGTTCGCGATCCGCAGCGTGATCTCCCGCTACGACGTGAGCACCAACGAGGGCCGGCTGTCCGCGCTGGACGCCGCCGCGCCGATCGTGGCCGGGATCAAGGACCGGTCCCTCCGCCAGCTGTACGGGGTCGACCTCGACCGCTGGCTGGGCTTCAACAACGAGCGGTTCGTGATGGATCGGATCGCCGAGATCTCCGCCGTGGCCCAGCCGCAGGCACAGCGCGGCGCGGGACCACAGGCACAGCGCCGCGCCGCGCCGCGTAAGGTCGCCGACCTCACCGACCCCGGTGTGCGGACCGAGGCCGAGGTGCTGAAGCTGGCCGTGCAGCGTCCGGTGCTGCTCGGTCCCGGCTTCGAGGCGCTCGGCCCGGAGTCGTTCACGCTCGCCGAACACGCGGCGCTGTACAAGCTGATCGTGGACGCGGGCGGTATGGCGGCGGCCGGCCAGGGCGGGCGTGAGTGGGTGGACCGGCTGCTCGCCGAGGTCAGCGACTCCCTGCGCGGGGTGGTCACCCGGTTCGCGGTGGAGGAGCTCCGGGCGGACCTGGCGAACGAGGAGCGCTATGCCTCGGACCTGCTGGCGGCCCTGGAGCTCGTCTCGGTGGCCCGGGTGATCGAGCAGCTGAAGTCACGCATGCAGCGGACCAACCCGGTCGAGGAGCAGCAGGAGTACAACCGGCTGTTCGGCGAACTGGTCGCGCTGGAGCAGCAGCGACGGTTACTGAAGGAACGCATCGCCTCAAGCTGATGTCGTAATTAGCTTTAATGTCCGCGGGTCGATTCGATCAAACCCTAATAAGGTCTCGATCCGATAATGATCGCGGCCTTACCTTCGGTGACAAAAATAGGTCTGCCATTTAGGGGGACTAATACAGCAGACTGTCTCCCGTGGGTGCATCGGTGCTGCCAAGTGGGCCGCCATCGGTAGACCAGGTGGCCGACCTCGTCACGAAAGGAAGAGAGCGCGGAAGCGTCACGGTTGATGACGTGGCCGCCGCGCTCGACAAGTCCGAGCTGCCGTCCGACGCGCTTGAACGCGTCGTCCGCATGCTCGCCGAGCACGGAGTGGAGGTCCTCGAGCCTCAGGGCGACGAGGAGCCCACCCGGTCCGATGAGGAGGATGTCGGAAAACGGGCGCCGACGAGCGACCTGGTCCGCATCTACCTGCGGGAGATCGGTCGTGTGCCACTGCTCACGGCCGAGGAGGAGGTGGAGCTCGCCAAGTCGATCGAAGCCGGGCTGTTCGCCGAGGACAAGCTGACCAGTGTCGTGTCGCGGTTGGTCTTCCCGGAGTTCAAAGAGCTCGTCTGGCAGGGAACGCGAGCCAAGCAGCGGCTGATTGAGGCCAATCTTCGGCTTGTCGTGTCAATCGCCAAAAGATATGTGGGACGCGGCATGCTGTTCCTGGATCTCATCCAGGAGGGCAACCTTGGGCTCATCCGGGCGGTCGAGAAATTCGACTACACCAAGGGCTACAAGTTCTCCACATATGCCACATGGTGGATTCGCCAGGCGATCACCAGGGCCATCGCCGATCAGGCGCGCACCATTCGCATTCCGGTGCATATGGTCGAGACGATCAACAAGCTGGTCCGGGTCCAGCGTCAGCTTCACCAGGATCTCGGTCGCGAGCCCGCGCCCGAGGAGATCGCGTTGGAGATGGATCTCCCGATCGATCGGGTGATCGAGATCCAGCGCATCGCCCAGGAGCCGGTCTCGCTGCAGTCGCCGATCGGCGAGGAGGACTCCGACCTCGGTGACTTCATCGAGGACGCGGACGCGGTCGTCCCGATGGAGGCGGCGGCCTTCATCATGCTGCAGGACCAGCTCGACGACATCCTCGCGACGCTGTCCGAGCGTGAGCAGCGCATCATCCAGTTGCGCTTCGGTCTCGCCGACGGCCACCCCCGGACGCTGGAGGAGGTCGGCCGGGAGTTCGGGGTGACCCGGGAGCGCATCCGGCAGATCGAGTCCAAGACCCTGGCCAAACTCCGTCATCCGACCAGAGCTCAGGTGCTCCGCGACTACCTCGACTGAGCGTCCGTCGTCTCGACGGAGAATCGAGAGTCCTTACGGCGAAGGCCCCCGGGAATCCATGATCCGGGGGCCTTCGCCGTTCCCTCGGGGTCTCGACGTCGCCGCTCCAACGGGGCGCCGCCGGGGGCTTTCGCCGTTTCGCGGGACCGGCCGCGCCGGGCCCGTCGTTCCGCGCGGGCCCGCGCCGAGGGCATCGGGCAACGGACGTCGAGGCGCCGGCAATGAAAGCGGAAATGAGAGCCGGCGATGAGGGCGGCGCCTATCACGCCGGGCTGAAGGGGGGTCCGATTGGCTATACAAGGTTAGGGAAAGCTAAGTTAGGGACGCCTAACTGACTATGCAGGAGCCTCCATGCCCGCAGCCTTCCGTGCCATCGCCACCTGCGGTGTCCTCGTCTCCTGCGCCAAGCCGCCCAGGGACCGGGTCAAGGAACGCTCCGACGCGGTCAACGCCCTCGCCGAGCCGCTCTCCGGTCTCGTCGCGGTTTCCGCAGACTGATCTTTTTCCAGGGCGGAAGAGATGACCGATTTCCCAAAGGGGGAGAGATGACCGATCTCAGTCGACGCAGGCTCCTGACCGGAGCGGGCCTCGCCGTGGGCGGCGGAGCCGTCGTGGCCGCCGGCGCCGGCCTGCTCCGGCAGACGGAGCAGGAGCCGAGATCGGTCCTGGCCGCCGACTCCGGCCAGTCGATCGCGTTCCACGGTTCCCACCAGGCCGGGATCGCCACCCCGGTCCAGGACCGGCTTCACTTCGCCGCCTTCGACCTGAGCACGGACTCCAAGGAGGACGTGGCGACGATGCTGAAGGCCTGGGCGGCGGCGGCCGCCCAGATGACCGAGGCGAAAGAGGTCGGCGGCGGGGCGACCGGGGCAGAGCTGGCCCCGCCGGACGACACGGGCGAGGCCATCGGGCTGCCCGCCTCGCGGCTCACGCTGACGGTCGGGTTCGGCCCCTCGTTCTTCGACAAGCTGAAGCTGCCCAAGCCGGACGGGCTCAAGGAGTTGCCGCACTTTCCCGCGGACAAGCTCGACCCGGCCCGCAGCGGCGGGGACATCTGCGTCCAGGCGTGTGCGGACGACCCCCAGGTCGCGGTGCACGCCATCCGGAACCTGGTGCGCATGGGCTTCGGCGTGGCGTCGATCCGGTGGTCCCAGCTCGGTTTCGGCAAGACGTCGTCGACCACGCCGGACGCGCAGACCCCGCGCAACCTCATGGGCTTCAAGGACGGCACCGACAACATCGCGGCGACCGACGAGAAGAAACTGGACACCCACGTCTGGGTCGGGGACGAGGGCCCCGAGTGGATGCGCGGCGGCTCCTATCTGGTCGCCCGGCGGATCCGGATGCACATCGAGACCTGGGACCGCACCTCGCTGAAGGAGCAGGAGGACATCTTCGGCCGCACCAAGCGCGAGGGCGCCCCCTACGGAGGCACCCGCGAGCACGATCCCGTGGTCCTGGACAAGCTCCCGATCGACTCCCACGTACGGCTGGCGCACCCGGACTCCCTGTCCGGGGCGACGATCCTGCGCCGGGGCTACTCCTTCACCGACGGCAGCGACGGCCTGGGACGGCTGGACGCGGGCCTGTTCTTCCTCGCCTACCAGCGTGATCTGGAGAAGGGTTTCATCCCGATCCAGCGGGCCCTGGCGGCCAAGGACACGCTCAACGAATACATCCAGCACGTCGGATCGGGCGTCTTCGCCTGTCCCGGCGGGGTGAGCCCGGGATCGTTCTGGGGCGCGTCCCTTCTGGCGTGACGGCATCCCCCCATCCACCGCCTTCCGGGTGACCCGGAAGGCGTAGCCCTATTATCCCCGTCGATAGAGGCGCAGACTGGACAAATGGAGGCGCGGGCGGCGGTAGACGACGTCGCGCTCGGGCGCGAGGCATGGTCCGTGCTCGACGCGAACTGGACGGGGTCCGCCACGGTGCCCGCGCCCGGGCTCTATCCCCACCAGTGGAACTGGGACTCCACCTTCGTCGCGATCGGCCTGTCCCGCTGGAACACCCGCAGGGCGGGAGCCGAGTTGCTCAGCCTGCTGGCGGGGCAGTGGCGCACCGGGATGGTGCCGCACATCGTCTTCCACCCCGCCTCCGCGGAGGCGTACTTCCCCGGCCCGTCCGTCTGGCGCTCCCAGGACCACCCGGCCTCCCCCAACGAGGTGCTCACCTCGGGGCTGACCCAGCCGCCGCTGCAGGGCCTCGCCCTGTGGTGGATGTGGCGGCACACGACGGACCGTGAGATGGCCGCCGCCCTCGTCCGGCGGATCTATCCGATGCTGGCGGCCCAGCACGACTACCTCACCACGGCCAGGGATCTCGGCGGGGGAGGGCTGGCGGCGATCGTGCACCCGTGGGAGTCCGGAATGGACGACAGTCCCGTATGGGACGCCCCGCTGGAGGCCCTGCCCCAGGTCCGCTACGCCTACCGGAGCGAGGGGTTCCCCGACGGCCACCTCGACAGCCACCACGACCGCTACGTGTCGCTGGCCCTGCGCTACCGCGACTCCGGCTACGACGCGACCTACCTCCGGGAGGATCACCCGTTCGCGGTCGAGGACCCGATGTTCAACGGGATCTGGCTCGCCTCCTGCCAGGCGCTCGCCGAACTGGCCCCGCTGGCGGGCGCCGATCCACAGCCGTACCGGGAAGCGGTCGAGCGGATCCGTGCGGCGCTGCTGGAGCGTCTCTGGGCCGACGGCGTCTTTCACACCCGAGATCTGCGCAGCGGGCGGCTCAGCCCCGTCTGCACGGTCGGCTGCTTCGGGCCGATGCTCGATCCGGGGCTGCCCTCCGAGCGGGTGGCGGATCTGGTGAGGCTGCTGGAGTCACCCCGGTTCATGGGCGCGGTCGGTTATCCGGTGCCGAGCTGTGAGATTCGCGCCCCCCAGTTCGACCGGTCCCGTTACTGGCGGGGGCCGTCCTGGATGAACACCAACTGGCTGCTGCGGCGGGCGGCCGCCATCCACGACCAGACAGGGCTGGCGCAGGTGCTCGGGGCGGGCACCCTGCGCCTGGTACGGCAGGCGGGCTTCCGCGAGTGCTTCGATCCCTTCGACGGCAGTGGCCGGGGCAGCAGGGACTTCTCCTGGTCGGCCGCGCTCACCCTCGATCTGCTCGCGGATACCGTTGAGCCATGAAGCTCTTCAACCGCACACCCGCCGAGGTCCGCGAGGCCGTCGTACCGCCCGACCGGGCGCTCACCTACGCCGCGGGGCCGGACGGCTACGTGATCGCCACGGACAGGGCGCTCTATCTGGGCGGTGCCCGGCTGCCGTGGTTCCAGGTGGATCGGGCCATGTGGGACGAGGAGGGACTGACGGTCGTCACCACGGACGGGCGGTCGCACCGCGCCCTGCTCCCCGAGCCCGGCCGGGTTCCCGAGGCCGTGCGGGAGCGGGTGACGGCCTCGATCGTGGTCAACCAGTACGCCCCGCTGGACGCGCGCGGGGGAGTGCTGCTGGTGGCCAGGAAGACCGATGAGGACCAGCTTGTCTGGGAGTTCGTGTTCGACCCCGGCCTGGATCCCACCGACCCCGGCCTGCGTGCCCTCGCCGAGCAGGCGCTGGAGGAGACCCGCCGCAGCTTCGGCGTCTGAACCGGAGGGACACGCGCGGCTTCGGCGTCCGAATCGGAGGAGACCCGCTTCGGCTTCGGCGTTCTGGCGGGGAGCCGGGAAGCGGGACCGCGCATCTGAGCGGGGAGCCGAGGATCGGGCGGCGTGGCGCGGGGGACGTGGGGGATATGGGGACGACGTGGGGGACGCAGCCACACGGGTAGCCGTGACGTGACCGGACGTGGATCGGGCGTGTCTCCGGGCGGAATGCCTCCGGACATGCGGAAGGCCCCTCTCGGGGCCTTCCGTCACCGGCGCGCTCGGTCGCTCAGTAGGGCGTGGCGCCGGTGTTCGTCTGTTCCTGCGGCCAACCGGTGCCCGTGTCGTCCTGTTTGTCGGTCTGCCAGCCGTTGCTGCCGGAGCGCATGAACGGCAGGCGGTGCTTGGCCACGTCGCTCACCTTGTCCTTCGCCACGCCGGTGGCCTTGGAAACTTTGGCGCCCATCAGGCCCGCGGCCTCCTGCACCGTGGGATTGTCGGACACCCGCTGGGCCATCCTCTTGATCTGCTCGTAGCGCTCCCGTCCGGCGCGACTTCCCAGGATGTAGCCCACCGCGAGACCCACTCCGAACATCAATCGATAACGCATCTCCACCTCCACAGCCGGCTCGGCCGGACCCTGTCCACTGATCGCACACAGCTCGCCGGTTGTTCTCCGACCTACCCCGGAGTATCGATGCGACACACACGGGCGGAGTGCGCTAATCTATTCCTGCGCAGCAAGGAACGGGGAAACACCCGGACCGACCAGCGTAAAGAGCAATCCCGTGTAGCTCAATCGGCAGAGCAGCCGGCTGTTAACCGGCAGGTTATAGGTTCGAGTCCTATCGCGGGAGCCATCTCAGAAGGCCCCGGGAGCCCAGCTCCCGGGGCCTTCGGCGTTTCAGAATTTGGTTCGGCGGACAAAACACTGTGATTCGCAGAAAATGAGAGACGCCGCGCCGTGCCTCCCTGCTCGCGCAGGGTGACCCGAGACGCGGAGGCCGCGGACCACAATGACCGCAGTGGGGTAAGGGCCACTGCGTTTAGGGCACCTCGCCGCCCGGAACGGCTGTTGTGCTCGTGAGCCACATATGGGTGGTTTTCAGTGTTGACCTGGCGGAGGTCCCTGCGTCGTGCGCCCGAACGGGCTGACGACGTCCATGAGCGGAGTTACGCGGTACCGCGTGTGGACGCGGCGGCGGCCGAGGAATACCTGAGGTTGTTCCATGCCGAGAACCCCGCGGCGGGGCCGGTGAAGCCCCGCCTGAACGAGGTGCGGGCCGAGATCGCACGGACGGGGACCTATACGCACACGCCCGGAGAGCTGACCTTCGGCGCCAAGGTGGCCTGGCGCAACAGCGGCAGATGCATCGGGCGGCTGTACTGGCGCTCGCTGCGCGTACGCGACCGGCGGCACGTGAACACGCCCGAGGGCGTCGCCGTCGAATGTGTGAACCATCTGCGGGAGGCGGCGCCCGTCCGCAGGATCCGGCCGACGATCACGGTGTTCGCCCAGGACCGTCCCGGGATGCCGGGACCGCGGATCTGGAACGAGCAGCTGATCCGGTACGCCGGATACGCGATGGACGACGGTTCGATCGTCGGCGACCCCCGCTACGTCGACTTCACCACGATGCTGCGCAAGCTCGGCTGGCCCGGTGGTCCCGGCAGCCCCTTCGACGTGCTTCCCCTGGCGATCTCGATGGGAGACGGCCCGCCGTTGCTCTCCACGGTTCCCGGGGACGCCGTGCTGGAGGTGCCGCTGTCGCATCCTGCCTACCCGTGGTTCGAGCAGCTGGGGCTGCGCTGGCACGCCGTACCGGCGATCTCGAACATGTGCCTGGAGATCGGCGGGATCTGTTATCGGGCGGCGCCGTTCAACGGCTGGTACATGGGCACCGAGATCGGCGCGCGCAACCTGGCCGACACCGACCGCTACGACCTGATGCCCCTGATCGCCCGGAGGATGGGCCTGGACACCGACAGCGACCGCTCGCTCTGGCGGGACTACGCCCTGGTGGAGCTGAACATGGCGGTCCTGCACTCCTTCGAGCAGGCCGGGGTGACGATGACCGACCACCACACCGAGGCCCGGCACTTCCTGACCCACCTGGAGCGCGAGGAGAAGGCCGGGCGCGTCTGCCCGGCCGACTGGACCTGGATCGTCCCCCCGATGTCGGCGTCGGCCACGCCGGTCTTCCACCGCTACTACGAGAACAGGGAGCAGTCGCCCAGCTTCGTCCACCACCCCGACTCCCTGGAGCGAGGACTCGGTCACTGGACTGCAACGGAGGGTTAACCCCGGTGAAACGTCGTGGCGTTGCACTGGTCGTGACCCACTTCGTGGTGGGGCGCACCTAGGGTTCCGCCGTCGTCGATGCCGTACGACAGGGCACGTGAGGCCGTACGGCAACGGCGCGGGGCTGGTCCGAGAGGTGCAGGCGGCCGCCTGGCCGTTCCACGGCGGGACAAAAGCCCGGGAGGCCGGCAGAACCCGGCTGTCTTCCGGCCGGGTTCCGAGCTGTATCGGAGCTCCCATGCACTGGCATCCGTCCGCGTCCGACCCCGACCACCCCGGTCCCGAGCGTCCCGGCGTCGACCACAACGGTCCCGAGGCGCGCTTCGCCGTCGACCGCGAGGCCGAGCTGCCCACCGCCGGCTGGGAACGAGAGGTCGCCTGGGCACTGGAGGTGGGTCTGCAGGGCGCCGACTCGATCGTCGACCGGCGCATCCCGACCTTCTCCCGCGGCGAGCTGCCGCACTTCGCCGGGATCAACACCTTCCTCAAGGCCCCCTACATCGAGGACGTACGGCGGTGCGGCGCGTACGACGTGGCGATCCTGGGCGCGCCGTTCGACGGCGGCACGACCTACAGGTCGGGCACCAGGTTCGGGCCGCAGGGCATTCGCAAGATCTCCGCCCTGTACGGTCCCTACAGCTTCGAGCTCGGCGTCGACCTGCGTGAGTCGATCACGATGGCCGACCTGGGTGACATCTTCACCATCCCGGGCAACATCGAGAAGACCTTCGACCAGATCTCCAAGGCCGTCTCGCACGTCTACTCCAGCGGGGCGTTCCCGGTCGTCCTGGGCGGCGACCACTCGATCGGCTACCCGACCGTGCGCGGCGTGGCCGAACACCTGTCGGGCAACCTCGGGATCATCCACTTCGACCGGCACGTGGACACCCAGGAGACCGACCTCGACGAGCGCATGCACACCACCCCGTGGTTCCACGCGACCGACATCCCCAACGTGCCGCCGCAGAACCTCGTGCAGATCGGCATCGGCGGCTGGCAGGCGCCCCGGCCCGGCGTGAAGGTCGGCCGCGAGCGCGGCACCACGATCATGACGGTCACCGACTGCGTGGAGATGGGCATCGAGGCCGCGGCCGAACGCGCGCTGGAGGTCGCCTGGAAGGACGCCGAGGCCGTCTGGCTCTCCTTCGACGTGGACTGCCTCGACGCCGCCTTCGTCCCCGGCACCGGCTGGCCGGAACCCGGCGGCTTCCTGCCGCGCGAGGTCCTGAAGTTCATCCAGATCATCGCCGACGCCGCGCCGCTGGCCGGCATCGAGATCGTGGAGTGCTCGCCGCCCTACGACAACGCCGAGATCACCGCGCTCATCGCCACCAGGGTGATCTGCGACACCCTCGGCTGCCTGGTCCGCTCCGGTCACCTGCCCAAGAAGGGGGGAGCCTCATGACGCTCCGCCGTCTGTTTCTCGCCCTCTGCCTGTTCGCGTTCTGCACGGCCTGCGGTGCCACTCCCGACGGGGCCGGGAGTGGCACCTCCGCCGCGTCCGCGGGGGGCAGGACCCTCACGCTGGGCTTCTCCGCCTGGCCCGGCTGGTTTCCCTGGCAGGTCGCCCAGGAACGCGGCCTGTTCGCCAAGAACGGGCTCAAGGTCGAGCTCAAATACTTCGACAGCTACACCGACAGCCTGACCGCGCTGGCCACCGGCAACATCGACGCCAACAGCCAGACGCTCAACGACACCCTCGCCTCGGTCTCCGGCGGGGCCAAGCAGACGATCGTGCTGGTGAACGACAACTCCACCGGAAACGACCAGATCATCGCCAGACCCGGCATCTTCACGGTGGCCGACCTCAAGGGCAAGACCGTGGCCGCCGAGCAGGGCACGGTCGACCACTACCTGCTCCTGCTCGCGCTGCAGAAGGCGGGTCTGACCGAGAAGGACATCACGTTCAAACCGCTCCCGACCGACGCCGCCGCGGCGGCCTTCAAGGCCGGTCAGGTGGACGCGGTCGGCGTGTTCGCGCCCTTCACCACCACCGCCCTGGAGCTGTCCGGTTCCAAGGCCGTCGCGACGTCCAAGGACTTCCCCGGCGCGATCCCCGACCATCTGGCGGTCGACAGGGCCCTGGTGGCCGAGCGGCCCGGCGAGGTGCAGGCGCTGGTGAAGACGTGGTTCGAGACGTTGCGGTGGATCGCCGCCAACAAGACCGAGGCCAACGCGATCATGGCCAAGCGCGGCGGGGTGGACGAGGCGGCCTACGCGAGCTACGACGCCGGGACCACCATCTTCTCCCTTGAGGACAACCTCGCGGCCTTCGAGCCCGGCACCACCGGCGCCCACCTCGACCACCAGGCCTCCCTGATCGCGAAGTTCCTCGTCTCATCCGGCCTGGCCGATACCGAGCCGTCACTGGACGGCCTGTTCGAGCCCAAGTTCGTCAGGAGTCTCACACCATGAGAGCGGGAGCGTGGACATGGAGATCCGGCCCGGACCCGACCGGCTGCGGCCCGGGCGGGTGCAGCTCGCCCTGCTCCTCTCCCAGAGAATCACGGCTCTGATGAGCGCGAGGACCGTCGCTCCCGTCGCGCCCCCCGACACGGGACGCAGGACCTGGGAGCCGCTGCCCCGGCGCGGGGGCCGGTCCCGCCCGGCCTGGACGCGCGGGCGCTCCGGCGGGGCGGGGCTCTCCCTGAGAGCCCGCTGGGGTCTGCGCGCCGCCTCGATCCTGGTCCCGCTCGCCGTCTGGACCGCCGTCAGCATGGCGGGGCTGGTCGACCCGGCCTTCCTGCCGTCTCCGCCGGCCGTGCTGGAGGCGTTCGGGGAGATGCTGGGCACCGGGCAGTTGGTCCGGGACACCCTCGCCAGCCTTGGCAGGGTCGGGGCCGGGTTCGGGCTGGCGGTGTTGATCTCGGTGCCGCTCGGCGTCGCGATGGGCACCTCGCGGGTGGCGCTGGCCCTGCTGGAACCGGCCGTCGGCCTGCTCCGCTACATGCCCGCCAGCGCCTTCATCCCGCTTCTGATCATCTGGCTGGGGCTCGGCGAACCGTCCAAGATCGCGATCCTCGTGCTCGGCGTCGTGTTCTTCAACACGCTGATGGTCGCCGACGCCGTACGGAGGGTCCCGGGTGAGCTCGGCCAGGTCGCGGCCACCCTCGGCGCCAGGCCCGGGGAGGTCCTCCGGAAGGTGACCTGGCCGTACGCGCTGCCGGCGATCGTGGACGCGGCCAGGATCAACGCCGCCGCCGCGTGGAACTTCGTGGTGGTGGCCGAGCTCATCGCGGCCGAGTCGGGGCTCGGCTACCGGATCGTCCGCGCCCAGCGGTTCCTGCAGACCGACAAGATCTTCGCGGTGCTCATCGTGATCGGGATCGTCGGCCTGCTGATCGACGTCGCGCTGAGAATCCTGCGCGACCGCCTCGGGAGGTGGGTGGTATGAACCTCGTACTGAGCGGGGTGGCCAAGGACTACGGGACCACGCGCGTGCTGGACGGCATCGACCTGTCGATGGAGCCGGGCGAGTTCGTGTGCGTGGTGGGCGCCAGCGGGTCGGGCAAGTCCACGCTGCTGTCGCTGATCGCCGGGCTGTCGCCGGTCAGCGCGGGCTCGGTCTCGCTCGGCGGGGTGCCCGTCCAGGGGCCGGGGCCCGAACGCGGGCTGGTGTTCCAGTCGGGCGCGCTGTTCCCCTTCCTCACCGTGGCCCAGAACGTGGCCTTCGGGCTGCGGCTGCTGCCGATCTCCCGGGCCGACAGGGAGCGCCGGGTCCGCTGGTACCTGGGCGAGGTCGGGCTGTCGTCCTGGGCGGACGCGCTGCCCCGGCAGCTGTCCGGCGGGCAGCGCCAGCGGGTGGCGATCGCCAGGGCGCTGGCGTGCGAACCGGCCGTGCTGCTGCTGGACGAGCCGTTCGGGGCGCTCGACGTGCAGACCAAGGAGGACATGCAGCTCTTCCTGCGCGAGGTGTGGCGGGACATGGGAACGACCGTGCTGATGGTCACCCACGACGTCGAGGAGGCCGTCATGCTCGCCCAGCGGGTGCTCGTGTTCTCGTGCGGTCCCGGCCGGGTCGCCGCGGAGGTCCCGATCGTGCTGCCCGCCTACCGCGCCCTCGCCATCAAGCGGACCTCCCTTTTCCTCGGGCTGCGCGCCACCGTGGAGGACCTGGTCCGCTCGCACATGCTGTCGCCGGAGAGGGAAAAGGTATAGAACCATATTCTGGAGCTGTCCGGACGGGGCGCTCTCGTGCGGAAGGCCTCCGGGAAAGGGGGCTCCCGGGAGGGGAGACGAGATGGTCGACCTGGTGCTGTCGTCGATCGAGCGGGGCGTGCTGACGCTGACGTTCAACCGGCCGGACAGGCTCAACGCCTGGACGGGCGAGATGGGGCGGCGTTACTTCGACCAGCTGGCCGAGGCGGAGCTGGACCCCGAGGTCCGGGTGATCGTCGTCACCGGAGCGGGGAAGGGCTTCTGCGCCGGGGCGGACTTCCAGACGCTCGGCGCCATCCAGGACGGCTCCTACAAGGGCGAGCCGGACAAGCGTCACAACACCTTCCCGACCACGATCCGCAAGCCGATCATCGCCGCGGTCAACGGCGCCTGCGCCGGGCTCGGCATGGTCCACGCCCTGATGTGCGACCTGATCTTCACCGCGGACGAGGCGAAGTGGACCACCGCCTTCGCCCGGCGCGGCCTGATCGCCGAGTACGGCCTGTCGTGGATCCTGCCCCGGCTCATCGGCCATGCCAAGGCCATGGACCTGCTGCTGTCGGGCCGCACCTTCTCCGGGGCCGAGGCCTACGAGCTGGGCCTGGTCAACCGGTCGGTGCCCCGGGAGGGTCTGCTGGAGGAGGCCACGGCCTACGCCCGCGAGTTGGCCGCCTTCAGCTCGCCGGCGTCGATGGCCGTGATGAAGCGTCAGATCTGGGGCGACTGGAGCCAGACCCTGGAGTCGTCGGAGTCCGCGGCGGCGCGCCAGATGGTGGAGGCCTTCACCAGACCCGACTTCGCCGAGGGCGTCGCCAGCTTCCTGGAGCGCCGCGCCCCCGATTTCCCTCCGCTGTAGACCCTCCCCAGGCCGCCCGGCCGGCTTGCGCGGCGGCGAGCCGGCCGGGCCTCGGACGTGTTGGACGTGAGGGCGTCGCGGCGCCCGGCGGTGAGCACCGCAGGAGCGTGGGACGACGGAGCGGGGTGTGGTCGGCGGGTGGCGCCGGGTGGCCGGGCCGTACCGGAGGGGGGTGGTCCAGGTCGACCGGGACGGGAGACGGGGCGGCTCAGGTCACCTGAGCGAGCCAGTGGGGAGCGGCGCCGAAGGGGGCGGCGCGGGTGCGGACCGCCTCCATCAGCCGGGCGGCCGTGGTGCGGGCGTTCTCGATGACGTCGGGGGGATAGGCGTAGCGGACCTGGTGCTCCTCGAACTCGTCCTCGTCGTCCAGGATGACCCGGCCGTCGCGCATGCGGATCACGTCGAGGTCCAGGTCGACCATGGTCACCTCGCCGTCGCTCCACTGGGGCACCGTCGCGATGTCGCAGTAGATCTCGACCTTGTGCGGGAGGGCGTTGAAGGAGGCCGTCCACCAGCCGTCCCGGGGGAAGAGCATCACGAACGCGGAGGGTGAGGGGACTACGGGCCCGTTGCCCTTGCGGGCTCCCGAGCCTGCCGTGCAGCCGATCCACACGCCGTGCTCGTCCTCGCCGAGGAGCAGGCTGGGGTGGTTCCAGTGCAGAGACCCGTCGTACTTGCGGTAGACCACATTAACGATCTCATGTGACATCCCTCGACTTTAAGGCTTGACATAGATCTATGTATTTCCTACCTTCTAACTAGGTTAAGAGTGTCAGTGCAAAGCCCCGGCTGGCTGACCGGCAACCCTCGCACCGCGGCGGGGTGCCCCCGGGGAGAGACCTGGCGGCACGGTGGGCGTGCCGCAAGCGCGAACCCCTCACCGGGTTACCGAGACATGCCTGGGAGCACCACATGTCCGAGATCACACTCAACTACGCCGGCCCCGTCGACCTCGACACCTACGGCCGCTACCGGCCGGGCGGCCGTCCCGGCCCCCGCTACCCCTTTCAGGGACGGATCGGGACGCCCGAGTTCCCCGCCGAGCCCGGGCGCTATCACCTCTACGTCGCGGCGGTCTGTCCCTACGCGCAGCGTGCGGCGATCGTCCGCTCGCTCAAGGGACTGGAGGACGTGGTCTCGCTGTCCTACGTGGACGACGACCGCGACGGGCGGGGATGGGCGTTCCGCGAGCGGCGCGGGGCCGACCCGGTGAACGGGTTCGCCACGCTCAGGGAGGCCTACGAGGCGACCGAGCCCGGGTTCGACGGGCACGTCTCGGTGCCGACGTTGTGGGACAGGGAGACCGGGCGGATCGTGAGCAACAACTTCCCCGACATCACGATCGACCTGGGCACCCGGTTCGACGGCGATCCCGAGGCCGACCTCTACCCCGAGGAGCTGCGCCCGGAGATCGACGCGCTCAACGCGAGGATCTACGAGTACGTCAACACCGCGGCCGGCCGCGTCGGATCGGCGACGACGGAGGCGGAGTACGGCGAGGCACGGCAGGCCGTGATCGCCTTCCTGGAGGAGCTCGACGCCCGGCTCGCCGACCGCAGGTTCCTGTTCGGATCGGGGATCACCGAGGCGGATGTCAGGCTCTGGCCGACGCTGCTCCGGTTCGATGTGAGCGACAACCCGGCGGCCAGGATCAGTGAGCGCCCGCTGACCGCGTTCCCGAACCTGTGGGCCTACGCCAGGGACCTCTACCAGCATCCCGCCTTCCGGGAGAACACCGACCTCACCGCGCTCTCCACCCCGACGGGGGAGACCGACCCCTGGCGGATCCCGGCCCAGCCGTTCCAGGCCGACTGGGAGCAGTCCCATCACAGAGCCGCCGTATGAGCGGGCGCGGGGCCTTCGCGATCCTCACTCCGTCGAGTCCGTCGAGTCCGTCGAGTCCGTCGAGTCCGTCGAGGGAGGGAACGTTATGAGCGCGGTCGCCGTCGTCGGCGCGGGGCCGACCGGCACCTGCCTGGTGGAGCGGATCTGCGCCAACGCGGCCGAGCTGCTGAGCTGGCCGTCGCTGGACATCCACGTGATCGACCCCTATCCGCCGGGCGGTGGCCGGGTCTGGCGCAAGGAGCAGCCCGACCTGCTCTGGATGAACTCCACCGCCGCCGACGTGACACTGTTCACCGACGAGTCGGTCCAGTGCGAGGGGCCGATCCGCCCCGGGCCCTCCCTCGCGGAGTGGCTCGGCCGCGACCCCGGCCTGTTCGCCCCCCGCCCTGTCCAGAACGCGTACTTGTCCCACGTCTTCCAGCGCGCGGTGAAGACGGCTCCGCGCGGGGTCCGGGTGCACGTGCACGCGACCCGCGTGCTCGACCTGGCCGACGTTCCCGGCGGCCAGGCGGTGACGCTGGAGAACGGCCGGACGATCGAGGTGGACGCGGTGATCCTGGCCCAGGGGCACGGCGACGTGACCCCGACCAGGGAGGAACGGTCGCTGGCCGGCCTCGCCGCAGGCAGCGGGCTGCACTACGTTCCCACCGGTTACGCGGCCGACCTCGACCTGGACGCGATCCCCGGGGGAGAGCCGGCGATCGTGCGCGGCATGGGGCTGGCCTTCGTCGACCTGATGGTGCTGCTCACCTCGGGCAGGGGCGGGCGGTTCGTCCGCGAATACGATGAGGAGCTCGTCTACCTGCCCAGCGGGCGGGAGCCGCTGCTCCACGTGGGATCGCGACGCGGCGTGCCGTACCACTCCAAGACCGGATACCCGTTCCGCGGCGTCCGCCCGCCGGTGCCGCGTTTCCTCACCGCGAAGGCGCTGGGCGAGGGACCGTGGAACTTCCACCGGGACGTGTGGCCGCTGGTCCGCAAGGAGCTGGCCTTCGCCTACTACCACGAGCTGATCACCGCGCACCCGAAACGATCCCGGGTGGGCTGGGAGGAGTTCCAGGAGGCGTTCGCGGCCGAGGAGTGGGGCAGCCTCGCGATGCGGAGGCTGATCCGCCAGGCCGTGCCCCGGCACCTGGACCGGCTGGACTTCGAACGGCTGGACCGGCCGCTGGAGAAGATACGGTTCGGCGACTCGGCGGGGCTGCAGAAGTGGATGCACGGCTACCTGGCGACGGATCTCGACCGGCGTGCCGACCCCGCGCACAGCGCCGACCACGCCATGATCCTCGGACTGCTCTCCGTCTACGGCGTCCTCGCCGAGCTGGGCATCTCCGACCCCTGGTTCCACGGCTTCTTCAGCTACGTCGCCAGTGGCCCGCCGGGCCCCCGGCTGGAGGAGCTGCGGGCCCTCGCCAAGGCCGGCGTGGTCACCTTCCTCGGCACCGATCTCCAGGTGGGACATCGCGACGGGCGGTGGTGGGCGCAGAGTCCCAGCGTGCCCGGCGGGGTGGAGGCCACGACCCTGATCGAGGCCAGGCTGCCCGCGCCCAGCGTGAGCCGGGCCACCGACCCACTGATCACCGCGCTCCGCGACCGGGGCGAGGCCGAGGAGTCCGCCGGGCTGCTGAAGGTACGGCCCGCCGACCGCCGCCTGCTCGATCGATCCGACACCCCGCATCCCCGCAGGTTCGCCTTCGGCCCCTGGGTCGTCGGCGGACGGGCCACCGGCGGTTTCGCCCGGCCCGGATTCAACGCCCCGCTGTTCCGGCACGCCGACGCGCTCGCCCGGATCGTGCTGTCCGAGACCGTCGCCACCCAGATCAGCCACGTCGCATGAGCCGCCACCCGGAGCGGTCACCGCGCATGAGCCGCCGCCTGAAGCGGTCACCGCGCATGAGCCGTCGTCACCCGGACCGGCCGTGCCGGATGACCTGCCGTAAGAACCGTATAAGCCGTATGAGCCGCATGAATGGTACGAGCCGTCGCGTGAGTCGTCGGATGAGGAGAAGTCAGTGAAATCGCAATGGGGCGCCCTGGCGCTGGCCGGGGTGCTGACGCTGGCGGCGTGCGGGAGCGAGGCTCCGACGGCGACGGCCGGCGATGGGGGCGGCGGATCGCTGGTGTGGGCCGTGGAGACGCAGCCGATCACCTTCAACCCGCACCAGTGGGGCCAGAACAAGGCCCGATTACTGGTGCACAACCAGTTCGACAACCTGATCGCCCGGGGGAAGAACGGCGAGTTCCTGTCGTGGCTGGCCAAGGCCTGGGAGGTCTCCAAGGACGGCCTGACCTACACCTTCCAGCTCCGCGAGGATGTGACCTTCCACGACGGGGAGAAGTTCGACGCCGCGGCGGTGAAGGCCAACCTCGACCAGCTCGTCTCGGAGGGCTACAACCCCGCGGTCAAGGCGATCCAGCTCCGCAACTTCGGCTCGGCCGAGGTGACCGGTCCGTACGCCCTGAAGGTCACGCTGAAGGCCCCCGACGGTATCTTCCTGGACTTCCTCGCCTCACCGCTGGCCGGCCAGGTCTCGCCCAAGTCGCTGAAGAACGCCAAGGACCTCAAGGCCGGCGGGGTCGACGTGGTCGGCACCGGGCCGTTCATCCTGGACCGCTTCACGCCGGGCCAGGAGGTCCACTACAAGCGCAACCCGGCCTACAACTGGGCGCCGCCCAGCGCCGGTCACCAGGGTCCGGCGCACCTGTCCGAGGTGACCTACCGCTTCCTGCCCGAGGCCGCCGTCCGGGTCGGCGCGCTGACCTCGCAGCAGGTCCAGGTCATCGAGGGCGTGCCCGCCACCGAGGTCGGCCTGATCAAGAGCGACCCGGCGCTGAAGCTGGAGACCAGCCTCAACTCGGGGAGCGCGTTCTCCTACTACTTCAACCTCTCGCACGCGCCCTTCGACGACAAGCGGGTGCGCGAGGCGTTCCGGGACGCCGTCGACGTGGACGCCGTGCTCAACTCGGTCTACCAGGGCACCGCCAAGCGGGCGTGGAGCATCATCGGCCAGGGCAGTCCGGCGTTCTACGACGCCTCGCTGGAGAACACCTTCGGCAACAACCCGGCGCGGGCCAACAAGCTGCTCGACGAGGCGGGCTGGGACAAGCGCGACGGCGAGGGCTTCCGGGTCAAGGACGGCAAGCGGCTGAGCGTACGGTCGGTGTCCTCGGCACCGTACGTCAGGGATCGCCGTGACGTCCTCGCCCAGGCGATCCAGGCGTCGGTGAAGCAGAGCGCGGGCATCGACTTCCAGGTCAAGCTGGTCGACGACGGCACCGCGCAGAAGGCCTACAAGGAAGACCAGTACGAGGTCTTCGAGAACTCGCGCGGCGACACCGACGCCGGGGCGGCGCTCAACCTGATCCTGCCGAAGGGCGCCGCGATCAACCGCACCCACGTCGAGAACGCCGAGCTGGACAAGCTGCTCGCCGAGGCGTCGGCCACCTCCGACCCGGCCGAGCGCAAGGAGCTCTACGCCAAGGTGCAGAAGATCGTCGTCACCGACGAGGCGCTGCTGCTCCCGGTCTACGTGCCCGCCGACCAGATCGCCCACGGCGCGGGCGTCACCGGGGTCACCTTCGAGCCGGTCTCCGGCACCCCCAACAGTGCTTACGACGTCCGGATCGGGACGTGAGCACTCTCCAACTCACCCGGCGGCGGGGGCTGGCCGCCGCCGGGTGGCTCGGCCCCGTGGTCCGGCGGCTCGGGTCCGGCCTCGCCGTACTCTGGGCCGCCGCCACGGCGGCCTACGTCGCCCTGCTGTTCGCCCCCGGCGACACCGTGGACGTGCTGATCGGCGACGGTCTCGACACCCCCGAGCGACGGGCGCAGATCATCGCCGAGTGGGGGCTGGACCGTTCGGCGCTGGAACAGTACGGCGACTATCTGGCCCGGCTGCTCCGGGGCGACCTCGGCCACTCCTACATCCTGCAGCGCGGAGTCGGAGACGTCCTGTCCTCGCAGATCTGGCCGACCGTCTCTCTGGCGCTCACCGCGGCGGTCTTCGGGGTGGTGCTCGCCCTGGTGCTCGCGCTGGCCACCGCAGGGCGCAGGTCCCGGTTCGGCGACCTGGTCGGCCTGTCCGAGCTGGTGGTGGTCTCGGTGCCGCCGTTCCTGATCGGGATCCTGCTGCTCGCGGTGTTCTCCTTCACCCTCGGCTGGTTCCCGGTCTCCGGGGACCGCGGCTTCGTCTCGCTCGTCCTGCCCGCGGTGGCGCTGGGGCTGCAGATCTCCGGAGTGCTCGGCCAGGTGCTGCGCGAGGGACTGGAACGGGCGCTGGAGGAGCCGTTCGCGGTGACCGCGCGCTCGCGTGGCATCACCGAGTGGCGGCTTGTCATCCGGCACGCCCTGCGGCACGCGCTGCTCCCCGCCGTCACCCTCCTCGGCTGGTTCACCGGCGTCCTGCTCGGCGGCGCGATCATCATCGAGGCCGTCTTCGGCCGCCCCGGGCTCGGCCAGGTCACCGTCTCCGCGGTGACCGGAAAGGACATGCCGGTGGTGATGGCGGTCGTGCTGCTGTCCGCGCTCGCCTACGTGACGGTCAGCACGATCGTCGACCTCGCCTACCTCGCGATCGACCCCCGCCTGAGGAGAAGCCGATGACACCCTGGCCGGCGAAGGGCCGCGACGACATCGGCGACACCACAGCCGGGGAGTCGCCGACGTCCCGTCCGAGGACGTCCAGGTCGTGGAGAACCCGCCCGAGGAGAAACCGATGACGACGGTCACCGAGGCGCCGCAGATCGCCCCCTCCGCTCCCACCCCCCCCAGGCGCCGGTACGGCGTGCCTCCCGGGCTGATCCCCCCGCTGCTGTTCCTGATCGTCGCCGCGGTCGCCGCGACGGCCCCGAGGCTGCTGACCGGGGTGGACCCGCTGGCCGCCGATCCGCTGCACGCGCTCGCCGGGCCGAGCGCCGGGCACTGGTTCGGCACCGACCATCTGGGCAGGGACGTGCTGGCCCGCGTCGTCCACGGCGCCGGGCACTCGCTGAGCATCGGCGCGGCGGCGATCCTGCTCGCCACCGGGATCGGCACGCTCCTGGGCATCGTGGCGGGGCTCTCTCCCCGATACCTCGACGAGTTGCTCAGCCGCCTGTTCGACGTCCTGGCCACCTTCCCCGAACTGCTGCTCGCCCTCATGGTCATCGCGATCACCGGTCCCGGCACCGGCAACGTCATCCTCGCGATCGGTGTGGCCCAGATCCCGAACTACGCCCGCGTGATCCGGGCGCAGACATTTGTGGTCCGCCGTTCCGGCTATGTCGAACAGGCCGTCACCTTCGGGCTGTCCCGGCCGGTGCTGGTCCTGCGGCACGTCCTGCCCAACGTGCTGGGCCCACTGCCGGTGCTCGCCACGATCGGCATGGGCACCGCCATCATCGCCACCTCGGGTCTCAGCTTCCTCGGCATGGGCCCGCAGCCGCCCAGCCCCGAATGGGGCTCCATGCTGTCCGAGGCCCGCAACTACCTGCGCGTCGCCCCGTGGACGGCCCTCTTTCCCGGCCTCGCCGTCACGCTGACCGTCATCAGCCTGACGCTGGTCGGGCGTCGGCTGCAACGCCGTTTCGAAGGGAGAAACCCATGAGCCTGATCGAGGTCGAGGACCTGCGGGTCGCCTTTCCCAAGGCCGGCGTGGAGGCCGTACGAGGAGTGAGCCTGTCGATCGCGCCGGGGGAGTGCGTGGCGATCGTCGGGGAGTCAGGCTCGGGCAAGAGCGTCACGGCCAGGACCCTGGTGGGACTGACCGGCCCCGGCGCGACGGTGACCGCGGGCAGGTTCACAGTGAAGGGGCAGGACGCGCTCCGGTTCGGGCAGCGGGACTGGCGGCGGCTGCGCGGCCGGTTCGCCGGGCTGGTGCTGCAGGACGCGCTCCTGTCGCTCGACCCGCTCCGCACGGTCGGCGACGAGATCGCCGAGGTGCTCGCCACCCATGACGTCGTGTCCCGCGCGGACCGCAAGGCAAGGGTGATCGAGCTGCTCGACGCGGTCGGCGTGCCGGAGCCGGAGGTGCGTGCCCGGCAGTACGCCCACCAGCTCTCCGGAGGGCTGCGCCAGCGCGCCCTGATCGCCTCGGCCATCGCCGCCGACCCTCCGCTGATCATCGCCGACGAGCCGACGACCGCGCTCGACGTCACCGTGCAGGCCCAGATCCTGCGCCTGCTCGCCGCCCGCAGAGCGGAGGGCACCGCCCTGCTCATGATCAGCCACGATCTGGCCGTGGTCTCCTCCATCGCCGACCGCGTACTGGTCATGAAGGACGGTGTGATCGTCGAGGAGGGGCCGACCGCCCGCGTGCTGTCCGCGCCCGCGCACGACTACACCAGGCTGCTGCTGGCCGCCGTGCCCTCGGCCGCCTCACGCGGCACCCGCCTGTCCGCGATCGCCGGAGGCGTGTCGCTGCGTGCCCCGCTGCCCGAACGGCACGTCGGCCACGGCGCGCCGGTCGTGGAGGTCTCGGGTCTGTCCGCGGCGTACGGCACCCGCAAGGTGGTGGACGACGTCTCCTTCGAGGTCTATCCGGGCGAGACCGTCGGCATCGTGGGAGAGTCGGGTTCGGGCAAGACGACCGTCGCCCGGCTCGTGCTGGGCCTGCTCGAGCCCGTCTCCGGCGGGGTTCGGCTGAACGGCGACCCCTGGTCGGGCGTCTCCGAGCGTCGGCGCCGCTCCCGCCGATCCGGCATCCAGGTGATCTCCCAGAACCCGCTCGGCTCCTTCGACCCCCGCTACACCGTCGGCCGCCTGATCGCCGAACCCCTCAGTGGGTCCTCCTCGGACAGGAAGGCCCGGGTGATCGAGCTGCTGGGCCGGGTGGGCCTCGCGCCCGACATCGCCGGCCGGCACCCCCGGCGCCTCTCCGGCGGGCAGCGCCAGCGGGTGGCCATCGCCAGGGCCATCGCTCCCCGGCCCGACGTGCTCGTCTGCGACGAACCGGTCTCCGCGCTGGACGTGTCGATCCAGGCCCAGGTGCTCGACCTGCTCGCGGAGATCCAGGCGGCCGACGGCACCGCGCTGATCTTCATCTCCCACGACCTCGGAGTGGTGCACCACATCAGCGACCGGGTCCTGGTCATGCGCGAGGGACGGGTCGTGGAGGAGGGGCACGTGGACGAGGTGTTCTTCATCCCCAAGCACGACTACACCCGCGAGCTGCTCGGCGCGGTGCCCAAACTGGCGCCGGCCGAGCCCTGACGGAAGCACGCTCACACCCGTGAGGCGCTCGAACCGATGTCCGCCGGGCTCCGGCAGAAGCGTGATCACATCTGTGAGGTGTTCGATGTCCGGGCCGGAGTAGATCGCATCCGTGAAGTGTTCGGCGTGTTGCCTGGGCCGTAGCGTGATCACACCTGTGAGGCGCTCGGCGCGGTGTCCGCCGAGCCCTGGCGGAGGTTGCGGATGTCGGGGAGGACCAGCACCCCGAGGCAGGAGACCGCCAGCAGGGCCGCCGCGCCGTACAGGGTCGCGGTGGCACCCACCGCGCCGGCCAGCGGGCCGGCGAGGGCCATGCCGAGGGGCGTCAGCCCCAGGGAGAGCATCCAGTCGTAGGCCGACACCCGTGAGATCGCCTCGGCCGGGATGTGCTCCTGTACGGCGGTCTCCCAGATGGGGGCCATGAACGAAACGCCGCCGGTCATCAGCCCGTAGGCCACCCCGACGATCAGAGCGGGAGCGCCGGCGGCGAGCAGCACCAGGGGCAGAGCGCCGAGCCCGAGCGCGATGTTGGCCGTCACGAGAGGCCTGCGCGGCTTCGCCCGGAGCGCGATCAGCGCTCCGCAGAGGGCTCCGACCGTACCGCCCTGCACGATCGTTCCCCAGGCCAGCTCGCCGCCGAGACTCCCGATGGCGATCACGGGTCCGATCGTGATCAGGATGCAGCGGCCCATGTTCCACAGGGAGTGGCCGACGAGGTTCGTCCAGTACCACCGGTGGCGGTGCAGCTCCGTCCAGCCCTCGACGAGCTGCCTGGTGAACCGCTCGTGCGGCGCGGGCGGGATCGGTGCGAGCCGGAGACGGCCCAGCAGTGTCGCGCTGAGCACAAACGTCACGGCGTCCAGGATCAGTGCCCAGCCGGGGCCGGCGGTCAGGGCGAGGGCGGTGGCGATCCCCGGGCCGAGCAGCATGGAGCCGCGCTGGCCGATCGCCATGAGCGCGTTGGCCGCGGGCAGGTGCTCCTGCTTCACGGTGGCCGGTACCAGGCCCGTGGAGGCGGGCAGGAAGAACGCGGACGCGGCGCCGGAGACGGCGGCCAGCGTCGCCAGATGGACGATGTCGACCGTGCCGGTGATCAGCTCGAAGCCCATGACGGCGTGGGTGAGGCCGCGGATCAGGTCGGCGGCCAGCATCAGGCGCTGGCGGGGAAGGCGGTCGGCCCAGACGCCGCCGGGCAGCATCAGCGCCACCGTGGCTATCGCCTGGGCGGCCAGGACCACGCCGAGGTCGGTGGCCGAGCCCGTCGCGGTGACGATCGCCAGCGCGAGGGCCACCGTGGTGACGGCGTCGCCGACGTTCGACAGGGTCTGGCCGGTCCACAGCAGGCGGAAGCGGCGGTCCCGCAGAGGGGCCCAGGAGTCTCGCAAGGGGGTCATGGATCGGAATTTACTATGAAATCAAAATATATGCATTCGTATAAATGATGATCGGTGCGGAGACGACCGTTACCCTGTGGACATGTCAGAGCCGGACTCCGTAGATCGGCACATCGCCCACTGGTCGCGTGAGCTGTCCGACCTCGACCCGCAGACCGAGGGGATCGTCACCCGCATGCAGATGCTCGTGCGGGTGATGAAGCGGGAGAAGGAGGCCTGGCTGGCCTCGGGCGGGCTCAAGCCCTGGGAGTTCGAGGTCCTCCACCACCTGGTCGCGTCCGGGCCGCCCTACCGGGCGACGCCGTCGCTGCTGGCCGAGTGGCTGGACACCCATCCGGCCACGATGACCAACCGGCTCGACCGGTTGGAGCAGGCCGGATACATCGCCCGCGCGCACGACCCCGGCGACCGCCGCCGCCTCCTCGTCGAGCTGACCGCCGAGGGGCGCGCGATGTGGGAAGGGCGGATGGGGGAGGGGGACCGGGCGGAGCGGGCACTGCTCAGCCCACTCGACTCCGACGACCGCGAGCTGCTCAACGATCTGCTGCGCCGGCTGGTGCGCGGCGTGGAGGGGGACGGCCCGCCGCTGCTGCCCGACTGGGCCTCGATCGCCCGGAAATCGCACGCTGAACCGGAGAACGGGTCGCCGGCATGAGCGCGTGACCTTTCAGCGACGGGCACCGATCCCCGCGTGCCTACGCTGATCCGGCGGGGGCCCCGCTCAACGGGATCGAGAAATCCTGACAGGGTTTCTCGATCCCGGAGGAAGATGCCTGCGACAGGACCGGGTCGGTTTCGGTGCTGAAGGGGATGCCTGTCACAGGACCTGGCGAGGTCAGACCAGTCGGCGGGCTCCCGCCGCGGGGGTCGCGGGGTAGATCTCCGGCGCGGACCAGCCGCGCTCGGCGTAGGCCCGGGTCACCGACTCCCGTACGGACTCCACCCGGTCGTCGGCGACGAGCGCGATGGCCGATCCGCCGAACCCGCCGCCGGTCATCCGCGCCCCGCGGGCCCCACCCCGGATCGCCGACTCCACGGCCACGTCCAGCTCGGCGCAGGACACCTCGTACTGGTCGCGCAGCGACAGGTGAGAGGCGTTCAGCAGGCCGCCGATCTCCTGGACGGCACCCGCCCGCAGAAGCCCGATCAGCGCCTCGACCCGGTGGTTCTCCGTCACCACGTGCTGGGTGCGCTTGCGCTCGTCACCGCGCAGCTTGGAGAGGGCGCCCGCCAGGTCGGTGACGTCGCGCAGCGCTTCGACGCCCAGATGCTTGGCGGCGTTCTCGCAGTCCTGACGGCGGCGGGCGTACTGCCCGTCGGCGAGCTCGTGGTGCACCCCGGTATTGATGATCAGCAGTTGGAGACCGTGCTGCGCCAGGTCGAACGGGATGTTCCTGGTGCCGAGGCTCCGGCAGTCCATGAACAGGGCCTTTCCCTGCTCTCCGAGCGCGGAGGCGGCCTGGTCCATGATTCCGCACGGCACGCCCACGAAGTCGTTCTCGGCCTTCTGCGCCGCGAGGGCGACCTCCATCTTGGTGAGGCCCAGGCCGTACAGCTCGTTGAGGGCGGTCCCGACGGCCACCTCCAGCGCCGCACTCGACGACAGCCCCGCTCCCTGAGGCACATCCCCGTCGATCACCAGATCCGCGCCCCGGACCGGATGACCGGCCTCGCGGAGCACCCAGAACACGCCGACGACATAGCGAGCCCAGCCCTCGGCCTGGTCGAGGGTCTCGATGGTCAGCGGCTCTCCCGCCTGGAGCGACCGCAACCGGATGACGTCGTCCGCGCGCGGAGCGACCGCCGCGGTGACCCCCCACGGCACCGCGAACGGCAGCACGAACCCGTCGTTGTAGTCGGTGTGCTCGCCGATCAGGTTGACCCGCCCCGGGGCGTGCCACACCCCCAGCGGCTCCACGCCGTACGACTCACGGAAAGCTTCAACAACGCGCATGATCCAACACTCCTCAACAACGTCCCCAGGTAGGTTAGCGAGTCCCCTGAGCATCGGTTTCACCGTCAAAGATCACATCTTGACCCCTTACTGCCCGTCGAATGTGCGAACGGGGCGCGCGTTTGGTTGAATGCGGCAGTACGGATCGCGTGAGGGGCGGTAGCTCAGCTGGTTAGAGCAGGGGACTCATAATCCCTGGGTCGCGGGTTCGAGTCCCGCCCGCCCTACCTCTCATGACCACTCGGAAAGCGTCTCTGACCTGCGTGTTCGCGGTCAGGGACGCTTTCGTCTTGTCCGGCTGTCTGGCTGTTCGGGATCGCGAGCCGTGGCTCGGTGCTCACAAAACTTCCAGAAGTCGCTTCGAATGCTCATGTGACGGTGCGGTGCGCAGGCGGCCGTCGTGGCGGTCTCGACGACCTCACCCTTGCGCATCACCACGTCACGGTCGGTGACGTAACGGACCGCACCCAGGTCCTGGGAGATGGGCAGGGCACTGGAACATACTCCGCCTGCAGACGTCATTGCAGGTCAGGTGCATTTCAGGAGACGGTGACCGAATCTGGGCGGTCGACGCCACGCAACGGCGGTGAGGGTGGATGTGAACCCAGGTGGCCTAGACCCTCGCGCTCTGATCTCGCAACGACCGGCGGCCGGCTATGCCGCGACTGAGGCGGCACGGTCAGGAGGCGTTGTCCATCTGGGCGATCAGGCTCTTGGGCCGCATGTCGGTCCAGTTGGTCTCGATGTAATCGAGGCAGCTCGCCCGGTCGGCTTCGCCGTGGACGACGGTCCACCCCTCGGGCACGTCGACGAAGACCGGCCACAACGAATGCTGACCCTCGTCATTCACGAGCACGAAATACGAGGCATCGGGATCCTCGAAGGGATTGGTCATGACAGGTCCCCAATTGATTGATAGAGCACGGCTGAAAGGAGAAAGTGGGGTCGCGGCTGGGGCGAGAACGCCCGTCAGCGTCCGACATACGACCTGAAGAATGAATCGTTCGGTTGATCGCCTGATGAATACCGGGGAAATTTATCCTTAAGGGATCGATTTCATGCTTGCGTGGCCGTAAACCGGGGCGTTCAGGTACGGCCAAAGGTGGTGAGCATGTCCGCGACGAGAACCGGCAGGTGATCGGTGAGGTAGAAGTGGCCGCCCTCGAACGATCGCGTCCGAAAGGGGCCGGTTGTCACGGCCGACCACGCCATGACGGACTCCTCGGACAGATCCTCCTCGGCGTCGCCATAGTAGACCGAGATCGGGGTGTCGAGGACGGCGCCCTTGATGGTCGGCTCGTAGCTTTCGACTAGCCGGTAGTCGGCCCGGATGGCGGGAAGCACCAGGTCAAGCAGCTCGGGGTGCTCCAGCGCCTGAACGTTCGTACCCCCGAGTTCCGTCAGATGTTCGACCAGTTTGTCGTCGGCGGCCCCGGCCAGGTCCGACTTCTTTTCGTGGTCGGGGGCGGAGCGTGCGGAGACGAACAGGCCCCGGAGCCGGATTCCGTGGTCCAATTGCAGGCGCAAGGCCACCTCGTAGGCGACGGACGCCCCCATGCTGTGGCCGAAGAACGCCAGCGGGGCGTCCGCCAGCCGCAGGCACTCCTCGACCACCGCTTCGACCAGGTCGTCGAAGCGTTCGGCGAACGGTTCCACGATCCGGTCCTCTCGCCCGGGATAGCGGACCGCGAACAGCTCCACCTCGGCGGAGACGAGATCCGCCCACGGACGGAAGAAGCTCGCCGCGCCTCCCGCGTGCGGGAAGCAGACGAGGCGAATCCGCGGAACCGGGCTCCGCGTCATCGTGCGAAGCCATGCGCCGGACCTTCTGGTGCGGCTGTCGAGCATTCTGGTTCCTTTCCTGCCGATCGGGAGTGACCGGTGAGATTGAACCCGATCCTGCCGACGGGATCCTAGTCAGATCCGTTCGCCCACCTCGACATCGCCCGTTCTGGAACGCCGATCGAACACCGTTCGCCCTGTCATATTGTCTGACAGACAATATGAATACACATATCGTTCACTATTTCGTCACCGGGACAGGTAAGGCTCTCCGTGAGCCGGACATTGAACGCTGCGCTCCTTCTTCTTATCCTTACCGAGCAAACGAGGTATATCAGCATGCCCGGATCGAGTAGCGTCCATCGCGTGTTGATGGCCGGCCGGCTCGGCATATGGCATGCTCGACCGCTCACCCGCCGGAAGCCGATGCACACGATCGGTGAGTGAGGATCCATGGCCGGTCGGCTTCAGGCCCGCCCACCGGCGGGATCCGGCTGCGGGACGACGACGTGGCACGCGCCCGTCGCGTCCGCCCCGGAGCGGCGGGAAGCTCGCTGACGGTGACCGCATCGGGAGACCGCCGCCCGGACACTGAATGATCATCCCTTAAGTCCTGTACGGCTACACGCTATCCATGTTCTAGATCGCCGATGACTGCATACTCGGACAGCTCGTTCCGGTCGAGGCGACCGTCGCGAACCCTGCCCGCAGGCAGCTCTCTCCCAAGGCGAAACGGAGCAGGAGCACGTACTCCGGCCGGTCAGGCGATGACGCGCTCCGTACCCCCCCACCTCACTATCCGGCCTGCCGGAGCCGCGGGGACCGGAACATCTGCGTACTCCCATAGAGATCGTCTCTAGCTCAGACCTGAGGTTGACGAGGTATGTTCGAACACGCGAAGAAGGCTCTGACCGCGGCGCAGAAGGGCATCTGGTCCGCCCAGGCCCTCGATCCGGAGAACCCGGCCCAGAACATGGTGGAGTACCTGGAGATCTCCGGGACCCTGCGACCTCCCTTGCTGGAGGAGGCTTTCCGGCAGGCACTGGCCGAGACCGAGGTGGCGCGCCTGCGTTTTGGTCAGGACGACGACGGCCCCTGGCAGATGGTCGGACCTCCGCTGGACTACCGGCTTCCCGTGGTGGACCTGCGAAGCGAACCCGAGCCGACGGCGGCCGCCGAGGCGTGGATGCGTGCCGACGCGGCCCGCCCGGCCGACCTCGAAGCCGGCTCGATCTTCGGCATCACCGCGTTCCTGGTCGGTGAGGACAGGACCTTGCTGTATCTGCGGGCCCATCACATCGCGCTGGACGCCGTGGGGTACACGCTGTGGTTGAACCGGGCGGCGGAGATCTATTCCGCGCTGGAGGACGGACGCGCCTGCCCCTTCACGCCGTTCGCGACGCTCGACGAGATCCTGGCCGACGACGAGCTCTACCGGGGAAGCGAGCGGTTCACGCAGGACCGGGCGTACTGGGCGGAGCAGATGGCGGGCACTCCCGACGTCGTCTCGCTCACGGGAGGGACGGCGCCGGCGTCGGCTTCGTCCCATCGTCGCAGCGCGGTGGTGCCGGGCGGGATCGCCGAGCCGCTGCGGCGCCTGGCCCGGTCCTCGGGTGTCGCGCTGCCCGCGCTGCTGATCGGCGCGGCGGGGTTGTACGTGCAGCGGATGGCAGGAGCGCCGGAGGTCGTGCTGGGCCTGACCGTTCCCGCGCGCAAGGGTTCCGGGATGGCGGGCGCGGTGGCGACGATGGCCAACAATCTCCCGCTCCGCCTGAGCCTGGGCCCGGGAATGAGTGTGCGTGAGCTGGCACGTCACACCTCGGCGCGGACTCGTGGGTTGCTGGCGCACCAGCGGTACCGCTACGGGGATCTGTACCACGACCTGAAGCTCGCGGCCGCGGGCAAGCGGATGTCCGGGCCGGTCATCAATATCCTGCCGCCGGACGAGACCCCGCGCTTCGGGCGATGCGAGACCACCTCACGGACGTACCTGGCGAACGGTGAGGTGGACGACCTGATGATCCTCATCTACGAGCGGTCGGATGACGGTCTGCGGGTGGACTTCGCGGCCAACCCGGCGCGGTACACCGCCGAGGAGAACGCCGCCCACCAGGAGCGCTTCTTGGATCTGCTCGCGACGTTGGCCCGGCTGGAGCCCGATGCGCCGATTGCCGGGCTGGATCTGCTCACCCCGGACGAGCGCGCGCGGCTGCTGGTGGAGTGGAACGACACCGCCCGTGAGGTGCCCGCCACGACGTTGACGACGTTGTTCGAGGCGCAGGCGGCCCGCACTCCCTCGGCGCTTGCGGTGGTGACGCGGGAGAGCGGTCTGACCTATGGCGAGTTGAACGCTCGGGCGAACCGGCTGGCCCGGTTGCTGGTCTCCCGTGGCGCGGGTCCAGAGGAGCGGGTCGCGGTGCTGATGGACCGCTCCGCCGATCTGGTCGTCGCGCTGCTGGCGGTATTGAAGTCGGGGGCGGCGTATGTGCCGGTCGACCCGGCCTATCCGGCCGAGCGGATCGCGCACATGCTGGCCGATGCCCGGCCCACCTTGATGCTCGTTCAGCAGGGTCCGGCCGCCGGGCACGGCCTGCCCCGCATCGTGATCGACGACCCGGACGTCATGGCCGCTGCGTCGGTGTTGTCCGGGGAGGATTTGACCGATGCCGAACGGGGCGGCGGACTGCTGCCCGGGCACCCGGCTTATGTGATCTTCACGTCCGGTTCGACCGGCCGTCCGAAGGGTGTCGTGGTTCAGCACGGCAACGTGGTCAACTATGTGGCGCGTGCCGTGAGCGCGTACCCGGAGGTGGCCGGCAACGTCGTCTACCACACGTCGGTGTCGTTCGACGCGGGTGTGACCGAGTTGTACGGGGCGTTGACCGTCGGTGGTCGCGTGCATGTGGCCGGGCTGGATGAGCGTCTGCCGGTCGTGCTGGGTGGGGAGCGGTTGAGCTTCCTTCATCTCACGCCGAGCCATCTGGCTTTCCTGCGGCAGTTCGGCGACGCGCATGTGCCGACAGGCCGGCTGATGGTCGGTGGTGAGGCCGCGCAGGCCACTCAGGTGCTGGAGTGGACTGGGAAGCATGCCGGTGTAGCCGTGGTCAACCATTACGGGCCGACGGAGACCACGGTGGGCTGCCTGGACCATGTCGTGGAGGCGGGCGGGGACGGTGAGGGCGTTCTGCCGATCGGCAGGCCGGTGTGGAACACCCGGGTGTTCGTGCTGGATGCCTGGTTGCGGCCGGTGCCTGTGGGTACGGCGGGTGAACTGTACGTCGCCGGCGCCCAGCTGACCCGCGGATACCTGAACCGCCCCGGGCTGACCGCCGAACGATTCGTCGCCAACCCTTACGGCGCTCCCGGCGAGCGGATGTACCGCACCGGCGACCTGACCCGCTGGAACGCCGATGGTCAGATCGAATACCTGGGCCGTACCGATGACCAGGTGAAGATCCGTGGCTTTCGGATCGAACTCGGCGAGGTCGAGGCGGCGCTGAGCACCCACCCGGCCGTCTCCCAGGCGGTGGTGGTGGTGCGTGAGGACCGGCCAGGCGACAGGCGCCTGGTGGGGTACGTCGTCGCGCCGCCCGGTACGGATGTCGTCCAGATGCGCTACCACCTTGCGGGGATGCTCCCCGAGTACATGGTCCCGGCGGGGATCGTCGCCCTCGACGCGCTGCCGTTGACGGTGAACGGCAAGCTGGACCGCAAGGCGTTGCCCGCGCCTGAGCATTTCGGGGATGCGGCGTTCCAGGCGCCGGCCACGCCGCAGGAGGAAGTGCTGTGCGCCCTGTTCGCCGAGGTGCTCGGTGTGGAGCGGGTGGGCGTGGATGACAACTTCTTCGAGTTGGGCGGGCATTCGCTGCTGGCGGTGACGCTGATGGAGCGGGCGCGTCAGCGGGGTGTCCTGGTGAGCGCTCGGGCACTGTACGTAACTCCGACGGTCGCGGGGCTGGCGGCGACGGTCCAGCAGGCGGCCGGCCGGCCGGCGGGTCCGCCGAACGGGATTCCGCCGGGTGCCACGGTGATCACGCCGGACATGGCGCCCCTCGCCGACCTCACTGCCGAGGAGATCGACCGGATCGTGGCCGCAGTCCCCGGCGGCGCGGCGAACATCGCCGACATCTACCCGCTCGCGCCTCTCCAGGAGGGCATCTTCTTCCACCATCTGGTGGAAGGCGACGACAGCGCTGATCCGTACATCATGCCGGTGGTGCTGCGGTTCGACTCCCGGGCACGGGTGGACGCGTTCCTCACCGCCCTGCAGCGGGTGATCGACCGGCACGACGTCATGCGTACGGCGTTTGTGTGGAAGGGGTTGCGCGAACCGGTTCAGGTGGTGCTGCGGGGAGCCCGGCTTTCCGTACGGGAGACGGATCTGGACGGTGGGTCGGCGGAACGGCTGGTGGCAGGGCTGCCGGTGCGGATGGACCTCACCCGCGCCCCGTTGCTGCGCGCGCATGTGGCCAGGGAGCCCGGCGGCGACCGGTGGCTGGTGGCGCTGCAGTCCCACCACTTGATCCAGGACCACACGGCCCTGGATGTGGTGCTGGGCGAGCTGGCGTCTTTCCTGGAAGGGCGGCAGGACGCGCTACCCGAGCCGTTGCCGTACCGGGAATTCGTGGCGCAGGCGCGGCTCGGGATGCCGGCGCGGGAGCATGAGCGGTTCTTCACCCGGCTGCTGGGCGATGTGACCGAGCCGACCGCGCCCTACGGGCTGCTGGACGTGCACGGCGACGGCGGAGGCGTCTCCGAGGCGCGAACGCGGCTCCACACCGGTGTGGCCGCGCGGGTGCGGGAGCAGGCGCAGCGGCTGGGGGTCAGCGCGGCGACGCTGTTCCACCTCGTCTGGGCGCGGGTGGTGGCCGCCACCTCCGGCCGTGACGACGTCGTCTTCGGCACGGTGCTGCTCGGCCGGATGAACGCCGGAGCCGGAGCCGACCGCGTCCCGGGGTTGTTCATCAACACGCTTCCCGTCCGGCTGGACGTGCGTGCCGGGAGCGTGCTGGACGCGGTGAACGGCATGCAGCGGCAGCTCGCGGAGCTGCTGGTGCACGAGCACGCGCCGCTCGCCCTGGCGCAGAAGGCGGGCGGGGTCCCCGCACAGACGCCGTTGTTCACCTCGCTGTTCAACTACCGGCACAGCCAGGCGGACACCCCCGGAATCGGCCTGGAGGGCGTGGAACTGCTTCACGCGCACGAGCGCACCAACTACCCGGTCGCCGTCAATGTCGACGACACCGGCGACGGCTTCGCCGTGACGGTTCAGGCGGCGTCACCGATCGATCCGCGTTCCCTGGCGGCTCTGGTGACCACGGTGGCCGAGGCCGTCGTGTCCGCGCTGGAGTCGGCGCCGTCGGCCGGGCTCGCCCAGGTCGAGGTACTGGACGCCGCCGAACGGGACCGGATCCTGGTCCGGTGGAACGACACCGCCCGGAAGGTTCCCCAGGCCACCCTGGCGGAGTCGTTCGAGGCACAGGCGGCGCGCACTCCTTCGGCGAAGGCCGTGCTGTCGCCGCACTTGAGCCTGACGTACGCGGAGCTGAACGCGCGGGCGAACAGGCTGGCCCGGTGGCTGATCTCCCAGGGGGCCGGGCCGGAGGGCCGGGTGGCGGTCATGATGGACCGCTCGGCCGACCTGGTGGTCGCCCTGCTCGCCGTGGTGAAGTCGGGTGCCGCGTACGTGCCGATCGACCCGGCCTACCCGGCCGACCGGATCGCCTACATGCTGGCCGACTCCCGGGCCGCCCTGGTGATCACCCGGACGGACGTGGCAGGCGGCGCGGGCGTGACGCGCGTCGAGGTGGACGGCCCGGCCACCATCCGGGAACTGGAGAGGCTGGACGGCGGGGACGTGTCCGACGCCGATCGGCGTGACGTGCTGCTGCCCGCCCACCCGGCCTACGTGATCTACACCTCCGGATCCACCGGCCGGCCCAAGGGGGTGGTCGTGAGCCATGGAGCCGTGTCGAACTACCTCGCCTGGGCGACGGACGCGTACCCGGCGCTGGCCGGACGCACCCTTCTGCACTCGTCGGTGGCCTTCGACCTGACCGTCACCCCGTTGTACGGGACGTTGGCGTCGGGTGGCACCGTGCATGTCACGGGGATCCATGACGAGATCCCCGCCGATCAGGCCCCCACCTTCGTCAAGGCGACGCCGAGCCATCTGGGCGTGCTGTCCGAGTGGCCCGCCGGATCCTTCCCCGCGGGCGACCTCGTCCTGGGTGGCGAAGGCCTGACCGGGGAGCAGCTGATCCAGTGGCGATCCGCTCATCCCGGAGTCGTGATCGTCAACGAGTATGGTCCGACGGAGGCGGCCGTCGGGTGTGTCGTCCACGAGGTCCGTCCCGGTGATCCGGATCTCCACGGCGGCGTTCCGATCGGCCGCCCGGTGTGGAACACCACGGTGTTCGTGCTGGACGGGTCGTTGCGACCGGTGCCGTGCGGTGTGGCCGGCGAGCTGTATCTCGCCGGTGCGCAGCTGGCCCGGGGATACCTCGACCGGCCGGGCCTGACCGCGGAGCGGTTCGTCGCGGGTCCCTACGGAGCTCCCGGCGAGCGGATGTACCGCACCGGTGACCTGGCTCGGTGGACCGCCGACGGTGACCTGGAGTACCTGGGCCGCACCGACGACCAGGTGAAGGTCCGCGGGTTCCGGATCGAGCTCGGCGAGGTGGAGGCGGCGCTGCTCGCCCACCCTGCGGTCGCTCAGGCGGCCGCGACGGTGCGCGAGGACCAGCCCGGCGACAGGCGCCTGGTCGGGTACGTGGTCCTCCGCGACCCGGTCGATGTGGCGGAGGTGCGCTCCCACCTGGCCGGTGCGCTGCCGGACTACATGGTCCCGGCTGCGCTGGTGGCCATGGACGAACTGCCACTCACGGTGCACGGCAAGCTCGACCGCAGGGCGTTTCCGGCCCCGGATTACGGTGTGGGCGCCGGTGGCCGGGGTCCGGCGACGGCGCGGGAGGAGATCCTGTGCGCGCTGTTCGCCGAGGTGCTCGGACTGCCCGCCGTCGGCGTGGACGACGACTTCTTCGACCTGGGTGGGCACTCTTTGCTGGCGACGCGTCTGGCCAGCCGGGTGCGGTCGGTGTTCGGAGCGGAGGTGCCGATCCGGGCGCTGTTCGAGGCGCCCACCCCGCTGGCTTTCGCGCAGCGTTTGGGGATACCGGGTCCCGTCCGGCGCCCTCTCACGGCGATCGACAGGCCGGAGCGGGTTCCGTTGTCGTTCGCGCAGCGACGGTTGTGGTTCCTGGGTGAGCTTGAGGGGCCGTCGGCCACGTACGACATTCCGATGGTGCTGCGACTGACCGGCAAGCTGGACGTTGATGCCCTGCGTGCGGCGTTGCGTGACGTGGTCGGGCGGCACGAGGTGCTGCGGACGGTCTTCGGCAGCACGGACGGCCGGCCGTACCAGCGGATCCTGCCCGCCGACGATGTGGTGGTGGAGCTGCCGGCCATCCCCGCCACGCAGGACGGTCTCCGGCAGGCGGTGGGCGCGGTGGCGGGCCACGTGTTCGACCTGGCCGCTGAGATCCCGCTGCGGTCGTGGCTGTTCCAAATGGGGCCGGAGGAGCATGTGCTGCTCGTGGTGGTGCATCACATCGCGAGTGACGGCTGGTCGCTTGTCCCGCTGGCGCGAGATGTGTCCACCGCCTATGTCGCGAGGGTCGGTGGTGCGGCTCCGGCCTGGGAGCCTTTGCCGGTGCAGTACGCCGACTACACCCTGTGGCAGCGCGACCTGCTCGGCAACGAGAACGATCCGGCAAGCACCCTGAATCAACAGCTGGATCACTGGCGCACCACCCTGGTCGGCCTGCCCGAAGAACTCACCCTGCCCACCGATCGGCCCCGGCCGCCCATCGCCACCCACCACGGCGCCACCACCGACATCCACATCGACGCCGACCTGCACCGAAAACTCACCACCCTGGCCAGAACCGAGGGCGCCACCATGTTCATGGTGCTCCAAGCCGCCCTCGCCACCCTGCTGTCGCGCCTCGGCGCCGGCACCGACATCCCCATCGGCACCCCCATCGCCGGACGCACCGACCACAACCTCGACCACCTCGTCGGCTTTTTCGTCAACACCCTCGTCATCCGCACCGACCTGTCAGGACGACCCTCCTTCCGCGAACTCCTGCACCGCGTCCGCGAACAAACCCTGGACGCCCTCACCCACCAGGACCTCCCCTTCGAGCGACTCGTCGAAGACCTGGCCCCCACCCGGTCCATGGCCCGCCACCCCCTCTTCCAGACCATGCTCGCCCTGCAGAACATCGCACCCGCGAGCCTCGACCTACCCGGCCTGGACGTCGAACGACTCGACACCGGCGACCGACCGGCCAAGTTCGACCTCGACATCGAGCTCTACGAAACCCGCACCGGCCTGACCGGCACCATCACCTACGCCACCGACCTGTTCGACCACACCACCGTCGACACATTGGCCGAGCGGTTCGTCCGGCTTCTCGACGCTGTGGCCGACGAGCCCGCTCGCTGTGTCGACGGCTTCGAATTGCTGAGCGGGACCGAGCGTCACCAGGTGCTGGTGGAGTGGAACGACACCGCGCACGAGGTGCCGGCGGTGACTTTGCCGGATCTGTTCCAGGCACAGGTGGTTCGCACTCCCGACGTCTCCGCCGTCGTCCACGAGGGCAGCGCCCTGTCCTACGCCGAGCTCAACACCCGGGCGAACCGGCTGGCCCGGCTCCTGGTCGCCCACGGCGCCGGGCCGGAGCGCCGGGTGGCGGTCATGATGGATCGCTCGGCCGACCTGGTCGTCGCGTTGCTGGCCGTCGTCAAGTCCGGAGCGGCGTACGTGCCCATCGACCCGGCCTACCCGGCTGAGCGCGTCGCCTACATGCTGGCCGACTCCCAGGCCACCCTGCTGATCACGGACGGAAGTGCGCCGAGCGGCGAGCCGGTGCCACCCATCAACGCGGTGCCGCCCATCAATGTGACCGACCCGGCCACCATCGCCCACCTCCAGGCCACGGACGACACCGACCTGTCCGACACCGACCGAGGCCGCGCCCTGCTGCCCGCCCATCCGGCCTACGTGATCTACACCTCCGGATCCACCGGCCGGCCCAAGGGCGTGGTCGTGCCCCACGAGAACGTCGTATCCCTGTTCGCGGCGACCCGTGAGCGGTTGGGCATCGGCTCGTCGGATGTGTGGGCGTGGTTCCACTCCTTCTCCTTCGATGTGTCGGTGTGAGAGCTGTGGGGCGCGCTGCTCCACGGTGGCCGGCTCGTGGTGATCCCCTTCGAGGTCTCCCGATCGCCCGCAGAACTCCTGCGGTTGCTCGCCGTGGAAAAGGTGACCGTACTCGGCCAGACCCCATCAGCCTTCTACCAGCTCATACAGGCCGACGCCGAGGCGGATCTCGCCTTGCGCATGGTGGTGCTCGCCGGCGAGGCGCTGGACGTGACACGACTGGGAGCGTGGTACGCCAGACACGGGGACACCGAGCCGGTACTGCTGAACATGTACGGTCCGACCGAGGCGACCGTGTACGCGACGTGTGCGCCGCTCGGCGTCGAAGCCACCGAAGCGCGTTCACCCGGCAGCGTGATCGGGCGAGGCCTTGCCGGCGTGTCCCTGCTCGTCCTGGACCGGGCGCTGCGTCCGGTGCCCGCCGGCGTTCCCGGCGAGTTGTATCTCTGCGGCGTCCAGCTCGCCCGCGGATATCTGGACCGGCCGGGTCTGACCGCCGAGCGGTTCGTCGCCGACCCGTACGGCAGGCCCGGGGAGCGGATGTACCGGACGGGCGACCTGGCCCGCTGGAACGCCGACGGTCAGGTCGAGTACCTCGGCCGCACCGACGACCAGGTCAAGATCCGCGGATTCCGCATCGAACTCGGCGAGATCGAAGCCGCCCTGCTCACCCACCCGGCCATCGCCCAGGCCACCGTCATCGTCCGCGAAGACCAGCCTGGTGACCAGCGACTCATCGGCTACATCGTCGCCGGCGCCGACGTCGACGGCGTCGCCGCCCGCACCCATGTGGCCGGACTGCTTCCCGGCCACATGGTGCCCACGGTCGTGACGGTCCTGGACACGCTCCCGCTCACGGTCAACGGCAAGCTGGACCGGGCCGCTCTGCCCGCCCCGGACTATACGAGCGGAAGCACGAGCCGGGGACCGGCGACCGCCCACGAGGAGATCATGTGCGCCGCCTTCGCCGAGATACTCGGCCTGGCACACGTCGGCGTCGATGACAACTTCTTCGACCTCGGCGGACACTCCCTGCTCGCGGTCACACTCGTGGAACGCCTGCGCGCGCACGGTCTGGCGATCGACGTCAGATCGCTGTTCACCACCCCCACCGTGGCCGGCCTCGCCGCCACCGCCAACCGATTCACGCCACAGGTACCCGCCAACCGCATCCCCGCCGACGCCCGGCACATCACACCCGACATGCTGCCCCTGGTCGACCTCACCGACCAGGAGATCACCTCGATCACCGCTCGCGTCCCCGGCGGCGGAGCCAACATCGCCGACATCTACCCCCTCGCCCCTCTGCAAGAAGGCATCCTCTTCCACCACCTCATCGATGGAGAGGTCTACATCCTGCCGACCGTGCTCGGCTTCGACACCCGTACCCGGCTCGAGGATTTCCTCGCCGCCCTGCAGGAAGTCGTCGACCGGCACGACCTGCTCAGAACGGCGATCTTCTGGGAGGGCCTGCGCCAGCCGGTGCAGGTGGTGATCCGGAGCGCCGAGGTACCCGTGACGGAAGTGGTCCTCGGCGATTCAGAGGATCAGGACCCGATCTCCCGGCTGCTCGCCATCTGCCCCACGTCCATGGACGTCACCGGCGCTCCGCTGGTGCGCGTCCACGTGGCCGCGCAACCCGGCGACCGGTGGCTGGCCCTGATCCAGGTCCACCACCTGATCCAGGACCACACCTCTCTCGAGGTGATCCTCGGCGAGATCCATGCCTTCCTCAACGGGACCGGCAACCGCCTGCCCACGGTTTCCCCCTACCGCGACGTCGTCGCCCAGGCTCGCCTGTCCCATGATGAACACCGCGCCTACTTCCAGCGTCTGCTCGGCGACGTCACCGAACCGACCGCCCCCTACGGGCTGATCGACACCCGAATCGACAGCTCACACGTCAGCGAAGCCACCAGCCGCATGGACCCCGGCCTGTCCACGCGACTGCGCCGCCAAGCACGACACCTCGGCACCAGCCCCGCCACCATCTTCCACGTCGCCTGGGCCCGCGTCCTGGCCGCCACCTCCGCACGCGACGACGTCGTCTTCGGAACCATCCTGTCCGGCCGCCTCAACGCCGGCGCCGATCACACCGTCGGCCTGTTCATCAACACCCTGCCCGTCCGCGTCGACACCAGCCACACCAGCGTCCTCGACGCCGTCCACACCACCCAGAACCAACTCGCCGAACTCCTGCGCCACGAACACGCACCCCTCACCCTCGCCCAGCAGGCCGGCGCGACCCACGGTGACACCCCACTGTTCACCTCCCTGCTCAACTACCGCCACAGCAGCTCCTCCACCCAGCGAAACGCCACCGCACTGCCCGGCGTGGAAGTCCTCTTCTCCCACGAACGAAGCAACTACCCCATCGGCATGATCCTGGACGACACCGGCGACGGGTTCGACCTCACGGCTCAGGCCACCGCACCCGCGACCCCCCACGCTCTCTGCGACATGCTCCACACCGTCGCAGAAGGCATCGTCACCGCCCTGGAAACGACACCCCACCAGTCGCTCGACACCATCCAGGTACTGAAGGACGCCGAACGTCGCCGTGTCCTGAGCGAAGGGAACGACACCGCGCGTGAAGTGCCCACGGCGACGCTGCCGCGACTGTTCGAGGCACAGGTGGCTCGCACCCCTGACGCGACGGCGGTGGTGTTCGAGGACATCGAGGTTTCCTACGCCGAGCTCAACGCCCGCGCCAACCGGCTCGCTCGCCTGCTGATCGAGTACGGTGCCCGCCCGGAGCGGCTTGTCGCTCTCGCCCTGCCCCGCTCCATCGACCTCATCACCGCCATGCTCGCCGTCCTCAAAGCAGGCGCCGCCTACCTGCCGATCGACCCCGGCTACCCCACCGATCGGATCGCCTACCTGCTCACCGACGCCGACCCGTTCCTTCTGGTCACAGGCGAGAAGACTCGGTGGCAGCCGCCCGCGGTCGGCGTGCCCCATCTGTCGCTTCACGACTCAGGCGTGTGGCAGGACCTGGCGGGGCGCCCCGAGCACGACCTGTCCGACGCGGACCGGCACAGCCCGCTGCTGATCGACCACTGCGCTTACGTCATCTACACCTCCGGTTCCACCGGCCGTCCCAAGGGTGTCGTGGTGACGCACAAGGGCGTGCCGAACCTCGCCGCCGACCACATCGACCGTCTGCGCATCGGACCGGCGAGCAGACTGCTCCAGTTCGCTTCCCCCAGCTTCGATGCCTCCGTGGCCGACATGTGGCCCGCCTGGCTCGCCGGCGCCGCAGTCGTCCTGGCTCCGGCCGAGCGGCTGGTCCCCGGGGCCCCGCTGGCGCGGCTGGCCGTTCAGCAACGGGTCACTCACGCCACTCTGCCTCCCGCGGTACTGCCCTTGCTCGCCGACGAAGGTGGACTGCCCGAGGACATGACTCTGGTGGTCGCCGGCGACGTCTGTCCTCCTGAGACAGCCGCCCGTTGGTCCCGCGACAGGCTCATGCTCAACATCTACGGTCCCACCGAAGCGACCGTCGCCTCGCTGTCAAGCCCCCCTCTGGCGGGAACCGGCGTCCCGCCCATCGGCACGCCCGTGTGGAACATGCGCGCCTATGTGCTCGACTCCGCTCTGCGGCCCGTCCCCCCCGGCGTGGCGGGTGAGCTGTATCTGTCCGGCGTCCAGCTCGCGCGCGGCTACCTCAACCGGCCGGGGCAGACGGCGGAGCGGTTCGTCGCGGATCCGTATGGAGTCTCCGGCGAACGCATGTACCGTACGGGCGACCTGGTGCGTCGGAACGCCGGCGGGCAGCTGGAGTTCATCGGCCGGGCGGACAACCAAGTCAAGATCCGGGGCTTTCGCATCGAGGCGGGCGAGGTCGAAGCCGCCCTGCTCGCCCATCCGGCGGTGGCGCAGGCGGTCGTGGTCGTGCACGAGGACCGGCGAGGCGACAAACACCTCATCGGCTATGTCGTGCCTACCGACTCAGAGCAGGCGGAGGCCACCGGCGTCGCGGCCGGAGGCGATGGCGCTCTTGCCCCGCAGGACGCCAGGCTCACCGTCGCCGTCGACGGGACCACGCTACGATCCCACGTCTCCCGGTTGCTGCCGAACTACATGGTGCCCTCGGCGGTGCTCATCCTGGACGCCTTCCCGCTCTCCGTGAACGCCAAGATCGACCGGGCGGCGCTGCCCGAACCGGACTACGCACTCGCGGTGGGCCGGGGGCCGCTGACCGCCCAGCAAGAGATTCTGTCCGGCGTCTTCGCCGACATCCTCGGCCTGCCGGGCGTCGGGGCCGACGACAACTTCTTCGACCTCGGCGGACACTCGCTCCTGGCGACCCGGCTGATCAGCCGCGTCCGCGCCCTGTTCGGCATCGAGATCCCGATGCGCGCCCTGTTCGAAGACCCCACCGTCGCCGGCCTCGCCCTCCGCCTGGCCGAGGGCGAAGCCGGCATCGCACGCCGGCGGCCGACCCCCCGGCCGCGGCCCGGCGCGGTGCCGCTGTCGTACGCCCAGCAACGCCTGTGGTTCCTGGAACAGATGGAAGGACCATCCCCGCTCTACAACATCCCCGTCGCTCTCCGCCTCACCGGCGATCTCGACCCCGACGTCCTGCGTACAGCCCTCACCGATGTCATCACCCGCCACGAAGTCCTCCGCACCGTCTTCGGGCACATCGACGGCGTACCCGAGCAGCGCGTTTTCGCCCCCGAGGCGATCGACCCGCCGTTCTTCACGCGGGAGGTGGCGGATGGTGAGGTGGCGCAGGCGGTGGCCGAACAAGCACTCCACCCCTTTGACCTCACCAAGGAACTCCCGCTCCAGGCGCGGCTGCTGACCGTCGGTCCTCAGGAGCACGTCCTGGTCCTGGTGCTGCACCACATCGCCGGTGACGGCTGGTCGCTGGCCCCTCTGGCTCGGGACATCTCCGCCGCCTACACCGCCCGCGCGGGCGGCCGGGCCCCGGCCTGGGAGCCGCTGCCGGTGCAGTACGCCGACTACGCCCTGTGGCAGCGCGACTTTCTGGGCGAGGGCGACGACGCGGCGAGCACCCTGCACCGCCAGTTGGATTACTGGCGCGAGACCCTCGCCGCACTGCCCGAAGAACTCACCCTGCCCACCGACCGGCCCCGCCCGCCGGTGGCCACCCACCGCGGCGGCACCGTAGGGATGCGCATCGACGCCGGCCTTCACCGGCGGATCACCGACCTGGCCCGCGCCGAGGGCGTCACCATGTTCATGGTGTTGCAGGCCGCTCTCGCCACCCTTCTGTCGCGCCTCGGCGCGGGCACCGACGTCCCCATCGGCACCACCATTGCCGGACGCACCGACGAAAGCCTGGACGACCTGGTCGGCTTCTTTGTGAACACCCTGGTCATGCGGACGGACCTGTCCGGCGATCCCGGCTTCCGCGAACTGCTGCACCGGGTACGGGAACGCGGGCTGGACGCCTTCGCCCACCAGGACGTGCCGTTCGAGCGGCTGGTGGAGGACCTGGCCCCCACTCGGTCCATGGCCCGCCACCCGCTCTTCCAGGTCATGCTCGCCCTGCAGAACGTCGCTCCCGCGAGCCTCGATCTGCCCGGCGTCAAAACCCACATCCTGAACCCCGGTGATCAGCCCGCCAAGTTCGACCTCGACTTCCAGCTCCGCGAAACCCGCACCGGCGGCGTGACCGGCGCCATCGTCTACGCCGCCGATCTGTTCGACCACGGCACGGTGGAGGCGCTGGCCGAGCGGTTCGTCCGGGTGCTCGACGCGGTGACCGCCGACCCGGCCCGGCCGGTCTCCGGCATCGACCTGCTCAGTCCGGCCGAACGCCACCGGGTCCTGGTCGAGTGGAACGACACCGCGCGTGGGGTCCCGGCCGCCACGCTGCCCGAGTTGTTCCAGGCCCAGGTGGCCCGCACTCCGGATGCCACCGCCGTGGTCTTCGAAGGAGCCGGGCTGTCGTACGCCGAGCTCAACGCCCGCGCCAACCGGCTCGCCCGTCTCCTGGCCGGGCAGGGAGCCGGGCCGGAAACCCGCGTCGCGGTCCTGCTGGAACGCTCTGCCGACCTGGTCATCACCCTGCTGGCGATCCTCAAGACCGGCGCCGCCTACCTGCCCGTCGACCCCGACCACCCCACCGACCGCATCACCCGCCTGCTCACCGACGCCGGTCCCGTCCTGCTGGCCACCACCACCGCCCTGAACCCGGCGGGCAACGGACAGGTTCCCCGCGTCGTCCTGGACGACCCGTACCTCACCACCACTCTGGACCGCCTGCCCGCGACCGACCTCGCCGACGGCGACCGTACCGGCCCCCTCCTGGCCGACCACCCCGTCTACGTGATCTACACCTCCGGATCCACCGGACAACCCAAGGGCGTCACCCTCGCCCACCGGGGCTTGGCCAACCGGCTGGCCTGGATGCAGCACGCCTACCGGCTGACCCCGGCCGACCGGGTGGTGCAGAAGACCCCGTTCGGGTTCGACGTGTCGGTGTGGGAGTTCTTCTGGCCGCTGCTCGAAGGCGCCGCACTGGTGGTGGCCCGGCCGGGCGGGCACCGGGATCCGGCGTACCTGGCCGAGCTGATCCAGCGGGAACAGGTCACCGTCGCCCACTTCGTCCCGTCCATGTTGCAGGTGTTCGTCGCCGACCCCGCCGCTCACGGGTGCGCCTCGCTGCGGGCGGTCGTCTGCAGTGGTGAGGCGTTGCCGGCGGAACTGCGCGACCGGTTCCACGCGGTGCTGCCGATCCCGCTGCACAACCTGTACGGGCCGACCGAAGCCTCGATCGACGTCACCGCCTTCACCTGCGAACCCGGCACCGACTCCGGTGGGGTGGTACCGATCGGAGCGCCGGTCTGGAACACCCGGGTGTTCGTCCTGGACGCCCGTCTGCGACCCGTCCCTTCCGGCGTGCCCGGCGAGTTGTACCTCGCCGGCGTGCAACTCGCCCGCGGCTACCTCGACCGGCCGGGTCTGACCGCCGAGCGGTTCGTCGCCGACCCGTACGGCAGGCCCGGGGAGCGGATGTACCGGACGGGCGACCTGGCCCGTTGGAACACCGACGGCCGGATCGAGTACCTCGGCCGCACCGACGACCAGGTCAAGATCCGCGGATTCCGCATCGAACTCGGCGAGATCGAAGCCGCCCTGCTCACCCACCCGGCCATCGCCCGAGCGGCGGTGGTGCTGCGCGAGGACCGGCCCGGCGACAAGCGCCTGGCCGGATACGTGGTGCCCGCCGGGGAGGTGGGCGTCGCGGAGATCCGCACCCATCTGGCCCGGCTGGTGCCCGAGTACATGGTCCCCGCCGCGATCGTGCCCCTGGACACGCTCCCGTTGACGGTGAACGGCAAACTCGATCGTAAGGCGTTGCCCGCCCCGGATCACGGCACCGGTGTCACCGGACGCGGCCCCTCCACGGCACGGGAGGAGATCCTGTGCGGCCTGTTCGCCGAGGTGCTAGGCCTGCCCGCCGTGGGCGTCGACGACGACTTCTTCGAGCTGGGCGGACACTCGCTGCTGGCGGTGACGCTGGTGGAGCGGGCACGCGCGACCGGTGTCCCGGTGGACGTGCGGGCCCTGTTCACCAGCCCGACCGTGGCGGGTCTGGCGGCGCTCGCCGGACAGGCCGCCCCGCAGGTGGCGGTCCCGGCCAACGGCATCCCCGCCGGCACCTCGGCCATCACGCCCGAGATGGTGACGCTGGCCGACCTGACGGCGGAGGAGATCGACGGCATCGTGGCTGAGGTACCCGGCGGGGCGGCCAACATCGCCGACATCTACCCGCTGGCCCCGCTCCAGCAAGGCATCTTCTTCCACCACCTGATGGAGGACGAGAACGGCACCGACCTCTACACGCTGCCGTTTGTCCTCCGGCTCGACTCCCGGCCGCGGGTGGACGCGTTGCTCGCAACCCTGCAGCAGGTCGTCGACCGGCATGACATCCTGCGCACGGCCTTCCTGTGGGAAGGGCTCCGGGAACCGGTCCAGGTCGTCCTGCGCACCGTGTTCATCCCGGTCGAGACTCTCCACCTGGAGAGTACCGGCGTGCCGACCGACATCACCGGCCGCCTGCTGGTCACCCGTACCGCGCCCATGGACCTCCGGTGCGCCCCCCTGCTTCGGGTCGTCGTCGCGCAAGACCCCGACGACCAGCAGTGGTACGTCCTGCTCGAAGTCCACCACATCGTGCAGGACCGTACGTCACTCGCACTCGTCTTCCAGGAGATCCGCGCGATCCTCACCGGGGCCGGGGACACGCTGCCCGCGCCGCTGCCCTTCCGGGACTTCGTCGCGCAGGCCCGGCTCGGCACGTCGGCACAGGAGCACGAGCGGTTCTTCGCCGAACTGCTGGGGGACGTCAGCGAGTCGACCGCGCCGTACGGAGTGCTGGACGTGCACGGGGACGGCAGCGACGTCTCCGAGGTGCGGATCCGGCTCGACGACGCGGTGGCACAGCGGATGCGCGAGCAGGCGCAGAGGCTCGCGGTCAGCCCGGCGACGTTGTTCCACGTCGCCTGGGCGCGGGTGGTGGCGGCCACCTCCGGCCACGACGACGTGGTGTTCGGCACGGTGCTGTTCGGCCGGATGAACGCCGGTGCCGGAGCCGACCGGGTGCCCGGTCTCTTCGTGAACACCCTGCCCGCGCGCCTCGACGTGGGCGCGCTGACCGTACGCGACGCCGTGCACGCCATGCGACGGCAACTCGCGGAACTCCTGGTGCACGAGCACGCGCCCCTCACCCTGGCTCAGCAGGCCAGCGGCGTTCCCGCTCGGACACCGCTGTTCACCTCGCTGTTCAACTACCGCCACAGCGGAGGATCCGAGGAAGCACCCCTCGACGGGATCGAATACGTGTACGCGCACGAGCGCTCCAACTACCCGCTGGAGTTCTCCGTCGACGACAGGGACACCTACTTCACCTTTCACGTCCAAACGGTCGCCCCCATCGATCCGGGAACGGTGGGCGCGTTCATGCACACCGTGGTCGAGGGTCTCGTCACCGCGCTCGAGGACGATCCGGGACGCCCGTTGCGGCGGATCAGCGTTCTGGACGAGCAGGAGCGGGACCGGCTGCCGGCCGGCTCGACCGATACCGCCCGCGACGTCCCCCAGACCACGCTCGTGGAACTGTTCGAGGCGCAGGCGGCCCGCACTCCCTCGGCGACCGCCGTGGTCGCCGAGGATGTCCGCCTGAGCTACGCCGAGCTCAACGCCCGGGCGAACCGGCTGGCGCGGATGCTCGTCGCACAGGGGACGGGGCTGGAGGACCGGGTCGCGGTCATGATGGACCGCTCGCCGGATCTCGTCGTCACCCTGCTCTCGGTGATCAAGGCCGGGGCGGCGTACGTGCCGATCGATCCGGAGTACCCGGCTGACCGGGTGGCCCACCTGCTGGAGGACGCCGCCCCGGCACTGGTCGTCACCACGGATGCGGTGGCGGGTGCGCTGCCGGACGGCGTGCGCCGGCTGGTGCTGGACGCTCCCGCCACCGTCGCGGACCTGGACGGCCTCTCCGGCGGCGACCTGTCCGCCGCCGAACGCGGTGGCATGCCGCTGCCCGGGCATCCCGCCTACGTGATCTACACCTCGGGGTCGACAGGACGGCCCAAGGGCGTCACGGTCACGCACGGGAACGTCACGCGGCTGTTCGCCGCCACCGAGAAGTGGTTC
>NZ_FZOD01000046.1 GCF_900188345.1 Streptosporangium subroseum | reverse complement strand
GCGAAGGTCTTGCCGACACCGGGGGCCGCCCCCAGATAGATCCGCAGCCGCCCACGCGCGGTGCTCACCTGGCCACTCCGCTCTGAAGCCACCGTGCGAACCCCGTGTTCAACCGGTCGTCCCGCTCTGAAACCCCGGCGCGAACCGCCTGTACCTCACGTTCTGCGGTTTTCAACCGGTCACTCCGGGGTCGCGGCGCGAACCGCTCGTACCTCGCGTTCCACAGCGTCCACCTGGTCGCTCCGCTCCGGAGGCGCGGCGCGAACCGCTCGTACCTCGCGTTCCACAGCGTCCACCTGGTCGCTCCGCTCCGGAGGCGCGGCGCGAACCGCTCGTACCTCGCATTCCGCACCGCGGTCATCCTCTGTCGAGGGCCAGGTTGAGCTCCAGGACGTTGACGGCCGGGTCGCCCATGAAGCCCAGGAAGCGACCGGTGGTGTTCTCCGTGATCAGCTGCTTGACCTTCTCCAGGGGCATTCCGCGCTCCTTGGCGACGCGAGGTGCCTGGAGTTCGGCGTAGGCCTGCGAGATGTCCGGGTCGAGGCCGGAGCCGCTGGCGGTGACCGCGTCGGCGGGCACCACGGCCTTGGCGTCACCGCGGACGGCGACGGTACGGCCGGCCGCGTAGTCCTCGCCGGGCTTGCCGCACTCAACCTTCACGCCCTGGTAGGTGGCGATGAACGGCGCGGCGGGACAGGCCTGGTTGACGCTGACCGCGCGGGTGACCGTGCCGACGGCCGGGAAGACCTTCAGCACCGCGCCCACGCCGTCCGGCGTGCAGTACGGCCTGGCCCCGCTGACGCCGTCCAGCTCGCCGATCGCTTTGGAGCGAGCGCAGACCTGGGTGAGCAGCGACTGCTTTCCCTCGTCCGGGTTGCCCTCGTCGTCCTTGGCACCCGGCACCGGAAGGGTGTCCAAGATGTCCTCGGGGCCGAGGTTGCTGGCGCTGGTGGAGGTCGGGTCGTAGCCGTCACCGGCCGCGGACGGGCGGCTCTGGAAGTACTTCGCCACCGGGTTGCCGTCGGCATCGGTGAATTTCTGACCGATCAGCGCGCTGCCGACCGGTTTGCCGCCCTTGTCGATGATCGAGCCGTTGGCATTGCCGTTGAACACGGCCTGAGCGACCCCGGTGACCAGGAGCGGGTAGGCCGCGCCGAGGATCAGGGTCAGGACGATCAGCGCGCGGAGCGCGGCGAGGTGCTGGCGAACCCAGCTGGGCAGGCGTTCCATTAGGACATCCCCGGAAGGAACTGGATGAGAAGGTCAATGATTTTGATGCCGACGAACGGCACGATGATGCCGCCCAGACCGTAGACGTACAGGTTGCGGCTGAGCAGTTTCGACGCGCTGGACGGCCGGTACCGGACGCCCCTGAGCGCCAGCGGGATCAACGCGATGATTACCAGGGCGTTGAAGATGACCGCCGACAGGATCGCCGACTGCGGGCTGGCCAGACGCATGATGTTCAGCGCGTCCAGGCCCGGGTAGACCGCGGCGAACATCGCGGGAATGATCGCGAAGTACTTGGCGATGTCGTTGGCGATCGAGAAGGTCGTCAGCGCCCCCCGGGTGATCAGGAGCTGCTTGCCGATCTCCACGATCTCGATGAGCTTGGTCGGGTTGGAGTCGAGGTCGACCATGTTGCCGGCCTCCTTGGCGGCCGACGTGCCGGTGTTCATCGCCACGCCGACGTCGGCCTGCGCGAGCGCGGGCGCGTCGTTGGTGCCGTCACCGGTCATGGCGACCAGCCGGCCGCCCTCCTGCTCCTTCTTGATCAGTGCGAGCTTGTCCTCGGGCGTGGCCTCGGCGAGGAAGTCGTCCACGCCCGCCTCGTCCGCGATGGCCCTGGCGGTCAGCGGGTTGTCACCGGTGATCATGACGGTCCGGATGCCCATCCTGCGCATCTCGTCGAACCGCTCGCGCATACCCTGCTTGACGACGTCCTTGAGGTGGATGACCCCGAGTACGCGCGCCGTGCCGTCGGCGATCTCACCGACCACCAGCGGGGTACCGCCGGATCCGGAGATCGCGTCCACCGTGGCGCCGACATCGTCGGTCGGGTGCCCGCCGTTCTCGCGGACCCAGCGCATGACCGCGGTGGCCGCGCCCTTGCGGACCTGACGGCCGTCGAGGTTGACGCCCGACATCCTGGTCTGGGCGGTGAAGTTGACCCACTCGGCGTGGGCCAGCTCACCCGGCTCCCGCTCGCGCAGGCCGTACGCCTGCTTGGCGTAGACCACGATCGAGCGGCCCTCGGGCGTCTCGTCGGCGAGGCTGGCCAGCTGTGCGGTGGTCGCCAGTTGCTCGGCGGTGACGCCCTGTACGGGCACGAACTCCGACGCCTGCCGGTTGCCCAGGGTGATGGTGCCGGTCTTGTCCAGCAGCAGCGTGCTCACGTCGCCCGCCGCCTCCACGGCGCGGCCGCTCATCGCCAGCACGTTGCGCTGTACGAGGCGGTCCATGCCGGCGATGCCGATCGCGCTGAGCAGCGCGCCGATGGTCGTCGGGATGAGGCAGACCAGTAGCGAGACCAGCACGATGCCGGTCACGCCGTCGCCGGTCAGGGCGAGCGAGTCCGGGATGCCGGGGTTGTTCGCCTTGGAGAAGATCGCCAGCGGCTGCATGGTGGCGGTGGTGATCAGGAAGATGATCGTCAGCGCGGCCAGCAGGATGTTGAGCGCGATCTCGTTGGGCGTCTTCTGCCGGTTGGCGCCCTCGACCAGGGCGATCATCCGGTCGATGAAGCTCTCGCCCGGCTTCTGGGTGATCTGGACGACGATCTGGTCCGACAGGACCTTGGTGCCGCCGGTGACCGCTGACCGGTCACCGCCGGACTCGCGGATGACCGGGGCGGACTCGCCGGTGATGGCAGATTCGTCCACCGACGCGATGCCCTCGACCACGTCGCCGTCACCGGGGATGATCTCCCCGGCCTCCACGACCACGAAGTCGCCCTGCCTGAGCTCCGGCGCGCCCACGGTGTCCCACTGGGAGGCGTCGGCGCCGGGCTTCCAGCCCTTCAGACGGCGGGCGTTGGTGTCGCGCTTGGCGGCACGCAACGTGGCGGCCTGGGCCTTGCCGCGGCCCTCGGCCACGGCCTCGGCCAGGTTCGCGAAAACGACCGTCAGCCACAGCCAGATGACTGTGGCCCAGGCGAAGAACGACGGGTCGACGATCGCGAGGACGGTGGTGAACAGCGCGCCGGCCTCGACGATCAGCATGACCGGGTTGTGCCACAGCGTCGCCGGGTTCAGCTTCTTGAAGGCGTCCGGCAGTGATCTGACGAGCTGTTTGGGGTCGAGCAGTCCGCCACCGATCTTCTTCTCCGTGGCGGGGGTACGACCCGGCGCTTCGAGCACTGGGGTGGACATCAGTGGATTCCTTCTGCGAGCGGGCCCAGCGCGAGGGCGGGGAGGAAGGTCAGGGCGACGACGATGATCGTCACGCCGACGACCATGCCGACGAACTGTGGCCGGTGCGTGGGCAGCGTGCCCGCCGACGCCGGGACCGGCGCCTGTTTGACCAGCGATCCGGCCAGGGCCAGGACGAAGATGATGGGCAGGAACCGGCCGAACACCATGGCCAGACCGGTCGCGACGTCCCACCAGGTGGTGTTGACGGTGATACCGCCGAACGCCGAACCGTTGTTGTTGGACGCACTGGTGAAGGCGTAGAGCACCTCGGACAGGCCGTGTGGCCCGCTGTTCAGCATGCTCGCCCGTTGCACCGGCGAACCCATGGCGAGAGCGGTGCCGAGCAGCACCAGGGTCGGCGTGACCAGGAAGTACATCGACGCGAGCTTCATCTCACGGGCGCCGATCTTCTTGCCGAGGTATTCCGGCGTGCGGCCGACCATCAGGCCCGCGATGAAGACGGTGATCACGGCGAGCACGAGCATGCCGTACAGGCCCGCGCCCGCGCCGCCCGGCGCGACCTCGCCCAGCATCATGTTGAACATCGTCATCATGCCGCCGAGCGGGGTGAACGAGTCGTGGAAGGAGTTGACCGCGCCGGTGGACGTGAGCGTGGTCGCGGCGGCGAAGGTGGCGGAGTTCGACACTCCGAACCGCACGTCCTTGCCCTCCATCGCGGCGCCGACGGCCTGGGGCACGGTGGCGTTGCCGGCGAGCTCGAAGACGTTGAGCAGCACGACGCTCACGACGGCCAGGGTGACCATGACGGCGAGGATCGCGTAGCCCTGCTTGACCTGGCCGACCATCCTGCCGAAGGTGCGTGGCAGGGCGAACGGGATGAGGAAGATCAGGAAGATCTGGAACCAGTTGGTCCACGTTGTGGCGTTCTCGAACGGGTGCGCGGAGTTGGTGTTGTAGAAGCCGCCGCCGTTGTTGCCGAGCTCCTTGATGACCTCCTGGCTGGCCACCGGGCCACCGGTGATCGCCTGCGGGCTGCCCGTGAGGGTCGTCAGCTCGTGCGCCCCGGCGAAGTTCTGGATCAGGCCGCCGGCGACCAGCACGATGGCGCCGACGAAGGCGATCGGGAGCAGGATGCGGATCGAACCCCGGACCAGGTCGACCCAGAAGTTTCCGAGCCCCTCGGTCTTGCTCCGGGCGAACCCGCGGACCAGCGCGATGGCGATGGCCATGCCGACCGCGGCCGACACGAAGTTCTGCACCGCCAGGCCGGACATCTGCACCAGGTGGCCCATCGTGGACTCACCGGAGTATGACTGCCAGTTGGTGTTGGTCACGAAGCTGATCGCGGTGTTCCACGCGGTGTGGTCGGTGACCGGCGCCATGCCCAGGGACAGGAAGAGCTTGTCCTGCAGGCGCTGCAGGCCGTACAGGAAGAGAACGGAGATCAGCGAGAACGCCAGCACGCTGCGGGCGTAGACGCTCCACCGCTGCTCGGAGTCGGGCTGGACGCCGAGCAGGCGATAGATGAAGCGCTCGACGACGTTGTGCTTGGCGCTGGTGTAGACCCGGTACATGTAGTCGCCCAGGGGGCGATGGGTCAGGCCCAGCACGATGATGAGGGATCCGATGAACAGGACCCCCGCGAAGGTAGAACTCATCAGAAGCGCTCCGGGAAGAGCAGGGCCGCGATCACGAAGATCACCAAGCCGATGACCACCACCAGGCCGGCGGCGTTGACGGCGCTCACAGGCGCTCCACCGCCTTCACGACGAACCCGAAGATCACGAAGATCGCGATCGTCAGGACGACGAAGATGAGGTCGGCCATCTCACTCCTCAAAATCCGGAAATAGTCGCCACACCGGATGGGTGGCGCGGAAACCAGCAAATCGTGATTTTTTCCCTGCAAGGCGCTTCTTGACGGGTTCCATACGCGGGACCGTCAAGCTTTGACGCCGTCACTACACGGGGTTCGGAAAGTCACGGTCTTTCCCGCACGGGGACTCGGAGACAATCCCCATACGGGGGCTCGGATACCCGCGTCATCCCCACACCGGGGGTTCGGAAACAATCTCTCCACGGGGCCCGAAGACCTTCGTCCATCCCCACGCGGGAGTCGGAAACCTCTCTCCGCACGGGGCTGTGGACCCACATATCAGCGCGTTGCACAGAGTCGGAGACTCACGCCACAGCGGGTCGTACGGGGTCGGAGATCCACATCGCAGCACGTCGTACGGGGTCGGGGACCCACGTCGCAGCCGCGTAATACGGGGTCGGGGACCCACGTCGCAGCGCGTCAGGCCGCACTCAGGTGACGGTTTCCGCTCTCCACGGCGCCCGCGGGATCGATCACGATGCCGATGACATCGAGATCTTCGATCATTCCCCGAAGCGCGCGCTCACAGAGCCACGTCCATTCCTGGCCGTCGCCCAATACCTTGGTCAGCTGGTCTCGTGAGGTGAACGCGACCGCAGTCCGCTCGCCCGCTGGAGTCCGGAAGAGGCGAAGCCCCAGGGCTCCACTCCCCGAACGGACGGGCACCAGTAATGGGGGATCGCTAATGCGCGAGCTTTCCACGTGTTCCTCCTGCTTTCGCAGCCGGCCCATTGACCGGCGAAAGGAACGTTAAGGCGGTTGACGACCGGAAAGAGTGGTTCCGAATGGGTTCCTGACGCACCCTCCCCCAACCCTGACAGCCTCTTGACGCCCGACTACGGAAAGTGATCGCCGAGATTCTCCACGCAATCGAAGGGTCCCCCTCAGTCGGCCCCTCACGGCGACGTCAAGCTCGCCAAGGCACCGGCGTGACAGTCTGAATTTTCGCCTTTACGCAAGGTAATCGCCCGTCAAGGGGTCGTCAGGGTTGAGTGAGGGCGCGTCAGGATCCCGTCCGGACCCGCTCTCTCTGGTCTTTGTCGGCTTAGCGTCCTTTGTGCCGGCCATCCCGTCCGGCTGCGAAAGCAGGAGGAACGTATGGGCGTCTCGCGCAGAGACGGATCCCCGTTGCCGCTCCCCATCCGCCCGGGACGCGGAGTCCTGGCCCTCCGTCCCCTCCGGACTCCGGCGGATTCCACGCGGATACCGGTGAGGCCGGCGTGACCCGCCGCCCTCTTCCCCGGCCTTTCATCCGGCCCGACTACCTCGGCCCGATCTACATGATCGTCGTGGTGTCCGTGGTAGTCATTCTGATCAAGGTGCTGACATGACCGTACTCATCGAAACCACCGGCGCCCCCTGGTCGGCGACCATGCGGACCACCGCCACAGGAGATGTCGCGATCGGCGGGGTGCCCCTCGCCGAGATCGCCCGCCGGTTCGGCACCCCTACCTACGTGATCGACGAAACGGACGTACGGCTGCGCTGCCGCGCCTACAAGTCCGCGCTTCCGGATGCCGAGATCGCCTACGCCGCCAAGGCGTTCCTGTCCCGCGCGATGGCCAGCTGGATGCGAGCCGAGGGAATGAGCCTCGACGTCTGCTCGGGAGGCGAGCTGGCGATGGCCAGATCCGTCGGGTTCCCCGCGCAGCGGATCATCATGCACGGCAACGCCAAAACCCCGGCCGAGCTGCAGAAGGCAGTGGACGAGGGCGTCGGCAGGATCGTGGTGGACAACATCGGCGAGATCAACAGGCTCGCCGCGCTCGTCCCGATCGACCGGCGTCAGAAGGTGCTGGTCCGGGTGACGCCCGACATCGAGGCGGGTGCCCACCCCAAGATCCGTACGGCGGGCGAGGACCAGAAGTTCGGCCTGTCCATCATGAGCGGAGCCGCGGGGGAGGCGGTGTCACGGGTCCTGCGCCAGCCCCGGTTGCAGCTGGTCGGCCTGCACTGCCATCTGGGCTCGCAGATCGACAGCGTCGAGCCGTACGAGCTGGCGGCCAGAACGCTGGTCTCCGAGCTGGCCAGGATCCGCGACACTCACCACGTGGTCCTGCCCGAGCTCGACCTGGGTGGCGGGCACGGCATCGCCTACCTTCCGGGCAAGGAGGGGCTGAGCCCCGAACGGTTCGCGGATTCGGTCCTCACCGCGATCACGGAGCGGGCCGCGGGACTCGGCCTGCCGGTGCCGCGGCTCATCGTGGAGCCGGGCCGGGCGATCGTCGGCACCGCCGGGACCACGCTCTACCGCGTCGTCGCGGTCAAGCACGGCGGCTCGCGGACGTTCGTCGCCGTCGACGGCGGGATGAGCGACAACCCCCGCCCCGCCCTGTACGGCGCGCGCTACGCCGTCCGTCTGGCCGGACGCGTCTCCCGCGAGGGTCCGCGCTCGTTCACCATCGTCGGCCACCACTGCGAGACGGGCGACATGATCGCGGAGGACGTCCAGCTCCCCGCCGACCTTCGCCCGGGCGACCTCGTCGCGCTGGCTGCCACCGGGGCCTACCACCACTCGATGGCCTCGACCTACAACCTCATGGGCCGGCCCCCCGTCGTCGCCGTGCACAACAACCGCGCGAGGTTGCTCGTCCGCCGGGAAGTGGACGAGGACCTGATGCGCCGTGACGTAGGCCTGTAGGGGACGGGGTAGGGAGCGGTTGTGATGTTCCGGTCTTCCAAAGAAGCGATCGAGGTGCTCCAGCCTGCCCGGGGAGCGGTTGAGGTGTTCCGCTCTCCCGGAGAAGCGGGTGTAGCCCGGCCTCCCGGAGAAGCGGGTGTGATGGCCCGGTCTCCCGGAGAAGGGGATGCGATGGTCTCGTCTTCCTCGGGGACCGATGTGATGGTCTGGCCTCCCGAAAAAGCGGGCGTGACAACCCCGGCTTCCGAGAGGACGGCTGGAACGCTCCGGCCATCCGGGGAAGCGGTTACGAGAGCTCGGCCTTCCGAGAGGAGGGCTGGGACGTCCCGGCCTCCCGGGGAAGCGGTTACGAGAGCTCGGCCTTCCGAGAGGAGGGCTGGGACGTCCCGGCCTCCCGGAGAGGCGGTTGCGAGGGCTTGGCCTTCTCAAGCGACGGCCCGGTCCGAGCCGGTCGGGTTCTCGCTCGGGGGCGGTTTCCTCGTTGTCATCGCCGCGACCGTGGTCGCCTCGCTGTCCTTCGCCCCGGCGGAGACCAACGCCCGCGTACTGATCATGGCGCTCGCCGTGTTCGGCTATGCCGCCTGCGGGATCCGGGTCACGGTCTCGCTGGCGACGGCCGTCATGGCATGGCTCTTCAGTACGGGTTTCCTGGTCAACACCGCCGGAGAGCTCGGCTTCACCAGGTCCGACCTGCTGCGCCTCGGTCTGCTCGTGGTCGCCGCGCTGGGCGGGAGCGCGTGCGCCACGATGCGCCGGACCGCCGCCGGGCGACGTCTCCGCGTTTCATCCGAGGTCGCGGCGGCGGAGCCCGGTCGGCCCGGCGGCGGTGAGACCGGCGGCGATCGCGACCAGCAGGACCAGCGGCGTCACGGTGAATTCGGCGACCGGAAGCCCGGGCGTCTGCGCGAACGGCGAGATCTCCAGGATCGACGGGCCAGCGTGCAGTAGTTCCACCGCGAACTCGAGGCAGAGACACAGGCCGAGCGCGGCGTAGGCGATGATCGCGGTGAGGCGGGGCAGCAGGCCGTACACCATCGCCGCGATGGCGGCGGCACCAGAACCGACGGCAGCCGCGTCATGCTCGCACCCAGCAGCCGGGCAAGCTCGCCGCCCGCGGCCATGCCGAACGGGGACGTCTGAGCGGGGTCCGGTGTCGGGGCGGGTCAGGCGTCGAGCCAGTTCAGCCATTCGCCGTGCGGCCCGGCCATGGCGACCGGTTCCCCGTCCAGCGCCGGGAGGAATGCCAGGCGATCCTCGGGGAGGCCGTGCTCAAGCCGGGCGAGCATCGAGGGCAGCCGGGGCGAGCCCTCGTTCGAGATCCACCGCACCGGCAGGCTCCGTACGGCCGACACGAACCGGTCCCGTGCCTCCGGCTCCAGGTACGGCAGGACCGCGCTGTGGAACACGACCACCGTGGCCTCCTTGGGCGCCAGCGCGACCAGGTCGGGGAGCGTCTCGTTGAGATCGCCCCTGACCAGGTGCGGCGGATCCTCCCGGACCACCCGGACGGCGCCGCGGAGCCGCAGGAGCCGCTCGTCCTGGCCGGGCCAGACCAGGCATTCCAGCCAGCGCATCTCCTCCTCGTCGCGCACGTCCAGCGGGTTGAGGTCGAGGCCGGCTCGCCACACCACCTCTGGCACCCGCTCGGGCACCGGGACCTTCCCGTTCGTACGGCAGGCCAGCACGACGGGGCTGTCCGCGGGCCCGACGGCCGGCAGGTCGTCGTAGTGGTACCGGTAGCGATCCGGGTACAGGCACAGCCCCGCCGAGGCGCCCACCTCGATGAGGGCCAGGGGTTGCGCCAGGCCCGCGAGCATCGGCAGCAGGCTCGCGCACCGCCCGACCTCGTTGGTCTGCGTCCTGCGCGTGAGGATCGTGTCCCGCACCTCCGCCCAGTGGCGTACGACCCATGATTGGAACGGGGCGAAATCAGCGACCGGCCCGCCGAGGAACCGCACCGAGGCCAGCAGCAGGTTCGGCTGCCGCTTGATCGGCGGCAGATCGTCGATCAAGGCCAGTAGCCGTGCGTCGGCGGCGATGCCCCGCGCCAGGTTCTCATACGCCGGGGAGTGTTCCCGGACCTCCCGCACCGCGAACCGCAGGTACAACTCCGCCGTGTCCACCCGCTCGCCCCTCTCATCGCCGGAATCGCCTCACGCGATCGGCGATGGAGCATCTCACGTCATGGTGCGCACGGAAGGGGTCAACACCATATTCCGGGCATCACCCACCTTGACCGTTCATCCATGAGTTGGGGAGGAAACACCATGAACGCCCACACCACGGCACTGCTGCGCCACTTCGCCGATCTCCGTGACGGCACCCACGGCGACACCGTCTCACGGCAGGACAAGGAGCGGCTCTTCGCGGCGGCCGTCACGCTGCTCGACCCGTACGCCAGGCAGGCGCTGGAAGAGATCAACTCCACCCTGCTCCTCGAAACCGGGGAGGTGACCTCCGGCGGCATCCAGCGGATGGCCGACGGCGGAGTCGAGGCCGTCTGGGCCCTGTCGTGGCGGGAACAGCGGGCGGCGGAGATCAGCCCGGTCGTCATCCGGGCCTTCTACGGAAGCAGCTTCCACCACCCCCACCTCCGGGGAGCCACGGTCGGCGAATGGCCGCTCAACGTCTTCAACGAGGAGCAGGCGGCAGCCGAACTGTGCACCCTGCGCGCCATCACCGCCGCAGACCTTCACAACCTGGTCTTCCAGCGCGACTACCGGATCATCCCCGCCACCACCGCGGTCTCCAGGTAAGGCGCCGCTTCGGCACGCACTGTCAGCTTGCTTCTCGAAGTGGCTGCAACTGAACGCTGAGCCGCATTTCCAATGCTTCGGCGAGGCGCTCCAGCATGGGAATGGTGGGCATCGTTCCGCCTGCCTCGAATCGCGCCACCGCCGGTTGCTTGAGGCCCGAACGGTCGGCCAACTCCGCTTGGGTGAGCCCGAGTTCCTCACGGCGAAGCCGTACAGCTTCACCCAACTCGAAACGGACCCGGGCCGCCTCATAGGCAGCCCCGGCGCCCGGGCGGCTCATGATCTCGTCTCGCTTGTCGGCCCAAGCTCTGCGCTCTCCCATGTCAATCACTCCTCATCCACCGTGAGCGCTTAGGCGATGCATCGCTGCATGGCCCGCCACGCCCGCTCGATCTCGGCGGTCTCACGTATCCGCTGCTTACGGAACGTTGTCAGCAGGACGATCCGCCTGCCCGGTGCGATCCAGTAGCTGATGCGTACCGACTCTCGGTCGAGATGGAAAAGGAGTTCCCGCAGCTTGCCCCGGAGCTGCCTGGTGTACGGCTCATCGAGGAGGACACCGCGCTCGGCCAGCAGATCAACATAGAACGACGCCGTCTCCTGATCCTCTTGATCGAGCTGTCGAACCAGTCGTCGACCTCGGGTTCCAACTCCACCTCTCCCCAAGTCATAACACGGACGTTATATTGCAGGCAAGTGCCGTACTCCCTGAATCCAGAAGATCCCATTGGTCAGGTTCTCGCACCAGCCCTGCGTCCTTGGCGAGATGGCTCCGGCGAGCGGAGACACAAAAACCGGGATGTTCGCGCCGGCTTCGAGATCGTCGACGGGCGGGGTCAGGGGGCGGGCAGGAGGTCCGCGGCACGTTCGAAGAAGGCGCGTGCCGCCGGCGACTCCGGCCCGTCCTGCCGGTGGACGAGGGCCACCGTACGGCGCAGGTCCGCGCCGGTGATCTCCAGCACGCGCGACCGCGGGGCACGCCGGGAGGCGGATCGCGCGATCGACCGGGGCAGCACGGTCATGCCCAGACCGCGGGCGGCGAACCTGACCATCTCCTCGACCCGTACGACCTCGAAGACGACCCGGCGGGCCACGCCCGCCTGGGCGAAGCCGTGGTCGACCTGCTCGCGCAGCCCGTAGCCCGGCGGAAAGTCGATGAACCGCTCACCGGCGAGCTCCGACGCCGGAACCGAGCCGGTCAGCGGGTGGTCCACGTGCACAAGCCCCACGAGATCCTCGACCAGCAGTGTGCGCGCGCACAGTCGCCCGGGCAGCGGCTTCGGCGGCAGGCCGAGGATCGCCAGGTCGAGCTTGGCCAGGCGGACGTCCTCGATCATGTGGTCGCTGCCACCGCTGCGCAGCGCCACCTCGACCCCGGGGTGCCGGGTGTGGAAGTCGCTGAGCAGCGTCGCCATGTCCAGGGTCAGGGGCGGGCACTCCATCATGCCCACGGTGACGTTGCCCCGGACGACTCCGCGCAGGGCGTCCGCCTCGGCGCCGAGAAGATCGAGGTCGTTGAGCACGCGCTCGGCCAGGGGGAGCAGCTGGGACCCGGCTCGGGTGAGCCGGACGGAGCGGGTGGTGCGCTCGAACAGCTTGACACCCAGCTCTTCCTCCAGCTTGCGGATCTGCTGGCTCAGCGCGGACTGCACGACGAACTCCCCCGCCGCCGCGGTGCTGAAGCTTCCCGTCTGCGCGATCGCCCGAAAGTAACGCAGCTGTCGTAGCTCCACCCGACTATTCAACCACAGTGATAACTGTTAGCTCTTTCATGTCTTTGACGCATGAATATTCCCCTGTAAGTCTGTAGGGAATCAGTACATACCATGATGAACGGCTGCTCACGGCGCCAAGGAGAGAGAGCACAGATGCCTCGCCCCGCACTGACCCGCCTGCGCGTCACCGCGATCGCCCTCGTCGTCGCGGCCGCGATGACCGGCTGTTCGGCGAACTCATCGGACGCCGGCCCGGTGCGACTGCGGCTCGGCTACTTTCCGAACCTCACCCACGCCACGGCGATCCTGGGGGTCGAGGACGGGACGTTCCAGCGCGCCCTCGGCTCGGACACGAAACTCGAACCCTCGCTCTTCGTCTCCGGCCCCCCGGCGATCACCGCGATCATGTCCGACGCGGTCGACGCGGTCTTCGTGGGCCCCACCCCGGCGGTCAACGCCTTCTACAAGACCAAGGGTGACGTAAAGATCATTTCGGGTGCGACCTCGGGCGGGGCACAGCTCGTGGTCAGGGCCGGCATCACCTCGGCCGCGGACCTCAAGGGCACATCGATCGCGGATCCGGCGCTGGGCGGTGCGCCCGACATCCAGCTCCGTTACTGGCTCAAGCAGCACGGGCTGCGCACCAGCACCTCCGGTGACGGCGACGTGCACGTCACCCCCCAGGACAACTCCCAGATAGCGGCCGCCTATGCGAGCGGTGCGATCGACGGCGCCTGGGTGCCCCAGCCGTACGCCGCCATCCTGGTGAGCCGGGGCGCGCACGTGCTTGTGAACGAACGCTCCCTGTGGCCCGACGGCCGGTTCACCACCACCAACCTCCTCGTACGGGCGGACTTCCTCAAGAAGCACCCGGAGACGATCGTCGCCCTGCTCCGCGGTCTGATCAAGGAGACCGACCAGGTCAACGCCGACCCCGCGCAGGCGAGCCAGAGGGCCAACGCCGCCATCGCCAAGATCAACGGCAGCGGGCTCAAGGACGAGGACCTGCGGGCGGCCTGGGCCGACATGACCTTCACCGTCGATCCCCTGCTGCCCACGATCAAGGAGTACGGGCGCCGCGGGACGGACGTCGGCGTACTGACCGGCGGCGACCTGAGCGGCCTCGCCGACCTGGGCCCCCTGAATACGGCGTTGCAGGCCGAGGGCAAGGAGAAGATCGCCGAATGAACCCGCCCCGGGTCGCACCGCCGAACGGGCCGGAGACCGCACCGCCGAGCAGGCCCCAGGTCACACCGTTGAACAGGCCGGAGACCACACCGTTGAACAGGCCCGAGATCACACCGCGTCCGCAGACCGAGCACCGCTACCACGACTGCACCGACGCCGCCGTCAGCCGCGAGACCACCGAAGCCGTACGGGCGCTGCCGTTTCTCGGCGAGCTGACCACCGAGACCACCGAGCTGACCGCGGGAGACGTCACCGAGCTGGTGCTGCGCTACACCGTGGGCGGTTCGGGCATCGCCGACAGCGGATGGCTGAAGCTGTGCTTCAAGTACTACTCCGACTGGGACCTGCAGACCGTCCGGCCCGACGGCCGCGACTACGCCACGGCGGAGCTGACGCACCGCGGCGACCTCGGCGGCGCGTCGGCCGACAGCCTCGCCACCGTGCGCCGGCTACGGACCGCGTACGACGTCAAGGGAGGTGAGCGGCCCTTCCAGAAGGCTCTCCTCATCCATCTTGAGGACGGTTTCGTACGGCCGGGTGACGAGATCGTCATCCGGCTGGGCGACCGGCGGCACGGCGGCCCGGGCACCCGGGTGCAGACCTTCGTGGAGGACGCCTTCAGGTTCCGGATGTACGCGGACGCCCTGGGCACCTCACGCATGGGACACGTGGGCGACGTCAGCGTCGACATCGTCGCCGGAGGAGCGGAACGGCTCGTCGTGGCGGGACCGCGCCTGGTCCGCGCGGGTGCGACCGCGCCGCTGCGGGCCCACCTCGAGGACGCCTGGGGCAACGTGGCCTCCGGCACCCCCGCGCGGCTCGAAGCCGTCAGCGACGGGTGGGTCTCCCCGCCTCACGCCTTCGCCGCCGAAGGCTGGGCCACGGCCACCATCGACCTTCCCCCGCAGGCCGCCGGATCGCACGACGTGCGCGTCTCCGCGGGCCTGCCCGACGGGCGGGAGCTGACGGCCGGCTGCACCGTGGACACGGTGGCGGAGCTGCCCGGCGAGCGCGCCTACTTCGCCGACCTGCACGTGCACTCCGACGACACCGTGGGCACCCAGGACAGCGCCTACAACTTCGCCTACGGCCGCTGGATCGGCGGCCTGGACGTGCTCGGCTACACGGCCAACGACTTCCAGATCACCGAGAAGGCGTGGCAGGACGTCGTGGCGCTGTGCCGGGAGGTCAGCGAGGACGGCCGGTTCGTGTGCCTGCCCGGCGTCGAGTGGTGTGGCAACTCCGGGGTGGGCGGCGACCACAACGTCATCTACCTGGGTGAGGACACCACGCTGGCCAGGTCCCTGGAGTGGCATGACGCGATGACCACGCGCTCTCCGGCCCCCGAGCACTGGCCGATCACCGAGTTGTACGAGGCGTACGCCGCCAATCCGGACGACTACCTGCTGATGCCGCACGTCGGCGGCCGGCGCGCCATCCTCGACTGGCACCATCCCGAGCTGGAACGGCTCATCGAGGTGCACTCGGCGTGGGGCACCAGCCCGTGGTTCCTGCGCGACGCCATGAGCCGCGGGCTGCGGCTCGGCGTCAGCGCCAACAGCGACGAGCATCGGGGACGCCCCGGCAGCGGGGCGCCGGGCGCCAACATCTTCGGCGGCCGGGGCGGGCTGACCGGCGTCCTGGCCCCCGACCTGACCCGCGCCTCGGTCGGGGCAACCCTGCGGGCACGCCGTACCTGGGCGACGACGGGCGCGCGGGCCGTCGCCCTGTTGCGGGCCGGAGACCGGTGGATGGGCGAGGAACACCCCGCCACGGACGAGGAGCTCGTCGTCTCCTACGCCCTGTACGGCGACGCGCCCTGGGACCGCGTGACGGTCTACGACACGCATGGACCGGTGCTGCACCGCGATCTGAACGCCGAGACGGGTCACGCACCGGACCTCGTCAGGGTCCGCTGGGGCGGCGCCCGGCACCGCGACCGTTACCGCTGGGCGTCCTGGACCGGGAACATCCAGCTTGCCGGAGCCGGCCTTCTCGACGCCCGTCCCTGGGCGACCATGCACCAGGAGCAGACGATCACGGTGGACGGCGGGCGGATCGGCTGGTCGAACGCGACGTACGGGAACGACACGGGTGTGGTGCTCCGCCTGGATCCCGCCGGCGACGCGGAGATCGTCATCGAGGCCACCGTCACCGAGGACGCCCGCACCGAACGGTTCGGCGTGCCCCTGGCCGACCTCGCCGAGGGCCCGGTCCGTCGCGAGCTGGGAGGCGCCGGGCTTCACGTCACGGTCGAGCGGATCGCCGACGCCGCCCGGCTCCCGTCGACCCTCACCGGAGAGCTCTCGGTCCGTCCGCCTCGGGGAGAGGACAGCGCCCTGTACGTGCACGCGGTCCAGGCGGACGGCCACGAGGTATGGACCAGCCCGCTGTTCTTCACCGCCGGCTAGGCCTCCCGCGCCCCCGTCCTGGACGGAGCCGGCCGCGTCCTGCCACTCCCGTCGGCGCCGGTCGTCCTACGGCCGCCTGGCCACCCATACGGTCCTGGTGGTGCGGACGGTGAGGTCGTCGCGCCGCAGAACGCCTTCGGGCCCGTCGCCGTTGATGAGGGTGTCGAGCGTGGCCAGGTCGTCGGCGCTCATCCGGCCGTCGAGGTTGGACCGGACGCGCTGCAGGGACACCTGAGCGTAGCGGCCGATGGAGGCGGGGAACGGGGGCCGCAGATCGATGGCGAAGGGCCGCTCGGCCTCGATGGTGAAGCCGGCCCTGGACAGGTGCGGGCCCCAGTCGTCGCTCTGTCCCGCGATCAGGGCGGCGTGGCAGCGCGCTTCGAGTCCGGGGTGGCCGAGGCCGACGTCGTCGGGCAGGAATCGCGGGAAGAAGTCCATCTCGACCACGACCAGGAGCCCGCCGGGGCGGAGTGCGGCGAAGGCCTCGGTCAGGACGTGGTCGGGGTCCGCCATGTGGTGCAGGGACGAGGCCGCCCACACCAGGTCGACGGTGTCGAGAGCCGGCCATGCCGCGTCCAGGTCCACCTGGACGGCGCGGACCCGGTCGGCCATGCCGAGACCGCGGGCTCTGTCGCCGAGAAGACGCAGCATGTGGGGGGAGATGTCCAGGGTGGTCGCGTCGGCTCGCTCGAAGCGCTTGAGCAGGGCGAAGGTGCCGGTACCGGTCCCGCTGCCCAGGTCGAGGATCCGGCGCGGGGGCCGATCGCCGGCCAGCTCTTCGAGCCAGGCGGTCACGTCGGACAGATACGTGTGCAGTACCTCGGCGTCGAGGTCCAGGAGCTCGGCCATGGCGATATCGCCGGCTCCGGCCGTCGAATGGTGCTGGTTCTTCATGCTGCGACCGTAATACCGCTTTGCGCGCAGGGCATACCATCTTGCGTATGAAGCAAGAAGGTGGTGTGGACAGCATTGTCCGCCTGCGCATCAGGGGGCTGCGCACGGCCCGCGGCTGGTCGCTCGATGACCTGGCCGAACGCTGTTACATGAGCCCTTCCACCCTGAGCCGTATCGAGACGGGCCACCGGCGGATCAGCCTCGACCAGCTGATCTCGCTCGCCCGGGCCCTGGGAACCTCGCTCGACCAGCTGGTGGAGTCCGCCGATGACGGAGACGTGGTCATCAGGCCGCAGCGCGACGAGGTGCGGGGGACGACCGTCTGGCTGCTGAGCCGGGAGCCCGGGCCGCACGGCGTGACCGTGGCCAAGATGCGCATCACCGGCCCGGTGCTCGGGAACGGCGCCGATGAGCTGGGAGTTCATCCCGGCAGGGACTGGCTCACCGTCCTGTCGGGAACCGTTGCGCTGCTGCTGGGAGAGCGGACCATCCTGGTCGAGACCGGCCAGGCGGCGGAGTTCTCCACCATGATCCCCCACGCCATAAGGGCCCACGGCGGTCCGGCGGAAATCCTGTGCATCCTCGACCACGACGGGCAGCGCACCCACCTTCGCCCCTAGCCGGCGATGACCCGGGTGATCTGACGGGTGGTCCGCACGGCAACCCACAGGCCCTGCGCGCTTCTGGCCGCGCAGGGCCTGCCTCTCGACCATGGGCCGGCCGGGTTGTGACGCCGCCGTGTGAACTCCTCGCCCCCACGATCCTGGCGGGTTCCCGGCACGGATACGCCCTCTACGAGATCCGGCGGGGTTCACGGCCGTCACAGAGGCGAAGAACGAGGGGCGGCTGTGCCCGTCCCCGCGTGCGGGGGGCTGCGTTCCGGAGGGGAGGTTCAGTGTGAGGTCTTCACGGGACATACGGTCGCGCGGTCGTCGGCGATGCCGACGCCCCGCGAGGGGGCGCAGGAGATTGCGGGGAGGCCTCCGGGGAGGGTGGAGCGCTCCAACGAGGATGGAGCGACCTTAGTCCAGGCCGACGGCGCGGAGCATGGTCTGGAACTTGGCGGTGGTCTCGGCGAGCTCCGCCTCCGGCACCGAACCGGCGACGATCCCCGCTCCGGCGAACAGCCTCAGGGTCTGGTCGGCGACCTCCGCGCAGCGGATGGTCACGACCCACTCGCCGTCGCCGGCCGCGTCGCACCATCCGACCAGGCCCGCGTAGAGGCCGCGGTCGAACGGCTCGATCTCCGCGATGGCCTCTCGCGCCGCGCCGGCGGGCGTGCCGCAGACCGCCGGTGTGGGATGCAGCATGGTGGCCATCTCCAGCGACGTGATCTCCGGGTCGTCGAGCACGCCGGTGATCCGGGTCGACAAGTGCCACATGGAGGCGGTGGACAGCAGCGACGGCCCCGCGGGGACGGACAGGTCCCGGCAGTACGGACGCAGGGCCTCCACGATGTTCTCGACCACCAGGGCGTGCTCGCGAAGATCCTTGTCCGAGGAGAGCAGGTCTCGCGCCAGGGTCTGGTCGACGACGGGATCCGGGTGGCGCGGCGCGGACCCGGCCAGCGGGTTCGTCGTGATCCGCCGGCCGGAGCGGGAGAAGAGCAGCTCGGGGCTGGCTCCCAGCAGCGTGCGGGCCGTGCCGGTGACGGAGGGCAGGTTCACCGCGTAGCCGTACGCCTGCGGGTCGCGGCGGACCAGGTTCCGCAGGACCTGGCGGACGTCGATCGGAGCGCCCATGGTGATGTCCAGGGCGCGGGCCAGCACGATCTTTTTCAGCTCTCCCGTGGTCAGCTTGGCCAGCGCCATCTCCACCCCGCGCACGTAGTCGCCGGAGTCCGGGACCGCTCCAAGTTTGGTGGACGCCCTGGTCACCTGTTCGGGAACGGAGGACGCCCCGGTCCGGGGGCTCGTCCAGCAGACCGCGGCGGGCACCAGCAGGCGCGCGGGACGGTCTTCGCGGAAGGGGATCGCGCCCACCGCGACGGGATGGGGATGGCCGGACTCCTCGGCGTCCCGCAATGCGGAGGAAACGCGACCGTGCAGGCTCTTCGCCCCCGAGTCCGGCACCTCAAGATGAACTCCCCTGGCGAGCAGGGTCCGGGTCGGTGACGTGAAGAAGAAGGTGCCGGGTTCATACTCTCTCAGGAGGTCGGGCGTGCGGGTAAGCGTGAGCGTGTTATGGGAGGACATGGTTGAGCTCCTGTCGGGGGAGAGGAAATCCGGAGGGGCTGATCGAGGGATCCGGCGAGGATCGGGGATCGGAAAGGATCGGGGAATCCGGAATCGTTTCCCTCGTCAGCCCTTGCCGCTAGGCAGGTTAGTGCCATCACTTTAGGTTTTGCAGCAAAAGCGCATTGTCACCTTGCGCAGTTCCGGGGCGGGCCACCCGAGGGCCGGCATGATCCCTGCGGCCACTCCGTCGCTCTCGGCCGGGCCCGTCCTCGCGACGGACACCCCGGAGCGTTCTTCGGAAATTCAGGTCCTCCGCCCGGAGTCCTCGGGCGACCGCGACCTTCGGAGGAGGCCGGTCCCGGACCTCCGGCACGACGGCGAGCGGACCCGGCACGTTTATGTTTCGTCAATCTCGTGTCGACGGGCATGGTTTACGATCGCACATCGTGACAAGTCAACATACGTCGACCCAACCGAGTGATATTCCCCCCGTGCTACCGAATTACACTCCCTCCGGGTCAGAGAATCACGCTCCGCCCGTGTCATCGGATGACACCCCGCAGGAGCAGGGAGGCCACGACAGTGGCGTCCTGGCATTGATCGAACGCATCGGCTCCGTCGTCGTTCCGATCGGTGTCGCGCTTTACGCCGTGCTCTACCTCGGCGTCGAAGGCATGTATTCGGTATTCGGCATCACCCCGCAGCAGGCGGGAATCGATCAGTCCGTCCTGCTCGGCCGGCTGATGGGAACGCTGGTCCTCGCCCTCATGGTCGCCATCCCCGCCCTCGGCCTCGTCGTCGGGGCGAGCTGGCTGATCAACAAGCTGACCCGCGGTGCGGCCGGCAGGCTCATGGGAGTCCTCCGGGAGCGGCCCTGGATCGTCGCCCTGATCAGCGCGCTGTGGTGCGGCGCGGCCTACTGGGCTCTGTTCTACCTGTACGGCGATGTCCAGGACCTCGTCCCCATGGTCGTCGGCGCCGTCGGGCTGGGCGTGCTGACGTTTCTGGTGCCGTTCCGGCTGCTGCGCGGCAGGCCCGTCGGCCGCGCGGGGATGAAGGTCGTCGTCGGCGCCCTCACTGGCCTCGGCCTGGGTTTCGTGCTGATCATCCAGATGGTCTTCGGAGCGGTCGAGGTGCAGGAGACCGGGCAGGCCAACGAGTTCCTCAGCTACGTCGGCTTCCAGGACCAGTGGAGCATCATCAAGAACGCCGAGAACGACAAGCCGCTCTACGACGGCCGATGGATGATGCTGCTCGGGGAGAGCGACGGCACCTACATCTTCTACGACTGCGACAAGCTCGAGACCTTCCGGCGTCCGATGGAGACCACCAACCTCGGGTCCATCCAGCTCGACCCCGAGCGGGAGCCGGGCTTCAAGTGCGGCGATCTCGCCGAGGACGAGACCGCCGAGGAGCAGCCGGCCACAACCGGGTGATGACCGTGCTTCCGGCCGCCGCCGGTGGTCGAAGCCTCCCGCCGGCCAGGGCGAGACGGCCTCGACCGCCGGCCGGGCGCTCCGGCAGGCCTCCACGGCACGGTGTTACGCTCAATTCTGACAAGTCGGCCCCGCTCGCGCTCGCGCCGGACGACCGGGTGGTCATGCTGTCCGGGAAGTAATCCAGCATTGCGAATTCTGGCCTTTTCTCGCCGCCTCTCGCACCACTCACGCCTTTCATGGATTTCTCGTACACGGCGAATTCTCGTCCATGACATTCGCGGAGGCGTGAGACAGCGAACAGCGTTCCGGGGAATCGGACGCATCGCACCGGCGCATATCCTCATTCAATGCCGATACACCTGAAAATCGGGGCCGAGATACCCGAAAATCGGGGGGCAACCATGACCTATATCAATATCGGCGACCATCGTCTGTTCTATACCGACGATGGTGCGGGCGATCAGGCCGTGCTTCTCCTGCACGGCGCGACCTGCGACTCACACGACTGGTCCTGGCAGATCGACCCCTTCGCCGCCGATCACCGGGTGATCGCTCCGGACCTCCGCAGCCACGGCCGGTCCTCCGAGATCCCGGGAGATCACACGCCGAAAATCTTTGCCGAGGACCTGGCGCTGCTGCTCGACCGGATCGGCGCGGGGCCGGTCATCGCGGTGGGCCACTCGCTGGGCGGCACCGTCGCCTCGGTGCTCGCGGTCGAGCGGCCCGACCTCGTCCGTGCCGTCGTCGCGCTGGATCCGGGCTACGGCTTCGACGAGGAATTCGCCGCGGGAGCCGCCGACGCGTTCCGCGGCCCGGACCCGATCGCCGTCGCCACCGCGCTCCTGTCGAGCGTGGAGAGCACGGAACCCCTTCCGGCGACCGAGTGGCTGCCGACCTGGCACCGTCGCCGGACGCTCGGCATGTCCCCGGAGGTCGTCGCCAAGGTGTTCATCGGCATGTTCGAGGCCTCGGGCGACGTGACCCGGCGCCCGGCCGGTGAGAAATATCTGCGCCGCCGCGCCTGCCCCGTCCTGACCGTCTCCACGCAGACGGTCCTGAACATCAAGGGCATCGACGTCGGCTGGGACGAGTCGGTGGCGAGCGTCCACCCGTACAGCCTGGCGGTGGTCTGGGACACCGGTCACTGGCTGCAGCAGGAGAGACCGTCGACATTCAACGCACTGGTGCTCGGCTGGATGGCCGGGCTGCCTTCCTGACCTTCTCTCGTCCGACTGCCTGTACCCGAGGGGGAGCGGCGCCTCGGCCGCCGGGCAGTCCGTGTGCCTGCCGGTCAGCCGGCGCATCTCGTCACGCAGGTGACGTTCGGCCGCCGCCACGGTCCAGCCGGGCCGGGTCGTCAGCAGGGCACCGGCCAGCCGTATCGGCAGCGGCATGAAGAAGCACGCGGCGACCAGTCTCCGGGCGGCCTGCGGCTCGGCCCGCACCCGGTCGGCACCGGCGACACGTTCGAACAGCGCCAGCGCCTCGTCCGGCGAAAAGGGGCCGAGCGTGTGCCAGCGCACGCCGGGAAGGTCCAGCATCGCCTGCCGGCCGGTGATGACGACGGCGCATCCGGGTGTGGCCGGCAGCGACTCGCGGATCTGGGCACTGTCGCGCACGTTGTCCAGGACGATGAGAACGCGGCGCCCCGCGAGGATCGTGCGCCACAGGGTCGCCCGCTCGTACAACGTGTCGGGCATCTCCTCCTTGAGGACCCCGTAGGCGCGCAGGAAGGCCGCGAGCACGGTGGACGGATTGGCCGGCTCGCCCATCGCCTCGAGGTCGGCGTAGACCTGGCCGTCGGGGAACGCCTGCCGTACGGCATGGGCGGCGTGGATCGCCAGAGCGGTCTTGCCGACCCCGCCCAGCCCGATGACGCCCACGACGGGCACCTCGTCCGGCCTGGTCAGAGCGTCGCTCAGCTCTTGCAGCACGACGGCTCTCCCGCTGAAGTCGGGAAGGTCGGGCGGCAGCTGGGCGGGTGTCCACCGGGGTGGCGGGGGCCGGTGCCCTGACGGACCGAGCAACAGCGGGTCCGCGTCGAGAATGCGCCGGTGCATTTGCTGCAGACCCGGCCCGGGGTCGATGCCGAGCTCCCCGACCAGCAGGCGCCGGCCCTGCCGGAACATGGCGAGCGCGTCGGCCTGCCGTCCCGACCTGTACAGGGCCAGCATCAGCAGCTCTCGCGCCCGCTCACGCAACGGGTGCTCGGCGACCATGGCGGACAGCTCCGTGATCGCCTCGACGTCCCGGCCCAGCTCCAGGTCGATGGCGAGCCGTTCCTCGGTGGCGTCCAGCCTGAGCTCGACCAGCCGCATGCGCCGGACGTCCGCGTACGCGCCGGGGACGCCGGCGAGCGGCCGGCCCTCCCAGAGCGCCAGCGCGTCCCGCAGCAGCACCGCGGCGGTGGCGGGTTCGCCGTTGTGGCGAGCCGCCCGCGCCCGCGCGACCCGCTCCCGGAAAAGCGTCAGGTCCAGCTCACCCGGCCCTATCCGCAGCGTGTAACCGCCCCGCGTCGGGTGGATCGCGACCGGATGGAGCACGCGGCGCAGCCGGGAGATGTACGTGCGCAGGGTGCTGACCGCGGAACGCGGCGGGTCGTCGCCCCAGATCGTGTCGATGAGCTCCTCCAGCGTCACCTGCGTGCCCTCGTGCAGCAGCAGGATCGCGAGCGTCGCGCGCTGCTGCGGCGAGCCCAGGTTCAGCTCGGCGCCGTCGAGCCACGCACGCACCGGGCCGAGCAGCGTGAACCGGAGCCCTGCCCCCGATCGGCTCCCGCTCCTCTGTGGCCCAGGGCTTCCGTCGATGTCAGGAATGCGAAGATCGACCATGCTGTGGGTCGAGGAGAAGTCGGACATGCTTATCGGAGTTCTCCACTGTCGTTATGAATGCCGCCTTCGGGACATCCGATGGTCGGCACGACCATAATGCCGCTTCACCCTTGTAAGAAGACCGTAGAAATCTTGCAGGGGGTCCGTCCTGAGCAGTCGCCGGTGCGCCCGACTTGGGCGCACCGGCGGCCGCCATGTTTCCGTGGGACGACTTTCGAGGGGAGCTTCGGAACATATAACCCGATTCGGGTTAATGGGATGTATCCAGACCTTAACCGGGTTGTTTCGGGGACGGATGTCGCCCTCCGTCGCGAGAAAATCGATCAAGGTCGCGTGGGCGAATATGGGTCGAAGGCCTCAGGGCCCGCCGCCCTTCGACCCCGGCTTGCGCCGGCTGCCGACACGCCATCCGAAGATCACCCCGGATCGGCCACCACGACGGACGTTGACCCAGTCCTGGGAGCTTTGACACAGGTCTGACACGGGCCCAGAAGCGTGACGCAGGTCTAGGAGTAGGCCTCGACCTCGATGATCCGGCTGTAGTTGTCGGGGCCGTTCGAGGCCAGCGTGGAGATGCGGACGGCGTCGGCGGTGACGGGGGCGAAGTCCGACCTGACCGTCCCGGCGGTGTTGCCGCGGACCTGGGCGACCGTACGCCACCGGCCGTCCTCCCTGACCTGCACGTCCCAGTCGCGCAGCCCCAGCCAGGCCGCCGGGTACCGCTCGGTGTCCAGGGTGTACAGGTCGACCCGGGAGACCTGCCGGGGCCCGCCGAGCGCGATGTCGAGCGTGTCCGGCCAGACCCGGGAGGTGGCGTCGTTCCAGCCGTTGCCACCCGCCCAGCCGCTGGAGTCGCGGTCGCCGTCGACGACGCTGCACAGCGGGTAGTTGGCGCCGGTGTGCTGCGACGACGCCGTGACCGGCCGGTAGAGCGCCAGGTTGCCTCCATTGTCCAGCTCGCCGACGTCGACGACGGAGACCGGTACGGTCAGCTCCTCCTTCCCCGCCCTCAGGCGCAGGCTGTACTCACCCACGGGGGTCACCGGTGGGACGCCGACCAGCAGCTTCGCGCCGAGTTCGTAGCCTGGCGGCAGATAGCTCGACAGCATGGGGCGCGAGGCGACGAGCGGCCGGTCGATCTCGACGAACATGTCCGCGTAGAGGGGTTCCCTCGCGTCGCTGCGCATGCCGATCTCCAGCTTGGCCGGGCAGGCCGCGTCGACGCCGAGCGGTGCGATCAGCCGACCGGCCCTGGAGATCGGGGTCAGCCTGCCCGTCCCCTTCGAGATTCCGCGCCTGACCCGGATGCCGGGGTCCTGCGCGGGGGCGCCGATCACGAGCTTCGACGACTGTACGGCGAGCCCGCGGCCGGATGCCCACGGCCCGGACGTCTCCGGTCCGGGCTCTCCCGATCCGGACGTCCCCGATCCGGGCGTCCCCGTTCCCGATGTCCCCGACCCGAACGTTCCCGTTCCCGATGCCCTCAATTCGGACGCACCCGATCCCGACGTCCCCGACCTGGACGCACCCGATCCCGATGCCCTCGATTCGGACGCACCCGATCCCGACGTCCCCGATCCGGACGCACCCGATCCGAGCGTCGCGGCGGCGACGGATCCGGGTGCCGGGAGCCCGGGCGCCACGGCGGCGTCGGCGGCGAGGACGGCCGCGGCGGCGACGGCGAGCGCGGCGGTGATACGTGGACGGCGCATGTTCGTTGCTCCCTTCAGAGAACCTGCAGGCCGGGGATACCGTTCAGTGCCACGAGGCTGCCCCTGGTCGACACCGGGGCGCCGACCCTGTCGACGTAGGGGACCACCTTGAAGTCGGCCTGCCACCGGGCCCTCGTGATGTCGCAGGCGACGTAGCCGCGCTGGTAGCTGGAGAACCTGATGTGCGGGTTGACCGGGTCGGAGCCGCCGGCGGGCAGGCCGATCGCGGCGCTGCCGTTGCCGCCGCTGCTGATCGAGGTGCCGATGAACTCGACGCCGACGGTCGGCGAGGCCGGATCGTCGAAGTTCGCCTTGAGCTCCCCGGCGACGTTGTTGTGGAAGTCGCCGGTGAGCACCACCGGGTTGCTCACCCGCCGCTCGACTATGCCGTTGATCACTCGTTCCTTGGCGGCCCGGTAGCCGTCCCACATGTCCATGCTGAGTCTCTGGGCGGGTGCGGGGTCGTCGTCGAGCTGGCACATGGCGATCTGCTGGGCGAGGACGTTCCATCGGGCGCTCGTGGTGCCGAGACCATCGAGCAGCCACTTCTCCTGCTCGGTGCCCAGCATCGTGCGGGCGGGGTCGAGCCTCTCCGCGCAGTCGTGGCGCGGGCCGTCGCCGCACGCCTGGTCGTCGCGGTACTGCCGGGTGTCGAGGACGTTGAGCTCCGCGAGGTCGCCGAACGTGAAGCGGCGGTAGATCCGGGCGTCCGGACCGTCCACGGGCCGCGGCAGCCGCATCGGCAGGTTCTCCCAGTAGGCCCGGAAGCCGTTCGCCCGGATGACGAGGAAGTCCTCGGGTGTGACCTCCCCGCCGGGGCCCGCGAATCCGGCCCAGTTGTCGAGCACCTCGTGGTCGTCCCAGGTGACGATCCACGGGGCGGACTGGTGGGCGGCCTGCAGGTCGGGGTCGCTCTTGTAGAGGCCGTACTGGATCCGGTAGCGGTCGAGGGTGTCGCACTGCACCCGGAGCTGGTCGGGCACCGGGGTGTTCCGCATTCCGCCGCTCGCGGCGATCCCGTACTCGTAGATGTAGTCCCCCAGGTGGAGGATCACGTCGGCGTTCTCGTTCGCGAGGTGGCGGTAGGCGGTGTAGAACCCGTCCGGCCACGAGGCGCACGAGGCGAACGCCATCAGGAGACGCTCGGGACTGCTGCGGACCGCCGGTGCGGTCTTGGTCCTGCCGATCGGGCTGATCTCGCCGCAGGTACGGAAGCGGTAGAAGTATTCCCGGCACGGCCTGAGCCCCCGCACGTTCACGTGGACCGAGTGGCCGTACTCGGGAGCGGCCCACGTGCTGCCGTGCTTGGCCCGCCGGGCGAACGCCGGGTCCTCGGCGATCTCCCAGTCGACCTTGATCCGCCCGTACGGCATGCCGCCCAGGGGTTCGAGCGGCCGCACGGCGAGCCGGGTCCAGAGGATCACGCTGCCGGGCAGCGGGTCGCCCGAGGCGACGCCGAGCTGGAAGGGGTAGCCGTCCCCGCCGCTGGATCGTGCGGTCCAGGGGTCGGCGAGGTTGGTAGTGAAGGCCAGTGCCATCGCGGCGCCGGTAAGGCTGAGGAAGGCGCGGCGGGAGGGATCGCTGAGAATGCGAGCGAGCCGCCGATCGTCGTTCATGGTTCTCCCGGAAAGATGGGGGAAGAAGAAGATCGGCTCGCACTTTTAGCAATAGGAATGCGTTTTTAACAAGATTTAGCTTTATATTTCACAGCGAGTTTCTCAGGCCCCGCACGTCGTCGAGATAACGCCGGTAGGGCTCCTCCATGTCGTGACGGGGCTCGTACCAGCGCGTTCCCGCCGTCCAGGTGGCTTCGTCCACGGTAAGCCCGAACCTGCGGGCCGCCGTCAACGCCGCGCCCATGGCGCCCACCTCGGGTCCGCGGGCCAGCCGGAGCGGGCGCCCCAGCACGTCCGCGAAGATCTGCAGCCAGGCCTCAGAACCGGTGCCGCCGCCGCAGACGGCCACCTCCCCGGTCAGCCCCGCCGCCTCGAAGCAGTGCCTCGCCGCGAAGGCCAGCCCCTCGCATCCGGCACGGACGACGTCCGCCCTGGTCACGGCCAGCTCCAGTCCGTCGAGCCGGCCCCTCGCGTTCGGCTCGACGAACGGCGCGCGCTCTCCCGACGGGGAGAGGTACGGCAGGAAGCGCACGCCCCGCGCCCCGGGCGGGCTCTGCCCGAGGAGCGCGCCGAGCTCGTCGTGCCTGACTCCGACCAGGCCGAGCAACCAGTCGAGCGCCGCCGTACCGGTCATGGCGGGCATCGCGCGCAGCCAGCCGTCCGGCAGGCAGAGGGTCTGGCCGGCGGGCTCTCCGCCCAGGTCGAGGCGGTCGGTGATGACCTCGCAGGCGAGCGTGGTCCCGATGATCAGCAGGCCGTCGCCGGGCCGGGTGACGCCCGCCCCCGCGGCGCAGGCGGGCAGGTCGTACGGCCCCGCGGAGAGAGGGACGCCCCTGAAGGCGCCCCCCAGGATCTCTCCGGCGGGGAGCTCGGCGGAGACGGGCGGGAGCAGCCCCTGACGATGCTCCAGACCGCACAGACGGAGAAGATCGGCGTCGCGGACCCTCGTCCGCGGATCGGTGAAAAGGTTGGAGGCGTCGGACAGGTCCGTGGCGCGCACGCCGGTGAACCGCTGCATGATCATGTCCTTGCAGCGGGCGGCGGTGGTCGCCCGATCCAGCGTCTCGGGGCCGGTGCGGTCGAGGTGGGCGAGCAGGGGTGCGCCCGCACCGGGGAAGGCGGCGTTGCCGGTGCGCCGGAACAGCTCCTCGAACGTGCCGTCGCGCATCCATCCGTCCACCAGCGGGGTGGCGCGGCCGTCCAGCCAGGACAGTGCGGGCCCCGCGGGCCTGCCCTCGCCGTCGAGCAGCCAGAGCCCGTCTCCCTGGCCGGTGAGCCCGGTGGCCTGGACCTCGTCCGCCCGGACGCCCCGGGCCACGAGTCGCCCGAGGACGTCCTCGACGGCAGCGACCACCGTCTCCGCGTCCTGCTCGACCTGTCCGGGACCCGGGTGGGAGAGCGTCAGCGACCGCGACTCGACCGCCATCACCTCGCCGTCCGGCGCGAACGCCACCGCCTTGACTCCGGACGTCCCGGCGTCGACTCCGACGATCATCTCCAGCTCCTGCTCATAGGGGACCGCTGAACCAAAAAGGGGTGGTCAGCCGGTGAGGGACGGGGCGGCGACCGTGTAGGCGAGGGGCTCGTCGCGGCACCAGCGGGCCACCTCCTCGACCGCCATCCGGATCGCACGGTCGGCGGTCTGCCGGGTGGCCCCCGCCAGGTGCGGGATGAGGAGGGTGCCCGGTGCGGACCTCAGGGGGTGGGACGCGGGCAGCGGCTCCGGCTCGTAGACGTCCAGACCGGCCCCTCCCAGATGTCCCGACTCCAGGGCCGCCGTGAGCGCGTCCGTGTCCACGAGCGCGCCCCGCGCGGTGTTGACCAGGACCGCGCCGCGAGGCATCAGGGCCAGCTCGGCGGCGCCGATCAGGCCCTGCGTCTCGGCGGTGAGCCGGGCGTGCAGGCTCACCACCCGGGAGCGCGCGAGCAGCTCGGGCAGCTCCACCAGGGTCACGCCCTCCGGCAGCGAACCGGCGAACGGGTCGGTCACGAGGACGCGGGCGCCGAGCGCCTGGAAGGCGGCGGCGACCCGGCGGCCGATGGCGCCGAAGCCGACGATGCCCACCTCGGCGCCGTCGAGCTCACCGCCGCAGGCGTCGTACGCGTAGAGGTCGGAGCGCCACTGCCCGTCGCGCATCGTGGCGTGCACCTCGCTGAGGCGGCGCAGCACGCCCAGGGTCAGCGCCACGGCCAGCTCCGCCGCGGCGGGCGCGTTGCGTCCCGGGGTGGAGCACACCGTCACCCCCCGCGCGGCGGCCTCGGCGAGGTTGACGTTGACGGGCCCGCCCCGGGTGACCACGAGGAGTTTCAGCGCGGGGGCGCTCGCCAGGACCCGAGAGGTGAACGGCGCCATCTGGGTGATCGCGACCTCGACGTCCCGGAGCGCGGCGATCAGCTCGTCCTCGTCTCCGGACGCCTCATGCACCTCGGCGATCGGGCCGAAAGGCCGCATCGGCCACGGCCCGGTCAGGGACGTCACCGCGACGCGCTCGCCCAGCTCGGCGTGGAGCCCCTCGGCGACGGCGGAGGGCCGGACAAAATAATCTCCGGCGACCAGCACGTTCACAACATCTCTCAGCATGACCTGAAACGCTACCGCAATGATGTGAAAGCTAACATAGTTAATGTTAATTATCTCACCCGGTTGACGGAGGCAGGCCCCTTACGGGCGTCCCCCGATTCACCGCGCGGCGGGAGGGGTGGCGCCGACCCCGCCGAGGGCCGGCGCCAACGTGACGGTGGAGGTCACCGCAGTTTGCCGAAGAACGTACGGAGGTCGTCGACGAGCACGTCGGGCACGATGTGCGCGGCATAGTGGCCGCCCCGGTCGTAGGACTCCCAGTGCACGATGTTCGTGTGATCGCGGTCGGCGAACGTCCGCATGGAGACGAAGTCACCGGCGAACATCGCCAGGCCGGTCGGCACGGTGGTGGGCTCCTGGGGATGCGCGGCGCGCGCGTCCTCGTAGTAGAACCGGGTGGCCGACGTGGCGGTGCCGGTCAGCCAGTAGAGCATCGTGTTGGTCAGGATGAAATCGTCGTCGACGTCGACGGTGTCGCCGAAGAGCTGCGCGTTCCACCCGAGCAGCCCGACCGGCGAGTCGTAGATCGCGTACGACAGGGTCTGCGGCTGCTGCGAGTGCAGCGTGTTGAACGACATCTTGTTGTCGTAGAACCACTGCAGCGTCTCCAGCGCCTTCTGATCCTCCGGGGTGATCTTCTCGAACTCGGCCGGGTCGCCGGACGGAAACGAGAAGATCTGCGTGACGTGCACGCCGACGACGTGCTCGGGGTCGATCCGGCCCATCTCCGGCGCGACGAACGAGCCGCCGTCGTTGCCGGCCGTGCCGTACTTCTCGTAGCCCAGACGCCGCATCAGCTCCACCCACGCCCTGGCGGTGCGATACCGGTTCCAGCCCTTCTCCCTGGTCGGACCGGAGAAGCCGAAACCGGGCAGCGACGGGATCACCACGTGAAAGGCCTGCCCCCCGCCGGCCGGGTCGGTGAGCGGCTCGATGACCCTCAGGTACTCCACGATCGAGCCCGGCCAGCCGTGCGTGAGGATCAGCGGCAGGGCGTCCTCGTGCGGCGAGCGGATGTGCAGGAAGTGGATGTTCTGCCCGTCGATCTCCGTGGTGAACTGCGGGTGCCGGTTGATCGTGGCCTCCCAGGCCCGCCAGTCGTACCCGTCGCGCCAGTACTCGGCCAGCTTCCTCACGTACTCCACCGGCACGCCGTAGTCCCAGCCGGCACCCGGGATCTCGTCGGGCCAGCGGGTGCGGCCGAGCCGGTCGTGGAGGTCGTCGAGGTCCGCCTGCGGAACGTCGATGCGGAACGGCTTGATCTCGGTGTTTGTGCTCATGCCGGAAACACTACGGACCCTTCCGGTCAACCTCTGTCCTGAAGTCCGGGCAGACTGAAGACATGCTGGAGACCTCGGCGCGCCTGCTGCGCCTGCTGTCGTTGTTGCAGGCCAGACGCGACTGGCCCGGCGCCGACCTCGCGGAGCGGCTGGACGTGAGCGAGCGGACCGTGCGCCGTGACGTCGACCGGCTGCGCGAACTCGGATATCCGGTGAACGCCACCCGGGGCACCGACGGCGGGTACCGCCTGGGCGCCGGCGCCGTCATGCCGCCGCTCCTGCTCGACGACGACGAGGCCGTGGCGGTGGCGGTCGGGCTGCGGTCCGCGGCGGCCGGAGGCGCCGTCGCGGGCATCGAGGAAACCTCGGTACGCGCGCTCGCCAAGCTCGAACAGGTGCTGCCGTCGCGGCTGCGGCACCGGGTCAACTCGCTGCAGACGTACACCGAGCCGGTGCCGCCCGACCACCCGGGCCCTGTGGTCGAACCGGCCGTGCTGAGCGCGCTGGCGGCGGCCTGCCGCGACCGGGAACGGCTGCGGTTCGACTATCGCGGACACGACGGGTCGACGAGCGTCCGGGCCGTCGAACCGTACCGGCTCGTCTCCTGGGGTCGCCGCTGGTACCTCGTCGCCTGGGACGTCGACCGCTCCGACTGGCGCACCTTCCGGGTCGACCGCGTCCAGCCCCGCACCCCCAACGGACCGCGCTTCCCGCCCCGCGACCCGCCCGAGGGCGGGGCGGCCGCGTACGTCGCGCGGGGCGCGTCGGCCGCCGCGTGGCGCTACCACGCGCGGGTCCTCGTGCACGCGCCCGCCGAGGTCGTGACCGAGCGGATCAACCCCGCGGTCGGCGTGGTGGAGGCCGTGGACGAGCGGACCTGCCTGCTGCACACCGGTGCGGACAGCCCGAACACGCTCGCCGTGTACCTGGGCCTGCTCGACCTCGACTTCGAGGTCACCGAGCCTCCGGAACTCGTCGAGCACCTCCGCACCCTGACGGCCCGCTACGCCGGCGCCGTCGCCGCCTGCCCGCCGGCGTGAAAGCGATGGGGCCCGTACGGAGAACAGGGCTAGAGCTCGGCGACCTCGACGTTGCGATGCTTCTCGCGCAGGCGCTGGACGGCGTCGGCGGGAGCGCGCGCGTCGACGACGATGAGGTCGAAGTCGTCGAGCGGGGCCACCCGGTGCAGCGCCACCCTGTCGAGTTTGGAGTGGTCGATGGCGAGGATGCGGCGGGACGCGGAGCGGAGCATCGCCCTCTTGACCAGCACGATCTCCTGCTCCTGGTGGAAGGCGTAGCGGTCGGAGATCGCGGAGGTGGAGACGATCACCACGTCGGTGCTCATCGCCTCGACGGCGTCCACGCAGGCGACGCCGAGGAAGGAGTCGTGCGTGGGGTGATACTCGCCGCCGAGCGCCATCAACCGGATGCCGGGCGCCGCCGCGAGCAGCTTGATCGCCTCCAGGAAGTTCGTGACCACGGTGAGCGGGGTGACGTCGCCCAGGTGCCTGGCCACCGCGAGGGCGGTCGTGGAGTCGTCGAGCATGATGGAACTGCCGGGCTCGACGAGCCGCGCGACGTGCCGCGCGATCGCCTCCTTCTCCTCCTGGTTGGCGGTGAGCCGGTAGACGATGTTGCTCTCGAAGACGTTGGAGGCCTGCGCGGTGGCCCCGCCCCGGAACTTCCGTACCATCCCCTGGCGTTCGAGCTCGTCCAGATCGCGGTGGACCGTCATCACGCTGACCGCGAAGGCCTCGGCGAGTTCGGTGACCGAGGCCGAACCCTGGCGCATGACGTGCTCGGCCATCGCCTGACGCCGGGAGGCGCCGCCGGCCGTGTGCTGACGCGAATTCACCTGGCGAGCTCCAAGACTGTGTTGATCGCGCATCGTAGCGCTATTGGATCGGAGAGTTGAAACGCCGCAGCGCCGGACCCCCCGGGCCGAAGACCAACTCGGTCACCGAACCGTGCTCGATGACCGGCAGCCGCCTGCGGTAGTCGACCAGCGGGATGTCCAGGAGCCCGCACAGGGCCAGGCGCAGGATCGTGTTGTGCGCGACCACGAGGATCCGCCCATGTGAACCGAGCTCCCGCAGGCACTCGGTGACCCGCTCCACGGCCTTGACCGGGTCTTCCCCGCCGGGCAGGAAGTCCGCGACGGGATCGGCCTCGAAGCGCCGCACGACGTCGGGGTCCATCTCGGCGCGGCGGAGCCCCTCGGCGACGCCGAAGTCCAGCTCGCGCAGGCGGGGATCGGTCCGCAACGGCAACTCCGCGGCGCGGGCCGCACCGGTGGCGGTGTCGCGGGCGCGCAGCAGGGGCGAGGACACCACGCCGTCCAGCTTGGCCCCCCGCGCCCAGCTCGCGAGCAGCCGGGCCTGGCCCTGCCCCACCTCGTCGAGGGGGACGTCGGTGACACCCGCGTAGCGTTTCTGGACGCTCCACTCGGTACGTCCGTGCCGGGAGAGAAAGATCGTCATAACGCGACCGCCTTCGCTGCGAGTCCGGTGGTGAGGTGATCCCGCTCGGCGAGCGCGCCGGCGAGCAGAAAGATCGTCATAAAGCGACCGCCTGTCCGGTGGTGAGGTAGTCCCGCTCGGCGAACAGAAAGATCATCATGACGCGACCGCCTTCGCCGCGAGCTCGGTGGTGAGGTAGTCCCGTTCGACGAGCGCGTCGACGAGCAGGCGGAAGCTCTGCTCGAACCGTGCCACGCGGTCCGGGCGGGGGTCGATCCGCTCGCCGCGGGGCACCATCTCCCGGGCGGTCTCGTCGAGCGAGCGCCCGGACGAGGCCGCGAGCACGGCCATGCCGACCGACGCCTCGGGGTAGCGGGGGATCTGGACCGGCATGCCCAGGACGTCGGCGCGGAGCTGGCACCAGTAGCGACTGCGCGTGGCTCCGCCGACCAGCGCGAGGGGCTCGGAGACGGGGGCGCCGAGCAGGGCGAGGGCGGCCACCCCCAGCCGCTCCCCGTACGCGACGCCCTGGAGCAGCGCCGCGTAGTGCTCGGCCTCCGGCCCGATCTCGCCGACCACGACCTGCTCGGCGTCCGGCCGGTAGAAGGGGAAACGCTCACCGCGGGCGGTGAGCGGGTAGATGACGGCCCTCGCGGGTTCGTACCGCGCGGCGGCCTCGTCGAGGGCGGCCAGGTCACGGCCGGGGAACACCGAGGCCAGCACGCCGGCGCCGACGTTCGACGCGCCGCCGGGCAGCCAGCCGCCGTCGGGGTGGCGGTGGCTGTAGACGGCTCCGTTGGGGTCGCGCAGGAGCTTCTCGCTCACCCCCTTGAGCACCAGCGTGGTGCCCAGCACGGACACCCCGCTGCCGGGCGTCAGCGCACCGGCGGCGATCTGGCCCGCGCAGCCGTCGGTCATGCCCGCGACGATCTCGCACCCCTCGGGGAGGCCGGTGAGGGCGGCGGCCTCCGCCCCCACCTCGCCGATCGGGCTGCCCGGGCGCACGACGGGGCCGAACAGGTCGGAGGGCAGGCCCAGCCTGGACATCACCTCCAGTGGCCAGCGCTCCCCGAGCGAGTCGTAACCGCTCTTCAGCGCGTGGCTGGAGTCGGTCGCGGTCAGCTCGCCCGCCAGGCGCGCGGTCACGAAGTCGGCCGAGTGCAGCAGCCGTGCGCCGGTGGGCAGCCCGCCGTTCTCGGCGAGCCAGAGCAGCTTGGGCAGAGCCCACGAGGCCTGGATCCGCACGCTCAGATCGTCCCAGAGCTCGCGTCCCGCGGCGGTCACCCGCTCCACGTAGGGGCGGCCCCGGTCGTCGTCGTACATGAGGGCGGGCGAGACGGGCCTGGCCGCGGCGTCGGCCAGCACGATCGTGCCGGAGGTGCTGCACACCGCGAGCGCTCGGATCCGCCCGGGGGCGAGGCCCGCCGTGGCCTGCCGGCACGCCGCGACCGCGGCCCGCCACCAGTCTTCGGGGTTCTGCTCGTGCCCACGTCCCTCGCCGCGAAGGCTGTCCAGCGGGGCGGACCCCGTCGCCAGCGGCGTGCCCCGGCCGTCGACGACGGTCACCCGCACCCCCTGGGTGCCGATGTCCATCCCGGCCCACGCGGGATCACCTGTGAAGTTCTCAGAACCCATGCGCCCTCTCATGCCCCGACCACGACGGATTCCCGCAGCGGTCACTCTTGACACTCAGATCTGGTGGCTCATAGTCTCCACCCATCGTTCACAAAATCACACCATAAGTCGTTAGATTTAACAAAGAGATAGCAGGAGGATGACAGGTGACGGTCGCGGCCAGGCTGACGCCGTACGGACTGCGCTGCGAGCACCGCCGGACGCCGCTCGGCGTCGGCGAGCCCCGGCCGCTGCTGTCATGGCGGCTCACCTCGGCGCAGGCGGGCGACGATCCGGTGGCCTACGAGCTGCGGGTCGGCATCCGGCCGAGCGGCGGGATCGACGATCCGGAGACCGGCGGCTCGGCAAACAGCCAGGTCCCGGGGGTCGGCGACTCATCGGACGGCGAGGCCGGTGAACCGGAGACCGACAGCCGGTCAAGCGGCGAGGCCGGCGACTGGTCGAGTGGCCGGGTCGAGGATCCCGCCGCGATCGGCGCGGTCTACGGCGGCCCACCGCTCCTTCCCCGCACGAGGTATGTCTGGCGCGTCACGGTCTGGGCGCAGGACGGCACCGCCGGCAGCGCGGAGTCGTGGTTCGAGACCGGCCAGGACCTCTGGCAGGCGTCCTGGATCGCGCACGACCCCGACGCCGTCGAACACGTCGACCCGCCGACCGAGGGCGACCAGGCGCTCAGCCACCACGGGCTGCTGCCCTGCCCCCAACTGCGCACGGGTTTCGCGAGCACCGGGGTGAGGAGCGCCAGGCTCTACATCAGCGCCAAGGGCCTGTACGAGGCCAGGGTCAACGGCCACCGGGCCGGCGACGCCGAGCTCGCCCCGGGCTGGACCGACTACCGCAGGCGGATCCAGTACCAGGTCCACGACGTGACCCCGTTCCTGCTCGACGGCGAGAACGTGCTGGCCGTGACGCTCGCCGACGGCTGGTGGAGCGGCTTCGTCGGGTTCGACCCCCGCCGTCCCGGTTACCACTACGGCCGCTTCCCCGAGCTCATCGCCGAGCTCCACCTGACCTTCGAGGACGGCTCCACCCGGATCGTCACCACCGGCGAGAACTGGCGCACCGGTCACGGCAGGATCCGCTACGGCGACCTGCTCAAGGGCGAGTGCCACGACGCCCGCGCCGAGACCCCCGGCTGGGACCTGCCCGGCTTCGACGACTCCTCCTGGCGCCCCGCCGTGGTCACCGGGGACGACCACTCCCTCCTGGTCGCCTCCCGCGACGAGCCGGTGCGCGCCCTCGGCGAGCTGCTCCCGGTCTCCTCCATCCCGGTCCGGCCCGGCGTGCACCTGGTCGACTTCGGGCAGAACATCGCGGGCCGGGTGCGGCTCACCGTACGGAACCGGGAGCCGGGGCTGCGGGTGACCGTACGGCATGGCGAGAAGCTCGACGGCGACGGCCGCCTGCACACCGCGAACCTGCGCACCGCCGACGCGACCGACGTGCTGATCACCGCGGGCGGGGCGGAGGAGGTGTTCGAGCCGCGTTTCACCTACCACGGCTTCCGCTACGCCGAGGTGAGCGGACTCGACCGGCTCGACGACATCCGGGCGGTCGTCCTGCACAGCGACACCCCGCAGGCCGGCACGTTCGAGTGCTCGGACCCGGAGATCAACCGGCTGTACGAGAACATCGTCTGGGGCCAGCGCGGCAACTTCGTCAGCGTCCCCACCGACTGCCCGCAGCGCGACGAGCGGCTGGGCTGGCTCGCGGACGCGCAGGTGTTCCTGCCCACGGCCTGCTTCAACGCCGACGTCTCCGGATTTTTCAGTAAATGGATGCGGGATGTGGTCGACGCCCAGTCACCCGAGGGCGGGTTCTCCAACGTCGCCCCGCTGCTCATCGGGGTGGCCGACGAGGGCGCGCCGGGCTGGGCGGACGCGGGAACGCTGATTCCCTGGCACCTCTACCGGACCTACGGCGACGAGAGATTCCTCGACGTCGACGCCATGACCCGGTGGGTGGACTTCGTCGCGCGGCACAACCCCGACCTGATCTGGCGGCACCGGACCGGACCGCACTTTGCCGACTGGCTGTCCCCCGGCCCCGCCACCCCGCGCGAGGTGCTGGCCACCGCGTTCTTCCACCGCAGTACGGCGCTCACCGCCGAGGCCGCCCGGGTGCGCGGCCGGCACGGCGAGGCGGAGCGTCTCGGGGCCCTGGCCGCCCGCATCCGTGAGGCGTTCACCGCGGAGTTCGTCGGCGACGGCGGCCTGGTCGAGGGCGACACCCAGACCGGATACCTGCTGGCGCTCGCGTTCGGCCTGCTCACCCCCGAGCAGGGCCGCGACGCCGCCGCGCGGCTGGCCGCGCTGGTCGAGGAGTCCGGCCCGCTGACCGGTTTCCTCGGCGTCAACCTGCTCTGCCCGGTGCTGTCCGCGCACGGCCGCGACGACCTCGCACACGCCCTGCTCCGCAGGACCGATCCGCCGTCGTGGCTCTACCAGGTGCGCCACGGCGCGACCACCGTGTGGGAGCGCTGGGACGGAGTCGGGGCCGCCTCGATGAACTCCTTCAACCACTACGCGTTCGGATCGATCGGCGAGTGGCTCTACAGCGGCGTCGCCGGGATCGATCAGGCACCCGGCTCCGTCGCCTACCGGGAGCTGGTGATCCGGCCCCTCCCCGGCGAGCTGAGCAGCGCCCGCGCCTCCTACGAGTCGGCGCGCGGCCTCATCTCGGTGAGCTGGCGAAGCGACGACAGAGGTTTCCGTCTTCAGGCGCACATCCCACCCGGCGCCACGGCGACGGTGCACCTGCCCGGCGGCGACATCCGCCGGGTGACCTCGGGGGACCACATTTTCGAGCTAGTCCGAGGAGAGAAAGCATGACCGACCTTCGCGACGCCAGAATCAGCCGCGCACAGTTCTTCCGCATGATGGGCGGCCTGGCAGTGGCAGCCGCAGCCACCGCGTGTTCCACCAACCCCCAGTCGGGCGGCACCACCGCCACCGGCGCGAGCGGCGCCGCGGCGGTCGACCTGAAGTTCGTGGGCGTCGCCGACCAGAAGGCGCCCATGGACGCGCTGCTCGCCGCCTACAAGCAGGCCAAGGCCGGCGTGTCCATCGCGGCCTCCTACGCCCCGACCGACCAGGTGCAGACCTCGCTGCGCACCCAGCTCGGCGCGGGCAACGCCCCCGACCTGCACGTCGTCTACCCCGGCAGCGGCAGCGCGATGTCGATGACCGAGATCGCCAAGGCCGGGCTGCTCGCGGACCTGTCGGCCCAGGCCTGGACGCAGACGATCCCCACCGGGTTCAAGCCGGCCTTCCAGCAGGACGGCAAGACCTTCATGTACTCGGCGGGCTCGTCGGTCATCGGCGCGATCTACAACAAGAAGGTCTTCCAGGAGGCGGGCATCGACGCCCCGCCCACCACGTGGACCGAGTTCCTCGGGGTCTGCGAGAAGCTGAAGAAGGCGGGCAAGGTCCCGATCGCGCTGGGCGCGCAGACCCCGTGGGTCACCCAGCTCATCAACTACGCGCTCGTGCCCTCCACCGTCTACGCGAAGGACCCGACCTTCGACGACAAGCAGTCCGCCGGGCAGACCAGCTTCGCCCAGTCCGGATGGCGCGACGCCATGGAGATGTATCTGGAGCTGCAGAAGCGCGGCTACTTCAACGACAAGCCCAACGGCACCACCTTCGAGCAGCAGACCTCGATGGTCGCGACCGGCAAGGCCGCGATGGCGATCCAGGTGTCGGCGGTGCTGCCCGCCTTCCGCGACGCCGCCACGAGCCCCGACGACCTGTCGATGTTCCCGCTGCCCGGATCCGACGACGCCGCCACCGTGTGGATCCCCGCGGGCGTCGTCGTGGGGCTCGGCGCGAGCGCCAAGGGCAAGCACGCCGAGGAGGCCAAGGCCTTCATCGACTTCCTCGGCAAGCAGGAGAACATCAACACCTGGGCCAAGGCGGTCGCCGCGATCCCGCTGACCCAGGACGCGAGCTCCACGATCGACCCGGCCGTGGAGTCGTTCCTGCCCTTCACCAAGGACCGGGCGGTGCCGTTCATGGACCAGCGCTGGCCCAACGCCGAGGTGCAGCCGACCCACTTCGCGGTCGTCCAGGAGTTGCTGTCGGGGAAGAGCACGATCGACGAGGCGCTGAAGAAGATGGACGAGGCGTACGCGAAGTGAACGGTCCACACTTCGTGACAGGTCCGGGCCACGTGGCCGGCTTGGGCCCTGCGACAGGCCCGGGCCACGCGCCGAGCCTGGGCCCTGCGACGGGCCCGGGCCGCGCGAGACGGCACGCCGTTCCGGGCGGATGGGAGATCCCGTGACCCTGACCACCCAGCCGCCGGTCGAGACGCCGCCCGCCGTGCGGGCACGGCGGGCCAGGCGCGCGGCCTCGTTCTCCCCCTCCTGGTGGTTCGCCGTCCCCGCCCTGCTGGTCTACGCGGGGGTCGTGCTCTACCCGAGCATCGTGGGCGTCTTCTACGCCTTCACCGACTGGAGCGGGATCGGCGAGGGGAAGTCCTTCGTCGGCCTGGCGAACTTCCGGGCGATCCTCGGCGACGAGCAGGTCATGGGCTCCCTCGGGAACACGCTCCTGCTGACCGTGGCGATCCTGGTCGTGCAGAACGGCGTGGGGCTGCTGCTGGCGCTCGGCGTGCACGCCAAGCTGAAGAGCAGGACGCTGCTGCGGGTGATCTTCTTCTCACCCGTCGTGGTCAGCCCGGTCATGGTCGCCTTCCTGTGGAAGTACGTCTACACCCCGGACCCCTCCGCGGGCCTGAACGGCCTGCTCGGCCTGGACATCGACTGGCTGGGCGACCCGTCGGTCGCGCTGTGGTCGATCGCGGGCATGGTCGTGTGGCAGTACGCCGGCTACTCGATGGTCATCTTCCTGGCCGGTCTGGAGGGCGTCCCGAAGGAGCTGCACGAGGCCGCGATGATCGACGGGGCGGGCACGCTCCAGCGGTTCCGCTACGTCACCTGGCCGCTGCTCGCCCCGGCCCTGACGATCAACCTGATGCTCTCCACGATCGGCGGGCTGAAGCTGTTCGACCAGGTGTTCGCGGCGACCAACGGCGGTCCCGGCTACGCCACCGAGACCCTGTCGACCGTCCTGTACAAGCAGGCGTTCGTCTACGGCAAGTTCGGCTACAGCACGGCGATCGCGCTCGTGCTCGCCTTGTTCGTGGCGGCGGTGTCGCTCGTGCAGATCTACTACCTGCGCTCCCGGGAGGTAGCACAGTGAGGTCCAGGACCTTCCTGCTGGAAATCGTCATGATCGCGGTGGCGGTGGCGTTCCTCTTCCCCGTCTACGCGCTGGTCACCCTGTCGCTGAAGAGCCCCGACCAGATCTCGCAGACCCCGCTCTCGCTGCCGAACCCGCCGACCACGGCCAACTTCACCGAGGCGTGGTCGGCGGCGGCGCTCGGCCCGTCCCTGATGAACAGCACGCTGATCACGGTGGCCAGCCTGATCGCGCTGATCGCGCTGGGCTCGTTCGCCGCCTACTTCCTGGCGCGGACCGCGACCCGGCTCGGTTACGGGCTGTACATCCTGTTCCTGCTCGGCATCGTGCTGCCGTTCCAGCTCGGCATGATCCCGCTGTACGAGCTGGTCAGCGACCTGGGCCTGATCGGCACGCACGCGGGGATGATCATTTTCTACACCGGCGTCCAGATGCCGTTCACGATCTTCCTCTACACCGGTTTCATCCGGGCGCTCCCCCGCGAGTACGCGAGCGCCGCCCAGATCGACGGCGCCTCGCACCTGACGGCCTTCACCAAGGTCGTCTTCCCGCTGCTGCGGCCGATCACCGGCACGGTGCTGATCCTCAACGCCGTGTTCATCTGGAACGACTTCTTCACCCCGCTGCTCTACCTCGGCGGTTCCGGGTTCGAGACGATCCCGGTGAGCGTCTTCGCCTTCGTCGGCCAGTACGTCTCCGACTACGGCCTGGTCTTCGCGGGGCTGGTGCTGGGCGCGCTGCCGATCGTGGTCGTCTTCCTGGTGCTGCAGAAGTATGTGATCAAGGGCTTCTCCAGCGGCCTGAAGGGCTGACCCATTTTCCGCGGCCCGCGCCGCGCCGGAGGTATTCGATGAACGTGTTCGACGTGCTGCGCGACCCGCCCCGCAGCCACTCTCCCGCCGCGATCTGGTGGTGGAGCGGTGAGCCGCTGCGCAGGGACCGGCTGCGCTGGCAGATGGAGCGCCTCGTCGCGGGCGGCGTGCACAACCTGGTCATCCTGAACCTGGCCCCGTCCGGCCCGCTGTTCGGCGCCGACGCCGACGACCCGCCGTTCCTCTCCGAGGACTGGTGGGAGCTGCTGGACGGGGTCTGCGAGGACGCCCTGGAGATCGGCGCCCGCCTGTGGTTCTACGACCAGCTGGGTTTCTCCGGCGCCGACCTGCAGGCCCGGCTGGTGCAGGAGAACCCGGGCTTCGCCGGGCAGTGGCTCGCCGCCGACGGCTCGATCTCCTCCCGCGGCTTCGACTACCTGTCCCCCAGGGCGTGCGAGGTGCTGCTCGACCGGGTGCACGGCGAGTTCGCGCGACGGCTGGGCCACCGGTTCGGCAGCGTGATCGTCGGCTCGTTCCAGGACGAGCTGCCGTCGATGCCCACGTGGTCGGCGACGTTCGCCGAGGAGTTCCTCGCCAGGCGCGGCTACCCGTTCTCCCAGGACGGCGGTCCCGCCGTCTGGCGCGACTACCAGCGGACCAGGGCCGAACTCGCCGAGGAGGCGTTCTTCCGGCCGCTGTCGGAGTGGCACGCCGAGCACGGCCTGCTGAACGGCTGCGACCAGCAGGACCCGGCCCGCGCGGGACACCCCGTGGAGGGCGTCGAGCTGTACGCCGACTACACGCGCACGCACCGCTGGTTCAGCGCGCCCGGCTCCGACCACCACGGCGACGCCCGGGTGCACTCCTCCCTCGCCCACCTGTACGGCCGGCCGCGCACGTGGATCGAGGCGTTCCACTCCAGCGGCTGGGGCGGCACGCTGGAGGAGACGTTCGACTGGCTGCTGCCCTGGCTGCGGGCGGGGGCCAATCTCTACAACCCGCACGCGGTCTACTACACGACGAGGGCCGGCTGGTGGGAGTGGGCGCCGCCGTCGACCGACTGGCGCCAGCCGTACTGGCGGCACCACCGCGTCTTCGCCGACGCGGTCACCCGCCTGTGCGCGGTGCTCTCCCTGGGCCGCCACCTCTGCGACGTCGCGGTCCTGTTCCCCACGGCCACCGCCCAGACGGGATCCGGAGACAGCGGGCGGGACGTCGCCGTACGGACGTCCAAAAACGACGGCCGGGACACCGCGGCACGGTCGGGATCCGGAGACGGCGCGCGGGACACCACCGCAGACAACGAGCGAGCCACCACCCAGGCGGGATCCGGAGACGGCGCGCGGGACACCATCGCAGACAACGAGCGAGCGACCGGAGACGGTGCATGGGACGCCGCTGCGCGGGCGCAGCGGGTCTACCGGGAGCTCGTGGGCGACATGGCGTGGTTCCAGACCGTTCCCGGGGCGCTCGACCGGCTCTGCCTGGACGCCGACGTGATCGACGACGAGTCGATCCAGCGCGCGGTGGTCACGGGCGGCAGGCTTGAGGTGTCCACCGAGTCGTACGGGGTCATCGTCCTCCCGGCGGCCACCGTGCTCGACGAGGTCGTCGCCGAGCGCCTGGACGCGTTCGCGGCGGCCGGCGGCCGGCTGATCGCCGTCGAGGCGCTTCCCGACTCGCCGCGGCTCCGCAGGCACTTCGAGGAGGGGACCGCGCGCTTCGCCGCGTCGGCCGCGGATCTGGAGCGGGCCCTGGCGGGGTTCGTCCCCCGGGTCGAGGCTCCCGTGCCGCCCCTGGTGCGCGAGGTGGACGGCACGACCGTGGTCTTCCTGACCGCCGCGTTCCCGCGGGCGAGCGAGATCAGCGTCGGCAAGCCGGACGAACGCGGCGTCGAGCTGGGCTGGCTGGACGCGACCTGCGACTTCGACCCCGGCCGCTACCGGCGGGAGATACGGGTACGGGTCCGCGGCGTGACGGGCGCCCCGCTGCTGGCGAGTCCCTTCGGGGGCGAACCCCGCCCCCTGCCGTACACCGTCGCCGACGACGTCGTCGAGGTGACCGTCCCCTTCGACGACGGCCCCGCCGCCCTCCTCCTGTTCCCCGCCCCGGGGACGGTCCCCGGGCTCCCCGTCCCCGGAACGTCCTTCGAGCCCTCCATCCCTGGGACGCCCTCCGAGCCCTCCATCCCTGGGACACCCTCCGAGCCCTCCGTCCCCGGGACGCCCTCCGAGCCCTCCACCCCCGAAACATCCTCCGAGCTCTCTGCCCCAGGGACGCCCTCCGCCTCCCCGGAGACGTTCTCCGAGGAGGCGGCTCGGGACGCGACCACCGAGCGGACAGACCCGGGGAGAGGCGCCGAACCCTTGAGTTCAGCGGCAGACCCCGGAGCGCGGCGCGAGCCGTACGCGCGGGAGATCGACCTCGGCGACGAGTGGGACATGGAGCTCGTGCCGACGCTCGACGACACCTGGGGCGACTTCGGCACGTCCGCCACCATCGAGCGGTGGGAGGTGGAGACGCCGGACGGCGACCCCGTGCACGTGACGTTCGGTCCGCACGGCCTGCAGCGGACCGGCGACGGCGACTGGCAGCCCGCGGTCTGGTCGACCTCGCGCGGCCTGCGCAAGGACCCGATCCACCGCGACACGCTGGGCCCGAAGGGGCACGTTCCCGAGGAGTTCCTCGACTTCGGCCCCGTCCCCGCGGGCCGGGCCGCATGGTTCCGCACCCACGTCACCGTCCCCGGCTCACCGGAGGCCTGGCTGGTCGTGGGGGCGGCGACGGCGAAGGAGGTCTGGGTGGACGGGGTGGAACTCCCCCTCGACGACTCCGGATACCTCGCCGTCTGCCCGGCCCCGCTCGCCCCCGGCGAGCACCTGCTGGAACTCCGGCTCACCCCCGACGAGGACCTCCTCACGCTGCGGGCGCACGTGTCCCTGACGGCGGACCCGGGAGCCGCCCGCAGGCCCGAGTGGATCACCGGTCCCGACATGGAGACGGTCGTCGAGGCAGAGGAGGGGACACTCCAGGTCGCCTCCACCGCGACCTGCCTGGTGCTGGTGAACGGCACCGAGGCCGGGCGGCAGGGCGGGTTCGACCCGTACGCGGAGGCGGACATCCCGCGCGTACGCCGTTACAACGTGTCGCACCTGCTTCGTCCCGGTCCCAACACGATCCGGGTGGAGTCGGAGGGGGCCGTGCTCGTCGACGGCCTGGTGGTCTCCGGTCCCGGCTGGTCGAGCCGTCCTCCCGTACGGCGACGCCAGCACGGCGACCCCGCCGCGCTCCACCTCCGTCCCCGCCCGCACCCGCTGCCCGAGGCCGGATGGATCGACGCGCGCGCCACCGCCCTGCCCGCGACCTTCGCGGTGCCGGACTCGGCGGAGCGGGTCGAGCGGTTCCTCGTGGACGTCCCGCCGGGCGCGACGCTGATGGAGGCCGACGCGCACGGCCCGGTCCGGGTCCTCGTCGACGGCGTCGAATCCGGTCTCCCGGCCGTCCTCGACGGCTCGGCCCGCCGGGCCGAATTCCAGGTGACGACCCGTCCCGGCTTCCAGGACGGCGCGGCTCTGGCCGGACCGGTCAGGTTCGCCTGCGGGCCCGGACGGATCAGGCTGGGCGACTGGGAGTCGCAGGGTCTGGCCGGATACAGCGGCGGCGTCCGCTACCGGACCACTCTCCGGCACCCCGGGCGGGCGCGGCTCGATCTGGGACGGGTGCGCGGCACGGCGGAGGTGATCGTGAACGGGCGTTCGGCGGGGGTGCGCGTCTGCTGGCCGTACACCTTCGACCTGAACCTGGACGCGGAGGAGAGCACGATCGAGATCCTCGTGCTGGGCACGCTGGCCCCCTACCTCGACGCGGTCAGCCCCACCCACTTCATCTTCCCCGGCCAGCGCGTGACGGGCCTGTTCGGCCCCGTGATCCTGAGAACGGAGGACGCCGCGAGCCCCGGCCCACACCAGGTCACCTGAACCGCGGGAGCGGCAGACAGCGCGGCCGCGTCCCCGTCGCGAGGGAGAGTGCTCCCCGGCCGGGTTTAGCCTGGACAGGACGTACGGCTGGCTGGTTCAGCGACCTCGCCGGTGCCGCACGCGGACGTTTGGCGATGGGTGGGCGATGACGACGATGTCGGCGACGCGACTGCTGCTTCTCGGAGTGGTGCGCACACACGGGCAGGCGAACGGCCATCTGGTGAACGCCGAGCTGGAGTCATGGGGAGCCGGGAAGTGGGCCGGGCTGAAACCGGGCTCGATCTACCAGTCGCTCAGGCAGCTCGCCAGGGAAGGCCTGCTGGACGCCGGCGAGATCCACGAGTCGCCGGAACGCATCGACTACAAGATCACCACGAAGGGAACGGCCGAGTTCCTGCGCCTCCTCCGCAGCGCCCTCAGCCGTCCGGACCACCGTCCGGAGACGCTGGGAGCGGCTCTGGCGCTGCTGCCCGCGCTGCCGAGGAAAGAGGCGATCGCCCTGCTCAGGGAGAGGCTCCGCGCGATGGAGGCGGAGCATGCGGAGATCCTGGACCGAGCCGCCGGGCGGGGAGAGCCGTCCCACATCCGGGAGCTGCTCGGCATGCAGGCGTGGTCCACCGCGAGCGGCGCCGACTGGGCACGCGGGCTGATCGCAAGGCTGGAGAACGGCGACCACGTCATGGCCGACGAGGACGACCGCCCCGCCGGAACGGCCCCGATCCCCAAGCCGTGATCCAGGAAAACCCGCTGCCGCTCCGGCGACCGCTCCACCTCCGTGACCTGCCGGAGCCGTTTCAGAGTCTGAACATCCGCGTCCTGGTCGATCGCGGGATCGGGTGGCTCACGCGGGGCGCAGTGAGCGGCTGACGTCGATCCAGCGGTCCAGAAGTGCCGAGGCCGCGCCGGAGTCGACGGCCTCGGCGGCGCGCTTGCAGGCCTGCCGGATCGTCTCGGTGAGAGCGTCCGGAGCCGGGACGCCCTCGGCCGCCACGACGGCGGCGGCGGCGTTGAGCAGCACGATGTCGCGCACCGGTCCCGGTTCTCCCGCCAGCACCGCGCGGGCGACCCGGGCGTTGTGGACGGCGTCCTCGCCGCGAAGGTCCTTGAGGGTGGCGGGGGCGATGCCCAGCTCGGCGGGGTCGAACCGGGTCTCGGTCACCGTGCCGTGCCGTACCACCCAGACCGTCGAGGGGCCTGACGTGGTGAGCTCGTCCAGCCCGTCGTCACCGCGGAAGACCAGCGACGAGCCGCCGCGTCCGGCGAGAACGCCCGCGATGATCGCGGCCATCCGCGGGTGGGCGACGCCGACCGCCTGCGCCCCGGGCCGGGCGGGATTGAGGAGCGGGCCGAGAAAGTTGAACACCGTCGGAATGCCGAGCTCGCGCCTCGCGTCGGCCGTGTGTTTCATACCCGGATGAAAGAGCGGGGCGAAGCAGAAGGTGATGCCGACCTCCTCGGCGACCAGCGCGGTCTGCTCCGGCGGCAGGGTGATCACCACTCCCAGCTCCTCCAGAACGTCCGCGGAACCGGAGGAGGACGAGGCCGCCCGCCCACCGTGCTTGACCATCTTCACTCCGGCGGCCGCCGCGACGACGGCGGCCATGGTGGAGATGTTGACGGTGTGGGCCTGGTCCCCGCCGGTGCCGACCAGGTCGACCAGGTCGCCGGAGACCTGGATGCCGTGGCCGAACATGCCCTCGGCGAGCCCCGACACCTCGGCGACGGTCTCCCCTTTGGCCCGCAGGGCGACGGCGAAGCCGGCGATCTGCGCGGCGGTCGCCGCACCGGTCCTGATCTGGCCCGCCGCCCACGCGGTCGCGGCGTCCGGCAGCGGCTCACCGTCGAGGAGCGCGTTGAGAAGCGCGGGCCAGGTCGTACGATCTGCCGGCGGGTGGGATTGTGCTTCGGTCATCTCTGACGTCTCCGATGTCGAGGACTCGACGCGGCGGCTGCCTGTGGAAACGACGACGGCCGCCTCGTCGAGGCGGCCGGTGGTGCGCTGGAACCCGTGGACCGCCTACAAGGCGGGCCACCACTGGTTCGAACGCATCATCATGGCGGAAAGGTATCACCGGCCCGGCCCCCGTGTCGCCGAGCCGGTGCTCCATCTCCGGCTGTGGGTGCTGCGTCACCTGAACGCCATTTCCGACGTCGCCCGTGCCGTTGACTGGGGACAGGCCCTGGTCGCCGACTGCGAGAGAACACTGGGCCCAGGCCACACAACCACTCTGAACTCCCGCTCCGCCCTCGCGTACGAGCTCTGGACACTTTCGCCCGGCTTCCCGACCCGGGGAATCCCTTCACCGAGATGGTGCGATCGCATCTGGAACGGATCAGAGGGGGGTCGGCGGGGGGCTAGGGATCAGAAGCGGCAGCGCTGGGGGGCGTCGAAGCGGGGCGGCGGGCCGGTGAGCGCCGACCGCACCGACCGCTCCAGGACGGAGAGATCCAGGCCGCGCAGGCGCAGGGGTGCCACCAGGTTGGCCTCCGTGTTGCTGATGAAGCGCGGCGGCCCGCCGTGCTTGTATCCACGGCTGTGGAACAGGAAGGGGTGCGCGAGGACCACGTCGCCCGCCTCCCCGGTCAGCTCGTGGAAGTTGCCGATGGGCTCGGCCAGGACCGCTTCGAACAGCTCCAGGTGGGTGAGCCCGCCGGGATGCTCACCGAGCACGCGTGCCGTACGCCGGTGGGATCCCTGTGCCACGAGGGTGCCGCCTTCACGGGGAGCGACGTCGGAGAAGAGCCCGATCAGCAGCAGACCCTGGTTCGGGGCGTCGATCGTGTGCCGGAACCAGTTGCCGTCGATGTGCCACCCCTCGGTGGGAATGGCGTACGGAAGCCGGGCCCCGTAGGAGAAGTTGACCGGCCAGAAGCCCCATTCGCGCAGGCCCCGCCAGCGCCCGGGGCCGACGAGCTCCTCGATCGCGGCCGCGAGCCTGTCGGTGAAGCAGTCGAGCACCTCGGGGACGGCCAGTCGCTCCTCGATGTCGTAGGCCCCCGGCCAGGTGGCGGGGTCGTCCTCGCGGATGCCGGCCTTCTCCTCCATCCGCCGCCACACGCGGGCTCGTGCGGCCGGGGCCCGCCGGGCGTCGAAGGCTCCGCGCAGGACGCAGAAGCCGCGCTCGACGAAGGCGTCCAGGTCTGCCTCGCGGAGGACGTTCACCAGTAGAGGCTCCAGCGTCCCGAGCACCACACCCCGTGGCCCTGCAGGGTCAGGCGCTCGTCGTCGGGCTCCACCCGGGCACACGGCGCCACCTGGTGGAGGATGTGCCCGGAGTGCATGACGAGGCGGCCCACCGTGTACGCCACGTGCTGACGGGGATGGAAGCGCTGCAGGTCGGACGCCCCGTCTATCCATCCCTTGTCCAGCGCCTCCCGGAACTCCTCGTAGGTGGCCTCCCAGACGTTCAGTCCTCCACCGGCGCCGGGCAGCCGCAGGGGAAGTGTGAACGAGATCAGCCTCGACAGGTCCGCACCCGGCGGCCACTCCATCGCGCGGTACTGCATGTCGAAATGGATCGGCGCCTTGGGCTTGGTGAACACCGCGGGCGCCAGCCACACGTGGAAACCGGGAAGGGCCAGGTTCTCGGGATAGTGCACGGGCTCCTTGAGGTGCTCTTCGAGCATCTGGGCCAGCCGTCCGTACAGCCAGCCGAAACGCTCCCACAGGACGGGCCGGTCGGCCCGCGCGTGGGCGTAGTAGCCTCCGCCGTCGGGGTTCTCCGCGAGGTCCAGGTAGCTGGGCGATCCCAGGGTGAAGAACGAGGCCGGTTCGGCCCCCCGGGGCGTCCAGTGCGAGCGCAGCGCGTACACGTCCTGCCTGGTCCGCGCGCTCTGCTCCTCGTCCAGCACGTCCAGAGAGGTGATCATGTCTTCTCTCCCTCCAGGAGGCCGACCAACGATTCGCTGATGGCGCCGCCGGCCCGGCGGTCGTACCAGTCGTAACCCGGCATGGGATTGACCTCCAGGCACCAGTGGACGCCATCGGCGTCCCGCTTGAAATCCCACCCGGCGAACTCCATGCCGAAGGTCCGTGTGTGCTCGACCAAGGCCTCGGCCAGGTCCGCCGGGAGCGTGTAGGGCGTGAAGACGGCGTCGTCGTCGACCCGGTAGTCGACCGCACCGGACCGGATCTGCTCCGCGTGCACGTGGGATCCGCACACGTGCACGCGCACGTCACTGCCGGCGACGTATCGCTGCAGGTGGACGGGGCCCTGTCCGCCGACGAAGGTGTCGAAGTCGGCGGGGACGACAAGCCTGCCCGTGGCGCGGACGCCGGAGAGCGTCTTCACGATGGTGGGCCCGGCAGCCGAGAAGGCGCGCAGCCGCTCTCGGCCGGAACTCGTCAGGCTCTCCGGGACGGAGAGGCCATGGCTCTGGAGGGTGAACTCGTGGAGCGGTTTCGACGCGTTGTCCGACCACGCGCCCGGCCGGTTGACCACGGTGCCCGGCACCGCTTCGAGCCAGGCGAACAGCCCCCTGACCAGACCGTGCCACCGGGTTGCGGCACGCGTGTCGTCCTGGAGGGCGGACAGGTCGATGAGCCTGCAGTAGTAGGACGCGGCGGGGTCGAGATCGTGGCGCTCGTCGCCGTCCGACACCCAGCCGGCGCCGTCGTCGGGAACGGCGAGCCGCCAATCACCCCGCGTGGCGACGTCGCGCAGGTCGATGGGGACCACCCGCGCCCCGAACCGGCGCGCCTCCGCGACGAAGTGCTCGAACGTGCCGTCCGACGCCAGACCCAGGGCGTAGATCATGGGAAGAGCAGCTTCATGAGATGCGGACCGAACCCCAGCCAGACCATGCGCAGCTCCTCCAGACCCGGGTAGGGCTCCACGTTGACCAGGAGCGCGTCCTCGGCGTCCGCCGTCACGCGCCAGGTCACGGCGGTGAGGGTCAGCCCGAGCCGCGCCGAGACGGCGAGGCTGCGACCTTCGAGGTCCAGATGCTCCAGGTCCGCGGTCGTGCACCGCCAGGCACGCCCCTCGAGGACGACGACGATCTCGAAGGCGGGGTCGGAGTCGGACCAGCGCCCCCGGTAAGGTCCCTCTCCCACGGGTCGTTCGGGCCATGGAGAGGTCGTCAGCGTCCCGGTGTCCTGCACCCACCACCTGTCGCCTTCCGGCACGCCCGGCTCGGGGTAGGTGGAGGCGAAGACCTCGGCCGACCCGTCGTGCACGCCCGCCCTCATCGCGGTGAGCGCCGCCGAGTAGGACACCTGGCCGCCCAGCGAGTGGGCGGAGGGCCGGTTGACCACCGGAGCGGGCGACAGCGCGGCCACCGCCCACAGCTGCGCGAGGCACTCGTTGAACTGGAACTCGGCGTCGACGTCCGTACGGAGGACGGGTGGTGCGGGCAGCCGCAGGATCATCGGCAGCACGGGCTCGACCGTGGCCCGCCCGCCGATGACGGAGAGCGTGAAGAGCTGCGCGGCCTCGAACACGTCGAGCACGGCGGCCGTCCGGCCGTGCTCCCGAACGTATGCGGCCAACTCGGCCGCGACCTTGTCGGCGGGATCGGCGACTATCACGAACTCGATGCCGACCGGAGCCACGGCCACGGGCGCCGAGCCGGCTTCGGCGACGGGTACGGCCGCCAGATCCAAATCGGGCACGGTGACCGGCCCCGAATCGGGAACGACCAGCGACCCCGAAATGGGCACGGCCACCGACTCCGAGACGGGCACGGTCACCTGTCCTCGGTCGGGCACAACCGGCGGCCCCGAATCGGGTAACGACTCAGATGACAAGGCCGCGTCTCCTCAGCAACCGGGTTGCCCGTGACGCGCGGAGCGTCTCCAGAATCTCGGAGGCGTCGTCCTCGGGAACCGACACCAGAGCTTCGCCGACGGTCGCCCCGGACCGGGTCGCATCCGCAGCCGCGAACACCTTGCGCTCCGCGGAGACTCCCGACCAGTCAGAGCGGTCCTTGCTGTCCTTACCGTCCTTGAAGTCCTTGCCGTCTTTGCTGTCCTTGAAATCCTTGAAGTCCTTGCTGTCTTTCCCGTCCTTGCCGTCCTTGTAGTCCTTGTTCTCCTTGCTGTCCTTACCGTCCTTGAAATCCTTCCCTTTGTACGGGCTGGACGTGGGCGACCGCCCGGGAGATTCCTCATCGAAGACACGACTCACCATGGGCTGCATCAGCAGCCTCGTGACGACGTCTCTCCGATCGGACGTCGTAAGAAACGGCATCACGCGCGATTCATCGACCACCCATGCCATCGGCCTTCCCTTTCTGGAGGAGATCGCACTGTTCGCGATACAGGTGAAGCGCCGCGGACAACGCCTTCTGGGCGGTGGCGTCGTGCGGATTGAGATTGCAGATCAGATGACTGACTCCGTGCGCGGCGTACCCGAGGAACCCGGCCGCGATCTGTGCGGACGTCCCCGACAGCACCGGCCGGTCATCGGGCAGGTCGGCGGGTGAATCGCCGGGGACGACGTTCACGCCCACGGTGATGTCCAGCGAGGCCGGGTCCCGTCCCACCTCGGCGCATGCCGCGTTCACGCGCTCCGGCCAGTCGCCCAGGGTCGACGGCCCGCCCAGCCAGCAGGTGTTCCACATGTCGGCGTGGCGGGCGGCCAGGCGCAGCATCCTCGGCTGGAAGGCGGCCACCAGGATCGGCGGGCCAGAGGCGCGGACGCCACGCGGGCGCAGCTCACCGCCCCGGATGCGAATGTGCCGCCCCTCGAAGTCGAGCGTGCCCGTACGCAGCAGGGAGGTGATCACATGGAGCGACTCCTCGAAGCGTGAGACCCGATTCTCGAAGGGGACGCCGAACGCCTCGAACTCCGGCTCGTGCCATCCGCTGCCCAGGCCGAGGATCAACCGGCCCTCGCTGACCTCGTCGAGCGTCACGGCCATCTTGGCCAGCACCGCGGGATTGCGGAACGCCGTACAGAGCACCAGGGTGCCCAGCCTGACCCGTCCGGTGGCTTCCGCGAGTGCGGACAGAATCGTCCAGGATTCCCAGATGCCCTCGGTCGGTTCGCCGGGGGCACCACGGAACAGCAGGTGGTCGAAGACCCAGACCGAGTCGAAACCCGAATCCTCAGCCGAGAGCGCCAGGGCGCGAATCTCGGAATACGAAGGTTGTTTCCAGGGGTACTCCGCGAGCGGTAGGACCACGCCGATTTCCAATAGCGCCTCGCAAACCGGACCGCCTCAGACCAAGGTAGGCACAACGTACGCCGATTTACGCGACCGGGGAATCGGGGTGACCGGATACAGACGCCGCCGCCACGTCAGGAGGGAGGCGCGACCGGGGCGGGGGCGAGGTGGAAGATCTCGGCGAACCGGTCCAGGAGGGCGGGGTCGCCGGTGACACGGACGGCTCCGCTCGCGATCGCCTCGCCGGGGCCGATCTCCCCGGTCATCAGACGCCTGAGCTCGGCCCCCGTCTCCAGGACGAGATCGGCCCCGGCCAGGGGCCCCTCACCGGCCTGGAGGACGCCGTCGTCGACGCGGGCGTGGATGACGACCTCGCCCAGGCGCAGCTCGTAACTCGTCCGCGTGCCGCGGGCCGCCTCGGCCCCGAAGCCGGAGCGAAGGGCCATGATCAGTGAGTCGGACGTGACGATGTCCTCGGGGCCGGGCTCGCCCAGGGTCCTCGCGCCCCAGCGGCCGAGCCGGAGGACGATGTCGTCGAGCTCGCGGCCGTACTCGGTGAGCTCGTAGACGACCGAGGCCGCTGGGCGCGGCAGGACGCGGCGGCGGACGACGCCGGCGTATTCGAGCTCCCTGAGACGGCTGGAGAGGATGTTCGTCGGGATCCTCGGCAGACCCCGGCGCAGGTCGGTGAAGCGCCTGGGCCCCACGAGGAGACCCCGGACGATGAGGAGCGCCCAGCGCTCGCCGATGAGTTCGAGAGCATGGGAGAGCCCGCAGAACTGTCCATAACTACGACCGGCCATGCTCTTTATATTAGCTTTTCATTCTTTTGTTAGAACTAAGTTCATTCTAACAACTAGTTGATTGCATAAAACAACTGCAAGCACCTGGGCCACCTACTTGACCTTCGGGGCGTTCGTGATCGACGGCACCGTCGAGAGCCCTCCATCAGAGAGCGGAGCGGAGCGTGCGGCCCGGGTCCGTTCCGCCCAGCGGACGGCCGGTCCCATCGCGAAACCGGCCCCCAGGAACAGCCCGCCCAGCAGGAGCCAGCCCGGTGTCCCCCAGGTGACGATCAACGTGGTGAGCAGCAGGGGGCCGAGCATCCTCGCGACCGACGCGCCCGTGCCGAAGAAACCCTGGTACTGGCCCTGCCGGTCGGGTGGAGCCAGGTCGAACCCGATCTCCCAGGCACCGGAGGCCTGCAGCATCTCACCGAACACCTGCAGGCAGGCGGCCACGAGCAGGACGACTCCGGCGACCCATGCCGAGGATCCGGCCGCCGACAGCGCGAACGCCGCGCACGAGGCGAGCATCACCACGCCCGCCTGCCGTACGGACCGGGAGGCGGTGGTCAGGTCCCGCACCCTCCGGGCCACGCGCACCTGGAAGAACACGACGCTCAGGGTGTTGAGCACCAGCAGCGCCGAGACCGTCCAGGTCGGAGCCTCGGTCCGCTGCACGATCCACAGGGGGATCACCAGGCTGAGGAGAGGCATGTTCAGCAGCGTGATCATGTTGAGGAAGGAGACCAGCGCGTACGGCCTGTCCCGGAGGACCTCCAGCGCCGGCCGGCCGGGAGCGGCAGCCGGAGAGGGTGGCATCGCCGGAAGGCGGAGCAGGACGAGGGCCGACAGCAGGAAGCTCACCGCGTCCATCGCGAGGACCGCCAGATACGCCTCCTCGGTGTCGAAGCTCAGCGCCGCCCCGCCGAGTGCCGCGCCGATCGCCAGCCCGGCGTTCACCGTCGCCTGCAGGTAGGACCGGATCTCGGTCCGCCGCGCCCGGTCCACGAGCCCCGCGAGCAACGCCTGCCGGGCGGCGGAGAGTCCGCACTGGCAGCTCGCGTAGAGACAGGCGACCACGACGAACAGGGCGAAGGACCTGACGAACAGGAACGAGCCGACCGCCGATCCGGTGGCGACGGCCAGCAGCACCGCCGTACCCCGGGGTCCCCGCCGGTCGGCGAGATGCCCGAGCGGGACCCCCGCCACGGATCCGACGGCCCAGCCGAGGGTCAGGCCGAAGCCGATCTGGGTCGGGGAGAGCCCCACGATCCGGATGAAGTACAGCGCCGAACACACGTAGTACGCGCCGTCGCCGATGGAGTTGGTCAACTGCGCCAGGGCGAGGGTCCGGGGCGGCCCGGAGAACGGAATGATCCGGCTGAACATGGAGCTCCTTGGTCATCTCCGCGATGAGGCGGGGGGACGAACGGCGGAGGCGGTGCGGGTCTCCGGGGAGTTCGCGCATGCCGTACGGAGACCGGCCGAGGTCGTGGCGAACACGGTGCGGGGCCTCTGGGCGTTCGTGCATGCCGTACGGAGACCGGCCGAGGTCGGCGGCGAACGCGGTGCGGGGCGTCCGCGCATTCCGTACGGAGGTCGGCGGCGGACGCGACCTCGTTGCCCTCTCCTGCCTGCTCCGTTGCCCGATCCGAGCGGTCTGGAGATCACTTTAGAAGGCTGATTGGTCTCGCAGAAGGTCCAATAGTTGGCAAAGCACCCAGACCAATAAGATGGCCGGGTGGACTTTCATGTGAGTCTCACGGAGCGCGGCGACCTGACGGCCAGGATCTACCGGCAGCTCCTGGACGCCATACTCGACGGCCGCCTGCGATCGGGAGAGCGCCTGCCTCCCACGCGTGAGCTGGCACAACGACTCGACGTGTCACGCACCACGGTGACCGTCGCCTACGAACGGCTCACCGCCGAGGGTTTCCTCGTCGGCCAGGTGGGTGCCGGCACCTTCGTCTGCGCCGAACCCCTCAACCGCACGCGTCCCCGGAACGCGCCCCCGGGCAGCGGCGTGCGCCCCCGCCGCCTCTGGCAGTCCATCGCCGCCGCGTCCGCTCCGGGCTCCGGATCGGACGCACCGGGCTCCGGACCGGTCCCGCCGCCGATCTACGACTTCAGGGTGGGCGTCCCCGACGCGCGGCTGTTCCCGCTCGAGACGTGGCGCAGGATCGTCGCCCGCGAGCTCCGCCCGGCGCTGGTGTACTCCGCCATCTACGAAGCTCCCCCGGGTCACGCGGGTCTGAGGGAGGCCATCGCCCGCTACATCGGGATCTCCCGTTCGGTGCGCGCGAACGCCGACGACGTGCTCGTCACCCAGGGGGCGCAGCAGGCACTCGACATCATCGGCCGCGTCCTGATCGAGCCGGGCGGCTGCGTGGCGGTCGAGGAACCCGGCTACCACCCGGCACGGCTCCTGTTCGAGTCGCTGGGCGCGCGGGTCACCGGTGTCCCCGTCGACGCCGAGGGACTGGTCGTCTCCGCGATCCCCCAGCACGCCCGCCTCGTCTACGTCACCCCCTCCCACCAGTTTCCGCTGGGCACGCCGATGTCCCTCGGCCGCCGTACCGCGCTGCTCGAATGGGCGGAACGGCGCGGCGCCGTGGTGATCGAGGACGACTACGACAGCGAGTTCCGCTTCGAGGACCGCCCGCTCGAACCCCTCCAGAGCCTGGACCGCAGCGGACACGTCATCTACGTCGGGTCCTTCTCCAAGACGATGCTGCCGATGCTGCGGCTGGGCTTCCTGGTGGCCCCGGCCTCGCTGCAACCCGCCCTGCGCAGCGCCAAGCGGCTCACCGACTGGTACAGCGAGATCCCCACCCAGGCGGCGCTGGCCCGGTTCATCGACGAGGGGCTGCTCGCACGGCACATCCGCAAGGCGACACGCGAGTACGCGATCCGCCACGGACAGATCCTCACGACCCTCCGGCGGGACTTCACCGACTGGCTGGAGCCGGTGCCCTCCGCCGCGGGCCTGCATCTCTGCGCCCGCCTGATCCCGGGCGCGGGAGTCGACATGGACCGCGTGACGGCCCTCGCGCGGGAGGCGGGGATCGCCGTCGAGAGCCTCGCCACCTTCTGCGGCGAGGCCCCGGCGCAGCAGGGAGTCGTGATCGGCTACGGCGCGATCCCGCCGGAGAGGATCGAGCCGGGTCTGCGGCGGCTCGCGGAGATCTTCCGCGCCGCCAGGAGCCCGCAGGACGCGTAGGGCACTTCGGCGAGGCGGAACGGCTCCGGGCCTGGCGGGTGGGCCTGGCGGGGGCGACACTCGCGCCGGGCCCTTGGCCCCCGCCCGGCTAGCGGGCCTGCTCCAGCAGCTTCTCGGTCCCGACGAGGCGCACGCAGGTGGCCAGACCCGTGATGGCGAGCTCGACCTCGTCCAGCTCGGGGTAGGTGGGAGCGATGCGGATGGTGCTGTCGCGGGGGTCGTTCCCGTACGGGTGGGTGGCGCCCGCGGGGGTCAGGGCGATGCCCGCTCCGGCCGCCCGGCTCACCACCTCGCGGGCGCATCCCTCCAGCACGTCGAGGCTGATGAAGTAGCCGCCCGCGGGGTTGGACCAGGACGCCAGTCCGGTGCCGCCCAGCTCCTTGGTGAGGATCGTCTCCACCGCGTCGAACTTCGGCCGGATCAGCTCACGGTGGTGGCGCATGTGCTCGGCGAGGCCGTCCTCGTCGCGGAGGAACTCCACGTGACGGAGATGGTTGATCTTGTCCGGGCCGATGGTGCGCTTGGCGGTGTATCCGAGCAGCCAGGCCACGTTGGCCGCGGACGAGCCGAAGAAGGCGACGCCCCCACCGGCAAAAGTGATCTTCGAGGTGGAGCCGAAGACAAAGGCGCGGTCGGGATTGCCGTTCTCCTCGCACAGCGCCAGGAGGTCGGCGATCTCCGCCGGCGTGTCCGTGAGGTGGTGTACGGCGTAGGCGTTGTCCCAGAAGATCCGGAAATCCGGGGCGGCGACAGGCATGGCCGCCAGACGCCGCACGGTCTCGTCGCCGTAGGAGACACCGCTGGGGTTGCTGTACTTGGGCACGCACCAGATCCCCTTGATCTGGGGGTCCTCAAGCGCGAGGCGCTCCACGACGTCCATGTCGGGACCCTCGTCGGTCATCGGCACCGGGATCAGCTCGATGCCGAACCGCTCGCACAGGGCGAAGTGACGGTCGTATCCGGGGACCGGGCAGAGAAAAGCGATCCGCGGCTCGTCCGCCCAGCGGCGCTCGGCCCCCGGAAGCCTGCCGAGCATCGCGTGGACGATGGAGTCGTGCATGAGCGAGAGGCTGGAGTTACCGGCGGCGACCAGCTGGGCGACGGGAACCTGGAGCGAGCCGCTGAAGATCGCCCGAAGCTCGGAAAGCCCCTGGAGACCTCCGTAGTTGCGGCAGTCGGTGCCGTCCGCGGCCTTGTGACCGCTGGGAAGGGTCAGCATGCGGGAGGCGAGATCGAGCTGGCGCGCCGACGGCTTGCCCCGCGTGAGGTCAAGGGAGAGACCGCGCCGGACGAGTGCCTCGTAGTCGCGCAGGGCGTCGTCCCGCTGGGCGATCAGTTCGTCGAGGGTCAGGACCGGAGGGGCCTGAAAGGCCGAAGATGACACGGAAGTTCCTTCGCCTGCTGGTCGGAAGTCTGCTTCGAACGGTATTCAAAGGATAGAAGACCTCGCCGCCCAGCCGGAAACCGGACCGTACCCGGATCGCGTCCGGCCCGCACCCGGGACCTTACTCAGGCCGTTGCCCGGGAATCGACCATGGGTGGAAAACGCCCCATAGGATTCCCCATATGGCTGAGGTCATGGTTCGCGACGGGACCTGGACGTTCGACGGCGAGATTCTGCGGATCGTGCCCGGCCGTAACCGGAGCGTGAAGAAGCTGCGGCAGTTGCTGGGCGAGGTGGCGGTGCCGCTGGAGGCGGTGGCCGGCATCGCCTACGAACCGGGCAAGAAGGGCGGACGGCTGCGCCTGCGCCTGCGGGAGGGCGCCGACCCGTTCACCCAGGCCACGCGCGGGCGGATCGCCGAAACCGCCGACCCCTACCAGCTCACCATCGACGCCGGCCGTACGGGCGCCGCCGAATACCTCGTCGACGAGGTGCGCAACGCCCTGGTGATCGAGCGGGTGCCGGAAGGCCCCTGTGACCGCTATCTGCTGCCGGGCCCGGCGCTCCCGCTGACGGTGCCCGGGGGCGACGGCACCGCGACGTTCGACGGCGAGTGGATCCGCATCGAGTGGAACTGGATGGCGGAGGAGGTCAAGAAGTCGACCGGTCCCCAGCGATTCGCGCTGAAGGACCTGATCGGCCTGGAATGGATCCCGAACGCCGGCCTGGAGAACGGCCACCTCCGGTTCCACCTCAGAGGCTCCGAACACAAGATGGCTCCCAAGCACAACCCGCACTGCCTGGTCCTGTGGGGGATGGACAAGGAGACCCGCACGACCGCGCTGCTCGTCACCGCCATCTTCGTCCGGCTGCCCCATCCCTCCGCGCCTTCGGACTCCCGCCTCTCCCTGGAAGCGGCCCCGCCGCCGGCCCCCGCCGGAGACGACGACCCGGACGCGCTCCTGCGCCGCCTGCGCGAGCTCGGCGACCTGCACAGGAACGGCGTCCTGACCGATGAGGAGTTCACCGTCACCAAGCAGGCACTGCTCCGGCGCTTCTAGCGGCCCGCGCGGGTGCTCTCCGGAGCGCGAATCCCCGCGCCTGACGGAGGGGGTCACCTCCGGGATTCACGCCGGAGATCCGGTCACCGTGCACCCGGAGATCCGGTCAACGGCACTGGGTGAGCATGACGGCCTTGTCGGCCCGGGTGACCGGCAGGTTGTATTTCAGGGCAACCTGAGCGAAGCGAACGACGTAGGCGCAGCGGACCCGGCGCACCGGCGGGAGCCACGAGGCGGGGCCGGAGCCGCCTTTGGCCTCGTTGGCGTCGCCGTACACCGGCAGCAGGTTGAGCGGGTCGTTGGCGATGCGCATCCGCTTGGACATCGGCCAGCGGGAGGCGCCCATCCGCCATTCGTATGACAGTGGGACCACGTGGTCGACCTGGATCTCGTCGGAGTTCTTCTTGCTCCACTGGACGACCCTGCCCGTGTAGGGGTCGCGCAGCTTCATCGAGACGACCACGCAGTTCGATCCCCGGCGGTATCGCACGTTCTCGCCGTCGCGGGCGAGCAGGTCGTTCCGGGTGCCGCAGCCGTTGCGCGCGTACGGCACGCCCTTCGCCGTGTCCGCCCAGTTCTCGCCGAACCGGGCCCGGCTGTAACCCGCCTTGGTTCCCATGCTCCCGACCCGCAGCTTCTTGATCAGTCTGACCGCCGCGCCTCTGTCACCCGCCGATCCGAGCGGAGCCAGTCCGGGCCGCACACCGTCCGGGTTGTCGAGCGGCGCGGCGCGGGCGGCGCCCTGAGCCTTCGGTGAGCCGGTGTCTCCCTGGGACGCCAACGAGAAGAGCACCGCCGCGCCCAGCACCACAATGAACACGTCTCGCGTGCTCACCCAGCCTCCATAGGGGGGTCGACAGGCTCGGATATGACTAATTCCCGGAAAATCATTGGTTGACACGGGCGCACCGACCGACGATCACGCCGCGAGACCTCCACCGTCCCAGCTGTCTCAACGGCCCGACCGGCTCTGCGGTGATCCGGGCCGGACCCGGCGATGACGCCGCGAGACCTCCACCGTCCCAGCCGTCTCAACGGCCCGAACGGCTCTGCGGTGATCAGGGCTGGAACCGGCGGTGGCGCCGCAATCTCCACCGTCCCAACGACCCGAGCGGTTCGGCGATCAGGGCTGGAAGCGGTATCCCATTCCCGGCTCGGTCAGGAGGTGGACCGGATGGCCGGGGTCGGGTTCGAGCTTGCGGCGGAGCTGGGCCAGATACTGGCGAAGGTAGTTGGTCTCCTTGAGATAGCCGGTTCCCCAGACATCGTTTAGCAACTGACGCTGGGTGATCAGCTTTCCGGGGTTGCGGACCAGGATCTCCAGGAGACGCCACTCGGTCGGCGTGAGCCGTACCCCGCCGGAAACCGTCTTGCCGACCAGGTCGATCACGTGGTCTCCGATGGAGATCTGGGCGAGCTCGGACTCGTGCACGGCGGTCCGGCGGGACACCGCGCGGATGCGGGCGAGCAGCTCGTCGATGCCGAACGGCTTGGTCACGTAGTCGTCGGCCCCGGCGTCCAGGGCTTCCACCTTGTCCTGGCTGCCCACCCGGCCGGACAGGACGATGATCGGTATGGCCGTCCAGCCGCGCAGGCCGTGGATGACGTCCACGCCCTGCATGTCCGGCAGTCCGAGGTCGAGGACGACCAGGTCGGGATGCCAGTCGGCGGCCTGGCGGAGCGCCGATCCCCCGTCCGGGGCGACCGCCACCTCGTAGTGGCGCGCGGCCAGGTTGATCCTCAGCGCCCGGAGGATCTGCGGCTCGTCGTCGACGACGAGAATTCGCGTCATTGTGAGGTCTCAGAGGTCTTAGGCGCCTCATCCGCCGATACGGGAGGAGGACCGCCACCCGCGCCGGCCTCACCCGACGACACGTGAGGACCGCCTATGCCGGTCTCACCCGAGGGCGCGGCGGAGCCACCACCCACGCCGGTCTCACCCGATGGTGTGGGGGAGCCACCACCCACGCCGGTCTCATCCGACGGCGCGGCGGAGCCGTCGCCCACGTCGGTCTCACCCGAGGACACGGGGGAGCCATCGCCTACGCCGGTCCCACCCAAGAGTGCGTGAGCGGCAGGTGAGGAGATGGGCAGTGTCAGGGTCATGGTGAGACCTCCCCCTGGTGTCTCTTCGGGTGTGAGGGTACCGCCCATCGCCTCCGCGAGTCCCCGGGAGAGGGCGAGGCCGAGGCCGACACCGGTGTGGTTGTCACGATCACCGAGCCGCTGGAACGGCAGGAACACCTTGTCGTGCGCCTCCGCCGGGATGCCCGGGCCACGATCGACGACCCGGATCTCCACGTGGTCGCCGTGCGAGCTCGCGGTGACCAGCACCTTGCCGTCGGCCGGGTTGTACCGCACGGCGTTGGACATGAGGTTAGCCAGGATCCGCTCCAGCAACGCCGGATCGGCGAGGACCTCGGGCAGTTCGACCGAGACGTCACCCTCGACCCGGTCCCCCATCGGGCCGAGGTCGTCCATCGCACGCGGGACGACCTCCTCAAGCGCCGTCGGCTGGAGCATCAGCCCGAGCACCCCGGCCTGCAGGCGGCTCATGTCGAGAAGGTTGGCGACCAGCCGATCGAGCTTGACCAGGGATTCGTCGGCGGTGGCGAGCAGTTCCTCCCGATCCCGGGGCGACCAGTCGACATCGGTGGTGCGCAGGCTCTCCACGGCCGCCATGGCCGAGGCGAGCGGGGTGCGCAGGTCGTGGCTGACGGCGGCGAGCAGCGCGGTGCGCATCCTGTCGGTCTCGGCCAGCGGCCCGACCTGATCGGCCTCCTGCTTCAGCCTCTCCTGGCGCAGCGCCACGGCCGCCTCGGCGGCGAAAGCCTCCAGCACCCGCCGATCGGACGCGTCGAGCAGGCGTCCGCAGGCGGCGAGCACCAGACTCTCGTCGATGATCACGTCCGTGTCGGCCTTACCGGGACAGGTGCACGGGGAGCCGCCCGCGGTGGCGACGATCCGCCAGGCCTGCGGCTCCGACCGGTCGTCGGGGCCGTGCTCGCCCGCCCGCTCCAGCAGCGTCACCGAGTCGAGCCCGAAGGTCTCCCTGAGCCGGGCCAGCAGGGACGGCAGCGCCGCCTCCCCGCGCAGAACATGGCCCGCCAGGGTGGACAGCACCTCGGCGTCCGCACTCGCCCGGGCCGCCTCCCTCGTACGGCGAGCGGCCAGGTCGACCACGGCGCTGACCATCACGGCGACCAGCACGTAGACGCTCAACGCGAAGACGTTCTCCGGTTCGGTCACGGTCAGGGAGTGCAGGGGCGGGGTGAAGAACCAGTTGAGCAGGACAAAACTGACGACTGCCGCCGTGATCGCCGCCCACATGCCACCCACCAGTGCCACGCAGACGACCATCAGCAGGAACAGCAGGATCTCGCTGGGCAGCGTCATGACGTGCCGGATCTGGACGAGCGCGGCGGTGAGCAGCGGGATGCCGAGCAGCGCCATCAGCCAGCCCGCCACCCGGCGGGTGACCGTGAGCGCCGCCCGTGACCGGTTCCGGGTGATCCCCTTGCTGACCTCCTCATGATTGATCATGTGGACGTCGATGGACCCGGACATCGTGGTCGCCGTGACCCCGACGCCCCGGGAGAAGAGCTGGGCGAACCGGCCGCGCCGGGACGCGCCCAGCACGAGCTGGGTGGCGTTGACCCCCCGGGCGAAGTCGAGCAGCGCCCGAGGGACGTCGTCGCCGACGACCTGGTGATAGGTGCCGCCCAGTTCTTCCACCAGGGTCCGCTGTCTGGCCATGTTCGCCGGATCGGCGCTGGTCAGGCCGTCGGATCTGGTGACGTGGACGGCGAGCAGATCGGCGCCCTTGGTCCTGTCCGCGACCCTGGCGGCCCGCCGGATGAGCGTGTCTCCCTCGGGACCGCCGGTCAGCGCGACGACGACCCGCTCGCGGGCCTCCCACGTCCCGGCGATGCCGTGGTCGGCGCGGTAGCGGTCGAGCTGATCGTCGACCTTCCCCGCCAGCCACAGGAGCGCGAGTTCCCGCAATGCGGTCAGGTTCCCGATCCGGAAGTAGTTGGAGAGGGCGGCGTCCACCTTCTCCGGCGCGTACACGTTGCCGTGGGCCATCCTGCGACGCAGCGCCTCGGGCGACATGTCGACCAACTCGACCTGGTCGGCCCGCCGGACGACCTCATCGGGCACGGTCTCGCGCTGCGGCACCCCGGTGATCGCCTCGACGACGTCGTTGAGCGACTCCAGATGCTGGATGTTGACCGTGGAGACGACGTCGATCCCGGCGTCGAGGATCTCCTCGACGTCCTGCCAGCGCTTCTTGTTCCTCGCCCCCGGCACGTTGGTGTGCGCCAGCTCATCGATCAACGCCACCCTCGGCCTGCGTGCGATGACCGCGTCCACGTCCAGCTCCGTGAAAACGGCGTCTCGATAGATCATGGACTGCCGGGGAACCGTCTCCAGGTCCTTGAGCAGCTCGGCCGTGCGGGGCCGGCCGTGGGTCTCCACCAGGCCCACGACCACGTCGGTGCCACGGTCCCGACGCCGGCGGCCCTCGTTGAGCATCGCGAAGGTCTTGCCGACACCGGGGGCCGCCCCCAGATAGATCCGCAGCCGCCCACGCGCGGTGCTCACCTGGTCACCCCGCTCCGAAACCATGGCGTTCATCTTTCGCGTTCCGCAGCGTCCCCCTGGTCGCTCCGCTCCGGGGTCGCGGCGCGAACCGCTCGTACCTCACGTTCCACACCGCGGTCACCCCCCGTCGAGGGCCGGTTCGAGCTCCAGCGCGTTGGCGGCTGGTATGCCCATAAGCCCAGGGTATGACCTCTGTTCTTCTCGGTCAGAGCCAGTTCCGCTTCTTGAACGCCCGGTAGAGCAGAACGGTCCCCAGGACTATCAAGATTGTGGACGTCCAGAAGCCGATGGGGTGCTCCGCGCCCGGGTAGGGCACGTTCTGCCCGTAGAAACCGGTGATCAGGGTGGGTACCGCGATGATGGCCGCCCAGCTCGTGATCTTCTTCATGATGTCGTTGAGCTTGAAGCCCTGCTGGTTCATGTGAGCCTCGCGGACGTTTCCCACCAGTTCCCGCAGGGAGTCGGACCACTCGGCGGTGCGCAGCGCGTGGTCGTACACATCCTGGTAGTAAGGGACCAGCTGGGGCTCCAGCACTTCCTCGCTCCTGCGGAGCAGGCTGCCCACGATCTCGCGCATCGGCACCGCCAGCCGCCGGAACCGCACCAGTTTCTTGCGCATCCGGAACGTCTGCCGCTGGATGTGCTCCTGGTCGCCCGGATTCCCGTCGAAGAGATCGTCCTCCAGTGCCTCGATCCGGTCGTCCAGCGTCTGCAGCACCTCGAAGTAGCCGTCCACCACGTAGTCGAGCAGGCCGTGCAGCAGGTACGGCACTCCGTACTTGGCCATCTCGGGGTTGGCGTCCCAGCGTCTGATCACCTCGTCGATGTCGAAGGTGGGGCTCTCCCTGACGGTGACCAGGGCGTTCTTGGTCACGAAGATCGATATTTCGATGAGTTCGAGCTCGGCGTCCGTCGGCTCCGCGGCGTGGACGCCGTCGGACCTGGCCTCCATCAGCTTCGCGCCGTAGACGCTGAGGAACAGGTGGCTCTCGTAGGTGTCCAGCTTGGGACGCTGGTGGCTGTGAAGCGCGTCCTCGACGGCCAGCGCGTGCAGGCCGAGCTCCTCGCTGATCTTCCCCAGGTCCTCACGCGTGGGCGAGCAGAGGTCGAACCACACAACGGCGGCTGGATCGCCGACGTAGTCGGACACGTCGGCGATGGGGAAGCCCTCGGACTCGAGGACACCCTTGCGGTAAAGGCGGGTGCGCTCCATGACCGCCAACAGTAGCCGTGCGATGCGAAGCCTGAAATTTCCCCCAGGTTCAGGATTGCCACTCTCCCGAGAGCCGGGCCGAGGCGGCTTCTATGCCGCGGAGGCAGCCGAGTCGACAGGAACAAGAGGGACATCCGGAGCGACGGCAGAAGAGACCCTCGAAGCCGCAGAGCCGGGGAAGGCGTCGGAGACACTCAGGATCACATCACGAGAGGCATGCGACGCTGTGGAAGCGGAGAACGCCCCGGAGCCACCCGAGACCACGTCCCGAGAGGCACCCGCCTCCGGAGCCGCGAGGAGGCGCCGGATGTGCTGGACGGCGGTACGGCCCGCACGGTTGGCCCCGATCGTGCTGGCGGACGGGCCGTACCCGACCAGATGGACGCGGGGGTCCAGAACGGCCCGGGTGTCCTCGACCCGGATGCCGCCGCCGGGCTCGCGCAGGTGCAGCGGGGCAAGGTGGTTGATGACCGGGCGGAAACCGGTGGCCCACAGGATCACATCGGCCTTGACCAGACGGCCGTCGTCCCAGGCGACGCCCTCGGGGACGATCCGGTCGAACATCGGCAGCCGGTCCAGGATCCCGGCCGCCATGGCCGCCTTCACCGCCGGGTTCACCGGATAGCCGGTGGAGGCCCCGATGACGCTTCCCGGTGGCAGCCCCGCGCGAACGCGGGCGTCCACCCTGGCGACGGTCTCGCGGCCGGCTTCCTCGTTGAAGACCCCCTCCTTGAAGACGGGAGGGCGCCGGGTGACCCAGGTGGTCGTGGTGATCTCCGCGATCTCCATCAGAAGCTGGATGCCCGAGGCTCCGGCGCCGACCACCACCACGTGCTTGCCCGCGAACTCCTCCCGGCTGGTGTAGTCGGCGGTGTGGAGCTGCCGTCCGAGAAAAGACTCCTGGCCCGGGTATCGCGGCCAGAACGGGCGGTCCCAGGTGCCGGTGGCGTTGATCAGCGCACGGGCCGACCACTCTCCGGCCGAGGTCTCCACCAGCAGCCGCCCGTCCTGCCCCTCCCTCACGGACCGCACCCCGACCGGGCGGCGCACGGGCAGGTCGAAGGCCCGCTCGTAGGCGGCGAAGTATTCGGAGACGACCTCCGAGGACGGCCGGGTCGTGTCGGCGACGCCCAGCGGCAGCCCCGGCAGGTCGTGTACGCGATGCGTGGCGCCGAGGGTGAGGGACGGCCAGCGGAACTGCCAGGCACCGCCGGGACGTGGAGAGCGGTCGAGCACCACGAAGTCCAGCCCGGACCTGCTGAGAAAGTAGGCGCTGGAGAGGCCGGCCTGCCCCGCCCCGATGACCACGACGTCGATGTTCGCCACGTTTCCTGGCAACTATCGGCGCCCGATGAATAATCCCGCGTCTACAGGGCAGCAGCGACTATCACAACATAAGCAGCCTGAGCGAGGTCACATGATAGTACTGGGACTTCTCTTGATCGTCCTCGCGGGAGCAACCGTGATCGCGGTCTCCTGGGACGAGACGGCGGCGTCAACCGCCACCGCATCGTTCACGATCTTCGATCGTACGGTCCAGCTCTCTCAGCTGGAGCTCTTCTTCGCCGGTGTCGCCGTGGGAGCCGTTTTCCTGCTCGGCCTGATGATCATGTTCGCCGGGATGCGCCGTTCCTCCGCGAAGCGCCGCCAGCTCCGTTCCTCCCGTTCGGAGGCGCGTGACCGCGTCGCCCGACTGGAGGAGGAGAAGCGGGAGCTGGAGCGCAAGCTCGACGAGACCCCGGAGGTCGTCCCCGCGACCGCCGCGGCCCCCGTGGTCGACCGCGATCACGACGGCGTCGACGATCGCGTCGAGGCGACGGCGCCCCACCCCCACGTCGAGGCGCCCAGCCAGCCCGCCACCGACGAGCTCGTGGCCGGTCGCCGCGGGCCTCTGAGCAACCGCCGATAACCGCAGACGGTCCCGGGCACATCCGGGTAACCGCTGCAGACGCACATCGTTCGCTCTGCCTTTCCGCCGGTACGGCATGCATGCCGTACCGGCGGAGCCATGTCCGCACGAAGACGCCGCCCGCGCCAGCACTCATTCCACGGACGCGGCCGGCTTCGGCACGGCCTGCTCCACGGAAACGGCCGGCTCCGGCACGGTCCGCTCCTCGGAAACGGCCGGCTTCGGTACGGCCTGCTCCACGGAAACGGCCCGTGAGATCTTCCTCCGGCGGTGCAGGAGCATCATGAGTCCTCCCGCGACGAGTCCCCAGAAGGCGGCGCCCACCCCGAGCAGGGTCAGCCCCGACGCGGTGACCACGAAGGTGACCACCGCGGCCTCCCTGCCCTCGGGTTCGGAGATGGCCGCGGTGATCGCCGAGGCGAGTGCGCCGATCAGGGCGAGACCGGCGACGGCCTCGATGAGCACCGGCGGCGAGAGCAGGACCAGCGCGGTGGCCAGTCCCGAGCCGATCCCAAGGACGATCATCGAGGCCCCGGCGGTGACCGAGGCGATCCACCGGCGGCCGGGGTCGGGGTCGGCGTCGGGACCGGCGGTCAGGGCCGCGGTGATGGCGGCCAGGTTCACCGCGTGCCCTCCCAGGAGGGCCCCGAGGGTGCCGGCCAGGCCCGTGGAGAGAAGGATCCCGCGCAGCGGCGGGCGGTAGCCGTACCCCGCCATGACCGCCATGCCCGGCACGTTCTGCGAGGCCATCGTGACGAGGAACAGCGGGAGCGCGATGCTGATCATCGCCTGGGCGTTCCAGGACGGCAGGGTCGGCTCGATCACCGGGCGCACGTCCACCGCCCCCAGCCCCGGCCCGGTCAGTGCGATCGCCACGACGGCGACCAGCAGGGCTCCGGGGACCGCCCACTTGCGGGCGAAGCGGCTCAGCAGCGCCCAGGTGAGCACAACCGGACCCGCCATCAGCGGCACCTCCGCGAGCGCCCTGACCGGTGCCACACACAGGTTGAGCAGGACTCCGGCGAGCATGGCGCCCGCGATCGGGGTGGGGATGGCCGCGATCCAGCGGCCCAGCGTGGGGAAGAGCCCCGCGGCGGTGATGAGCAGCCCCGAGACCGCAAACGCGCCGACCGCGACGGGAAACCCGCCCTCGACGGCGCCGGTCGCGACCAGCAGCGCCGCTCCCGGTGTGGACCAGGCGATGGTGATCGGCACGCGCTGCCGCAGACCCATCCAGATGGAGACCACGCCGATCGCCACGCAGAGCGCGAGCAGCCCCGAAGTCGCCTGCCGCTGGTCGGCGCCGACCGCGCGGAGCCCGGCCAGAACCACGGCGAAGGAACTGGCGAAGCCGACGAGCGCGGTCACCACTCCCGCCAGAACCGGCTGAAGCAGACGTGTCATCCTCGCCGCCCCTTCCCTGGCTTACCGGTCATCCCGGCGCTTCACGGATCGTTCCGTATATGGAACGGTCATCGTGATGCACCATAGCTTCATGGACTCCGGCCGACAAACCCCCCGTCCAGCCCTGGAAACCGGCACCCATGACGTGGGGCGGAGGATCCGCCTGCTGCGCGAGGAACACGGCATCTCCCTGTCGGAGCTCGCCCGCCGGGCGGGCATCGGCAAGGCCACCCTGTCCGGCCTGGAGAACGGCTTCCGCAACCCCACCCTCGAAACGCTCTGGGCGATCACCGCCGAGCTCGGCGTCCCGCTGGCCTCGCTTCTCGCCGCCGACACGACCTCGGTGATCCGCGGTACGGCCGTCGAAGGTGTGCTGCTCCAGGTCTTCGAGGACGAGTCCGTCACCTACGAGCTCTACCGGCTGGTGATCCCCGCGGGCTCCACACAGGTGTCCCCCGCCCACCACGAAGGCGTCACCGAGCACATGACGATCTTCGCGGGGGTGCTGAACGCCGGCCCGGTGAACGCACCCCTCCTGGCCGGAGCGGGCGAGCACATCACCTGGCGGTCGGACGTCCCCCACATCTATGCCACGGTCGGCGACGAGGACGTTCAGGCCAGCCTGCTGATCCGCTATCCGCGTCCTTGACGTCCTCCCCGGCTCTGAAAACCGAGGATTTCAGCACCCGGCCTTCCAGCCGGGTCTGTCGGTTCGCGGTTCACGGGCAACCCCGAGCCCCCCGCCACCGAGTAGGGCGTCCGCCTCAGATATCCAGGTGGCTCCCACTTCTGCGGGCCCGCCCATGGCCTTTCCTCGGGCTCGTCCTTGACGTCCCGCGCGAATTCCCCATCTCCGGGCCCACCGAAGACCCCATTACGTCATGAAAAAATACCTAAAAGTAATATTCATCCCATGACACCACGGTCCAAGGCAGTTCTCTTCTGGGCCACCGGTGTATCGGCCTACATCATCGCGGTCTTCCACCGTCAGTCCCTCGGCGTCGCCGGCATCGAGGCCGCGGCGAGGCTCGATGTCGGCGCGGCCGGGCTCGCGGTACTGGCCATGCTGCAACTACTGGTCTACGCGGCCATGCAGGTACCCGTCGGAGTGCTCGTCGACCGGCTCGGGTCCAAGCGCATGCTGGTCATCGGGGCCGCCGTGATGGCCTGCGGCGAGCTCGTCTTCGCGCTGGCAGGCGGGCTGCTGCCGGGGATCGCGGGCCGGGCGCTGATCGGCTGCGGCGACGCGATGACGTTCATCAGCGTGATCCGCCTGGTCAACCTCTACTTTCCCGCCCACCGCAACCCGGTGATGGTCCAGCTCACCGGCCTGCTCGGCCAGCTCGGCGCGATCGCCTCAACGGTGCCCCTGATCCACTCCCTCCACGCCTACGGCTGGACGCCCACCTTCCTCGGCGCCGCCGGCCTGGGTGTCGTGTCGGTGTTCCTGGTGCTCACGGTGCTGGGCGACTCCCGCCCCGAACGGACCGGAGAACCACCGAGCCTCAGGGCCGCCTGGGCCGAACCGGGGACCCGGCTGGGCATGTGGACCCATGCGGCCACCCAGTGCTCGGCGGCGGCCTTCCTCCTGCTGTGGGGATATCCGTTCCTGGTCCAGGGCCAGGGTCTGGATCCCTCGACGGCGGGCCTGCTGCTGACGACGCTGACCGTGTGCGGCATGGTGTGCGGGCCGCTGCTCGGCTATCTCGCCGGGCGGTTCCCCTTCCACCGTTCCCGGATGGTGCTCATCGTGATCGGCAGCACCGCCGGAGCGTGGACCGCCGTACTGATCTGGCCGGGCCGGGCTCCGCTCTGGCTCCTTTTCCTACTGGTGGCGGTGCTCGCGGTCAACGGCCCCGGATCGATGATCGGCTTCGACTACGCCAGGACCTTCAACCCGGCCGCCCGGATCGGCGCGGCCACCGGCATCGTGAACGGCGGCGGCTTCGTCGCGTCCGTGTCGGTGATCGCTCTGGTCGGCGTCACCCTCGACCTGCTGGGAGAGACCACCCTGGACACCTTCCGGTGGGCGTTCGCCGTGCAGTATCCGATCTGGGCGCTGGGCGCGATCCAGGTCCTCCGCTACCGCGGCAAGACCAGGCGCCTGCTCCTGGCCGGCCAGGCGGCACCCGAACCCGCTCCCGGCCACCAGGTGGCACCCGAAACGGCCTAGAGGTCGCCGAGCTCACCGACGCCTCAACGGCGGGCGGGGGCGTGTCCGGGATCGGGCTTGGCGAACGCCCTCCGGCTGTGCGCGAGCAGCTCGCGCATCGCGGGGTTGTGCGTGCTCCTCCAGGTCAGGGCGAGCAGGGCGGGCGTCTCGACGTCGTCGATGGTGAGGGTGATGAGCCGGTCGCGGTAACGCTCTGCCATCGAGGCGCTGAGGATGGCGACGGCGAGCCCGCGGGTGGCGAGATCGGCGATGGCGTCCGCGGCACTGGCCTGCAGCGCGATCACCGGTTGGAGGCTCTGCGCCGCGCAGGCCTGGTCGAACACCGTACGCAGGCCGGTGCCGGGTGGCATGCACGCGATCGGGTGGGCACTCAGGTCGCGCAGGGTGACCGGGGCCCGCTCCGCCAGGGGGTGACCGGCCGGGACCGCCGCGACGAGCCGCTCGCTGACGATCGTCAGCGCGTCCAGCCCGTCGGGGGCGGCGGTCGCGGTCCCGATGAGGGCCAGGTCGACGGTGCCGTCACGCACCCCCTCGACGAGCCGGTCGGAGTTGTCCTCCAACAGGGAGATCTCCACACCGGGATGCGCCCGGTGGAAGGCGGCGAGTGCGTCGAACAGCGGTGTGACGGTGCAGCCGATGATCATCCCGACGGTGAGCCGGCCCCGGATCAGGCCGGTCACCTCGCCCACCGCCTGTCCGAGCGCCGCGGTGGCGGCGAGCGCGGCGCGGGCGTGTTCGAGCGCGGCCTTTCCCGCGACGGTGAGGGTGGCGGTGCGTGCCGACCGGTCGAACAGCTCGGCGCCGAGCTCGCGTTCGAGCTGGCGGATCTGGGCGCTGACGCCGGACTGGCTGATGTGCACCCGCTCGGCCGCCCGGGTGAAGTTTCGCTCCTCCGCGACCGCGACGAAGTATTCCAGCTGCCTCAGCTCCATAACTGGAGATTCTAGTTCCCAGCAGATCCATCTGTTGGACTTCTGGGAAGCGAGTGACCACGCTGGGAGATGTCGAAGCCCGACCCCAAGGAGGAATCCATGCCGGAGTACGAGAAGGCCATGCGGCCCGAAGACCTCACCCGCCTGTTCGTCGAGCGGTCCAATGCCGGTGACGCGGCCGGAGTCGCCGAACTCTACGAAGAGAACGCGGTCCTGGCCTACCCGCCGGGCGGCCAGACGGTGGGCCGGGAGGCGATCCGCGCGCTGTGGGAGAAGGTGCTGGCGGGCCGCCCCCACTTCGAGCCGGAACAACCGCTGCCCACGCTGACGAGCGGCGACATCGCCCTCACCTCGACCCCGCCGAAGGACGGGACCGGCGCCCGCGCGCAGGTCGTCCGGCGCCAGCCCGACGGAAGCTGGCTCCGCCTGCTCGACCAGCCCGAGTTCGTCCCTCCCACCCGCTGACCCCCCACCTCCCGATATGAGAAACGGCCCCTGGGCCGGATCCGGCAAACCCAAGCAGGGACCGGGCCCGACGAACCCGAGCGGGGCCGGATCCGACGAATCTGAGCAGGGGCCGGGTCCGGCAAACCCGAGCGGGGCCGGATCCGGCAAACCCGAGCGGGGCCGGATCCGGCAAACCCGAGCAGTGGCCAGGTCCGACAAACCCGAGCGGGAGCCGGGCTCGGCGAACCCGACCGGCCGCCCACCCACCCACCCACGCGGTGACAACGCCGGCAACCGATACAAGGAGCACGATCTTGGCGACTTTTGTTCTCGTTCCCGGCATGTGCCATGGCGGCTGGACCTACGAGCCCCTCACCGAAGGGCTACGGCTCCACGGCCATCGCGCGTACCCGCTGACGTTGACCGGGCTCGGCGAGCGCGGCCACCTGCTGAACGCGGGAGTGAACCTCGAAACGCATGTCCAGGACGTGGTCGGCATGCTGGAGGCCGAAGAGATCGAGGACGCGGTGCTGGTCGGCCACAGCTACGGGGGAATGGTGATCACCGGGGTCGCGGACCGCGTGCCGGAGCGGGTGGACTCCTTGGCGTACCTGGACGCCGTCGTGCCGCGGCATGGCGACTCCTGCTGGACCCTCGTCTCCGACCAGGAACGAGAATGGTATTTGGACGTGGCGGAGACCGGCTACTCGGTGCGGCCGCTGCCCTTTTTCGACTCACGTGCCACGCCCCATCCGCTCGCCTCGCTGCTCCAGTCGATCCGGCTCACCGGCGACCTCGCGCGGTTCCGTCGCAGGGACTACGTGTACGCGGCGGGGTGGGACGGCCAGTCGCCGTTCACCCCCATCTACCAGCGGTTGCGCGACGACCCGCTGTGGACGACCCACGCGCTGGACAGCAGGCACAACCTCATGCGGGACGCGCCGGAGGATCTGCTGAAGATCCTTCTTGAGGCCGTTCAACCCGGCTGATCACTGCTCAGCCCGATTCCTTCGCCCAGCGGCCCCGGCCGGGGCCGTCGACCGGTGCCCCCTGCTCGACCGTCGACCGATTCCGTAGCCCGGCGGCCCCGGCCGGCCGTCGGGCGATACCGGCATCCGCCAACGGCGGATTCGCCATGCCCAGCACGTCGTTCACACGCCTGCCACACGCCGTAACGTCAGAAAAAGGAACTCTGTGACAGATCGGACCGCATTCGCAACCGGCCGTCCCCTGCCGGACCACCGCGTGACCCCGGCACGTACGGTGCCGAGCCCCCTGGCGCGACACCGATGAGGCCACCGGAGTGGCAGGCGGTGCGGCTGGCCCTCGGCACCGCTTCGGCGCTCGGACTCGCGCGCTTCGCGTACGGGCTACTCGTCCCGGCGATGCGCGGTGACCTCGGCTGGAGCCTGGCCGAAGCCGGAGCGATGAGCACCGCCAACGGGCTCGGCTACCTCGTCGGCGCGCTGGTGACCGCCGTCGTCGTCCGCCGGCTGGGCACCGCCGCCACCTTCCGGTGGGGGATGATCCTCACCGCGGTGGCACTGGCCGCCACCGCGGTCAGCGACGACTACCCGGTGCTGCTGGCCGCACGGGCCGCCGCCGGGGCGGCGGGGGCGCTGGTGTTCATCACCGGCGGTGTGATCGCCTCGCGCATCGCCACCCGTGTCTCCTCGACCGCACCCATCACCGTCTACTTCGCCGGCACCGGGCTGGGCATCGCCTTCAGCGGCGTGACCGTCCCGATGCTGAGCCATCACTGGCACGTCGCCTGGGTCGCCCTGAGCGCCGCGGCCGGCCTGGCGGCAATCGTCGGCTGGACCGCCGCGCGCACGGACGAGGACCTGCCCGTCGCCGCCACCGCCGGGCGAGCGCGGGTGCGTCCGCTCCGGCGGACCGCTCTGGCGTACCTGCTGTTCTCCGCCGGCTACATCTCCTACATCACCTTCCTGTCCGTATATCTCGCCGACCAGCACGCGTCACCCGCCCAGGTGGTGCTCACCTGGACCTCGCTCGGCCTCGCCGTGGTGGCGGCGCCCGCGCTGTGGGGCCGTCCGACCACCAACTGGTCCGGCGCCCGGACCCTCGCCACGTTGCTGGGCGTCCTCGGCGGCGCGGCGGCGCTCGCCCTGTCCACACCCTCACCGCCCGTCATCATCGCCTCCGCGATCGTTTACGGGGCGACGTTCATGGGCGTTCCCGCCGCCGTCACCGCGCTGATCCGGGACAGCACCGCACCCGCCGACTGGACCGCCACCCTGGCCGCCTTCACCGTGCTGTTCGCGGCCGGTCAGACCGCCGGCCCCTGGATCACGGGCATGCTCGCCGACCACACCTCGACCGACGCCACGCTGGCCTGGACCGCCGTCCTCTGCGCCGCCGCGGCCGTGATCGCCGCGACCGAGCGGACCCGACCGCGGAGCGCGCCCCGCCGAGACGCCCGATCGAAAACCCCGCCACGGCGTTGAAGCGCTCCGGAGAACGAAGAGCCCCGGCCTCTCGCCGGAGAACGAGCGTCTCAGCTTCCTATGTCAGCGAACGACCGCCGGGTCCGATGGTGCCCCGCGCGCCTCCGTCAGGGGAGCCTGGTGAACGGCTCGGCGAAGTGGGCGGTGGCGATCATTCCCCGCTCCGCTCTGACCCGGTCCAGCAACTCCACCCGCGTGGTCGCGGCGAGCTCGGGGTCGTCGTCGTAGAGATAGGTCACCCTGGGATCGGTCAGCTGCACCTGGTGCAGCACCACGTCTCCGGTCAGCACCAGATCGCCGACCTGGACGACCTGGTGGCCCGGGGTGTGCCCCGGTGCGAGGAGCGCCCGGATGCCGGGAAGCACGTCCGATCGCCCGTCCACCACCTGGAGCCGCTCGCCCAGCGGCCGGATGACATGGTCGAGGACCTCCTCGGCGGCCGCGTCGATCTCGGCCCGCTGGAGGACGTACCGGGCGTTGGGGAAGGCCGGTGACCCGTCGATCACGGCCCCGCCCGCGTGGTCGCTGTGCAGGTGCGTGATGACCACCGCGTCCACCTTCTCCGGCGCCACCCCGACCCGCGCGAGCTCGTCGCCGAGAACTCCGGGAACCGGCGCCCAGGTCGCCGCGGGCGAGTTTTCCGGGCCGATTCCGGTGTCCACCAGCACCGTCCTGCCCGTCGCGTCGCGCAGCAGGTAGCAGTGGAAGTGCAGGACCCACTCGTCCGGCTCCCCGTGGCAGCCTCCGGGAAACATCTCCGGCAGCGGGCGCCGGATCGAGTCACCCATCGGCCCCACGGCGTCACACAGCGGGAACACCTCGACCCCGGCGACTGTTATGGACTGATGTGGCATCCGTTCTCCTGTTCGGAATGGATTGACGATGCTACGGTGATATCGGGTGTGACGCACTGCTGGCTAGGCCGCGTGCGACGTTCCACCCCGCTTCTCTCAGTTACCGCCCCTTTTCAGGCATGCGGTTCACCCCCCGTGAAAGGTCGCTTATGACCTTTCGCCCCCTGTGAAAGGTCATAGATGACCGTCGAAACACCCATCAAGAAATCCTCGCGTCCTCGCGAGAGCCCTCCCAGACCGCCCCGTCCCCGCGAGAGCGATGCCCCGGTCGACACCGTGGCCGGCCTGCTCGATATCCATGACAAGACCGGATATATCCGGACCTCCGGCTACCTGCCCGGTCCCGGCGACGTGCGCGTTCCCCACTCCCAGATCAGGCAGTACGGCCTGCGCCCCGGCGACCACGTCGTCGCCACCGCGCGCAAGCCGTACGAGAAGCTGATCGACGTGGAGACCGTCAACGGCGTCGCCGACTGGCGGCGCAGACCCGACTTCGCGGACATGACCCCGATCCACCCGCGCGACCGGCTCCGCCTGGAGACCGGCTCGGTGACCGGCAGGGTCGTCGACCTGTTCGCCCCGATCGGCAAGGGCCAGCGCGGCCTGATCGTCGCCCCGCCCAAGGCCGGCAAGACCATGATCCTGCAGGACCTGGCCGCCGCGATCACCCGTAACCACCCGGACTGCCACCTCATGGTCGTGCTCGTCGGCGAGCGCCCCGAGGAGGTCACCGAGATGCGCGAGTCCATCCACGGCGAGGTGGCCGCGTCCACGTTCGACCGCCCCGACCGCGACCACACCGTCGTCGCCGAACTCGCCGTCGAACGCGCCAAGCGCCTCGCCGAGGCCGGGCACGACGTCGTCCTCCTGCTGGACTCCCTCACCCGCCTCGCCCGCGCCTACAACAATCTTGCCCCCGGCGGCGGACGCACCCTCGCCGGTGGCATCGACGCCTCGGCTCTTCTTCCCCCGCGCCGCTTCTTCGGCGCCGCACGCAACCTGCGCGACGGCGGTTCGCTGACGATCCTCGCCACCGCCCTGGTCGAGACCGGCTCCCGGATGGACGACACCCTCTTCGAGGAGTTCAAGGGCACCGGCAACATGGAGCTGCGCCTCAGTCGCGCCCTCGCCGACAAACGCCTCTACCCCGCCGTGGACCTCGACGCCTCCGGCACCCGGCGCGAGGAGATCCTCCTCGACCCGCTGGAGCACCAGCTCACCTGGCGGCTGCGCCGTACCCTGGGAGGCCTGGAGAAGCAGCAGGCCCTGGAGCTCCTCACCGACAGACTCCGGGAGACGCCCTCCAACGCCGCCTTCCTCCAGCAGATCCAGCAGACCGCCTGAGCCTCCTCAACTCCCCAGAAACGGCCAATCGCCTCGTCCTCCGGATGCCGGAAACGGCCTGGTCACGGGCGACCGTGGGCGTCGGCGTTCGGAGCGGCAGTCGGACCATGTCCTGAAGCAGGGATGATAGGGACATGCTGGCTGACGTCGTCGACTACCTTGCCTGCCCGGTCTGCGGCGACGGGCTGAGCTTGGACGGCCCGGTCGTCAGGTGCTCCCAAGGGCACGGCTTCGACGTGGCCAGGCAGGGATACGTCAGCCTGCTGACCGGCTCCCAGGCGCCCGGCACGGCCGACAGCACCGCCATGGTGGCCGCCAGGGACGCCTTCCTCGGGGCCGGCCACTTCGACCCCCTGGCGGAGGCGCTCGCAAGCGCCTGCCGTACCGAGGCGCGAGTGGTCGCGGACGCGGGCGCGGGGACCGGGCACTATCTCAGCGGGGTGCTCGATCGTCTCCCCGAGGCCGTCGGGATGGCACTGGACGTGTCCAAGCACGCGATCAGGCGGGCGGCGCGGGCCCATCCGCGGCTGGGGGCCGTGGTGGCCGACGTGTGGAGGCCGCTGCCCGTCCGCGACAACACGGTGGATGTCCTTCTTAATGTGTTCGCTCCGCGCAACGGGGCAGAGTTCGCCCGGGTGCTCAAGGACGACGGCGAGCTGATCGTGGTCACGCCCACCTCACGGCATCTCGCGCCCCTGGTCGAGAGCCTGGGGCTGCTCTCGGTGGACGAGTCGAAGGAACGCCGGGTGGCGGAGAGTCTGAGCGACCATTTCCTCGAAACCGGACGGAGCACCCACGAGTTCGAGATGGCCCTGGGGCACGAGACGATCGAGGCCGTCGTGGGAATGGGACCGAGCGCCTGGCATACAGATAGGGAGGTTATGCGACGAAAAATCACAGAGCTCCCGGAAACAACCAATGTGGTCGCTTCTTTCCGTATGTCTATCTTTCAAACCCATCTCCGATCAAGTCGTGTGCTTGACAGCCCCCTTCGTGACACATGTTACTGATGTGACTTTTAGTCCGAAATTCCCAGACATTAGTGAAGCGAATAACCCTTGAAGACGACATACTGGACCGCAATCCGGCGAGCCCGCGCCAGGACGCGTAAAACCAATGCCTTGACGGAGGGAAGCGCCATATGAAGGCGGAGGAACGCTGGCAGGCCAGGTTCGGTGCGCCGCGCGTGACGCTGCCCGTGTGGGCACGCCAGGCTCCCGCCCGGGCCGTCTACCGCAGTAACGCCTCCGGTGCGTGGGAGGTCTACGTCTGGGACCGCGCGGCAGGCTCGGCGCGCCAGGCGACCGCGCGACCCAAGGGCACCTCGCACGGCGCGCTCGACCCCAACGGCCAATGGATCTGGTGGTTCTCCGACACCGACGGCGACGAGTGGGGCCGCTGGATGCGCCAGCCCTTCGGCGGCGGTCCCGACGAGCCGATCGACCTCGAACCCGGCTCTCCCGCGGGGATCGCGCTGTCCTCGACCGGCGAGGCGGCCATCGGCATGGCCAGGCCCGGCGGAGGCTTCACGATCTATCTCGTACGGCCCGGCGAGCCCGCACGTGTGATCTACGAGCACGCCGAGGCCGCCTCCGTCTCCGCGATCTCCCTGGACGGCTCGCTGATCGCGATCAGTCACAGCGAGCACGGCGACTCCCGGCACCCCGCGCTGCGGGTGCTCCGGCCGAACGGCGACCTCGTCGGCGACCTGTACGACGGCCCCGGCAAGGGCGTTCTCGGCCTGCGCTTCGCGCCCCTGCCCGGCGACCGCAGGCTGCTCACCCTGCACGAGCGCAGGGGCCGCCGCGAGCCGCTGGTCTGGGATCCCGAGACCGGCGACCAGCGGGAGATCTGGTTACGCGACCCCGGTGAGATCACCGCCGACTGGTACGACGACGGGCGCTCGCTGCTCGTCATCCGGGCCAACCGCGGCCGCACCCAGCTGACCCGCTACGACCTCCCCGGCGGCGGGCACTTCCCGATCGAGACCCAGCACGGCGTGATCGAGGCAGCCGCGCCCCGTCCCGACGGCTCCGTGGAATATTCCTGGTCCAGCGGCGCCCACCCGCAGGTGATCCGGTCGACCAACGGCCACGTGGTGATGAACCACGGCGGGCCGATCTCCCCGCCGTCCGTCCCGGTGGAGGACGTCGACGTGGACGGTCCCGGCGGCCGCATCCACGCCCTGGTCTCCCGCCCCGAGCGCGGATCCGGGCCGTTCCCCGCGGTCTTCCTGCTGCACGGCGGGCCGTCCGCGCAGGACGACGACTCCTTCGTGCCCCAGGTGGCCGCGTGGGTCGACCTCGGCTTCGCGGTGGTGCGGGTCAACTACCGAGGCTCGACCGGGTACGGCTCCGCCTGGCGGGACGCCCTGAGCGGCGAGGTCGGGCACATCGAGCTCGCCGACGTGGCCGCCGTCAGGGACGCCATGGTCGACCGCGGCGTCGTCGACCCGGACCGGCTGGTACTGGCCGGCGCCTCGTGGGGCGGCTATCTCACGCTCCTCGGCCTGGGCACCCAGCCCAAGATGTGGGCGGCGGGCATCGCGACGGTGCCGATCGCCGACCATCTGGCCACCTACGAGGAGGAGACCGAGGCGCTGCGCGCCTACCACCGGGCGCTGCTCGGCGGCTCTCCCGCCGAACAGCCGGAGCGCTACAAGAACTGCTCGCCGATCACCTACGTCGACCAGGTCGAGGCCCCGCTGCTGATCCTGGCCGGGGAGAACGACCCGCGCTGCCCGATCGGGCAGATCGAGACGTACGTGTCCCGGCTCGCCGAGCGCGCTCATGATCACGAGGTGTACCGCTACGACGCGGGCCACGGCTCGCTGGTCGTCTCCGAGCGCATCGCGCAGATGTCGGCCCAGCTGGACTTCGCCCGCAAGCACGTGAAGACGGAGGCCTAACCCCCGCCCCGCCCGGCGCACCGGCATGCCACCCGCGAACCACCGGGTCGCCGAATCGCCGGGCTTCAAGATCGCCGCGCAGATGGCCGGGGCATCGGCCACAAGGTCGCCAGGACACCGGCCGCCGGGTCGCCGAGGCATCGGTCACGGGGTCGCCGGACCGCTGGGACACCGGCTTTCCCGGCCACCGAGGCGCCGGTTCACCGGGTCATCGGGCGCGGAGGACCACGATCGCCATGTCGTCCGCGCTCGGCTCGGGGGCGAAGTCCTGTACGGCACGGCGAATCCGCTCGGCGACCGCCCGCGCCGACAGGCCCACGCACTCGGCGAGCAGCTTGGCCAGACCCCCGTCGTCGTCGAGCAGGTGGCCGTTCCGGCGTCGCTCGGTCACCCCGTCGGTCACCGCGAGAAGGACGTCGCCGACGTCGAGGTGGACGAGCTCCGCCTTGAAGGTCGCCTCGGGGAAGACGCCCAGCAGGGACTGGGAGGTCACCACGGTCTCCACGACGCCGCTGGGCTTCAGCCGCAGCGCCTCGGGATGGCCGGCGGAGACCACCCACACGTCGAGCCCGGTCGGCACGGGTGTGATCTCCCCGTGCAGCAGGGTCAGGAACCGGGCCCGCTCGCCCTCCTCCAGGATCGCCTGGTTGAGGCGGTCGAGGACGGCGGCCACGCCGTACCCCTCCCTGGAGAGCAGGCGCAGGGTGTGCCGGGCCAGGCCGGTGACCGCGGCGGCCTCGGGGCCGGTCCCGCAGACGTCGCCCACCGCGAACCGCCAGGAGTCGTCTCCCGCCGCGAACAGATCGTAGAAGTCGCCGCCGACCTCGTTGGTCTCCCCCGCGGGCTCGTAGACCACGGCGGAGTCGAGCCCGGGGATCTCGCCGGGCTCGTTCGGGGGCAGCAGGCTGCGCTGCAGCGCCCGGTTGGCCGCCGCCTGGGTGGCGTAGAGCCGGGCGTTGTCCATGGCGAGGGCCGCCCGGCGGCCGATGTCCTCGGCGTACTGGAAAATGTCCTCGGGGAACCGGTCGGGCCGTCCCAGGCACATCGTCCCCAGCACCCGCCCGCGCGCGAGAAGCGGGATCACCAGCATCTGGGAGTCGCCGAGCTGCATCGAGCCGCCGGCCTGCGGGATCTGGATCGCGGCCAGCTCCTCGGCCAGCTCGTCGATGCGCCGCTCGTCGGTGTGCCACAGGTAGGCCGGGCGCTGCGGTCCGCCGCCGTCGGTCCAGGTGTAGACGGCGCACCAGGTGGCCAGCCGGGGCACCACGATCTGCGAGATGATCGCGGGCACCATGTCCGGGTTGAGGGTTCCGGCGAGCAGGTCGCTGGCGTCGGCGAGGAAACCCATCCAGATCGGCCCGCGGCTCGGCTCCTCCATGGACGACTCGGAGACCGTCCGTCCCGCGAATTCGGGCAGTCGGAGCCTGGCCCAGTGGGTGCGGTGCTGCCCGGCGAAGGTGACGCCCCACTCCTCCACCGGGATACTGGGACCGCTGGGGCTCGTCGCCGGGGCGCTGTTCTGGCGCACCTCAACCCGGAGACCGTCGCCCAGATGGCTCCAGACGACCTCGAACGGCAGGTCGACGACCTGCGAAGCCAGCTCTCCCACCAGGCGATCCGCCACTGTCAGCACGGACACGGCGGCCCAGGCGGTCAACACCTCATTGGTGAACCGCCTGGCGGCAGAGACAGCCGTGTCTCCTGGGGCGAATGTCGCAGCCAGAACGGCTCGGGGAGCATTGGTCACTGTTCCGTGACTACCACACATCCCACTGTCATGGGGTGATTCGAAGGCGGGACTACAAGTTGCGCACCGTGACAGACTGGGGTGACTCACGGCTGCGCCCCCGCGAGTCAAGGAGGTCTTATGACCACGGCCAACACCGTGCCCGACGTCGAGGAGCGACGTTACAGCGAGTCGGATCTGCAACCGATCCTTCAGACGCTCATCACCTGGCGCGACGGTGACTTCCGTCGCCGGGTTCCGCATGCCCCGCCGGGGATTCTCAGCGAGATCCGCCTGCTGCTCAACGAGGTCGCCGACCGTCGCGAGCACCTGGCCAACGAGCTCCATCGCGTCCGCCGCGAGGTGGTCAAGGAAGGCCGGTTCGGCGAACGCCTGACCGCCGGTCCAGGCGTGGGTTCCTGGGCCGAAAGCGTCGATTCGGTGAACTCTCTGATCGACGCCCTGGTGGGTCCGGTCAGTGGCGCGGCGGACGTCATCGACGCCGTGGCCAAGGGAGATCTGTCACGCCGGATCGACCTCGACCGCAGCGCCAGAGGCGAGGTGCGCCGCCTCGGCAAGGCGATCAACGGCATGGTCGACCAGCTCTCCCTCTTCACCTCCGAGGTGACGCGGGTGGCGCGCGAGGTCGGCACCGAGGGCCGTCTGGGCGGCCGGGCCAACGTGCGCGGCATGTCCGGCAGCTGGCGTGATTTGACAGAGGCTGTCAACACCATGTCCAGCCGCGTCTCCGCGCAGGTCCGCGACATCGCGCTGGTCACCACCGCGGTCGCGAGGGGCGATCTGAGCCGCAAGGTCACCGTCGACGCCGTCGGCGAGATGTTCGAGCTGAAGAACACCGTCAACACGATGGTCGACCAGCTTCTGGCGTTCGCCGAGGAGGTCACCCGCGTCGCCCGCGAGGTCGGCACCGAGGGCCAGCTCGGCGGCCAGGCCCAGGTCCGCGGCGTCTCCGGCGTCTGGAAGGACCTCACCGACAACGTCAACTTCATGGCGGGCAACCTGACCACCCAGGTGCGCGCGATCGCCACGGTCGCCACGGCGGTGGCCCAGGGCGACCTGTCCAAGAAGATCACCGCCGACGCCCAAGGGGAGATCCTTCAGCTCAAGGACACCCTGAACACCATGGTCGACCAGCTGTCGATGTTCGCCGACGAGGTCACCCGCGTCGCCCGCGAGGTCGGCACCGAGGGCCAGCTCGGCGGCCAGGCCCGCGTCCGCGGCGTCTCCGGCGTCTGGAAAGACCTCACCGACAACGTCAACTTCATGGCCAACAACCTGACCTACCAGGTGCGCAACATCGCCGAGGTCACCACCGCCGTCGCCACCGGAGACCTGACCCGCAAGATCGACGTCGACGCGCAGG
>NZ_FZOD01000058.1 GCF_900188345.1 Streptosporangium subroseum | reverse complement strand
CGTCGCACTGTCCGGCTGGGTGTCGGTGTAGGTCAGCACCCCCGCGCCCACACTGCCACGCAATGCGTTGTTGGCGTAGACGTCATACCCGGTCACCCCGACGTTGTCGGTGGAAGCGCCCCAGGCCAGCCGGATCTGACCGCTCGCCGGCTGGGTGTAGGCCAGGTTCGACGGAGCGGACGGGTTCTGGGTGTCACCACCCGGCGTGCCGGTACGGGTCACCGTGTTGCTGTTGCCCGAGACGTTGCCCGCGGCGTCCTTGGCCCGCACGTAGTAGGCCACCGTCGCGGTACCCGGCTGGGTGTCGGTGTAGGTCAGCACACCGGCGCCCACACTGCCGCGCAGCGCGCCGTTGGCGTAGACGTCATACCCGGTCACCCCGACGTTGTCGGTGGAGGCACTCCAGGTCAGCCGGATCTGACCGCTCGCCGGCTGGGTGTAGGCCAGATTCGACGGGGCGGACGGGGCGACGGTGTCCACGGGGCCGCTCGCGCCGTAGACCTCGAACTCGGAGATCTGGGCGGCCGGCCAGCCGGTGTTACCGGTGACGTTGATCCGCACGTACCGGGCGCTGGTCGCGGTGAAGTTGATCGTCACCGTGTTACCGGTCGCCGGGTTGAAGGCATACCCCGCGGACGCGACGGTCGTGGTCGCAGGCGGGCTGGTCGTGCCGGTCAGCACCGACAGGGTCTGCGTCCTGGTCGCCCACGCCGTCGCCGGCGGCAACTTCAAGACGACCTGGTCGATGCTGGTCGCGGCTCCGAGGTCGATCTGGGCCCACTGCGGGAAGGCGTTGTTCGTGCTCTCCCAGTAGGTGCCGGCGTTGCCGTCGTTGAGGTTGCCGGCCCCGTAGACGTCGCTGACGCCACTGACCGTGGCCGTCTTGCCCGACGCCAGGTTGGGACCCGCCGCCGCGGCCGGGGAGATCGACCCGGCAAGCGCGAGCATGCTGGTCGCGACCGTCGCCGCGATCAGCCGTAACGCTGTTACGTACTTCTTTCTCATCGTTTCTTCTAACTCTCGTCTGTAACGACAGGGGGTGGCGGGGAGGCTGCTACCTCCGCCGCGGGATGCACTCGATTACCGACGGGTACTGCCTTGCTCACGAGGTGTGGGCCTCGAGCTCTGGATGGCCGGCAAGCGGGCCGACCGGTGTGATCCGGTCGATGTCATCGCAAGCCTCGCTCTGTTTGCCGCTGGGAGCGTTCTGGTCGCCGTGTCGCGCCGGGCTGGAGGGTGACCGGCGGAACCGGTGATGTTCGTGAACGTCGAATTTCGGACGGCGCTGAACGGTGGCGTCCGGGACCACTCCTGCAGCTGCCTGTGGCGGCGACTTCGGGCGCTTTGGCTCGGTTCGGTTGTCACCTTGACATCGCCTGTCGTGATCTCGGCCGGGTGACGGCCTGCCGATCGCGTCATGGCGGAAACAATCAGTGCTGCAACCGCGGCCGCCAGGGCGGCGACCGGCCGCGCAACGCCGAAACCGACATCACCTGGGACCTCTCCGTGGATGGGCGAGACAGGCGCACGACTACGGCGCACTCCTGCCAGAAGTTGCGGAGAATAGAAAGAAACTGAATAGATCATTGCAAGAATTTTGCATTGCTTTGGCCAAAGGTTACATACGTGCTACGGCCACGTCAACGGCCCGAGAAGCTTGACTTGTTACGGCACAACGGTCTGAGGCCGTTATGGCCTTTCCGGCCGTTGTAAAGTTTCCGGCCCTCCGGATCGCGTGAATCAGAACGGATCGCGTCCCCGCATGTGGCGTGAGTCGTCAGCGGCGTCCGGTGATGCTGACAGTCCCTGTCAGGGCTCGTTTCGGTCCAGGAGGGTACGGACGCGCGTCACCAAACCGGAATCAAGGGCGCAACGGGGTGGCGCTCTCGGCCGGACCCCCCAGGGCTCGTTTTCGTGATCGATGGGGATCGTCCGCATCCGGCCCGGCCGATCCCGGAAAGACTCGTCGCCCCCGCCACACCGTTGCGGTGCCTACCGCTTCACCGCCGCGCGGGTCGGGTGTGGATCTGCGACCGCGCCTTGCCGCCCATCGCGCCGACGACCCAAGCCGGTCGATCACCCTCGGTGACCGTGACGGGCATCAGGGTGCGCGCGGGCCGCCTGCCCGATGCGAGGTCGCTCGGAGAGTCGGGCCGAGGGAGAAGGACGACCCGCGGTTGTGCGTCAGGATGCCGGCCGACGGCGCCGGCACGGCGGCGCCGAACCTCCATCCAGGCATCCCGAGCCGGGACACCTCCGCCCGGGATGCGACCACCGCCGAAGCACCACGTCGGCGTCCCGGCGTTTCTCCGTCCCTGCGTCCCTGCGTCCTTGCGTCCTTGCATCCCTGCGTCCCTGCGGACGACGGAGGTGGCGTTGCGAGATTTACCCGTTGTCAATTTCTTGCGCAGTCGATCTTCATTTTTGCGCCAACTGTTGTAACGTAGCGGTGTGTCCAGACGACTTTCAGATGTAGCCAAGTTCGCCGGAGTCAGCGTGGCGACGGTGAGCCGCGTGCTGCATGACAAGCCCGGCATCGCCCAGGCGACCAAGGATTCGGTGCTGACGGCCCTCGACGTGTTCGGGTACGAACGCCCGACCAAGCTGCGCAACGAGCGAGGCCCGCTCATCGGCCTGGTCCTGCCTGACCTGCAGAATCCCATCTTCCCCGCCTTCGCGGAGCTGGTGGTGTCGGCGCTGATCAGACGTAACCTGCTGCCGGTTCTGTGCACGCGCACCGCCGATGGGGTGTCCGAGGCGCAGTACATCGAGATGCTGCTGGCCCAGCAGGTCGGCGGCATCGTCTTCATCGGCAGCAGTTACGCCGACGCCGGTCCCGAACACTCTCGTACGCTGCGAGAACGCCGGCTGCCGATCGTCCTGATCAACGCCGCGGACGAGAATCTCGACGTGCCGCGGGTCTGCGTGGACGACAGCGTCGCCGTTGACCAGGCGCTGGACCACCTGACGGCGCTGGGACACGAGCGGATCGGACTGGTTCTCGGACCCGTGGGACACGTGCCCTCGGTCCGCAAACTCGCAGCGTACGCGGCCTATGCGCAGGCTCGGGGCGACCGGGAATGGCGAGGACGCGTCGCCCACACGATCTTTTCGATGGAGGGCGGAGGCACCGCGGCGACGCGCCTGCTGAAAGAGGGGGTCACCGCCCTGATCTGCGCCAGCGACGCCCTGGCGCTGGGCGCGATCCGGGCAGCGCGCAAGCAGGGACTGAGCGTTCCGGGCGATCTGTCGGTGGTGGGATTCGACGACTCCAGCCTGATGAACGTGACGGATCCGCCGCTGACGACCGTACGCCAGCCGATCCAGGCGATGAGCACCGCGGCGGTCGCGTCGCTGATGGCGCAGATCGATGGCCGTTCCGTGCCCGTTGACGAGGTGTTATTCGATCCGGAGCTGATCGTGCGTGGCTCGACGGGCATGTGCCGGTAAGGGGGATCGCCGCTTACCGGCTACGCCGAACCTCCATTGTCAGCAAATTGCAGATTCACGCACTCTCCTCTGGAGGTCTTATCAGTTTTTTGCGTTGACCCATGGACTTCTCGCCTCGATGGTTTTACCGTTCTGGCTACACCTCGGCGCTCGAAACCTCGACGCGACATGTCGGCAACCACCCCTTAACAGACGGCGGCACTCACGTTCCGCCGGCGATGCGGGCTGCCCGGATCCAGGTGTGTTCGTACACGAAGGGATCGCATCTGATGAACCGAGCCAAGCTCGGCAAGGCACTCGGGCTGGCGCTCGCCGTCGGCATGACCACGGCCACGGCAGCGTGCGGAGGCGGCCAGGAGAGCGAGCCCGTGGCCGGCGGGCCGGTGACCATCACGGTCAACGGCCTGCCGGCGGCGACCGACGAGTTCAACCGGGCGCACTTCGAGGCCGACGTCAAGGCGTTCGAGGCGAAGTACCCGAACATCAAGATCGACGCCAAGGAGGGTCTCATGGACCCTCAGACGTTCTCCGCCAAGCTCGCCGGCGGCCAGCTTGAGGACGTCTTCTACGTCTACCTCACCGACGCGCAGAATCTGATCGCCAAGCGGCAGGTCTCCGACGTCAGTGCCCAGCTCGCCGACTTCCCGGTGACCAAGGACTACAAGCCCGGCCTGATGAAGGTCTTCTCCGACGACACCGGCAAGATCTACGGCCTGCCCGACGAGAACTACTCCCTCGGCCTGATCTACAACCGGAAGCTGTACCAGCAGGCCGGGCTCGACGTGAACAAACCCCCGGCGACCTGGGCCGAGGTCCGCGAGCACGCCAAGAAGATCAGCGCGCTCGGCAAGGACATCGTCGGCTACGGCGACTACAGCAAGTCCAACACCGGGGGCTGGCACTTCACCGCCGAGCTCTACTCCATCGGCGGCGACGTCGCCGTCAAGGAGGGCGACACCTGGAAGGCCGCCTTCAACAACGACAAGGGCAGGCAGGTTCTCCAGCAGCTCAAGGACATGCGCTTCACCGACAACACCATGGGCAAGCGCCAGCTCCTGGAGTACGACGACCTGATCAAGCTGATGGCCACCGACAAGCTGGGCCTCTACGTCGGCTCGACCGGCGACATGTCCAACATCGTCAACCAGTTCAAGGGCACCTTCGCCGACTACGGCCTGGGTCCCATCCCCGACGGTCAGGGCACGCTGGGCGGCGGCTCCGGCTACATGTTCAAGGCCGGCCTGAGCCCGGAGAAGATCAAGGCCGGCCTGACCTGGCTGACGTTCAAGAAGAACCCCGACCGCATCGGGCCCGACAACGAGAAGGCCGCGGCCAAGGGCCTGCCGGTCGGCCTGCCCGAGCCCAACGTGTGGACCGGCGCGTCGGAGCAGAAGCTGCTCGATGCGACCAAGAAGTACGCCAACCTCCCGTCGGAGAACTTCGCCCCCTTCGCCGCCGCCACCGCCGCGATCCCGTTGAAGCTGGAGCCGCCGAACGCCCAGCAGGTCTACGCCGCGCTCGACCCGGTGATGCAGAAGGTCCTGACCGACCCGAACGCCGACATCGGCCGGCTTCTCACCGACGCGGAGAAGCAGGTCAACCAGATCCTGTCGTCGGTCAAGTGAGGCGGTTTCCGGGCTCCCGGCGGCTGGTCCCCGGCGGTCCGGAAACGCACGTTCGGAAGAAAGAAGAGATGTGATGGCGGTCATCACCGCGAGCCGCGCCCACCGCGGGCCGAACCGACTGCGCCGCAGGATCGGCGACAATCTCCGGGCCTACCTGTTCCTCGCGGCCGGCCTCGCCAGTTTTGCCCTGTTCTCCTGGTATCCGCTGGTCAAGGGCGTCATCCTCAGCTTCCAGCAGGACAACCTGGTCGTTCCGCCGTACTGGGTGGGCCTGGACAACTTCCGCGCCCTGTTCGCCGATCCGCTGTTCTTCACCGCCTGGCGCAACACGCTGGAGTTCACCGGGCTGGCGCTGGTGTTCGGCTACGCGGTGCCGTTCGTGGTCGCCATCGTGATCAACGAGTTCCGGCACCTCAAGGGCTACTTCCGCATCGCGGTCTACCTTCCGGTGATGCTGCCGCCCATCGTCAGCGTCCTGCTGTGGCAGTACTTCTACGATCCCGGCTCGGGTCTGTTCAACTCCGTGCTGGGAGCCCTGCACCTGCCCACCTCCGACTGGACCCAGTCGCCCCGGATGGCGATGATCTCGCTGGTACTGGTGTCGACCTGGTCGAACATGGGCGGCGCCACGATCATGTATCTGGCCGGGCTGTCCACCATTCCCAGCGAGCTGTACGAGGCGGCCGAGCTTGACGGCGCGAGCGTGTGGCAGCGCGTGCGGTACGTGACGTTGCCGCAGATGCGGTTCGTGCTCCTGGCCCTGCTGCTCCTGCAGATCGTCGCGACGATGCAGGTCTTCATCGAGCCGTACCAGCTCACCGGCACCACCAACGAGGAGACCATCACCGTGATGGTGCTGATCTACCGGTACGCGTTCACCGTCAACAACGACTTCGGGCTCGCCGCTGCGATGAGCGTGCTGCTGTTCGTGGTGCTCGCCGCGTTCTCCGCCGTCTACCTGCGGCTGACCCGCAACGCCGACTGAGGAGGGCCCGATGACCGTCACCACCCCCAGCCCGGCCCGCGGCCGGGCTCCCGTTCCCGCTCCGCCCGCCGTCCCCTCCCGTACGGCACGCCGCCGGCCGCCCGCCCAGCGGACGGCCGCCACCCGTACGCTGATCTCCGACGCCGACCTCAACCGCGGGCGAGGACGGCTCGTCTACCGGGTCACCCTGGTGACGATGGCGGTGCTGTTCGCACTGATCTTCATCTTCCCGCTCTACTGGATGGTCACCGGCGCGGTGAAGACCCCCGTCGAGCTGGCCCAGCCCACTCCCACGCTGATCCCGCAGACCTGGCATCCGGAGACCTACGCCGAGGCCTGGACGAAGCTGGAGATCGGCAGGTTCCTCCTCAACACCGCCTTCTACACCGTCGGCGGCTGGCTCATCCAGCTGATCGTCGACGTCGCCGCCGCCTACGCGCTGTCCAAGCTGCGCCCGATCCTGGGCAAACTGGTGCTGGGCATGATGCTGGCCAGCCTGATGCTTCCGGCCGCGGCGCTGCTGGTCCCCAGCTATCTCACCGTCGTCGATGTGCCGATCTTCCATGTGAACCTGCTCAACACGCCCTGGGCACTCTGGCTCCCCGGCGCGGCCAACGCGTTCAACATCTACGTGCTCAAGATGTTCTTCGACCAGATCCCCGGCGAGCTGATCGACGCGGCCAGCATCGACGGGGCGGGACGGTTCCGGACGCTGTGGAGCGTCGTGCTGCCGCTCTCCCGTCCGGTCCTCTCCGTGGTGTCGATCTTCGCGGTCGTCGGGGCGTGGAAGGACTTCCTCTGGCCGCTGCTGGTGCTGCGGGATCCGGAGGCGCAGACCATCAGCGTGGCCCTGAGCAGGCTCTCCTTCACCGGCTACGTGACACAGAACGAGATGTTCGCGGGCCTGGCCATCGCCAGCCTCCCCATGATCATCGTTTTCATGATCTTCCAGCGCGGCATCCTCAACGGCCTCTCCGCCGGCGCGCTCAAGGGCTGAGCCGCCCGGCGACCGCCCTCCCCTCCGCTTCGGCCGAGTTCGTCCCCGCCTCCTCCAGCCGGGCCGCGCTCCCTCTCCGACCTCTCCGACTCCAGCCACGCTCACCCCCCACCCAGTCAAGGAGTCCATCTCGCCATGCGCGGAAAAGCTCGCACCCTCTTACTCACCCTCGCCCTCGCCCTGGTAGGCGCCATGATCGTGGCCGCCCCTCCGGCGAGCGCGGCCACCACCACCTACCAGGCCGAGTCGGCGGCACTGTCCGGCGGCGCTGTCGTCGGCACCGACCACACCGGTTACACCGGCGGCGGATTCGTCGGCGGCTACACCGACGCCAACAAGGGCAACGCGGCCACCACCTTCACGGTGAACGCCACCCCCGCCGGCTCCCGTACCCTCTCCCTGCGCTACGCCAACGGCACCGGCGCGACCATGTCCCTGTCGATCTACGTCAACGGCGCCAAGATCCGCCAGACCACCCTCCCCGCCGCCGGTGACTGGAACACCTGGGGGACCAAGGCGGAGGCCCTCACGCTGCGGGCGGGCTCCAACACCGTCGCCTACCGCTTCGACACCACCGACCTGGGCAACGTCAACCTCGACAGCCTCACGGTGGGCGACGTGACCGCCCCGCCCGACCCGCCCGCCGGTCTGCCCTACCAGATGGAGACCGGTTTCCTGTCGGGCGGCGCCGCCGTCGCCACCTCGATCGGCGGCTTCAGCGGCACCGGGTACGCGAGCGGTTTCACCGCCGTGGGTGCCCGCGCCATCCGCACGGTCAACGTGGCCGCCGCGGGCAACGCCGTCACGTCGCTGCGCTACAGCAACACCACCGGCGGCGCGAAGACCCTGAGCACCTACGTCAACGGCCTCAGGACCGGCCAGGTCACCTTGCCCGCGGGCAGTGGCTGGCTCACGGCCACCCAGACGCTGTCGCTGCGCGCCGGTCTCAATCTGATCGGCTACCAGTACGACGCCGGTGACACCGGCGGCGTCGCCCTCGACGGCCTGAGCGTCGCCGGCGACCTCACGCTGAACGCCCGCGGTGCCACCGTGCCCTACACCGAGTACGAGGCGGAGAACGGCTCGACCAACGCCACCCCCGTCGGCCCCGACCGCACCTATCTCACCGTCGCCTCCGAGGCGTCGGGCCGCCGTGCCGTACGCCTCGACGCCACCGGCAAGTATGTCCAGTTCACCCTGACCAAGCCCGCCAACTCGATCGTCGTGCGCTACTCCATCCCCGACAACGCGGCCGGAACCGGCATCACCGCCCCGCTCGCGCTGTACGCGGGCGGCGCGAAACTGCAGGATCTGTCCCTCTCGTCGACCTACAGCTGGGTCTACGGCGAGTATCCCTACGGCAACGACCCCGCGGGCGGAAAGCCGCACCACTTCTTCGACGAGGTACGCGCCCAGTTCCCCACCCAGCCCGCGGGCACCGTGCTGAAGCTGCAGAAGGACGCCTCCTCGACCGCCGCCTACTACGTGATCGACCTCGTCGACACCGAGCAGGTCGCCCCCGCGCTCGCCGCTCCCGCCGACCACCTGTCGATCACCGGCTACGGCGCGGTCGCCAACGACGTCGGCGACGACACCGCCGCGATCAACAACGCCGTCGCGGCGGCACGCGCCCAGGGCAGGGGCGTGTGGATCCCGGCCGGCACGTTCGTCATCAACGCGCGCGTCAACCTGGCGGGCGTCAGTGTGCGCGGGGCCGGTCAGTGGTACACCACCGTCCGCGGCACCGCCGGCAAGGGCGGCTTCTTCGCCACCGGTTCCGGTGTCCAGGTCGCCGACCTGACCATCGCCGGCGACGTGCGCTACCGCGACGACGCCAACTTCGACACCGGCATCGAGGGAAACTTCGGCTCCGGATCGCTGGTGCACAACGTCTGGATGGAACACGTCAAGGTCGGCATGTGGATCGACTCCGGGACCGACGGCCTGTACGTCGCCGGCGTGCGGATCCGCGACACCTTCGCCGACGGCGTCAACATCCACGCAGGCGTCAGGAACACCCGGTTCGACCAGAGCGCCGTACGCAACACCGGGGACGACGGGCTGGCCATGTTCTCCCAGGGCTCCCCCGTCACGAACAGCGCCTTCACCTTCAACACCGTGTCCCTGCCGCTGCTGGCCAACACCGTCGGCATCTACGGCGGCACCGGCAACCGGGTCGAGGACAACCTGCTGTCGGACACGGTCACCGGCTCCTCCGGCATCGCGATCAGCACCCGTTTCTCCCCCGTGCCGTTCAGCGGCACCACCTCGGTGCAGCGCAACACGCTGAGCCGCACCGGTGGGTTCGAACCCAACTGGGGCTCCCAGCTGGGAGCTCTCTGGATCTACGCCGACACCGCCGACATCACCGCCCCGGTGCTGGTCAAGGACCTCACCGTCGTCGACAGCACCTACCAGGCGATCCTGCTCAGCTACCAGAAGACGATCACCAATCTCACCCTTGACCACATCACGGTCACCGGCGCCGGCGGCTACGCCATCGAGGCCAACGCCGCGGGCAACGCCACGGCGAACTACGTGACGGTCGCCGGAGCCGCCTCCGGCGGCCTGAACAACCTGACCGGCTACACGTTCACACGCGGTCCGGGCAACAGCGGCTGGTAGCCGCGGCGAGTACCACCGTGGGCGTCCCGCACAGCGCGGGACGCCCACCGCATGTCCATCAGCATCCAGTCAGGAGAACCCGTCCATGCCTCATTCCCCCGCCGCCTGGTGGCGCACCGCCTCGATCTACCAGATCTACGTGCGCAGCTTCGCCGACGGCAACGGCGACGGCATCGGCGACGTCGCCGGCATCCGCGAGCGCCTGCCGTACCTGCGTGACCTGGGCGTCGACGCACTCTGGCTCACCCCGTGGTACGTGTCGCCGATGGCGGACGCGGGCTACGACGTCGCCGACTACCGGGACATCGACCCGATCTTCGGCACCCTCGCCGAGGCCGAGGCCCTCATCGGCGAGGCCCACGAGAACGGCCTGCGGCTCATCGTCGACCTGGTTCCCAACCACTGCTCCGACCGCCACCCCTGGTTCCGGGAGGCTCTCGCGGCGGCGCCGGGTTCGGCCGCCCGCGAGCGGTTCTGGTTCGTCCCCGGCCGGGGCGAGCACGGCGAACTGCCGCCCAACGACTGGCAGTCCTACTTCGGCGGTCCCGCCTGGACTCGCGTCACGGAGGCCGAGGGCTCCCCCGGGCCCTGGTACCTGCACATGTTCGCCCCGCAGCAGCCGGACCTGAACTGGGAACACCCCGAGGTCCGGGAGGAGTTCGAGGACATCCTGCGCTTCTGGCTGGACCGGGGCGTGGACGGCTTCCGCATCGACGTGGCCCACGGCCTGACCAAAAAACCCGGACTGCCCGACGTCGGCCCCGACCCCGACCCCGCCGACCTGCCGTACCAGGACACCGACGGGGTCCACGCCATCTACCGCTCCTGGCGCGCCATCATCGACGCCTACGAGGGCGAGCGCGTTTTTGTCGGGGAGGTGTGGCTGCCCACCCCCTCCCAGTTCGCCCGCTATCTGCGCCCCGACGAGCTGCACTCGGCGTTCAACTTCGAGTTCCTGTGCTGCGCCTGGGAGCCGGGCCCGATCCGTGAGGTGATCGAGCAGACCCTCGCCGCGCACGTCCCCGTCGGCGCGCCGCCCACCTGGGTGCTCTCCAACCACGACACGATCCGTCACGTCACCCGGTACGGCAGGCAGGAGACCGGGTTCGACATGGGCAACAAGCGCCACGGCGCTCCGACGGACCTCGACCTCGGGCTGCGCAGGGCCCGGGCCGCGGCCCTTCTCACCCTCGCCCTCCCGGGCGGCGTCTACGTCTACCAGGGCGACGAGCTGGGCCTGGCCGAGGTCGAGGACATCCCCGACGACCTGCTCCAGGATCCCACCTGGGAGCGTTCCGGCCACACCGACCGCGGCCGTGACGGCTGCCGCGTCCCGCTCCCGTGGAACGGCGAGCATCCCCCGTTCGGTTTCTCACCGCCGGACGCCGCGACCGAACCCTGGCTTCCCCAGCCCCCGGCCTGGAAGGACACCACCGTCGAGGCTCAGATGGGCGAGCCCAGCTCCATGCTGTCGCTCTACCGCGCCGCCCTGGTCCTGCGGCGCACCGATCTGACCCGGCTGCCGGAAACCGTCTCCTGGCTCGACGCCGGCCCCGGAACGGTCGCCTTCGTCCGGGGCGACGGCTTCGCCTGCGTCGTCAACCTCTCCGAAGCCCCCATCGAGCTGCCCGCGCACCACGGCGTCCTGCTGGCCAGCGGTCCCGTCGTCGACGGGCTGCTGCCATCGGACACCTGCGTCTGGCTCCGTCTGGCCCCAGAGGGTACGGATGATCTTTAACTGGACCGCCGTCGCGGTGGTCGCCGGCGGTGCCACCCCGCCGCGCGACCCCGACGGCGGTCTGGTCGAGACCGATGCCCGCACAGAGCCGTGTCGTACGGGGGCCGCGTCGTACGGGGCCGTATCGCGCGGAGTTACGTCGCATGGAGCCGTACCATGCGGAGCCACGCCATACGGGTCCGTATCGCGCGGAGCCGCGTCACACGGAGCCGGAGCTATGCGGAGAAGCCCGGCTGGTCGCCGACGATGCCGTCGAGGTAGACCCAGGCCCGGTCGTGAAGCACGAAACGACTGTTCTCATGGAGTTCGCCCGCGTGTCCGCGCTCGGTGTAATGGGCGCGGAACTCGACCGTGCCCTCACCGGTGAGCGGGCTGCCGCCGGTGCTGCCGAGGACGTCCAGGCGCAGCCAGCGCGTCGCGGGGTCGAAGTCGATGCCCGGCGGTCTCGTCCTGGGGTGCCAGCTGCGGAGCAGATATGCCTCGTCCTGGACGGCGAACGCGCTGAAGCGGGAACGCATCAGCTGCTCCGGGGTGGTCGCCCGGGCCTCCCCGCGATGCAACCGGCCGCAGCAGTCGTCATAGGCCGCGGGCAGCCCGCAGGGGCAGGTCGTCGTCGAGGTGGCGCGGGCCCGCGGCGAGCGTGGCGTGCGTGAGGACATGCCTCCATTGTGGAGGCACCTGTGAGGGCACCGCGTCGTGAGGATGCCTTGGTACGACAACAACAGGTTGTGATCTGAACTTGTGTGGTGGACGATCCGGTCATGCCGGCGGAGACGGTGGCTCCGTCCCTGCCCGCTCGCTCGCGCCGACCGGCTGGAAGCCGGCCTGAGGCGTTCAGGATCGGGCCAGGTCGTCCGTCGTGTCCGCCCGGTCAGGCAGGAAGATCTCCTCGATGGTCAGGCCGAAGACGTCGGCGATGGTGAACGCCAGGGGCAGGCTGGGGTCGTACCGCTCGGTCTCGATGGCGTTGATGGCCTGTCGGGAGACTTGGCACCGGTCGGCCAGGGCGGCCTGGCTCCACCGGCGGGCTGCCCGCAGTTCGCGTAGTCGGTTCTTCATGGATGCGGCGCCTTCATCGGTGCAGGCGGGTGCGCAGGTCGGCGATCACCAGCCAGATCGCCACCCCGCCGAGAAGGATCAGCTGCGTGAGCTGATGGAGCTGGATGACGCCCACGGCGTCGAGCACGGTGGCCACCTGCAGTGCCACAAGGACCGCTGCGAAGGCGATGGCCATGCTTTCCAGCTGGATCTTGCGCAGGTACTCGTCCGCACGCCGGAACGCCCGCAGCAGGACCCAGGCCACGGCGAGCGCGAACACGGCGGTAGCCGCAATCCACCAGGCCTTCTGAGCGGTGCTCTGATCGGGATCACTGCCTAGCGCCAGGGCCACCGGGCCCAGAACGGCCACGGGTAGGCCATCGATGAGGACAGCGCGGCGGGCCGCGAGCGTCACTTGGTCCTGCTGTTTCGCCATGACACGAAGGTAAAGCGACCGTTCCATATAGTCAAGGATCCTTGACCATATGGAAGGCCAACCTTACATTTTTGCCGTGTTGAACGCGAGACGACCCCTGAGCCTGACCCAAAGCTCGCTGCTCGGCGCTGCCGCGGCGTCGGCCATCGCCCAGCCTCGACGCACCGCGGCTTCACCCGGTCCCGCGGCAGGGGCCCGTACGCCGGAGCGCGCCGAGCGCGTCGCGAACCCCTTCATTCCGCATACCGCCCGCTCGAACCCGTACGACCCACCCAAACGTGACCCTTACGACCTATCAGAAGCGAGCTCGTACGGCCCACTCGAAGCGGAATCCAGGACGCTTCGCACTCGTCATGATCTTCAGACGACCCTGTCGAGCGCCTGCTTCTCCTTGGCGGGGTCGAGCCCGACCTGGGGCCTGTCCGTTCGAAGGTGTGGGTCGCCCTCCGCCTGGAGCCAGGCCCAGGTGTCGGCGACCGTCTCCTGGACCGGTCGGCAGGTGAGCCCGGCGTTGTAGGCGGCGGAGACGTCTCCGCTGATCAGACCGCCGAACTCGGCGTTGTCCGGCAACCAGATCGGCAACTCGACCCACGGGCCGATACCCGCTTCCTCGATCACTTCGGGTGGGGTCCAGACCAGCTCGGCGTCTGACCCGACTGTCTTCACCGCCGTGGCGAGCAGTTCGCCCATGGTGGTGTGCCCGAGGCGGCTGACCGTGTTGAACGCGCCGCCGACACCGCGCTCCGCGGCGACGAGCATCCACGCCGCCAGGTCCCTCGCGTCGATGTACTGGAGCGGACGGGCGGGATCGCCGGGCGCCAGGACCCGGCCGCCGCGCTCGATGCGGCGCAACCACCAGGGCAGCCGCCCGATGTTCTCGTAAGGACCCAGGACCAGTCCGGCGCGGGCGAGCAGGGCTCTGTCACCGAACGCCCGCAGGGCGGCGAGCTCGCCGCCGCGTTTGGCCGCGGCGTAGTCCTCGGCGTCGTCCCCGTCCGGATCGCCGGCGACCAGTGGGGCGTGCTCGTCGGCGCCGATCGGCATCGGCCACTCGTGAACCGATCGGCTGGACACGTACCCGTAGTGACCGGCCCGGCCGGCCAGCAGCCCGCACGCGTCGCGGACCACGCGCGGCGCTCCGCTCCAGGTGTCGATGATCGCGTCCCACTCCCGGTCTCCGAGAGCCGTGCGCAGTGCCTCGGGGTCGGTCCGGTCCGCGATGATCGAGTCCGTCCCCGTCGCGGCGGGCCTGCTCATCCCCCGGTTGAGCGTGGTGACCTCGTCACCCCGCGCCAGTGCCGTCTCGACGACGGCTCGTCCCACAAAATGCGTCCCACCCAGGACAAGAAGCCTCATACCGGCCATCCTGACCCCGGAGGAGTCAACGGCGTCTCGAATTCGCCGAAAGCATGACCGCGTTCACCCGAGGCGTAGCCGACTGGGCATGGCGGACGTCAAGTGCGGCGGACGCTGGGTGCGGCAGCCCGGGTACGGCGGGCGGCCCGGATGCCACCTCCGCGCACGCCGACCGGACAAAGCCGGTCGGCGTGCGCGGGGCCAGGCTGCCCGCGGCCCGGACCGGCTCACTGCGGAGGGTAGTCCCCCAGACCGTCGCGGAGCCGGTCGAAGACCCGGCGGACATCGCGCTGGTGGGCGGACTCGATCGTCTCGTCGTCGTCGCCGCTCGCCACCCGCTCGCGCAGCCGGCGGTACAGCGTCCGCTGCGCGCCGATCAGGGTGGAGGCGACGATGGACGGGATGGGATCGTCGGCCTCCGCGCCGGCCTCGGACGCCAGCGCCTCCGCGAGGGTGCTCATGAGGTGGGCGTTGACCTCGTACATCTTGCGCTGCAGAGACGGGTTGCCGTTCACGAGGTCGTAGAACCCACGAGGACGTGCGAGATCCCGCCGGATCCCCGGAATCAGCCTGGCCTGCGCGGAACAGAGCTGCCGGAACGAGTCGAGGATGGAGACCCCGGGCGGACGCTCACGGACGGCGGCCAACGACATGGCCTCACGCTCGTCGGCCCGGTAGAAGACCAGGTCCTCCTTGGTGGGGAAGTGGTTGAACACCGTCTTCTTCGACACCTGGGCGGCCGCGGCGATCTCGTCGACCGTGACCTCGTCATATCCCTGAGCGCGGAAGAGCGAGGCCGCCGTATCGGCGATGAGCTGGCGTGTCTGGGTCTTCTTCAGCTCCCGCAGTCCACCTGCTCGCATGGTCACAGCCTACCGGTTTTCGACCTTGTCGCCATTTGACTTCACTAAGGGCATTCTTACACTAAGGGTAGCGAAAATGGGAGTACCGCGACGCGACCGGCGATACAACCTCGGTGAGACAGGGGATCGAACATGTGCGGAATCACGGGATGGGTGTCCTTCGAACGCGACCTGCGGGAGGAACGCCCCACCGTCGAGACGATGACCATGACCATGGCTCGCCGGGGGCCGGACGACGAGGGGATCTGGGTGACGGAGCACGCCGCTCTCGGCCATCGCCGGCTTGCGATCATCGACCTGCCCGGGGGGCGGCAGCCGATGAGCGTGCGGACTCCCGACGGTGACGTCACGCTGGTGTACTCCGGCGAGACCTACAACTTTCCCGAGCTGCGGAACGAGCTCCTGCGACGCGGCCACGTCCTGCGCACGACCTCCGACACCGAGGTCGTGCTGCACGGCTATCTGGAGTGGGGCGAAGCGGTCGCCGAGCACCTGAACGGCATGTTCGCCTTCGCGATCTGGGACGGGCGGCACAACAAACTGGTCATGATCCGGGACCGCATGGGCGTCAAGCCGCTCTTCTACTACCCGACCCCCGACGGGGTGCTGTTCGGCTCCGAGCCCAAGGCCATCCTCGCCAACCCGCTGGCCGAGACGGCCGTGGGGCTCGACGGGCTCCGGGAGCTGTTCGCCTTCGTCAGGACACCCGGCCTCGCGATCTGGAAGGGCATGCGAGAGGTGGAGCCGGGCACCGTCATCAGGGTCGACCGCAATGGTCTGCGCATCGACAGGTACTGGTCGCTGCGGACCGCACCCCACCTCGACGACCGTGAGACGTCGGTGGCGCACGTCCGCGACCTGCTCGACGACATCGTCCGCCGCCAGCTCGTCGCCGACGTCCCGCGCTGCGTGCTCCTGTCCGGCGGGCTGGACTCCTCGGCCCTGACCGCGATCGCCGCCGGGCAGCTGTCGGGCACCGGGGAGACCCTGCGCAGCTTCGCCGTCGACTTCGCCGGGCAGGCCGAGAACTTCGTCGCCACCGCGCTGCGCGCCACGCCCGACACCCCCTACGTGCACGACGTCGCCAAGCAGTCCGGCACCGACCACGAGGACATCGTGCTCGACTCCGCCGCCCTCGCCGACCCCGAGACGCGGGCGAACATCATCCGCGCCCGGGACACCCCGATGGGCCTGGGAGACATGGACGCCTCGCTCTACCTCCTGTTCTCCGCCATCCGCCGGCACTCGACCGTCGCGCTGTCCGGGGAGTCCGCCGACGAGGTGTTCGGGGGGTACCAGCAGTTCTTCAGTCCCAAGGTCCAGCAGGCCGACACCTTCCCCTGGCTGGCGTCCCTCACCGGTGAATCACCCCGGCGGACCTTCCTCAACCAGGAGTTCGGCCGGGCCCTCGACCTCGGCCGCTACATCCAGGACAGCTACGACGCCGCCGTCGCCACGATCGAGAGGCTGGACGGCGAGAGCGACTTCGAGTATCGGATGCGCCGCATCTCCCACCTGTATCTCACCCGCTTCGTCCGCGTGCTGCTGGACCGCAAGGACCGCACCAGCATGGCCGTCGGCCTCGAGGTCCGCGTGCCGTTCTGCGATCATCGCCTCGTCGAGTACGTCTACAACGCCCCGTGGGCACTCAAGACCTACGACGGCCGGGAGAAGAGCCTCCTGCGCGGCGCGACCGCCGACGTGCTCCCCCAGTCGGTGGTGGAGCGGACCAAGAGCCCCTACCCCTCCACCCAGGATCCGGCGTACGCGACGACGCTGCGGAACAGCGCACGCGACGTCCTCGCGGACGCCGCCAACCCGGTGTTCGACATCATCGACCGCGAGGGCCTGCGCCGCGCCGTCGAGGCCGACACCCCGCAGGCGATGCCCCTCGCCCGACGCGCGATCGAGCGCGCCCTCGACCTCTCGCTCTGGCTGGACATCTACAGGCCGACCATCACCACCTCGTGACCCGCTCCGCCCTGACGGCTGATTCGCCCCGCCCCGTCGAGACCGGCGGGCCGGGGCGAGGACGCCCATGCATGAAATGTGAACCGTCTGTAGACACAGGTACGACACGGTTGCCCCATGACTGATATCTCCCCTGAGGATGTTGTCCGCAACTACTGGGCGCAGTTCGGCCCGACCTTCGACGACGCGGTGGCGTCCTCCAGGCGCTGGCTGCACGAGGACCTCGAGCTGGTCTCGTTCATGTCTCCGGACAATCCGATCAAGAAGCTCGACGCGATGCTCGAGGACCTCGAACGCGCACGCGCCAACGCGGGCATCCACGGATACGCGGTCGAACTGCCGAACGTCGCGGCCAACGGCAACGTGGTGTTCGCCGAGCGGCACGAGACGATGCTCGACAAGGACGGCAAGCCGCTGACCGCCTTCGACGTCGTCGGCGTGTCCGAGGTCGAAGACGGCAAGATCCGCCGGTTCACCGACTGCTTCTTCGACACCCGGCAGATGGCCGGCGGCTGGAACGACGGCGGCCACGCCCTCGGCTAGGGTCAAGCCCTGTACTCCGGTGGCATTTCGCGATCTTCCTGCATTGTTCCCATCACTTCCGCATGCGGAAAGCCACGAGATTAACCTGAGCCCATGTGGCGGTGGAGAAATCTCGGGTCAGGCGGCTCCAGGGGTGCCGCGGTCACCGGACAGGTGCCCGGCCGCGCGCGGCGGCGGTCCCGCGCCACGGAAATGATCGGGGCCGGGTTACGGATCCACCCGGATGAGGTGGCCGGATCGCCAGGCCCGGGCAGGGGCCTCCGCCCTGTTTCCCACGGGCCGGCGGGGGTCCGGGCGGCGTGACCGTGATCGATGAGGCGTCCCTGTTTCGGGCCTGCGCGGCAGGCCGGGTTCCGCGGGCACAGGACGGCGAGGAACTCGTCGTCGAAGGCAGCCTGGTCCGTGAGCTTTGCCGACGGGACCGCGAGGAGATCGACCCGCGCGGACTGGCGATCGAGCGCGCCAGAATCGGCGGCGATCTCGACCTGAGCGGGATGGAGATCTCCTTCCCGCTCCGCTTCACCGACTGCGTGTTCGACCGGCCCGTCCATCTGGACGGCGCCGACCTGCACATGCTGGCGTTCGACGGCTGCACGATTCCCGGCGTCATGGCCAACGGACTACGGGTCCGCCGCGACCTGGATCTGTCCAGATCGCACATCACCGGCGACCTGTGGACCTCGGCCAGCACCTCCTGCAGCGCGGCCGTCTGGCTGTGCGAGTCGGAGATCGCGGGATTCGTCTACGACCGGTTCGACGGCGCCTGGGACTGGCGGGCCCGTCGCGACTGGCTGCGCGGGATGGTCCCCTTCGACGCCGGTCCCTACGAGCAGGCGGCCAGGGTGTTCCGCCGGCACGGCCATTCGGTGGAGGCCGAGCGGCTGCTCATCGAACAGCGCCGGCAGGCCAGGCGGGCGCCGTCGCCGGGCGGCCGCTCGCCGCGCCGTGTGATCAGGAACGCCCGTGACCTGCTCTACGGGCTCACCGTCGGCTACGGCTACCGGCCGGGCCGGGTGCTGTGGCTGCTGGGCGCCCTGCTCGCCCTGGTGGGCGTCATGATGCTGAGCCCCGCGGTCCAGCAGACCCTGCGAGCCACCGATCCGCGCGGAAACGTCTACGTGGTGGACGGCCGGCTGGTCACCGTGGATGACGTGGCGACGCCCGAAGACGGTACGGCGACCGCGGCGGGGCGCGACGCCCGTCCCGGGCCGTGTGGGGATGGGCAGGTGCGCTGCTTCGACCCGCTGTTCTACACGGTGGACACCGTCGTCCCGCTCATCTCGCTGGGCCAGCGCGCGACGTGGTATCCCGAGACGCGCAGCCCGGCTGGAGCGATGGTCTCGGCGCTGTTGAACGTGGCCGGCCTGCTGGGCTGGCTGCTGTCGACGGTTGTCGTGCTCTCCTTCGCCCGGCTCGCCAGACCTGTGTGAGGGCCGAGGTGCTGGGACGACGCCAGGGCGCGCCTATGGATCATCGGTCCGACCAGCGCCGCCCCCCAGACTCGCCAGCATCTCCGACTCGGCCTCCACGGTCCACCTCCGGGAATTCGAGATCTCAGCCAGCGCCCGGCTTCCGTCCCGCGGCAGGTCGCACCGATCTCCTCGGCGGGGGTGAAGTCCCACGTGTCGCGGTCGCGCCGGTGGCAGCAACCCGGGAGACCGTCCAACCTGCGGTCTCGTCTGAAAATCCGCCTCACCTGAGGCCCATGGGGTGGGTGATGCTCCGGAGACAATCCGGTCACACCCGTTGACACACAAAGAGATCAAGTGATCTATTCACTTTATGAGTTACAGCGAGCAGTCGTTGTCCGAGCGACTGGCAGACGACATCGTCGAGATCATCCACAGTGAGCGACTGGGTCCCGGCGATGTGCTGGCCTCCTCTCGGGAACTGGCGCGTCGCTTCGAGGTCACCACGCCGACGGTGCGCGAGGCGCTGCGCCGGCTGGAGGCCACCGGCGTGGTGGAGTTCCGGCACGGGTCGGGCACCTACGTCGGGCCGGGCATCGACCGCCGGCTGCTGGCCAATCCGCACCTGCCCCGCAGCACGCGGGAGTCGGTGCTCGAACTGGTCGAGGCTCGCCTGGTCGTCGAGCCCGCGATCGCCGCGGTCGCCGCCCGGATCAGGGTTCCCGAGGCCGTCGAGGAGTTGAAGGCGGCGTCGGCCAACGCCCTGCATCCGCCGCAGGAGTCGCTCCGTCAGTCCGTGCACTTCCATGTCGCCCTGGCGGCGGCCAGCGGCAACGCGCTGCTCCGTGAAACCGTCGAGGCGCTGCTCCACGTGCGGGCGCGTGAGCAGGTCGAGATCCGGCACCGCTACAACGACCGGACCCGGGACCACGCCGAGCACGTGGAGATCTTCGAAGCCGTACGCGACGGCGACGCGGAGGCAGCCGAGCGGCTCACCCGCGAGCATCTCACGGCGATCCGGGACGCGATCGCGGCCGCCGAGTTCCCCGAGGCGGACCGTTGAGCCGGCGGCGCCCCGTACGGCTCGGGGAGATGACGACGCTCGAAGCGGCCGAGGCCGTGCGTGCCAGCCCTCTGGTCATCATTCCGGCGGGCGCGTTCGAGCAGCACGGGCCCGGCATGCCCATGGCCACCGACACGATTCGCGCCGAGCACGTCGCCGAGCTGGTGGCCCTGGAGCTCGCCGGCTCCGCGGTGATCGGCCCGTCGGTGCCGGTCGGCGTCTCACCGCACCACCTCGCCTTCGCGGGCACCGTCACCCTGACGACCACCACCCTGGCCGCGGTGGTTCGCGAGTACGCCGACAGCCTCCACCGGCACGGCTGGCGGAAGATCCTCGTGATCACCGGCCACGGAGGCAACAACGCCACTCTCACCACGGTCGCCCAGGACCTGCTCACCACCCATCCGGACCTGCAGTTCGCCTGGACCCCGCTGACCTCGCTGGCCGCCGACGTGGTGGCCGGCATGCGGGTCAGCGAGGTCCACGGGCACAGCGGCGAGGCCGAGACCGCCCAGATGCTCCACCTGGCGTCCCACCTCGTGCACACCGAGCGGCTCGCCCCCGGCACCACCCACCTCGGTGAACTCGGCCCCGTCTCCCGGCTGTCGCTCCAGGGCGGCCACCCCGCCCTCACGATGCGCTACGACCGGCTCAGCCCCAACGGCGTGCTCGGCGATCCCCGCAACGCCACCCCGGAGGACGGCCGGGCCGTCGTCGAGACGGCCGTCGCCCGCATCGTCGCCTTCACCAGGACCTGGCTGGACGCCTAGCCCCGTTCCAGCCCATCACCGCTCACCGGCGTGCGCACCGCACGTACGGCGGTGAGTGCTGTCACAAAACCCCCCAACGGCCGCACGGACGCGGCCGACGACAGGAGCCCCCCATGACAGGCGCGAGAGTTCTCCTACGCACCCTCACCGCGACGGCAACCGCCGGGCTCGTACTGCTGGGCGGCACGCTCGCCCCCGCGTACGCCGCCACCTCGAACACCGAAGCCGCGACGACCCGGTCCGGCGGGTGCCGCACACCGGCGCCCCAGACGCCCGGCACGAGCGTCCTGCACTCCATGACCAGTCAGGGCATCGAGCGGACCTATCAGCTTCATCTTCCGCCGAACTACACCCCCCGCCGCGCGTGGCCGTTGGTCCTCGCCTTCCACGGGCGCGGCAACACGGGCGCCGGAACCGAGGAGTTCTCCAAGCTCTCCACGCTCCCCGCCGTCGTGGCCTACCCCAACGGCGTCATCGGCACCGGCGACGGCGACCGGCAGGCCTGGCAGGGCGCGCCCTACGAGGCGCCCGGTGTGGACGACGTCGCGTTCACCTCGGATCTGCTGAACACGCTGGAGGACCGGCTCTGCGTCGATCAGCGACGCGTGTACGCCACGGGCAAGTCCAACGGCGCCGGGTTCATCGGCCTGCTCGCCTGCCGCATGGCGGATCGGATCGCCGCGATCGCCCCGGTGGCCGGGGCCTTCTATCCCGCCACCGGCCAGGACTGCCGTCCCTCCCGCCCCGTGCCGGTCATCGACTTCCACGGGACGGGCGACGCCACGATTCCCTACACCGGGGACGCCGACCGGGGCCTGCCGGCCATCCCCGACTGGGTCGCCGCGTGGGCACAGCGTGACAACTGCGCGAAGCGAGTTCGCGACCGGGTGACCGGACCCGACATCACGGTCTCCCGCTGGGTGGGCTGCGACAAGGGAGCCGAGGTCCAGCACGTCGCGGTCACCGGAGGTGGCCACACCTGGCCGGGCGCCGACATCTACAGCGGCGGCGGATACACCACCCAGACCATCGAAGCGCACCAGGTCCTGTGGGATTTCCTGCGCCGCCACCGGCTGCCCCGCACCGCGAATCACTGACCCACCCCTTCGACACCACCCGAGCCAACCCCGCCCCTCCGGCATCAGCCCAAGCCCCCGAGCAGCCCCCGCCACTCCCCGCCCCTCCGGCACCGGCCCAAGCTCCCGAGCCGTCCCCGCCTCCCGGATCCGACGCGCCGCCACTCCCGTCCCCGGCGGCCGCCTCCTGACGCCCTGTGGCGATCCGCCCCTCCGCGCCATCGCCGCACCCTCGGCCGCGGCCGTCCCGCCCCGCGGGCGGGACGCCGACGTCCCCTCCCCCACAGCCGCACCCCGTTCATGCCGGGCTGCCCTTCCCCCGTACGGAGCCGCCATGTCCGCCCCCAGTCCCGCGACACCGGAAACATCGCGGGAACCCGCCGAACCCCCGCTGCCGCGCATCGTCAGGGCGATGGCGGTCGTCGAACGCGCCGGCAACGCCCTACCCCACCCGTTCTGGCTGTTCTGGATCCTCTCCGCGATCCTCGTCGTCCTCAGCGCGGCCCTCACCGGGCTGGGCGTCTCCGTGGTCTCGCCCAGCGACGGCGAGACCGTCGCGGTCCGGAGCCTGCTCAGCGGTGACGGCCTGGCCATGGCCGTCTCCACGATGATCGACAATTTCGCCTCGTTCCCGCCCATGGCGACCATCGTCGTGGTCATCATGGGCGTCGCGGTGGCCGAACGCAGCGGATTCCTCACGGCGCTGATGAAGGTCGGGGTCTCCCGCGTCCCCGCCTCCGGGGTCGTGTTCGCGGTCGCCTTCGCGGGCACCGTGGCCCACGTCGCGTCGGCGGCCGCCTACATCATCCTGGTGCCCCTCGGCGGCCTGGCCTTCCGCGCCGTCGGCCGCTCACCGATCCTCGGCATCGTCGTCGCCTACACCTCCATCGCCTCCGGATACGACGCCAGCCCGATCCCCACCCCCAACGACGCCATCTTCGCCGGCATCACCACCGCCGCCGCGAAGATCGTCGGAGGGGAGGCCGCCTACGTGTCGCCCCTGAGCAACTGGTACTTCAACATCGTCTCGTCCCTCGTGCTGGCGGCCGTCATCACGCTGGTGACGAAGTTCGTCCTGAGCAAGCGGCCCGATCTCGACGCCGACCCCGACGTGGACCTTGAAGACATCGGGCAGCTCAACCTCAGCGCACGGGAGCGGTCCGCCCTCCGGTTCGCGGCGATCTCGCTCGTGGCCGCCCTGGTGGCCCTGACCGCCATCATCCTGCCGGAGTCCTCACCGCTGCGAGGCGAGGGGGGCAGCATCGTCCAGTCCCCGCTCCTGGACGGCATCGCCGCGATCGTCGCCCTGCTGTTCGGACTCGTCGGCATCGTCTACGGGATGCGCTCCGGCTCCATCACCAAGCCCGGTGACGTGCCGAAGCTGATGGTGGAGGGCATCAGGCAGATGGCGCCGGTGCTCGTCCTGTTCTTCGCGATCGCCCAGTTCCTCGCCTACTTCGACTGGACCCACATCGGAGACGTCCTGGCCGTCAACGCCGCGGAGGCGCTGAAGCAGAGCGGTGTGCCGATCGTCGTCGTCTTCCTGCTCATCCTGCTCGTGCTGACCCTGGTCAACATCATGGTCACCAGTGGCTCCGCCATGTGGGCCCTGGCCGCACCGGTCCTGGTCCCCATGCTGATGCTCGTCCATGTCCCCGCGGAGACCACCCAGGCCCTGTTCCGCATCGCCGACTCGGGTTCCACCGCCATCACCCCGATGAGCCCGTACTTCCTGATGGCCCTGGGCTTCCTCCAGCGCTACCGCAAGAACGCCGGCATCGGCACCCTCGCCTCCTACACCCTGCCGCTCGCCATCGCCATGACCACCGTCTGGACCCTGCTCTTCCTGGCCTGGTGGGCCCTCGGCATCCCTCTGGGGCCGGGCGCCCCGGTCAACTGACCCAGGCCGCAGCGGTCCCCGACGGGTCGGGGACCGCTGCGGCGCCCTGGTGCGCTGGGGCGCGGCCGAGGTCTGCCGCCTGCCGAAGACCTCGGACGGACGACGCCGATGTAGACGGCATGCGTGTGATCGGGGCATATTCGCTCATGTGTTGTTGCGTGAGCTGGAATATCTGGTGGCACTGGCCAAGGAGCGGCACTTCGCTCGGGCGGCCGCGGCCTGTCACGTCTCTCAGCCCTCCCTGTCGGCGGCCATTCGCAAGCTCGAACGCGATCTCGGCGTGCCCCTCGTCCAGCGCGGTCAGCGGTTCTCCGGGCTCACCCCGGAAGGCGAGCGGGCGCTGCTGTGGGCGCAGCGCATCCTCGCCGAGTGCGACGCGCTGCGGCAGGACCTGTCCACGATGCGCGGAAGCCTGTCGGGCACGCTGCACATCGCGGCGATCCCCACCGCGCTGACCGCCGCCTCCCTGCTGACCTCCCCCTTCTGCGAACGGCACCCGCATGCCCGGGTCTCCCTCACCTCGCTCTCCTCCCGCGAGATCAACCGGCAGCTGGCGGAGTTCGAGATCGACGTGGCCATGACCTACCTCGACGACGAGGAACTCGGCGGCGTCCGGGGCACCCCGCTGTACGAGGAGCGCTATCTCCTCCTCACCCCGGACGACGGGGAGCTGGCCGACCGGACGGTGGTGCGCTGGGCCGAACTCGCCGCCCTTCCGCTCTGCCTCCTGTCCCCCGAGATGCGCAACCGGCGCATCCTGGACGGCATCTTCCGCGAATTCGGGACCACCCCCGTCCCGGTCATCGAGACCGACACGGTCTCGGCCCTGTACGCCCACGTCGCCACGCACCGGTGGTCCAGCGTGATCGCACACGCCTGGCTGTACATGTTCGGCGTCCCCGACGGCATGCGGGTGGTCCGGATGGAAAGGCCGGCGCAGGCGCCCAGGATCGGCCTGGTGGTCGCCGACCGCAGTCCCGAACCCGTCCTGGCCCGAGCCCTGCTGGACGTCACCCGCGAACTCGATCTCCGCGACGAGCTTGACCGGCTGGTGCACCAGCACCTCACATAGCCCTCATGACCCTCGTGAACCACCCGGTGGCCGGATCCGGCGCCGTCCGCCCGTAAATGGCGTCTTCGCCTAACCTGTTCAAAGAATGCGGGGCCGAATATCGGGGCCTCCTCCGAGGGAGGAGAGGTCGCGAACGCATCCGCACCCGTCTGAGCAGGGGTGATAGGCGGCGTCTATCATGCAATAGCAGAAAACGATTGGACGCGCGACGGAAAATGCATGACCTTGCATTTGCGAGGGTCTTATTATCGGAAGGGCTGGCCATGACGTCATTGCCAACGCGATCCCTGGAAGATCAGGTGCGTTCGATCGTCGCGGAGCATCGTGACAAACGGGGTGCTCTGCTGCCGATTCTCCACGCCGTCATGGAAGATCTAGGCTATGTCGATCCGGCGGTGATCCCCATCTTAGCCGACGAGCTGAACCTGTCGAGGGCCGACGTCCACGGCGTTGTCACCTTCTATCACGACTTCCGGCAGACCCTGCCCGGACGCAGGACGGTGCGGATCTGCCGGGCCGAGGCGTGCCAGGCGGTGGGCGCGGCGAAGTTGGCGGACCAGGCCCAGGCCCGGCTCGGTGTCACCTTCGGTGAGACGACCGAGGACGGCGCGGTCACCCTGGAGCAGGTCTTCTGCCTCGGCAACTGCGCGATCGGCCCATCGGTCCAGGTCGACGACCGGCTGTACGGCCGGGTCAGCCCGCAGCAGCTGGACCGCCTGCTGGACGTGAACGCATGAGCGGCCCGGATGAGACCGTGACCGTCTACGTGCCCCGCGACTCCGCGGCCCGCTCCGTGGGCGCCGACGAGGTCGCCGAGGGCGTCGCCGCCACGGCGGCCGGTCGCCCGATCCGCGTCGTCCGTACGGGCTCCCGCGGCATGCTGTGGCTCGAACCGCTGGTCGAGGTGGCCACCGCCGCCGGCCGGATCGCGTACGGCCCGGTCGCTCCGGAAGACGTCGAAGAGCTGGTCGCGGCGGGGATGCTCGACGGCGCGGAGCATCGCCTGCGTCTCGGCCCGGTCGAGGACATCGACTGGTTGCGTGATCAGACACGGGTCACCTTCGCGCGGGTCGGTGTCGTCGATCCGCTCTCCGCCGAGGACTACACCGCGCACGGCGGGATGGCCGGGCTGCGGCGCGCCCTGTCCCTCACCCCCGAGGAGGTCGTCGCCGAGGTCACCGAGTCCGGGTTGCGCGGCCGCGGGGGCGCCGGATTCCCCGCCGGCATCAAGTGGAAGACGGTCCAGCAGGCCGAGTCGGCCCTGAAGTTCGTCTGCTGCAACGCCGACGAGGGCGACAGCGGCACCTTCGCCGACCGGATGCTGATGGAGGGCGACCCGTTCACCCTCATCGAGGGCATGACGATCGCCGCCTGGGCGGCCGGCGCCCAGGAAGGCTACATCTACATCCGCTCGGAGTATCCGGACGCGGTGGCCACGCTGCGGACGGCGATCGAGATCGCCTACACGCGGGGCTGGCTCGGCCGGAACATCCTCGGCTCCGAGCTCTCCTTCGACCTGTTCGTCCGGGTCGGCGGGGGCGCGTACATCTGCGGCGAGGAGACCTCCATGCTGGAGAGCCTGGAGGGCAAGCGCGGCATGGTCCGCGCCAAGCCGCCGATCCCGGCGCTGGAAGGCCTGTTCGGCAAGCCGACCGTGGTCAACAACGTCCTCACCCTCGGCTCGGTGCCGATGATCCTGGCCGACGGCGCGGAGGCCTTCGCCCGCCACGGCGTGGGCCGTTCCCGGGGCACCCAGGTCTTCCAGCTCGGGGGCAACGTCGCCCGGGGCGGCATCGTGGAGACCGCCTTCGGCATCACTCTCGGCGAGCTGGTGGAGGGCTACGGCGGCGGCACCCGGTCGGGACGGCCGGTGCGGACCGTCCAGGTCGGCGGACCGCTCGGGGCCTACCTGCCCACGTCCCGGTTCGACCTGCCCATGGACTACGAGGCGTTCGCCGCGGCGAACGCGATGGTCGGCCACGGCGGTGTGGTGGTCTTCGACGACACCGTGGACATGGCGGGCCAGGCACGGTTCGCCATGGAGTTCTGCGCCGCCGAGTCGTGCGGCAAATGCACCCCCTGCCGGATCGGGGCGGTGCGCGGAGTGGAGGTCATCGACCGGATCGTCGCGGGTGAGGACCGGCCGGCCAACCTGAAGCTCCTCAACGACCTGTGTGACCTGATGACCGAGGGCTCCCTCTGCGCGATGGGCGGCCTGACCCCGATGCCGGTGAAGAGCGCCCTCGCGCACTTCCCCGGTGACTTCGGAACGACGACGGAGGAACAGCGATGAGCCTGATCAAGGAGAAGGACTACGGCACTCCGGCGCGACCGGGTGAGGCGACCGTGGCCGTGGAGATCGACGGCAAGACCGTGACGGTTCCCGAGGGAACCTCGGTCCTGCGCGCCGCCGCCGAGGTCGGCATCGACATCCCCAAGCTGTGCGCCACCGACAACCTCGAGCCCTTCGGGTCCTGTCGTCTGTGCCTGGTGGACATCGACGGTCGCAAGGGCTCCCCCGCGTCGTGCACCACGCCGGTGGCGCCCGGGATGAAGGTACGCACCCAGACGCCCAAGCTGGCCGAGCTGCGCCGCGGGGTCATGGAGCTGTACATCTCCGACCACCCGCTGGACTGCCTGACCTGCCCGGCCAACGGCGACTGCGAGCTGCAGGACATGGCCGGGGTCGTCGGCCTGCGCGAGGTCCGCTACGGCTTCGACGGTGAGAACCACCTCGACGAGCCGACCGACAGCTCCAACCCCTACTTCGACTTCGACGCCAGCAAGTGCATCGCCTGCTCTCGCTGCGTACGTGCCTGCGACGAGGTGCAGGGCACCTTCGCCCTGACGCTTGAGGGCCGCGGGTTCGACACGAAGATCGCCGCGGGCGCGGGCGGCACCTTCATGGAGTCCGACTGCGTGTCCTGCGGCGCCTGCGTGCAGGCCTGCCCGACGTCCACGCTGCAGGAACGCTCCGTGGTCCAGCTGGGCATGCCGAACCGTACCGTGCTCACCACCTGCGCGTACTGCGGCGTGGGCTGCTCCTTCAAGGCCGAGCTGCGCGGCGACGAGGTCGTCCGCATGGTCCCCTACAAGGACGGCAAGGCCAACGAGGGACACTCCTGCGTCAAGGGCCGGTTCGCCTTCGGTTACGCCTCCCATCCCGACCGCCAGCTCAAGCCGATGATGCGCGAGCGGATCACCGACCCGTGGCGGGAGGTGGAGTGGGAGGAGGCCATCGGATACGTCGGCCGGCGCATGCTGGAGATCCAGAGCCTGCACGGTATGGGCGCGATCGGCGGCATCACCTCATCGCGCTGCACCAACGAGGAGGTCTACGCCGTCCAGAAGATGGTGCGCGCGGCCTTCGGCAACAACAACGTGGACACCTGCGCCCGGGTCTGCCACTCCCCGACCGGCTACGGCCTGAAGCAGACCTACGGCACCTCGGCCGGCACCCAGGACTTCAAGTCCGTCGACCAGGCGGACGTCATCCTGGTCATCGGCGCCAATCCGACCGACGCCCACCCGGTGTTCGCCTCGCGGATCAAGCGCAGGCTGCGCAAGGGCGCCCAGCTCATCGTCGCCGACCCCCGCAAGATTGACCTGGTGCGATCCCCGCACGTCGAGGCCCAGCACCACCTGCGGGTGATGCCCGGCACCAACGTGGCGCTGATCAACGCCATGGGGCACGTCGTGGTGACCGAGGGCCTCGTGGACCGCGAGTTCGTCGCGGAGCGCTGCGAGGACTTCTCGGAGTGGGAGCGGTTCATCGCGGACCCCGAGCACAGCCCCGAGGCGGTCGAGGAGATCACCGGCATTCCGGCCGCCGACCTGCGGGCGGCGACCCGCCTCTACGCCGGCGCGCGCAACGCGACCATCATGTACGGCCTCGGGGTCACCGAGCACAGCCAGGGCTCGACCATGGTGATGGGCATGGCCAACCTCGCCATGGCGACCGGCAACATCGGCCGCGAAGGCGTCGGGGTGAACCCGCTGCGCGGGCAGAACAACGTGCAGGGGTCGTGCGACATGGGCTCCTTCCCGCACGAGCTGCCGGGCTACCGCCACGTGTCCGACGACGCGGTCCGCAGCACCTTCGAGACGCTGTGGGGCGCCGTACTGCAGTCCGAGCCGGGCCTGCGCATCCCCAACATGTTCGACGCGGCGGTCGACGGCTCCTTCCGGGCGCTGTTCGTGCAGGGAGAGGACATCGTCCAGTCGGACCCGAACACCAAGCACGTCACGGGCGCCCTGTCGTCCATGGACCTGGTGGTGGTCCAGGACCTCTTCCTCAACGAGACCTCCAAGTACGCGCACGTCTTCCTGCCGGGCACGTCCTTCCTGGAGAAGAACGGGACGTTCACCAACGCCGAGCGCCGCATCAACCGGGTGCGCCCGGTGATGGCGCCCAAGACCGGCAAGCACGAGTGGCAGATCGTGTGCGAGATCGCGCAGGCGATGGGCTACCCGATGAAGTACGACGACTCCTCCCAGATCATGGACGAGATCGCGATGACCACGCCCACCTTCTCGGGGGTGTCGTTCGCCAAGCTCGACGAGGTCGGCAGCGTGCAGTGGCCCTGCAACGAGGGCGCGCCCGAGGGCACGCCGATCATGCACATCGACGGGTTCGTCCGGGGCAGGGGCCGGTTCATGGAGACCGTCTACGTTCCGACCCAGGAGCGCAGCACCCGGAAGTATCCCCTGATCCTGACCACCGGGCGCATCCTGTCCCAGTACAACGTGGGCGCCCAGACCCGGCGCACCGGAAACTCGGCCTGGCACCCGGAGGACCTCCTGGAGATGCACCCGCACGACGCCGAGGTGCGCGGTATCCGCGACGGCGACACCGTGGCGCTGGCCAGCCGGATCGGGGAGACCAGCCTGCGGGTCAAGATCGACGATCGGATGCCGGTCGGGGTGGTCTACACGACCTTCCACCACCCCGTGACGGGCGCCAACGTGGTGACCACCGAGAACTCGGACTGGGCGACCAACTGTCCCGAGTACAAGGTCACCGCGGTCCAGGTGACGCTGACGCATCCCGTCGCCACACATCCCGCCCCGGTATTGGTGAAGTGAGCCGTGACCTCGACGCACACCCCTCCTCACGTTCGCCTGGCGAACGAGATCGCGGCGCAGTTCCAGCGCCGCGATCCGGCCCTCGCGGCCCAGGTGATCGCCGACCACATCCAGAGCTTCTGGGATCCCAGGATGCGGTCCCGGTTGATCGCCGATGCCGGGGTCTCCGGCAGCGGCATGGACCCGCTGGTCGTGGCCGCCGCCGCCCTGTTGCCGCCACCCTCCGACACCCATACGGAACTCAGGCCACTCTGACCCCGCAGGCCGGAGAACGGTTCCCCTGACGGCCGACCACAACGCCGGGCCCTCCTTTTCGACGTCGAAGAGGAGGGCCCGGCGGGCTTTCGAGCACACCTGGCGCGAGCGGCCGGGCAGCACGCACAGGACGGGACGTGCTCTCGGCGACGGGTCCGGCGGCCTCCTCATCCCAACCGAGCCGTACGCGGTGAGCACGGCTCCAGCCCTCGCGCCGCGGCTCCGAGTTGGACATCGGCGGGGCCTGTCTGGTATCGCCGTATACACACTTGAACGTGCCATTGCGCCGCGGCCGAAGATCCGGCCGCGTGAGGGCCGACGGCAGAAGAGCACCAGGGAGCACCTATGAGTTTCAGCCAGCTGACCCACCTGGAGTGTGGCCGGTGCGGAGCCGATCATGACAGCGAGCGGCCGCAGAACCTGTGCACGAAGTGCGGATCACCGCTGCTCGCCCGTTATGACCTGGCGGCGGTCCGTTCCTCGCTGGACCCCGCGGAGTTCGCCCGGCGCTCCCCCGACCTGTGGCGCTATCACGAGCTGCTGCCGGTGAGGAACCCGGAGTCGGTGACCACCCTGGGCGAGGGGATGACGCCGTTGCTGCCGATGGCGCGGTACGGCGAGCGGATCGGCCTGCCGCGACTGCTGATGAAGGACGAGGGGCTGATCCCCACCGGTTCCTTCAAGGCCCGCGGCGCCGCGGTCGGAGTGTCCCGGGCGGCCGAGCTGGGAGTCAAGCGGCTGGCGATGCCGACCAACGGCAACGCCGGTGCCGCCTGGTCCCTGTACAGCGCCCGGGCCGGCCTGACCGCCACGATCGTGATGCCCGTGGACGCACCGGAGATCACCCGGCGGGAGTGCGTGGCCGCGGGTGCGGACCTGCACCTGGTCGACGGCCTGATCAGCGATGCCGGGCGAATGGTCGGCGAGTTGGTCGCGGCCTCGGACGGCCGGGTCTTCGACGCCTCGACGCTCAAGGAGCCCTACCGCATCGAGGGCAAGAAGACCATGGGCATCGAGATCGTCGAGCAGCTCGGCTGGCGGATGCCCGACGTGATCCTCTACCCGACCGGCGGCGGGGTGGGCCTGATCGGCATCCACAAGGCCCTGAACGAGCTGCGGGAGCTGGGCTGGATCTCGGGTCCGCCGCCGCGGCTGGTCGCGGTCCAGGCCGAGGGGTGCGCGCCGATCGTCCGCGCGTTCGAGGCCGGAGAGCGGGAGAGCCGGTTCTGGGAGGGGTCCCAGACCGTGGCGTTCGGCATCAACGTGCCCAAGCCCATCGGCGATTTCCTCATCCTGGACGCGCTGGCCGAGACCTCGGGGACCGCGATCACGGTCAGCGACGCCGAGCTGCTGGCCGAGCTGCGGGAGGTCGCGGCCCTGGAGGGGGCTTTCGTCTGCCCGGAAGGCGCGGCGGCCTTCGCCGCGGCCCGCAAGCTGCGCGCGTCGGGATGGATCGGCGCGGACGAGCAGGTCGTGGTGCTGAACACCGGAGCGGGCCTGAAGTATCCGGGGACGGTCTCCGTGGACGCGCCGATCCTGGCGGTGGACGCCCACCTCACCTGACGCTCACGTCGCGCCACCGGAAGGCCGGACCGGACGAGGACGGCCGCCCCTCCTCGTCACGTGGAGTGCAGCACTTTTTTCGTCTCCGCCATCAGCTTGATTCCCACCAGCAGGGAGATGAACGAGAGCGGGATGAAGACGACCGACAGCTCGTCCGGCCAGTCCAGCAGTCTGGGTAGTGCCGTCGAAACGATGAAGAGCGCAAAGAACAGCAGCGACCGCGCGTACGATCCGACCCGCGACGCCTGAATCCGCCTGGGCGCCCTGCCCGTCACCAGCAGCCAGACGCCGTATACGGCCATCGCGCATCCGACCGCGACGATGGCCCAGCCGAACGCGATCGCCAGTGCGTGCAGACTCATCGGAATCACACCTTCGTCGCCGTCGGCAGGGGGCGGAAACCACCTTTCCGCTCGCCGGCCGTCTGCCCCGCGAGGGGCCGGGCAAACCAGCCGCCCGGATGCCGCGGACGACGGCGTCCGGGGTCGGAGCGGCGGGACGCCGGTGGTCCGCTTTCACCAGGACCGAGCCGCACGCGGGAGCCGTGACTCCCCGTACGGGCGGACCGGCGGCACGGCTGACGGCCGTCACCTCGCGATGACTCCCGCGGCCGGCATCGGCTCGCTGCCAGGGCTCGTCCGCCTGGCCGATCGACCGATCCATCTCCGGAGAGTTCCGTGCCTTCGGATGAGACCTTGATCGACATATGCCCATATGTCGCGATCGATACGAAATCGAGACAAAACAGCCACCAAAGACATTCCGGGAACTTAGATCATTTCTGGGGTCTTCTTGGGGATTTCTTTACCTGTTTTATCCAATTTCCAGTCTCATACCGCTTGCTTGGAAGGTTTGCCGATGTCTTTGCCGCGCCAGAAAACGGGCCGCATGGCACCAACCTCTCTCCGTAGTCCGGGATCAGTACGCCGCGCCGCCGCGGCGCTGGGTCTCGCCGCCACGATGACCCTCGCCGGGGTTGCCACCATCTCGGCCCCCGCCGACGCGGCGGCCCCCGTCGGACCGGTCTTCCAGAACGGCATGGCCCAGCCGGTGTTCTCGTCGAACCGAAACGACTGGATCCGCCAGGAAGTATGGGTCGAGACCCCGGTCGACAGCGACGGAGACGGACGGAACGACCGGGTGCACGCCGAGGTCACCCGGCTCCAGGAGACCGAGACGGGCGGTCTGAAGTCGCCCGTCGTCTACGAGGCCAGCCCCTACTACGCGGGCGGCAACGAGATCACGAACCACAACGTCGACCACGAGCTCAACCAGGCGGTCCGCCCGGACAAGAGCAAGAGCAAGAGCAAGCCGGAGCGCGGTGGTTCGGTACTGGACCCGGCGACCGACGAGCGGCTGGCCGCGGCGGCGGATGACGGGACCAACGGGACCGACGTCAGCAGGCTCACCGCCGACACCGGCCCGCAGCCGGCCATCAGCACCAGCCAGGAGTCCAGCTGGCTGCCCCGCGGTTTCGCGGTGGTTCACGCCGAGTCGCTGGGCAGCGGCAAGTCCGACGGCTGCCCGACCACCGGTGGGCGCAACGAGACCATCGGCGCGAAGTCCGTCGTGGACTGGCTGAACGGTCGCGCGAAGGCCTACGACGCCGCCGGTGGGGAGGTCACGGCCACGTGGACGACCGGCAAGGTCGGCATGATCGGCACCTCGTACAACGGCACCCTGCCCAACGCGGTCGCCAGCACCGGTGTCGAGGGCCTTGAGGCCATCGTGCCGATCTCGGCGATCTCGAGCTGGTACGACTACTACCGCGCGAACGGCGCCGTGGTCGCCGCAGGCGGCTACCAGGGCGAGGACGCCGACGTGCTCGCGGAGTACGTCTACACCCGCGCGGACCAGCAGATCTGCCGAAGCGTCATCGAGCAGCTCGAGAAGGACCAGGACCGGGTCACCGGCGACTACAGCGCCTTCTGGGACGAGCGCAACTACATGAACGACGTCGACAAGGTCCACGCCGCGGTGCTGGTCGCGCACGGGCTCAACGACTGGAACGTCAAGACCAAGCAGGCCGCGCAGTGGTACGAGGCGCTCAAGGCACGCAATGTGCCGCACAAGATCTACCTGCACCAGGGCGGCCACGGCGGCTCCCCCAGCGTCGACGTGCTCAACCGCTGGTTCACCCGCTACCTGTGGGACTACCAGAACGGCGTGGAGAACGACCCCCGGGCGCTGATCCAGCGCGAGGACAGGACGCTGGTGACGTACCCCGAGTGGCCCGACCCGGCCGCGGCGGACGCCAAGCTCAACCTGGCGCCCAGCACGGACGGGACCATCGGTGTCCTCACCCGTGACAAGACCCCCCGGGGCGATCTGGCGACCGAGACCATCGTCGACGACGCGTCCAAGACGGCGCAGACCCTCGCCGACGCGGTGACGTCTCCCAACCGCCTGGCCTACAAGTCGGGGGCACTGTCCGGCGCGGTCCGGCTCAGCGGCACGCCGACGGTATCGCTGCAGATCGGTTTCGGACAGCCTGCCGCGAACGTCACGGCGCTGCTCGTCGACTACGACCAGAACGGCAAGGCGAAGATCATCACCCGGGGCTGGAGGGACCCGCAGAACCGCAAGTCGCTCTCGGAGAGCGAGCCGATCAGGCCGGGCAGGACGTACAACCTCGACTTCGACATGCAGCCGCATGACTACGTGTTCCAGACGGGACACCGCATCGGCATCGTGCTGCTGTCGAGCGACTACGAGTACACCATCCGGCCCGCCCCCGGCGCGACGCTGCAGCTCGACACGGTCAAGAGCACGGTCAAGCTGCCGATCGTCGGCGGAGCGGCCGCGTTCACCGCGGCGAACGGCTGATCCCACTCCCGATCCCGATGACAGGGCGGGCCGCCACCCGGCGGCCCGCCCTGTCCGGCTTTTATGAAGTGGCTCCGTGCCGGTGCACACGCGCCTCCGCGGTGGACTCGGTGCCTCCCCATCGGGGGACACGCGCGGAAGAGCATCCAGCGCTTGTTGTGGATCGTTCCGCGGTGGACTCGGTGCCTCCCTTTCGGGTGGCACTCTTTCCGGCCGGCGAAAACCTGGCCGGGATGACAGGACGTGAACCTGCGCCCCCTTGACCCGCAGGACGCAGGACGCAGGACGCAGGACGCAGGACGCAGGACGCAGGACGCAGGACGCAGGAGGGCGGGGGCCGTGATACGGCCCCCGCCCTCCTGCGGTTCTGACTGTTTCTGCTTAGTTCGAGCCGGTGACCTCGAAGGTCAGCTCGACCCGGGTCGCCGACTTGGCGCCGGCCAGCGTGATGCCGGTCGAACCCGGCTTCGCCGCCCCCGGAACGCTGACGGTCGCGCCGGAGACGACACCGTCGCCGTTCGCGTGCACGGTGCCGGACGAGAGGCCGTCACCGAAGCCGATCGTGACCGCCTCGTTCGGCGCGAACCCGGAACCGTCAACGATGATCGCCGTGCCGCGCGGCCCCGAGGTGGTCGACAGCATCACCTGCGGTCGGTACTCAGGCGTTGCCTGCTCCTCGGCCACCTGGACGGTCGCCGTCGCCGGTGTCTGCGAGGACGCGCCGGCGGCGGTGACGGAGTACCGGCCGGGCTGCGCGTCATCGGACGCCGCTATCGACGCGTGCACCGCTCCCTTCTCCGAGGCCGTGACCGTCACGCTGCGCGCCTGTTCGGTGCCGAGCTTGACGGTCACCCGCTCTCCGGCGGCGAACCCGCTGCCGTCGACGGTGATCGGGTCACCGGCGGCGACGGTGGCGGATGCCGACACCGAGATCGACGGCTGCGACCCGGTCTGCTTCACGGTCACGGTGAACGTCGAGGCGCCGCTCGACAGCGTGTCCCATGTGGTGACGTGCACCGTGTAGGTGCCCTCCTGCGTGTAGGTGTGCTGTCCGCTTATCGCACCGGACGAGCCGACCGTGGCGTCGGCGGGAACCGTTCCGTCACCCCACTGGACGCGGGCCTGGTAGCCCGCTGAGCCGGGGACGCCACCGGTCACCGAACCGAGGTCCGCCGAGAAGGCCTGACCGGGGATGGCCGTCTGGCCCTTGGGCGCGGTGGTCTCCAGCACCGGGATGGGCGTGCCGTCGTCGGCGACGGCGAACACGTGGATCCTGCCCGCCGAGCCCGGCTCACCGGTCTGCGCCGGCAGGGTCACCGAGACGAGCTTCTTGCCCTGCGGGATCTGGTACGGCGCGGTGGCGAACAGGAACGGCTGCGCGCCGTCCCGGCTCGTGCCGAGCAGCCGGTAGGCGGTCTTGGCGACGATGATGTTGCCGTAGGACGGCGTACCACTGGGGTTGCCGCCCAGCGTCCAGTCGCTCATCTGGATCGGGACGGCGGCCGTGCTGCCGTCGCTGAACGTCGCCGTTCCGGTGGTGCTCTGGTTGCCCTGCGTACCGGCGCCGATGAACGCGATGCTCTTCGCGTCGTCCGGCAGGTTCAGCACGATCTTCTTGCCGTTGCCGGTCGCGTCGTCCATCTGCCCCGCCGGGATCGCCGGCAGCGTGAAGTGCAGCGCCGTACCGGGCACGTCGTGCTGCCGGCCCTGGGTCACGCCTGCCGCCACGAGAGCGGCACGCGAGTACGCCCACGACTTGGCGTCGCAGTTCGCCGCCTGGACGCCCTCGTCACCGATGCAGACGGTGTCGAAGGCCGCGGTGAGGCCGGAGCCCGGCGCGTAGGCCACGTCGACCCCGACCGTTCCCGAGCCCAGGCCGGTGCCGTCGGTCACCGTGACGCCGGCCTGGTAGTAACCCGGCTTGGCGTAGGTGTGCGAGCCTCTGACGCTGTACACGCCCCGCGAGCTCAGGGACAGGGTGCCCGCGGTGACCGGTGAGCCGTCACCCCAGTCGACCGTGGCCTGGTAGCCGCTCGCGGTGCCCCCGGTGACGGAGGCCAGCGGCACCGACACCGCGGCGCCGGACGTCGCGTGCACGCTGCTCTCGGCCAAGACCGTGATGGCGCCGCCACCCAGCTGGACGTCGCCGCCGGCGAGCAACTCGATCTCGGCGAGGTTGGTCTGCGCGGCGCCGACGGTCTCCGTCACGACCAGGCGGAACTGCGCGAACTGCGCCGGATGGCTGATTCTGAACGGCCGGGTCTGGTTGCGCGACGGGAACACCTCGTCGCTGTGAGAGTCGATCCCGGTCCAGGTGATTCCGTCGTTGGAGCCCTCCAGCTTCCACTTCGCCGGGTCGCCCGGGCTCGCCCCGGAGGTCAGGGTGTAGTACGTCGGCGTCTGCTTGCCGCTGCGGAAAACCCAGTTCACCTGCGGCGTGCCGGAGGTGAAGGTCATCTGCGTGGTCGACGAGTCGTCGAACAGCTTCGACGCGTTCTGCCCGTCGCTCGTGGTCGCGGTGCCGAGACCGGGACCCGTGGTGTCCTGCAACGGCTTGGGCGTCTCGTCGCCCTTGGTCAGTGACGGCGGTGCCTCGTTCTTGGCGTCGCCCCAGGACGAAGCCTTCGGGCCCATCTCGAAGTCGATCGTGCCGCCATGGGCGAGCACGGACGAGTCGATGGACACATCGCGCTGCTCCTTCCCGTTGACCTTCACGTCCTGCACGTAGACGTTCTTCGTGCTGTTGCCCGGCGCGTTGACGACGATGTCGCCGCTCTGCCGGTGGACGGTCATCTGAGTGAACTGCGGCGAACCGATGACCCAGTTGGACGAGCCCGCCTGCAGCGGGTAGAGGCCCAGCGAGCTGAGGATGTACCACGACGACATCTCGCCGTTGTCCTCGTCACCCAGGTAGCCCTGGCCGATCTCGCCGCCGACGTAGAGGCGCTGCAGGATCTCCCGCACGATCGCCTGCGTCTTGGCCGGCGCGCCGGCGTAGGTGTACATGTACGGGATGTGGTGCGACGGCTGGTTGCTCATGCCGAGCTGGCCCATGCGTACCGCACGCGCCTCGATCATCTCGTGGATCGTGCCGCCGTACCCGCCGGGCTTGTCGGCGTTCTCCGGGGTGGCGAAGAACTCGTCGAGCTTCTGCTCCAGCGCCTTCTGCCCGCCGTACAGGTTGGCCAGTCCCTGGCCGTCCTGCTGCGCGGTGAACGCGAAGTTCCACCCGTTGGTCTCGGTGTAGACGCCGCCCCAGTCGAGCGGGTTGCCGGTGAGGAACGTGCCGTTGGCGCCGCGTCCCTGGAAGAACTTCGTCTTCGTGTCGAAGAGGTTGACGTAGTTGCGGGCACGCTCCAGGAAGTACTGCGACTCTTCCTTGATCCGCTTGCGCTCCGACGCCGGCGTGGCCGGGTCCTTGGCCAGGGCCGCGCCCATGTTGCCGAGACCGTAGTCGTTGATGAAGCCTTCCAGCGCCCACGACACCGACTCGCCGGTGGAGGTCGGAGTGTAGCCGAGGAACAGCGAGGTCTCGATGCCCTTGCGGCCGACCGCGCCGCGCCCGGACGCGACGGTCGCGTCCTTGACCGCGGAGTTGTACGCGGCGAGCGGGTCGGGCAGCTCGACGCCGTTGAGGTAGGCCTGGGCCAGCGCGACGTTCGCGCTGGTGCCGGTCATCAGGTCGGCGTAGCCGGGTGACGACCAGCGGGCGACCCACCCGCCGTCGCGGTACTGCTGGACGAACCCGTCAGCGATCTTGGCTGCGATGTCCGGGTACAGCAGCGAGTAGGCGGGCCACACGGTGCGGTAGGTGTCCCAGAACCCGTTGTTGACGTAGATCTGCCCGTCGACGATCTTCGCGCCGGTCTGCGTGGCGGTCGAGGTGCCGGTCGGCGCCGACACCGGGCTCGCGTACTGCCAGCGCGGCTGGGCGGCGGTGCCGGTGTTCTCCGACTGCGAGTTCGGGTACAGGTTCAGCCGGTACAGGTTCGAGTACAGCGTGACCAGCTGCGTCTCGGTCGCGTCCCGCACCTCGATCCGGCCGAGCCGGTCCTTCCACGCCGCCGCGGCGGTGGCGCGGATCTGGTCGAAGCTCTTGCCGGTGACCTCCAGGTCGAGGTTCTTGCGTGCCTGGTCGGCCGAGAGGAACGACGTCGCGATGCGCATCGTCACCTGCTGCTTCGCGGAGGTGTCGAAGGTGGCGGACGTGGCGGAGGACGCCGTCGGCGCCCGGTCGAAGGCGCCGGACACGAACATCCGGCTGCGACCGGCCGACAGGCCGCTTCCGTTGTCGACCCAGCCGGTGAACGTGCCGTCCGTGCCGATGGTGAACGTGCCGTTGTAGAAGACGAGGCTTCCGGTGGCCTGCCCGGACGGGAAGGTGAACTGCATGATCCCGGCGTGGTCGGTGGGCGCCATCTCCGCGATCAGGCCGTTCTGCAGCTTGACCCGGTAGAAGTCCGGCTGTGCGATCTCGTCGTTGTGGCTGAAGGCGAGTGCCCGGCCGCTGGGCGCTCCGGTGAGCGAGCCGCCGGCCGGCACCGGCATGACCGACATCTGGTTGCGATCGCCCATCCACGGGCTGGGCTCGTGCGAGATCGCGAGTCCCTGCAGCGTGGGCAGGTTGGCCGCGTTGTTGCCTCGCTGGTAGTCGTACTGCCACGAGTTGGACGCGGCGTTGGTGACCGGTGTGAAGAAGTTGAAGCCGTTCGGCACCGCCGAGATCGGCAGGTTGTTGCCACGCGAGAACCCGCCCGTCGCGTTGGTCCCGCGCCGGGTGTCGACGTAGTTGGTCAGGCTGGAGCCGTCGATCGGGGTCGCGACGCCCGTGACGGCGATGTCGTCGAGCCAGCCCTGGAAACGGGTCGAGGCGGTGGCCTGGGGGTCGTCGTAGGCGAGCAGGATGCGGTCGATCGTCTTGCCGTCCGCGACCGACCCGATCTCGGACTGCACCGCGTTCCACTCGTTGACGTAGAGCACCTTCGACGCGCCCTGTCCGGCGGCCGTGAGCGGGTAGCCGTGCTGGTCAAGGGGGGAACGGGCGCTCAGGTAGCTGCCGTCGGTGAAGTGCAGGTCGACGGCCACATGGGTGGACGGGTACTGAGCGTCCGCACCGGTGAACTCGGGGAAGATCTTGTAGGAGAGCCGGGTCTTCGGCCCGACCGGGATGTCGACGTCGAACAGCTTGTCGGTCGCGTACGAGCGACCGGCGGCTTCGGCGTATCCCGCGTACCGCAGCGCGGTCACTCCGGTGAATCCGGCCCCCGGCTTCATGTTGGAGCCGTCGACCGGTCCGGGACCGGCGACGCTGACCATCGGGGTGGCCGGCGGCCTGGTGTCCGAGCCGTCGCTGATGTTCCACTCGGAGAGCTGGATGAGCGGGTCACCGGAGTTCGCGGTGACGTTCAGCCGGTAGTAAGCGTAAGCGGTCGTGTTGGTGAAGCTGTAGACGTTGGTGGCGAACCGCCCGCCGAAGCTCACCCCCGTCCGCCTGTCCAGGTCGGTCCACGTGCCGCCGTCGTTCGACCCCTGCACGGTGAAGTCCTTGGGGTCGCGGCCCGGCGCGTCGCCCGCGGAGGTCAGCGAGTACTTCGCCACCGCCGCCGGCTTGTCCAGCCGGTAGGTCACCCAGCCGGTCGGGTTGAACGCCAGCCACTTGGTCGACGGATCGTCGTCCTTGAGTTTCACGGCGGTTTCGCCGGGCGGGTTCTCCGCGCTCGCGGTCACCGCGCTGACCTGGCCGCGCAGGCTGCCGGGCAGTCCGGGGTTCGATCCGCTCAGGTTCGCCTGGACCGGCTGGCCGTTCGCGACCTCGACGGTGCTCGTCGCGGATTGCGGGTCCGCCGATTCGAATGAGGAGTTGAAGTTGCCCGGCGGCGCCGATGCGCTCGCGGGGGATGCGGCGACGAGTAGTGACAACGGCAGCGACAGTGCCGCGACCGCGGCGAACCGTCGGAGCAACAGGGGGCGGACAAGGGGGGGATACGACATGGCGGGGGCCTTTTGACTCGATAGGGGTCGAGAGTGTCGAACGTCGGGGGTAAACGGTTGGTCGACCGCGATGGAGCGAGAGTGTGCCTACCGGGCACTCGGGACGGGCTTGCCGTACGTCGGTGCAGGCATCGACGTCGTCAGACGTCGTCTGTGCCGGGACGTAGGTCTTGGACCATGCGGAAGCTCCATGAGGGGATGGCGGGCTCGCGGGAACCCGCCGGGTCTGGATCTATAAAGCGCAGCTAAGATTTCCCCCACAAGACAACGTTGTCAAGACTCGATCGTGTAACCTCCCCGAAACAGTCCGTCTGTTTTCCCAGGTCGCCTGGCCCGCTCAGGCGGGCGGGGCGGCGTCGCGACCGCCACGGCCGCCGCGGCACCTCCAAGGCGTGTCCGGCCATCAGTCGCCAGACCGCCTCGGGGTCCTCCGAGCCGGCCGCCGGCCGCACCCGGCGCTCGGCGGCGGTCCCGTCGGCGGCGACCAGGAGGCGGGTGACCTTGGTCCGCCGATGCCGACGACCGGAGCGAGACCGGGCACGGAGCCTCCTGCAACCCGGACAACGTTGTCACGTCGGATGACGGCGTGTCGGTATGGTTCGTCACATGACCAGCGACGTCGGCCGTACGAGACGGCCCACCATGGTGGACGTTGCGACCCTGGCCGGAGTGAGCCTGAAGACCGTCTCGCGGGTCGTGAACAACACGCCGAACGTCCAGCCCGAGCTGGTCGAGCGGGTGCTCGCCGCCGTGGCCGAGCTCGGCTTCCGCCGCAACCACCTGGCCAGCTCGCTGCGCTCCGGGCAGACGACCGCCACGATCGGACTGCTGATCGAGGAGATCGCCAACCCGTTCTACGCGGCGATCGCGGGAGCCGCCGCCGAGGTCGCCCGCCGGCACGACACGATGCTCATCATCGCCAGCTCCGAGGAGGATCCGGCGCGTGAGCAGCAACTACTGCGGGACATGTGCGCCCGCCGCGTCGACGGGCTGCTCGTGGTGCCCGCCGGCCACGACCACTCGTTCCTGCGCGCCGAGGTCGAGCTCGGCACCCCCATGGTCTTTCTCGACCGGCCGCCCGGCGGGGTGCTCGCCGACACGGTGCTGCTCGACAACCGCGGGGGCGCGCGGGCCGGGGTGGGCCGGCTCGTCGAGGCGGGCCATCGCAGGATCGCCATCCTGCTCGACTCGATCGGCGTCTACACGATGCGCGAGCGGCTTGACGGCGCGCAGGACGCGCTGGCCCCGACCGGCGCGCCGTACGACACCCGGCTCGTCCGGGAGGGCATCCGCGACCCGGCGGCGGCGTCCCGCGTCGTCGCCGAGCTGCTCGACCAGCCGGACCCGCCGACCGCCTTCTTCAGCATGAACAACCGCATCACGCTCGGGGTGGTCGAGGAGCTGTGCCGTCGCGGCAGCGACGCCGCGCTTGTCGGATTCGACGACTTCGACCTGGCCCGCCTGATGCCGTATCCGCTGACCGTGATCGCCTACGACACCCGCGAGCTGGCCCGGACCGCCGCCGAGCTGCTGTTCCGGCGGATCGAGGGAGACCGGTCGTGGCCGCGCACCGTGGTGCTGCCCACCGAGCTGGTCGAACGGGGCGTCCCGCCGCGCTGAACCGGACGCGGAACTGGACGATCACTCACCGCGACCGATCGCCGCCGGTCCGGCGCGAGGTGCGCCGGCCAGACCGGGACCGGCCAAAAGGATCAGGTGAGGAAAATCTCACGGAGCGTTGCGATACGTCACGAAATGGCCACATTGGGGGGAGTCCGATTGACACGCCCGTAACACGGGAGGAGTCTCTATCCGCTGCCTGCCTGACAACGATGTCACGACCGATCGGAGGAATGAGAATCGTTATGATCACTGATTCTTTCCTCCTGCGACACCGTGTCTCGTCAGCAAATCCGCTCAGGCGTGGATCCTCCTGCCGGCAGGCGCCGGGACCGAGTGCCCCCACACGATCGCTTCCAGCGGACTTCGTTGCCTGCCACCCACGACGAGGCGGCCGAACTCGCCCCTTGTCGACGGTCGGCTACGCGTAACCACGTACGACAGGGGCAGCACCACACGCCTCTACCCAACCAAGCGAATCGTTCGAAAAATGAGTGAATTGAGCTTTGCGGAACACTCTCGGCTTCGAGATATGTTTCAAGCTGCAGCAAAGTGGACGAACTGATGACGAACCCCCGGAGGCAACCATGTCGGTGGTGACCTGGCGCGGACCCCTGCAGCCGGACACGCGCGGATCCCTCTGGCGGCCCAGAGACGGTGACAACGCTGTCTCGCGGCCGTACCTGGCACAGGCCCGAACCGGGGTGAGCCGGTCATGAGCGACGCACCCGTCCTGTTGGAGATGCGTTCGATCACCAAGGAGTTCCCCGGGGTCAAGGCGCTCTCCGACGTCAACCTGGTGGTGCGGGCCGGCGAGATCCACGCGATCGCCGGGGAGAACGGCGCCGGCAAGTCCACCCTGATGAAGGTGCTCAGCGGGGTCTACCCGTACGGCACCTACTCCGGTGAGATCCTCTACCAGGGCACGGAGAGCCGGTTCGCCGACATCCGGGCCAGCGAACGCTCCGGCATCGTGATCATCCACCAGGAGCTCGCCCTGGTGCCCGGCATGTCCATCACCGAGAACATCTTCCTCGGCAACGAACCGGGCCGCGGCGGTGTGATCGACTGGAAGGTCGCCAACCGCCAGGCACTGGAGCTGATGGCCCGGGTCGGCCTGGAGGAGGACCCGGACACGCTGATCAAGGACATCGGCGTGGGCAAGCAGCAGCTCGTGGAGATCGCGAAGGCGTTCGCCAAGGACGTGAAGCTCCTCATCCTCGACGAGCCCACCGCCGCCCTGAACGAGGCCGACTCCCAGCACCTGCTGGATCTCCTCCGCCACTTCAAGCAGCGGGGCGTCACCTCGATCATCATCTCCCACAAGCTCAACGAGATCGCGCAGGTCGCCGACTCCATCACCATCCTGCGGGACGGCCGGACGATCGAGACCCTCGACATCAAGGCGGACGGCGTCGACGAGGACCGGATCGTCCGGGGCATGGTCGGCCGGGAGCTGCACAGCCGGTTCCCCGACCACACCCCCAAGATTGGCGAGGTCTTCTTCGAGGTACGCAACTGGACGGTCCGGCACCCGATCTCCGCCGACCGCCTGGTGGCCAAGAACTCCAGCTTCACCGTGCGCCGCGGCGAGATCGTCGGATTCGCCGGCCTGATGGGCGCCGGGCGCACCGAGCTGGCGATGAGCATCTTCGGCCGGTCGTACGGCACCTACGTCTCCGGGCAGATCTTCAAGGACGGCCAGGAGATCGTGCTGAGGTCCGTGTCGGACGCCATCGCGCACGGCCTGGCGTACGTCAGCGAGGACCGCAAGTCGATCGGCCTGAACCTGCTCGACGACATCAAGACCTCGATGGTGTCGGCCAAGCTGTCCAAGGTCTCCACCCGCGGCGTGGTCGACTCGGTGCGGGAGTACCAGGCGGCCGAGGGCTACCGGACGAGCCTGCGCGTCAAGGCCCCCACCGTCGACGAGGGGGTCACCAAACTCTCCGGTGGCAACCAGCAGAAGGTGGTGCTGGCGAAGTGGATGTTCACCGATCCCGACCTGCTGATCCTCGATGAACCGACCCGGGGCATCGACGTCGGCGCCAAGTACGAGATCTACGGCATCATCCAGCGACTCGCCGACCAGGGGAAGGGCGTCATCGTCATCTCCTCGGAGCTGCCCGAGCTGATCGGCCTGTGCGACCGGATCTACACGGTGTTCGAAGGGACCATCACCGGCGACATCGACCGGCGAGATGCCGACCCGGAACTCCTGATGAAGCAGATGACCTCAGTGAAGAAGGCACAGCGATCATGAGCCGCGTGAAAGAACTTCAGAAGTCCCTGTTCGGAGGGACGACCTCCAACGCCCGGCAGTTCGGGATGATCTTCACGTTGGTGGCGATCGTCCTGCTGTTCCAGATCCTGACCAACGGCCTGACGCTGAACTCCGGCAACCTCATCTCGCTGGTGAGTCAGTATTCGTACATCCTGATCCTGGCCATCGGGATGCTGATGGTCATCGTCGCCGGGCACATCGACCTCTCCGTCGGCTCGATCGCCGCGTTTGTCGGCATCGTGGTCGCGAAGGTCATGCAGGACTACTCGGTACCGTGGTTCCTGGCCATCCTGATCGGTCTGGCGGTCGGCGTCGTCATCGGCGCCTGGCAGGGCTTCTGGGTGGCCTACGTCGGGGTACCGGCGTTCATCGTGACCCTGGCCGGCATGTTGTTGTTCCGGGGCGGTAACCAGTTCATCGGCAACGCCGACACCATTCCCGTGCCCGAGGGGTTCAGGACCATCGGTGCCGGCTTCCTGCCGGAGATCGGCCCGAACACCGGGTACAACAACCTCACGCTCCTGCTCGGCCTGCTGGTCGGCGTGGCGGTGGTGGTCCGGGAGTGGAGGGCCCGCCGGGTCCGGCAGCAGATGTCGGCCGACGTCGCCCCGATGTGGATCTCAGCGATCCGGGTCGCCTTCCCGCTCGTCGTGGTGGTGTTCGCGACCCTGCAGTTCGCCGGCGGACGCGTCGGGACCAGCTTTCCCATCTCCGGGATCATTCTCGGCGTCCTGGTCGTGATCTACTCGTTCTTCACCCGCAACACGGCCGGCGGCCGGCACATCTACGCGGTCGGCGGCAACTCCCGGGCCGCCGAGCTGTCCGGCGTCAAGCTCAAGCGGGTCAACTTCCTGGTGATGATGAACATGGCGGTCCTGGCTGCCCTGGCCGGCATGATCTTCGTCGCCCGTTCGGCCGCCTCCGGGCCGCAGGACGGCATCGGCTGGGAGCTGGACGCGATCGCCGCCGTCTTCATCGGTGGCGCGGCCGTCTCCGGCGGCCTGGGCACGATCAGCGGGTCCATCGTCGGTGGCCTCGTCATGGCCGTGCTCAACAACGGCCTGCAGCTGATGGGCGTGGGGTCCGACCGGGTGCAGATCATCAAGGGTCTGGTCCTGCTGCTGGCCGTCGCGCTCGACGTCTACAACAAAAAGCAGGGACGCTTCTCGATCATCGAATCGCTGACGCGTCCATTCCGCAGGGAGGCACCAGCCGACCCTGCGCCTGGCACCGGAACGGACCAGGAGCGCGGCAAAAGTCCGGTGGCCGGCTGACAGCCGGGCCACCACTGACGGGCGGAAGGCCTCCGCCCCGTCCTACTTCGAAGAAGGGCACCTGAAAAATGCGCAATACCCTCGTCCGTAGCGTGGCGGCCGGCGCCATCGCGCTCCTGGCACTCACCGCCTGCTCCTCCGAGCGTTCGGCGGACACCAGCACCGGTACCAACGCCGGCGGCTCGACCGAAGCCGCGAAGGGCTTCGCGGCCGACGCCCTGATCGGCGTCGCGCTGCCGGCGAAGACCTCGCAGAACTGGGTCCTGGCCGGTGACCTGTTCACCAACGGCCTGAAGGAGGCCGGCTTCCAGTCCGACGTGCAGTACGCCGGCTCCTCCACCACCGTCGCCGACCAGCAGGCGCAGATCTCGGCCATGGTCACCAAGGGTGCCAAGGTCATCATCATCGGTGCGACCGACGCCGCGCAGCTGTCCACCCAGGTGGAGGCCGCCAAGGCGGCCGGCGCGACCGTCATCGCCTACGACCGGCTCATCAAGAACACCCAGGCCCTCGACTACTACGTCGCGTACGACAACTTCAAGGTCGGCGAGCTCCAGGGCAAGGCCCTGCTGGACGGCATGAAGGCGAAGAAGCCGACCGGCCCGTACACCGTCGAGCTGTTCTCCGGCTCGTCGGACGACAACAACTCGGCGGTCTTCTTCGACGGCGCGATGAGCGTGCTGAAGCCGCAGATCGACTCCGGCGACGTGGTGGTCGGCTCCGGCCAGACCGAGATCAAGCAGACCTCCACCGACGGCTGGAAGGCCGAGAACGCCCAGCGGCGGATGGACTCGCTGCTGACCTCCACCTACAGCAGCAAGACCCTGGACGGGGTGCTCTCCCCCAACGACACGCTGGCCCGCGCCATCATCACCTCGGTCAAGGGCGCCGGCAAGGACATCCCGGTGGTGACCGGCCAGGACTCCGAGCCGGAGTCGGTCAAGTCGATCGTGGCCGGCGAGCAGTACTCCACGATCAACAAGGACACCCGCAACCTGGTCAAGCAGAGCATCCAGATGGTCAAGGACCTGCAGGCCGGTAAGGCGCCCGAGGTCAACGACACCAAGTCGTACAACAACGGGGTGAAGGTCGTCCCGTCGTACCTGCTGGAGCCGCTGATCGTGACCAAGGAGAACGTCGTCGAGGCGTACGCCAACGACCCCGACCTGGCCCCGCTCACCAAGTAGCGGTGCCCGGCTGTAGTCAGCCGGATTCATGGGTCCCCGGAAGCTCCACGCCGGGGACCCATATTTGTTGCCGGGCGGCGTCGCCCGGCCGGCGAAGGGACCTCCCCCGTGGCCGGACGCACGTGCCCGACCGGCTGCGCGAAAGGATCCTGATGCGCCCGTCCGACCGGCTTCGCAAAAAATCTTGATGTGAGCCTGTAGTAGAGGGCCTCTCCCGTTCGTCATCCCCATGACAACCGAGAGGAGAACGCTCATGGACATGGTCACTGGTGCACAGGTGGCGGTCGCCCTGACCGTCCCGATACCGCGCGAGCGGATGTGGGACCTGGTCACCGCGGTGGACCGGATCGGCGAGTGGAGCCCGGAGGCCACCGGCGGAAACTGGTGCGACGGCGCCCAGGACCCGGCTCCGGGCGCCCGGTTCATCGGCCGCAACCGGTTTCCGAGCGGATTTGAAAGTATGGTGACCTGCGTGGTCATCGAAGCGGAGCGGCCGGGCGTTTTCGCCTGGACCGTTCTCGACGACGCCGATCTGGTCGGCTCGACGTGGCGCTACGAGCTGCGCGAGGGCGGCGAGCCGGGGAGCGCCCTGGTCCATCACTCGTTCACCCACGGCCCCGGCGCCAGCGGCGCCCGCGCGGATGCCGAGACCGACCCGCGGATGCTTGACAGCCGTCTGGTCACCCTGTGCCGAAACATGACCACCACGATCTCCGCGATGGCCACCGCCGACTCCACGATGGGAGCAGTCCGATGAAGTACCTGATGCTGGTGTGCACCGACCCCGACTACAAGCCCGGCCAGGACGACGGCGCCCCGGACGTGGAGGACTGGGTCACGGAGATGGACGGCAAGGGGATCCGGCTGATGGGCAACCGCACCCGGCCGGCGAGCGACGCGACCACGGTCCGCGTCCGCAACCGCGAGGTGCTGCTGACCGACGGTCCGTACGCCGAGACCAAGGATCAGATAGCCGGTTTCGACATCATCGAGTGCGCCGACCTCGACGAGGCCATCGACATCGCGTCCAAGCACCCGATGGCGTGGGCCGGGATGATCGAGCTGCGTCCGTTCTGGCCCGACGACCAGGACTAGCGAAGACGGACGACGTCGGTGACGGCTCAGATGAGGGACCGGATCGCCGGAATCTACGCCGACGGGTGGAGCCGGATCGTGGCCACCATGATCCGGTTCACCGGCGGCGACTGGGATCTGGCCGAGGAGTGCACGCAGGACGCGTTCGCGCAGGCACTCCAGATGTGGCCGGAATCAGGCATACCGGACCAGCCACTGGCATGGCTGACCACCACGGCACGCCACCGCGCGATCGACCGGATGCGTCGCGCGTCCACTGAGGCGACAAAGCTGCGGAAGGCGGCCGCGATGAACCCGGAGCCGTCGCCCTACCTGAGCGACAGTGAGATCCCCGACGAGCGCCTGGAGCTCATGTTCACCTGCTGCCATCCGTCGCTGAGTCTCGAAGCCCAGGTGGCGTTGACCCTGCGGAGCCTGACCGGCATGAGCACCGCCGAGATCGCGCGTGCGTTCCTGGTGCCGGAACGCACCATGGGCCAGCGCATCTTCCGAGCCAAACAGAAGGTCGCACACGCGGGCATCCCGTTTCGGGTGCCGCCCGCGCACCTGCTGCCGGACCGCCTTCCCGCCGTACTCCACGTGCTCTATCTGCTGTTCAACGAAGGGTACGGAGACCCGCAGAAGGCCCGGCTGTGCCAGGAGGCCATCCGTCTCGCACGGGTGGTGACGGCGTTGATGCCCGACGAGCCCGAAACGCACGGCATGCTCGCGCTGATGCTGCTGCACGATGCCCGGAGGCCGGCGCGTGTGAACGCGGACGGCGACATGGTCACCCTGGCCGAGCAGGACCGCTCGCTGTGGGATCAGGCGCAGATCGCGGAGGGCGCCGCGATCTGCGAACGAGCATTACGCCGGCGCCGCGCCGGGCCGTTCCAGCTTCAGGCGGCCATCGCGGCGTGTCATGCCACCGCGCCGGTCGCGGCCCAAACGGACTGGCCGCAGATCGTCGGGCTGTACACACAGCTCGCGCGCATCGCACCAAGCCCGATCGTGGATCTGAACCGTGCCGTGGCGATCGGCATGGCCGACGGCCCCGAGGCGGCGCTACCGCTGGTCGACGCGATCGCCCAGGCCGGGCAGCTCAACGACTACTACCTGCTGCACGCCACACGCGCCGATCTGCTGCGACGCGCCGGCCGCACCCAGGAGGCGGCCGACGGCTACCGCGCGGCGCTCGATCTCGCACCCACCGACGCCGAACGCCGTTTCCTGCGCAACCGGCTGCGGCATCGCTGACGCCGGCCTTCGGCCAGGCCTTTATCCCGGTTCCCATTGCCGGAAAGGAGGGGATACGCCAAGATCGACGGGTTGATCCGCTGTGGCATACGCCGCAGCCCCCCATCGAAGGGTAGAAAAGTGATCAGGTCTGTTACGAAGATCGTCACCGTGACGGCCCTTGCCGCCGGCGTTCTCGCGGCCAACCCGGCGTACGCGGCCTCCAACCCCTACACTCCCGAACGCGTCTGCGGGGCGGGGTTCACCAAGGTGAAGGACGGCACCCGCCCCCTCAAGTCCGGCAGTGACACCTTCGGCCACGTCTACCTCATGTACAACCGCAGCACCGGTTACAACTGCGTGGTCACCATCAAGGACGCCTTCTACCGAACCGCCACCCGCACCGTCGCCACCCTGACGGTGAAGGGCGGCAAGAAATATACCGACGTGGGCAACTTCAAGTACTACGCCGGGCCGGTCAAGGTGAGGGCCCGCGGCAAGTGCGTCTCGTACTGGGGCGAGACCCGGGACACCCGGCTGGACTTCGCCGAGGCGACCGGTGGCCGCAAGGCCTTCGGCAACTGCGGGTAGCAGGACCTCGATCGCCCGCTTCCCAGTCCTTGATTATGCGAACCGGGGACCCTCGTCCGGGGAAGCGCTCACGGGTGCGGGCGCCGGCAGCCTTGGGGAGATGTCCCGCCGCGTCCCCAGCCGCTGCCGGCGCTCGGCGGGTGGCCGTACGGCCCAGCCCGGAAGATCGCGCATCGCGCACACCTCGATGAGCGGGCGCGGGCCGCGCCTGTCACCGAGTGCTGGAGCATCCGTCGAGCCGCAACTTTCGCCGATTGTATGAAAGTTTCAATGGTGCGGTGCCGTCCTCCCAGGTTGCCAGGGCGAGCCGATCACGGCGTTTGAGATCCCGCGGCCCGCGTGCCTACGGTGCTGGCATCCGCACAGTGACCCGGCCAAGGAGTCTCCATCATGCGTGCCCGCGTCATCCCGGCCCTGATCATGGCTCTGCTCGCGCTGATCGTCACCGCTCCCGAGGCCCGCGCCCAGGTGATAGGCGGCTTCGACTTCTCCCGGGCGCAGGTCTCCGTCACGGGCCTTCAGGTGCCCTGGGGCCTGGCGTTCCTGCCGGACGGCAGCGCGCTGGTATCCGAACGCAACACCGGACGCATCCTGCAGGTGCGGCCGGGCCAGACGCCCACGGCGGTCGCCACCATCAGTGGGGTGAGCGCCTCGGGTGAGAGCGGCCTGCTCGGCATCGCCGTGTCGCCCACCTACGCCCAGGACGGCTGGGTGTACGCGTACTTCACCAGCACCGCCGGGGACAACCGCCTGGTCAGACTGCAACTGACCGCGCCTCAGACGCAGACGGTGCTCTTCTCCGGGGTCCCGAGCAACACCTTCCACGACGGCGGCCGCATCGCCTTCGGGCCGGACGGCATGCTCTACGTGGCGGCCGGCGACGCCGGCAACTCCGCCAACGCGCAGAACGTCAACAGCCCCGCCGGGAAGATCCTGCGTATGACGCCCACCGGCGGTGTGCCCGCGGACAATCCGATCGCGGGCTCCCGCGTCTGGACCTACGGCCACCGCAATGTCCAGGGCCTGACCTGGGACTCCCAGGGCAGGATGTACGCCGCCGAATTGGGGCAGAACACCTGGGACGAGGTCAACCAGATCGTCGCGGGCTCCAACTACGGCTGGCCGACGTGCGAGGGCACGTGCACCAACCCCTCCTTCCGCAACCCGATCGTCACGTGGACGACCGCCGAGGCGTCGCCGAGCGGGCTGGCCTGGGCCAACAACACGCTCTTCGTCGCCGCGCTGCGCGGCCAGAGGCTCTGGACGGTGCCGCTGACCAGCGCCGGTACGCCGTCCGGCACGCCACTGGCCGAGTTCCAGTCCGCCTACGGGCGGCTCCGCACGGTCGCGGTCGGGCCTGACGGCTGGCTCTGGGTGACGACCAGCAACCGGGACGGCCGCGGCACCCCGGTGGCACAGGACGACCGCATCGTCCGCGTCCCGCCGGCCACCACCGGGGGCGACGCCACCCCGCCGACCGCGCCGGCCGGCCTCGCCGCGTCGGGAACGACCTCCACCGGCACCACCCTGGCCTGGACCGCCTCCACCGACAACGTGGGCGTGACCGGCTATGACGTCCTGCGCGCGCCGGGCGCGTCCGGCGGCACCTTCACGCAGGTGGGAACCTCGGCCACCACCTCGTTCGCTCAGACCGGGCTCACCGCGAACACCACGTACCGCTACCAGGTCCGGGCCCGCGACGCGGCGGGCAACCTCTCGCCGGTGTCGAACACGGCGACGGTCACCACCACCCCGGGCGGTGGTGGAGGCACCGGCGGATGCTCGGTGACGGCGACCGTTCAGACGCAGTGGGGGAACGGGTACGTGATCCAGCCGGTCACGGTCACCAACACCGGCACGTCCGCGATCAACGGCTGGACGGTGACCTTCACGCTGCCGAGCGGCCACACCGTCACCGGCTCGTGGAACGCCACGCTGACCGTCAGCGGGCAGACCGTCACGGCGAGGAGTGCCGGGCACAACGGCGCCCTCAGCCCCGGCCAGAACACCACCTTCGGCTTCCAGGCGAGCCGTCCGAACGGCAACACCCAGACCCCGTCCGGCTACCGGTGCACGAGCCCCTGAGTCCCGCCCACGCCTGAGAGAACAGCGCGCCACCCGGCAACGGCCGGGTGGCGCCTCTCTGCGTGGTGCCGAGTTCACGAATGCCGTGAATGAGATCCGGCTGAGGCTCACCTCATTGTCGGGGATCTCCCACCGGAGTGCCGTTTACACGACGAAGGTGTCCCAGGCCTCCTGCCGTACCTCCAGGTGCGGGGCGTCGCGCAGGTCGCGGAGGAGTTCGCGCCACGGATCGGCCCAGTCGGTCCGCTGCCCGGCGACACGGGTGAGCGCGAGGGCGAACAGGCCCGCGGCGAGGTCGCCCCGGTCCGCCAGGCGCCGCGCCACCGGCAGAACGGTATCGGATCCGATGTCGCGCGCGGCTCCATACCCGAAGCAGCGTGATATCGCGCTGTCCGCGGTCGCCGCCGCGAGGACAGGCCGGTCGCGAAGCAGGTCGGCCAGAGAACAGAGGTCATCCCCGAACTCCACGGGCCCGTGCTCGGCGGATTCACCGAGCAGGGTCCCACCGAGCCCGACGGCCTGGGAGAGCAGAAGCGGCTGAGCGGCCAGGACGTCCACGGCGTCGCGGATCAAACCGTACCGCCAGGAGCGGCCGTCGGAGCGCTGGATGGAGATCAGCTCATTGACGATGGCGGTCACCCGGTCTCGCGAGGGGGTCTCCAGGGAGCCGGCCCGGCCGTCGTCGGGTACGGCGGCGGCCAGGTGGGTGAGGACGTCGAGCACCTGCGGCCCGATGGTCCCGGTTCGCAGCAGGGCGAGGAACACCGGCAGGACGGACGCGCCGCCTTCCGCCCGAGGGTCGCCCACGGCCATCGCGATCGGCTCCACGTCGCCCCGGTACCAGTGCGCCCAGGCCCCGAACGCCTTCGCGCCCCGGAACCGCACGCCGGGAAGGGTGGCCGCCGAAAGGAGCCGGCCCATCAGATCCGCGTAGCCGGGGCGGACGGAGGGTGCGTACTCCATCGGGCCGACCTGGAAGAGCATGCGCAGCATCGGTTCGTCGGCGTGCCGCCCGGCCACGGTTCCGAGCGCGTCCAGGGTCCGTGCGTCCTCCGGCATCCGGAGCAGCGCCGAGGCCACGGCCACTCGTACGTCGCGGTGCAGGCCGGCATCCGCCCACACCCGCAGGAGCAGGTCGGCCGCTCCCGGCGGACGGTTCCGCTCCACCAGGCGCGCGGCGGTCTTGCGCAGGGTCACCTTGCCGCCCGGGTCCGTCAACGCCTGTTCCAGGAGGAGGCCGAGCCGGGACGGGGTGACCGAGCGGCAGCACCGGGACAGGGCGGCCACCGCCACCCGGGAGGCGGCTCCCCGAGCGTGCTCCAGCAGCACGGGCAACGCCTCGGCGGGCGAGTCCGTGCTCGCCATCGCCGCGATGGCCGCTTCGGCCGGCACCGTCTCCTCTCGGGCCGCCCACTCCCTCAGGAGCTCCAGACCACCGCCGATCCGGCCCGCCGCCCGAATGGCGGCCAGCTGATCGGTGACGGGCAGCCCGCCGTCGCCGACGACGGACACGAGCCATGCGCGCACGTGGTCGCGTTGATCGGGGGTCCACCTGCCCGCGACGACGCCGTCGATGGGAGGCACCCACGACCCCTCGGCGAACCGGCCCTGATGGACTCCGCCCAGCGACGGCAGGAGCAGGTCCGTACGCCGTCCGGCCACCATGCGCCAGACGGCGGGCAACCTCATGGCGGACGGGTCCTCCCGCACGAGCTCGACAGCTCGTTCCTCCCGCTCCACCGGGCAGGCCAGCCACAGGTCGGCCGCCTGGCGGGCGATCGACTCCGGCGCTCCGCGTACCGCGGCCCGAAGGTCGTCCTGGAGTTCGTCCAGTGCCCACGATCGCCGGCCGAGCGCCCGGGCCAGCGCCATGGCCAGGGTGAAATCTTCCCGGTCCCGCGCGGCGCGCAGCTCCGGGCGAAGCACTGCGAAAAGGTCATGCTCCTGGTCGCGGCGCAGCACCCGATCGAGGCCGTACGACGCCGCCGGCGGTTCCGTCCACCATCGACGCCTGTGGGAGGGAGGAACCCGTGTCGCCGGGGCGGAGAGCCCATCGGCTCCGTGGCGCGCCACCAGTTTGGCGTACGTCCCCAGCGCCCACGCCGTCAAGGCAGGTGTCGTCACGGGGTCGTGGTGTCGCAGGACCCGTCCGGCCAGGCGTCGCAGCGCCTCCCGGGTGGCCTGGGAGGAATCCGGCGCGTCGACCGCGTCGGTGGCGACGCGGTCCAGGATCTCGGCGAAGGAGTCGTCCAGCAGAGCCGGCGCGACGTCGCCGATCGCGGTCAGCAGGTCACAACGGAGCGGGTCCTGTTCATTGGCGGTGCGCCCGGCCAGCTCGGCAAGGAGCTCCCGCAGCGTCGCGCCGTCCCGGACACGGGCCGTGCAGCGCAGCAGCAGGGATCGGCCCAGCCCCCGCCGTCGCGGATCACCGCCGAAGGCGGCTTCCCGCAACGGGCCTGTGGCCTCCGCGAGCGGCAGGTGGGAGGTGAGTTCCAGCGGGATGGAGGGATCGTCCAGGTGGGCTCGGGGGGACTGCCACACCGAGGCATGCCAGGCGAGCATCCGCCGCGCTTCGGTCGCCGCCCGTTCGGCGGGGAGCGAGTCCAGCAGCGGCATCGCCCACAGGCCCGAGGATCCGCCCATCTGCTCGGCGACGGCATCGAAGATCACGACTCTGCGTCCCGGAGGCAGCGACCGCAGTACGGTGACCAGCTGATGAGGGTTGCCGGAGGCCACGGCCAGGATCTCCGCCTCCGGGTATGACCGCAGACGCTTGACCAGCGCTTCCGGGGGCTCGGACCAGCCTGCCCTCAACCCGCGCGTGAGCACCCGCGCGGCACGGACGGCGTCGGCCTCGAACAGCGCGCCCAGGACCCCCGCCGGGAGCTGGATGCGCGGGAACCGCAGGTCGTGCCGCTCCAGCAGGTCCAGCATGCGCGTCGGCTCGGCGCGCGCCGCGAGTGCCGCTCCCGCACCACGTCGGCACCACCAGTTCCACACGTGGGTCCCGGCGGACAGCTCCTGATCCGCGGCCTCCAGCACGGCGCCGGGATGGCTTCTGCTCAGCGCGTGCCACGACGTCACCGCGTGGGCGAGGTCCGGCAACCACCGCGAGACGGTCGGACCGCCGCACGCCGGCAGCAGTACGGCCGCCTCGCGGTCCCCCCACCGGGCGTGAACGTCCGGCAGCAACCTCTCCGCCGTCTCCCGGCGGCGGGCGATCACCAGCGTGCGGTACAGCGCGAGACGCAGCTCGGCGGGGGCGTCGTGCAGAGCTGCGGTGACCGCCTGGTCCCCGATGGGGAGGGTCCGCACCGCTCGCAGGGCCGCGCGGCGCAGCCCCATGTCCGGCCCGGCGAGCACCGCTTCGACGAAACCGAGTTCCCGGGCCGCCATGGCCATGTGGAGTGCCGTGCGCCGCTCGTCCCGGCCCTGCCGATGGAGATCGGTCAGAAGGTCGCGCAGCTGGGAGGTGCCGGCCATTCGACGGGCGAGCAGTGCCAGCTCTCGCATGCGCCGCGGGTACGGCAGTGGGTCGAGGCGCTTCAGCGATTCGGCGGTGACATGATCGGCCGGTCCCGAGACCGGCTCGTGGGGCCTCAACGGCCTGGGCGGAGATCGCCCTTTCTCGTAGTCATGTCGTCATGATGATCCATTGCTCCCTTGCACGCAAGCCGGACGGCCGGGGACGTCCGCGGACAGGCCACCGCTCAGGCGGCGATGGGCGAGTAGGCGCTGGCGTCGCCCTTGCGGACCACGCTGGTGTCACCGTTGATGCCGATCGGGATGTCACCGGCCAGGGTGATGCGGTGGAGAAGCCGGGGCAGATCGTCGTAGTCCGCGACGGCGTAGTGCTGGGTGGCCCGGTTGTCCCAGATGGCGATGTCCCCGTCGCGCCAGTTCCACCGCACCGTGTTCTCCAGGCGGGTGATGTGCCGCTGCAGCAGGGAGAACAGATCGTGGAAGTCGGCGCTGCTCAGGCCCGTGAACGACCTGACGAAGTGGCCGAGCAGCAGGGACGGCTCGCCGGTCTCCGGGTGGATGCGGACGACGGGGTGCTCGGTCTCGAACTCGCTGCTCCGGAACTGCTCGCGATACTCCTGCTCCCTGACGTCGATCCCGCCGATCTGCGGGCGCTGCGCCGCGTAGTCGTACAGGTTCGAGTGCACCGCGCGCAGCTGGCCCACCAGCGCCTGCAGGCCGGGGTGCAGCCGCCGGTACGCCTCCACCGTGTTGGCCCACACCGTGGTCCCGCCGTAGGGCGGCAGCGTGATGGCGCGCAGCACGCTGATCGCCGGGATCCGGTCGACGAAGGTCACATCCGTGTGCCAGCTGTTGGCCTTGCCCTGCTCGGAGTCGATCGGGAGTACGGCCTCACCGTCGCCGGTCACCGTCGGGTGCGGCTTGGTGACGGTGCCGAGCAGCCTGGTGAACGCGTGCTGGTCGGCGTCGGTGGCGTGCCGCTGGTCTCGCAGGAAGATCACGCGGTGGCGCAGCAGCGCGGCCCGTAGCTCGGCGACCGCTGCCTCGTCGGCGTCGCCGCCCACTCGGATGCCTCCGACGACTGCGCCGATCACGCCGACGACCTGCGTGACGTCGATGTGCCGGTAGGAGTCGTCGGCGACGGGCGTCCCGTGTTCGTGGAGCTGAGTCATTCCCTGACACCTTTCGATGGGCGATGTGCGGATGGGCTCTGTCACAGCGTGTGCCGAGAAAAAGATAATGTCAACTATTCCTACATGTTTAATAGGGAATTCTCTCGCGTTCAACCCGGGAACCACGCATCCCGCTCCCAAAGGAGTGATCATGCCGCCGAATCGACGGATCGCCGACGCCCCCAGGCCGGGCGACCGCCGGGTCCCGGGCCGTCACCGGCCGCCTCTCGTGATCGTTCCGGTAGCCGTCACACCGGGAGGGGTTATCCGGTCTTAGCTGCTGACACCCGGAGAACAGAGGACATCGTGCGGACGACCCCGTTGGCCGGCGGCCACGCCGGCCCTTCCACGACGTGGACACAGGAGCTTCGCCGCGCCCAGGCGTGCTCTCCCGGCCGCGAAGGCGGCGGGATATGACCGAGGTGAACGCCGGGACACTGGCGGAGATGCTCGACGAACGGCAGCATCTGCTCGAGATCGCCCTGTGGATGTTCGGTTCGGCCGAAACCGCTGACCGGATCGTCCAGGAGACCTATCGCCGCTGGTACACCCTCGGTGACGAGGAACGCTCCGGAATCGCGGTGCCGCGTGCCTGGTTGACGCGGGTCGCCGGAGGCATCTGCCTGGAGGTGCTGGCCGCTGCCGCTTCGGCCCACACCCCCCTCGACGTCCCGCAACGAGGCTCGGCCGCGGCGCCCGCTCTCGGCGGTCCGATGCGACGGCCCGAGCCCGTCGGCCTGACAGGACATCGGGCCGGGTCCCGCCCGGCGATGCTCGCCAGGCATGATCGCGTCGCGCGCCGGTTCGCCACGGCGTGCGAGACGGGGGATACGGCGGCACTGAAGGCGGTTCTGGCCGCGGAGGCGATGGTCGTGAGCGATGGTGGCGGCAAGCTGCGTGCCGCGGTACGACCGACCTGCGGCGCCGACGCGGTCGCTCGGTTCGTCACGGCCCTGCTGACCGGTCAGCCGGGCACCGAGGTGGCCGTCGCGTCCGTGAACGGCCGGACAGGTCTGGCGTTGCGCCGGGCGGGCCAGGCCGTGGCGGTGGTCAGCCTGAGCGTCGCCGGAACCAGGGTCACCGCCGTGTGGATCGTGTTGAACCCCGACAAATTAAAGCGCTGGCACCGTCCGTGACCTAGCGGGCAAGGTTCGCGGCCCAGTCGGCCACGGTCGTCACGTCCGCCTGGGAGGGGAAGACCTTCTCGGTCAGCACCCGGTGCACCTCGGGATCGGCATCGAGGCAACCGTCGGCCAGAACGGTGAGGCCGAAGTCCAGGTCGGCCGCCTGGCGGAGGGTGGACAGCACGACGCCGCTGGTGGCGATGCCTGTCAGTACCAGGTGGTCGATCTCGCCCGCCCGTAGGACGATCTCCAGATCGCTGCCGGCGAAGGCGCTGACGCGGCGCTTGGTCACGACGACGTCCTCGGGCCGCGGTGCCAGGTCGGGATGGATCTGGGTGGCCGCGTCGCTGCTCGCGGACATTCGGCCGCCGAGTGCGAGCGCACCGAACATCTTGTTGCGGGCGCTGACCTCGGGATAGTTCGGGCGGAATCCGACGACCACGTAGATCACTGGAAGGCCGGCCGCGCGGGCGGCCTCCGTGGCCTCGCGCAGACGCGGAAGGTAGTCAGGATCCGGGTATCGGTCCACAACGACCCGCTGGACATCCATGACGAGCAGAGCGCTCTGAGACACTGCCGTTCCCTCTCTGGTTGGTTCGTACGATCATGACAAGCCCCTGAAACACCGTCAGATCAGGAGCAGAGTCTTACCCAGGGCACCGCGTGACTCGATCGCGGCGTGCGCGTCCGCGGCGCGCTCCAGGGGGAAGGTCTGCCCGATGACCGGTCTGATCCGGCCCGCCGCCGCCTCCGACATCACCTGCTCGGCCCAGCCTCGCATCTTCGGCCCGAAGCCGAAGAGCTGCTCGATCCCGATCACCTCGACCCCGCGCCGTCGCGCCTGAGCAGGATCGATCACCGTGGCCTCACCACTGGAAGCGCCGTGGACGGAGAAGCGACCGCCGTCCGCCGCCACCTGGAACGCGGCCTGACCGATCTCCCCGCCGACCCCGTCGAACACCACATCGGGACCCGCGCCACCGGTCGTCTCGCGTACCTGCTCCGCCCAGTCCGGATCGGAGTAGTCGACCACGGCATCCGCCCCCAGATCGCGAACCAGGTCCAGCTTCCGTGCGCCGCGCGCGGCTCCGACGACCCTGGCGCCGGCCGCCCGAGCCAGCTGCACCAGCAGCGTCCCGACACCGCCACCTGCCGCCTCGACCAGCACCCACTCCCCGGGAAGGATCCGAGCTCCCTCGACCAGGCCCAACGCGGTGCTGCCGTCGGTGTGCAGAGCGGTGGCCTCGGACAGCCCCAGCCCTTCCGGCACCGGGATCAGATTCTCCACGATGGCCACCGCACGCTCGGCGAATCCGCCGGTCTCCCCGAGATCGGCGATGACGCGCCGTCCGGACCAGCTCGGATCCACGCCCTCCCCCACCGAACTCACCCGGCCGGCCACCGTACCTCCCGGCACGTACGGCAGTGCGGGCCTGCCGTGCCACTTGTCGACGCCCCGCCGGATCTGCGTCTCGACGAACGTGACGCCTGCAACCGATACGTCGACCATCGCCTGCCCCGGTCCGGCGACCGGGTCCGGCACCTCGCCCGGAACCAGCACCTCGGGACCTCCGAACCGCGTCGCCTGCACCACTCGCACGTCAACCGCTCCCCTGCACTCACCTTGTCCGACACCGGCGCAGAGAAGTCTTCAACCTCAACCGCAGTCGAGGTCAAGCGATCCTGCACCGCGGCACACGGCTCTGAGCCCCCTCTGACGAGCCGAGCCCGCCCGTCACAGAACAGAATCGCGTTCGACGAGCAAGCCGCCGTCCTGGGGGCCACCGGCTCCGTCCGAACGTCAGCGCGGGTCGGGTCTGTCCGTCAAACGCCGCCGAACGCTCGGCCTCAGCGTCACGATCTCCGGATCATCGCGGACCGGATCATGGACGCCCGGATGATCGACGGCCCTCTCGCCGTCTAGCGTTGCTTGAGGCGGAGTGCCGCTTTGCGGGCCTCGACCTGGTTGGCCTGCTCGCGCTCCAGCCACTCCGGGTTCTCCGCTTTCAGCGCATCGATTTCAGCGGTGGTGAGCGGTCCGGTGATCCCGCCTCTGAGCAGGCCGGCAATGGAGACCTTGAGCTTCGCGGCGATGACCTGCTTGGTGTGCGGGCCGTTACGGCGCAGGTCAGCGAGCCAGGCCGGCGGCGTCGACTGCAACTCGTTCAGCTCGTCCCTGGAGACGACACTCGCCTGGAACTCGGCGGGAGTGGCCGTGAGGGGGACACCCAGCTTCTTGGCCGCGGTCGCGGGCTTCATCGTCTGGATGGTCTTCGGTTTGGACGAGGTCATGGCGTCAAGAGTAGTCAGCCGAAACGGGTTCCCTTGACATCGGTACCCTGAGGAAGTGACTGATGGAGAGATCGGCAGATTGTTCCGGCTGGCGTACGTGCCCGGGGTGACACCCGCGAAATGGGTCAATGTCTGGACCGAGAGAACGCCGGACGTGCCGATCATCCTGGTCGCGGTTCCCGCTGCCGAGGTGGTGGGGCTCCTGCGGAACGGCGGCGCCAACGCCGGATTCGCCAGGCTGCCGGTCGACCGGGACGGGCTCAGCGTGATTCCTCTCTACCTGGAAACCACGGTGGTCATGGTGCCCAAGGACCACGCGGTGGCCGCCGCCGACGAGGTGTTCATCGCCGACCTTGTCGACGACGAGGTGTTCCACCCTCTGGACGACACCATCGAATGGACGGTCCGGCCCGGGCTGCCCGCGTTCACCCGCCCGGCCACAACGGCGGACGCGGTCGAGCTGGTAGCGGCCGGCACCGGGATTCTCCTGGTTCCGGAGTCGCTGGCACGCCTCCACCGCCGCAGGGATCTCACCTACCGGCCGGTGCCGGACGCGCCGCAGTCTCAGGTTGCGCTGACCTGGCCCACGGACGCGACCACCGACCTGGTGGAAGATTTCATCGGCATCATCCGCGGCCGGACGGTGAACAGTTCGCGGGGCCGTATCCCCGCCTCGCCTGCGGAGAAACCGGCACAGCGGCAGGCACAGAAACCCGCGCAAAAAAAACCCGCACAGAATGGCTCCGGTCGCCGGGCCGCGCCGGCCGGCCGTAAAAAGAAGGGCCGCTAACGCATACGGCCCGGATGGCGCGCGGCCCCGAGGAGGCCGCACCGTGCGACTCCGTGCGCGCCTACCGCAGGCAGAGCGGCTTCCGGTTTGCAGCTCAACGGCTTTCAGGTAGCCATGGAAGCCTCACCACTCCCCGCATCCGCCGCACGTCCGAGACCGACGAGGGGGGGACGCGGACTCCAACCGGTCACGGCCCTGTCGCAGCGCTGGGGCACGCGCTACACCGCCGAGGGCAAACGCATCCGGACCGAGCAGCCGCTGCCCGCAGGACCTCCCGCCTCCGCTTCGGCGATGTCAGCCTTGGGACCGGCAACCATGCTCGGGTAGTCCCTCAACGTAGGACGGATCGTCGAGTGGCACGAGGATCAGGGGGTCCATGGCCGCTCCACCTGGGCAGGTCGAGCTTCCACGCGGGTCGGCGACCGATGGGTGTGACTACTCGCCGGGTCCGGCCCGATCGCCGGAACGCCGCCTCGTGATTTCAGGCTTGGCGACGATTCCGGGCCACAGCACCGCCACGACGTGTTCGGGCAGGTCCTTCTGCTGTTCGCCCCGGTAGAACGCCGCGAAATAGCTACCGAAGCACATCGTCGCGATCGTATGGGTGTCGATGTCGGCACTGACCGCGCGGCGTTCCTGCAGCTCGCTCAGCACCTTCTCGATAAGGGTGACGCGGGGCTCGACGGCATGTTTGCGTAGGATTTCCAACAGGTCGGGCGTGCGAAACGCCTCACCCGCGAAGTTGCCCATCAGCACCATGGCATCGGGATTGTAGTAAGCAGGATCGACACGGCGAACGGCCTCAACCAGCGCGTCCAGAGGCTCCAACTGACTCAGATCGACGGTGTACATGTCACTCTGCTTGCGGAAACCGTAATCGAGGGCATCCACAACCAGCTCGAATTTGTTGCGCCAGCGTCGATAGAGCGTGGGGCGGGTGACCTTGGCGTCGGAGACGATGTCGCCGATCGTCATCTTGGAGTAGCCGTCCCGAACCAGGCGGTCACGCGTCGCCAGGATGATCGCCTCGTCCAGAGCCGCATCACGAGGGCGTCCGCTGGGGCGCGGATGGTCGGCATCGCACGCGGGACCCTCACCGATTGGTTCGCGTGCTCGCGCCATGAACGCACCTCACAGATGACGATTGTCGTCATAGCGTACGAGATTCATTACATCGCTTGACGGTAACGCGAGGGCCTCCGCACTCCCTGTCGTACGGATCGCCAACGTCGCCGGCCCGGCCGCCGGCGCCCAGGGCATCAAGCCGACGGTGTGCCGGATGCCGTCGGCCGGGATGGTATGGCCCCGTGTACGCAGGACAGCGGGGTGTCAGTACATGGACATCCCGCCGTTGACCGTGGCCGTGGTGCCGGTCATGAAGGCGTTGTCCTCGCCGGCGTAGAAGGCGACCGCTTGGGCGACGTCGCCCGGGCGTGCCAGGCGGCCCAGGGGGGTGGCGGCCACCTGCCGCTGCCTGTGCGCCTCGTCGAGCACACCCGCCATGCGGGTGTCCTCCACCGGACCGGGCTCGACGACGTTGACCGTGATGCCCCGCGGACCCAGTTCCTGGGCGAGGTACCGGGCGAACTGTGTCAGTGCGGCCTTGGCCGTGCCCAGTGCGATCATGCTCTCGACCGCCGCCGCCTCGCGCACATCGGCCTGCACGGCCATGGCCTGGCCGCCCGCGGCCTCGATGTCGGCCACGACCTCCTCGGCTGCCGTTCTGCTGCGGAGGTAGTTGACCACCACGCGCATCCCTCGCGCGGCCAGAAGGCGCGCGGTGGCCGCACCGATTCCGCTGCTGGCCCCTGTCACCAATGCCGTCCTGCCGGTTGTCCCCGTCACGGGCCCACCTCCTGCCCATCATCGCGGGCCGCCGGCATGACCGCCCGGGATTGTTCAGCGTCACTGCCGGGGTGTGCCGAGCGGATCGCCCCGTACAGCATGGCGTCCACGGTCGCCCGCAGCGGTCCGGCCGCGGTTCAGTCGAGCTCGCGCGGCGACCGCGAGGTGAGCGGCCGCTCCAACGCGCCACGGGTGATCGCACCCATCCGGCGGAGGAACAGCCGACCGGCCGCCTCCACGATCATGTCAGCACGCTGCTCGTAACCCTCGGAAACTTTGAGGAACCGATCTGGGTTCCATGGCGGCTCCTCGCCCCTACGCTATCAAGTCACGTCTTCCGGGCAGGTGGGGCGCGCGAGGCGGGGTCGGCGTGCCGTACACCTGCTCGGCGTAGGCCGCGTATGTCTTCGGCGCCATCTCGCCGATGATGGTGCGCACTTCCGCCGGCATCTTGTCGATGGCCTCCTGAACGGCCTGAGGGTCGCCCTCGTACATCATCATGCCGACGATCAACGGCGCCTTCTCCTGCGGGGTGCCGGCCATGACTTCCTCGGCCATCTCATCCCACTCAGCTGCGGTGATGTACTTCTCGATCAGCGGAAGCACCTGCTGCTCCTCCACCTCGAGATGCTCGAACAGCAGGGGAAGCATCCGGTCGAGGACCTCGGCCAAGGTCCTGCCGCTTTCGGCGTCGCCGGTGCCGCGCCAGGCCGTCACCGCCGCCGCCAGTTCGGTGCCGATGTTCGCGATGCGCTCGTGGTGAGCCTCCATCATGCGGACGACCGGAGCGATCTCCTCCGGGCAGCGCTCCAACAGGTTCGGCCAGAGGCTCTTGTCCTCGGCGTGATGATGGTGGTGCAGCACCATGTTCGTCAGCTCGATGTGGTCGGCGAGAATCTCCGCGCGCTGCCGGTCCCCATCGGCCACGCCACGGACGAGCGCGGGTG
>NZ_FZOD01000136.1 GCF_900188345.1 Streptosporangium subroseum | reverse complement strand
GTGAACGCCAACTGGCTGCTCAGGCCGGTGGTGAACAACGGCAGCGGCGGCACCGTTCCCGTCGCCGGTTCCAGGGAGGCGATCGAGGGCGCCTCGGTCTGCCGGTCGGGCTCCACCACCGACTGGCAGTGCGGTGTCATCCGGCAGCGCGACGCCAGCGTCACCTATCCCCAGGGCACGGTCTTCGGGGTGACCCGCACCAGTGTCTGTGCCGAGGCCGGTGACTCCGGCGGTTCCTTCATCTCGGTGGACCAGGCCCAAGGGGTCACCTCCGGCGGCTCCGGCGACTGCGTCGACGGTGGGATCACCTACTTTCAGCCGATCAACGAGATGCTCACGACGTACGGCCTGACCCTGGTGACCGACAGCAACGCCGTCCCACCGGACGAGAGCGCCTGCACGGGCCTGCCGAAGAACGCCACCGGCGTCCTGAACGAGGGCGATCAACCCGTCTACGAGCCGGCCGGTCAGCCTTACAAGACGACCGTCGCCGGTCTGCACACCGGTTGCCTGGACGCCGACAGCGGTATCGACTTCGATCTTTTCCTGGAGAAGCGGAACGGTTCGGCCTGGAGTACGGTCGCCACCTCCGACAGCCCGAACCCCGATGAGAAGATCAGCTACACCGGCGCGCCCGGGTGTTACCGCTATCGGGTGGTCTCCGCGAGCGGCTCCGGCTCCTACAAGCTGACCTACAAGACACCGTGACCTCCCTCCCGCCGCGGCGATCGCGCTCCTGGGAGATCAACGCCCGGGGCGCGGTCAGTCGAAGAACTGCTCGATCCTGAACCTGCGCACCAGGAGAGGGACGGAGTCCCGGCCGACCACGTGGATCGTCCTGAGGCGGGTCTGCTGGTTCATCGTGACCTTCACGCACTTCAGGCAGACCTCATGGTCTCCCGGCAGGGCGAAGTAGGAGATGGAGGCGCTGCGGTGTCCGAGGCCCCTGTCGGAGAGCCCCAGCCCCACCTCCCGGTAGATCCGCCGCGAACCCTTGAGATTGAACGCGGTGGAACCGATGATCGCGTGGTTCGATACGGGAGGACAGTGCACAAGTATCCGGACATTGTTGTTCTGGCGGGGGTCCCAGGGCAGGACCCGGAGCGACGTGACGTTCTTCAACGCGGGCGGGATCCCGTTGTTGTTGGTGTTGTTCACGGAGGAGCCGTCGCTCCCGGAGGACGCGGCTTTCCCGGAGGAGCCGCCGTCCTTTCCGGAGGTGTTTGAGTTGTTGATGTTCTTGTTGGAGGGGGGCGGGTCCTCGGCGACCCTCCGGACGGCCACGGACGGGATGCCGAGCGCCTCGGCGGGCATGATCGGGCCCATCACGAGGGCGGCCGCCGTTCCCATTCGTACAGCAAACCGCATGTGTTTCTCCTGCCGGACGGACGCGGGACATTGGCGGCGTGCTCTCGCCGAGCGACAGACGCGTGGGTGGCGGCGGAGGGCCGGTGTCCGCGGGTCGTCGGAGTGAAGGCATCCAGGCACCCGTCCTGACCGGGCCGGTCGTCTCATTATGTCGATTGCGTCATATAAACGTGGACGCCACACCGACAGCGGGGCGTGCCGGCGTGAGACTCACGGGTGGAAGGTCGGAGAGAGGCCGTCCGACAGGCAACACGCCATGTCTCGAAAAGTGAGACGAGTGGTCAGGATCGCGGCAGGGCGGGGTAGAGTGCGTAGGACCTGCTCGTCAGGCCCCTAATTGAATATTTGCTCATCCAGAGGGGTGGAGGGACCGGCCCTGCGAAGCCCCGGCAACCATCTCGGTTCAAGACTCGTAATCTGACGAGGTCAGCCGAGACAGGTGCCAATTCCGGTCTGTGACCAGGGTGGTCGCAGACGAAGATGAGGGAAAGGCCTCCCTTCATGGCGCTCGCAACCACTGAGAACACCACCTCGCTCGACTTCGGCCCCGCCGTGGCTCTCTCCTGTCGCGAATGTGGTGCCCGCTACGACCTCGGTCCGATCTTCGCCTGTATCGAGTGTTTTGGACCCCTCGAGATCGCCTATGACTTCGGGCGCGTGACCCGGGAGCAGATCGCCGAGGGACCGACCAACATCTGGCGCTACCGTTCCCTGCTGCCGGTTCCGGTCGATGTGACCTCCAAGCCCAACATGGCCCCGGGCTGGACGAAGCTCGTCAAGGCCGACAACCTCGCCCGCGAGCTGGGCATCCGCTCGCTGCACGTGAAAGACGACTCCGGCAATCCCACGCACTCCTTCAAGGACCGCGTGGTGGCCATGGCCGTCGAGGCGGCCCGCAACTTCGGTTTCCACACCCTTTCCTGCTCCTCCACCGGCAACCTGGCGGGCGCGGTCACCGCCGCGGCCGCCCGCGCCGGGCTGGACGCCTGCGTGTTCATTCCCGCGGACCTGGAGGAAGCCAAGATCGTCATGGCTTCGGTGTACGGGGGCCGGCTCATCGCCATCGAGGGCACCTACGACGACGTGAACCGCTTCTGCTCCGAGCTCATCGGCGACGAGCTGGGCGACCAGTGGGGCTTTGCCAACGTCAATCTTCGCCCCTACTACGCGGAGGGCTCCAAGACCCTGGCCTACGAGATCGCCGAGCAGCTCGGCTGGCGGATCCCGGACCAGATCGTCATCCCCGTCGCGTCCGGCTCCCAGCTCACGAAGATCGACAAGGCCTTCAAGGAGCTGATCGGCCTCGGCCTCGTCGAGGAGAAGCCTTACAAGATCTTCGCGGCCCAGGCGGAGGGGTGCTCGCCGGTCTCCACCGCCTACAAGGCGGGCCTCGACGTGATCCGCCCGGTCAAGCCGGACACGATCGCCAAGTCGCTGGCGATCGGCAATCCGGCGGACGGCCCCTATGTGCTGGACATCGCCCGGCGCACCGGCGGTGCGGTGGAGGACGTCACGGACACCGAGATCGTCGACGCGATCCGGCTGCTGGCCAGGACCGAGGGCATCTTCGCCGAGACGGCGGGCGGTGTCACCGTCGGTGTGCTGCGCAAGCTGGTCGCCGCGGGACGACTCGACCCCGACGCGGAGACCGTGGTCCTCAACACCGGTGACGGTCTGAAGACCCTCGACGCGGTGGCCGGCCAGGCGCGTCCCACCGCAGTCATTCGGCCCTCTCTTGACGCATTCCGTGCGGTTATCGCCTAGAAATCGTGAAAGGTACTGAATTATGAGCGTTTCTGTGCGGATTCCGACGATTCTGCGGACCTACACCGATGGTGCCGCCGAGGTGAACGGGGAGGGCGAGACTCTTCGCGACGTTCTGCAGAAGCTGGACGCGGACTTCCCCGGGATCGGGGCGCGCATCTTTGATGAAACGGGCAAGATTCGCCGTTTTGTCAATGTCTACGTCGGGGATGAGGACGTCCGTTTTGTCGACAACCTCGACACGGCCACGCCGTCCGGCGTCCAGGTCTCCATCATCCCGGCCGTCGCCGGGGGCTGATCCTTCCAGCACGCCCTGACGCGCCCGGGGCCCTGCCGGGCGCTCGGGCAGACCCGGGCGACCCTCCCGTGCTTCTTGCGGGCCCTTCCAGGCTTCCTCATGACACCCGCTCCGGCTCCGGCCGCGTGCGGGTGTTGTGTTTTGTGGCGCGAGCCCATATCTGTGACGGAAGGAAATAATGGAATCTTTAACTAACTAATCGTGAGAGCCAATCCCGATGAGGATGATAAAAGGGCACGTAAAGCAGTAGTTTGGCGCTTGACTCTGTTGCCCCATGGTGTCCCACAGGTATGGTCGAGAACGATCGACGTAGGCGTTGTCTCCGCCTCGGAGATTGAGGACTTCGCGAGAGGAATGGGTGTTGTCCTCAAGTCCAGTAAGAGGAGTCGCAAGTGGCGCAGGGCACCGTCAAATGGTTCAACGCGGACAAGGGCTACGGCTTCATCGCGGTAGACGGTGGTAAGGATGTGTTCGTCCATTACTCCGCAATCATGATGGATGGATACCGTGCCCTCGAGCAGGGCCAGCGGGTCGAGTTCGAGATCACCCAAGGGCAGAAGGGCCCCCAGGCGGAGTCCGTCCGGGCGGTCTGACGTAGCCATCCCGTGAACTTGTCGGGAAATGTCAGCGGATCCCGCGGCAGCGCAGTCTGCGTGGATCTCCACGACATCGGCCCGGTTCGCCGTCCCAATCGGCGGGCCGGGCTTTGCCGAGTGGCACGCAGGTCAACGACCCGCAGCTTGCACTCGACAGGGTAGAGTGCTAAACAGTTTGTTGGCACTCCCGGTTCGAGAGTGCCAACCTGGATCGAGGCGATGGGGCCCGCCGAACGGAGTCGTGGGCCCACATGCCGTCGCGGGCGTCGGCTCGATCCGGTGCAAGCCACCCTGTGTTTGGGAGGTCTAGCCGTATGGCAGCCAAGATGATCGCGTTTAACGAGGACGCCAGGCGCGGTCTCGAGCGTGGTATGAACCAGCTCGCGGACGCCGTCAAGGTGACCCTCGGCCCGAAGGGCCGTAACGTCGTTCTGGAGAAGAAGTGGGGCGCCCCCACTATCACCAACGACGGTGTCTCCATCGCCAAGGAGATCGAGCTCGAAGACCCGTGGGAGAAGATCGGGGCCGAGCTCGTCAAGGAAGTCGCCAAGAAGACCGACGACGTCGCGGGTGACGGCACCACGACTGCCACCGTGCTCGCTCAGGCTCTCGTACGTGAGGGTCTTCGCAACGTTGCCGCTGGCGCCAACCCGATGGCCCTGAAGAAGGGCATCGAGGCCGCCGTGGAGCGCGTCTCGGAAGAGCTCTCCAAGCTGGCCAAGGACGTGGAGACGAAGGCGCAGATCGCCTCCACCGCCTCCATCTCCGCGGGCGACGCCCAGATCGGCGAGATGATCGCCGAGGCGATGGACAAGGTCGGCAAGGAAGGTGTCATCACCGTCGAGGAGAGCAACACCTTCGGCCTCGAGCTTGAGCTCACCGAGGGTATGCGCTTCGACAAGGGCCTCACCTCGATGTACTTCGTGACCGACCCGGAGCGTATGGAGGCCGTCCTCGACGACCCCTACATCCTCGTCGTCAACTCCAAGGTGTCCGCCAACAAGGACCTGCTCCCGGTTCTCGACAAGGTCGTGCAGGCAGGCAAGCCGCTGCTGATCATCGCCGAGGACGTCGAGGGCGAGGCCCTGGCCACCCTGGTCGTCAACAAGATCCGTGGTCTGTTCCGCTCGGTCGCCGTCAAGGCTCCGGGCTTCGGCGACCGCCGCAAGGCCATGCTGGGCGACATCGGCATCCTGACCGGTGCCCAGGTCATCAGCGAGGACCTCGGCCTCAAGCTGGAGTCCACCACGCTGGACCAGCTCGGCCGCGCTCGCCAGGTCATCGTCACCAAGGACGAGACCACCATCGTCGACGGTGCCGGCGACCCGGACCAGATCGCGGGCCGGGTCAACCAGATCCGTGCCGAGATCGAGAACACCGACTCCGACTACGACCGTGAGAAGCTCCAGGAGCGTCTCGCCAAGCTGGCCGGCGGCGTGGCCGTCATCAAGGCCGGCGCGGCGACCGAGGTCGAGCTCAAGGAGCGCAAGCACCGCATCGAGGACGCCGTTCGCAACGCGAAGGCGGCCGTCGAGGAGGGCATCGTCCCCGGCGGTGGCGTGGCCCTGCTGCAGGCCGGCGCCAAGGCGTTCGACAAGCTCGAGCTCTTCGGCGACGAGGCCACCGGTGCCGCGATCGTGCGC
>NZ_FZOD01000095.1 GCF_900188345.1 Streptosporangium subroseum | reverse complement strand
CCTTCGCCGGGTCCGGAGCAGCGCGTGATCGGTTCATGGTGCAGAGGTTGTGTTGCCCGCGTCCACTATGTGATTCTGAAACAGCAAACACCGCCGCCTAGCCTCGTGTTGAACGGGGGTGGGTGTGAGTGTGGTGGTTGATTGTTTAATAGGGTTACGGCGGTTATGGCGAAGGGGAAACACCCGGTTACATTCCGAACCCGGAAGTTAAGCTCTTCAGCGCCGATGGTACTGCACCGGGGACGGTGTGGGAGAGTAGGTCACCGCCGGACAATCTTTTCAGAGAAGGCCACCCCGTTTCGGGGTGGCCTTTTCTGCGTTCACCCACCCGCATGCACAAAGGGGGAGTTCACGCCACACGGTGAGAACCTCCCCTTTTTTGTGTGTCCGGGGAGGGGTCTGGACCGCGGGGTACTGGCCCCCTTTTTTTCGTTTCAGGGGCTGGTCCGATGCAGACGTTTCCGGCCCGATGGCCTTTGGTCCGGTCGCCGGCCGGTTGTCATTGTCCAAGGCTTAAGGGGCTCTCCACCAGGAGAGAGGCGTCGCTCGTTGAGAACCCTCTCGTATGACCGGCTTCAGACGTGTAGCTCTCCCGAGAGCACGGTTACCGCGTGTCCGGCCAGTTCGACCCGATCGCCTCTCATGGTTGTATGGACGACACCGCCCCGCTCGGAGAGTTGGGCCCCGACCAGCGCGTCGGAGCCGAGCTTGCCTGACCAGTAAGGTGCCAGGGCGCAGTGGGCGGAGCCCGTCACCGGGTCTTCGGGGACGCCGACCCGAGGCGCGAAGAAGCGGGACACATAGTCGGCGTCGGACGACTGGGATGCCCGAGCCGTCACGATGATTCCTCGTGCGTCCACGGCCTCCAGGGCGCGAAAGTCAGGAGAGACGGCACGCACAGCCTCCTCGGACTCGACTTCTACGAGATAATCCCAAACATTTTTTCCGGTCCAGAGAGGTTTAACTCCCAGCGCCTCTATCAGGCCGGATGGCGGGCTCACTTCTCTGAGTACTTTTACTGGGAAATCCATGGTGATTAAACCGGATTTATCCCTGGTCGTAGACAGGATTCCACTCTTCGTTGAGAATTCGAGGGTTTCCGGGACCGTTTCTGTGGAATACAGCACATGCGCTGTGGCCAAGGTCGCATGCCCGCACAGGGCTACCTCGACCGAGGGCGTGAACCAACGGAGCGAATACGGCTCGCCGTCTTCCCCTCCGAGCAGGAAGGCCGTCTCCGAGTGCCGCATCTCCGCTGCCAGGGACTGCATCCAGGCGTCGGGGACCGGATTACCAAGTACACAGACCCCTGCGGGGTTACCCTTGAAAAACTGGTTGGTAAACGAATCGACCGTATAGATACGCATGACGTGATGCTAACGGTCTCGGTAATAACCAGTCGAAACCAGGGTAGATGATCAGGTAAACCTGTGCGGTAGCCGTACAAAGTGGAAATAAGTACTGGGCGTGTCGCATGGCGAACTTCTGGTCGTCGGTTACCGTCCAAGATGTAGGGACAAGCCGACTGCGGCGTGGTCCTGAGGAAAGGACAAGCCGATGGGGGCAGTGCGCAAGGTGGCGAGCTACCTTGGCCTGGGCGGGACAGAGCAGTATGACGAGTCCTACGACTACGAGGATGAGGTCGAGGGCGAGGAAGAGGACTGGCAGCCTGCCTCCGAGCGTGCGGCCAAGCGCTGGCGCGCGATGACCGAGCCTTCACGGATCGTGATGCTGACTCCGCGAAAGTACAACGACGCACCGATCATCGGACGGCACTTCCGCGAGGGTCAGACCGTCATCATGGACGTCAACGGTATGAGCACCGCCGAGGCCACGAGGATGGTCGACTTCGCCGCGGGTCTGGCCTATGGCTGCGAGGGTCGTATCGAGCGCATCGCCGAGAAGGTCTTCCTGCTGGCTCCGGCCGAGGTGGAGATCACCACCGGCTGATCCTGGAAAACAGCCGGAACGCGTCCCCCCCGCGTGCCGGCGTTCTCTTGGATTGGATCAGCGTGGTTTCCACCATCCGGTGCCGGCGTTCTCCTATCAGTATGGTTTCCACCACCTGTGGCCGCCTTGGATCAGCACGGTCTGCGTCACATGCGGGTGCTCTGGTCCAACACGGCTCTGGGTACGCGGGGTTTCCCGGCCAGGCGTGGTTTCCAGCGCGTGCCGTTGCCTCGGTCTGGGCTGATCTGCCATCCCGCCGACGCCCGGCCCGTTCGGTTAGCCGGCGCGGGGACCTCTGCGGAGCAGGCGGGTCAGCTCGGCCAGGTCCGAGGTCGCCGTCTGGGCACGGGCCTCGGCCTCGCGGGCGTACTCATGCAGGGCCCACACCGCGCCCTGCGCCATCTCCCGGAGCTCGGAGAGCTGCGCGACGACGTATTCGGCGTCCGCCTGCTCACGCTTGCGCCTGCGCCACAGCCGATGGCCTCCCACCGCGGCCAGGATCAGCCCGAGCGCCGCGAGCGGCAGTGCCACCGGGATGGCGAGTGCGATCACCAGGGCCACCGCACCGAGAGCGAGCAGCGCGTAGGCAAGCCAGGGGCGGCCGCGGACCGGGGTGCCGTCGATGCTGATGCGCTCCTCGGCGGCGGCCAGCGACTCGGCGTCCGGGCCTTCGGGGCGAAGCGTCACGCGGTGGCCGAGGATGGGCATGACGACTGACTCCGGAGGCGTGACCTGGGTGGCCTGCACGAGACTCTCGGCCGCCGTTCGCACGATCGGAGCGGCCACGTGAAGGGCGATGGCGGCCTGGTAGCGGTGGGAGCCGGGTTGCAGGTCGCTGAGGAGGTGTCCTCCAAGGGAGCTCATCGGACCCTCGGCCTCGTTGGAGCCGATCAGGTGCCGGAGCACGGTCAGTGGCTCGCCATCGCTCCATGCGGCCGGATCATCCAAGGGCCCAGGCGGGTTCCCTCCGCTCCATGCGGCCGGTCCGTCCGGGGAACCGGTCGGGTTTCCCTCGTTTTGTGCGGCCGGTCCGGCCGGGTTTCCGGGGTTTCCCTCGTTCTGGGCGGTGGTCCGTTCACCGGGAGGACCGGTGGGATTTCCCCTGGCGCCCTCCCGATTTCCCCCAGTGTTCTCCCGGACCGAAGTGATCTCGACGCAGCGGTCGCGCAGGCGGGTCAGCTGGGCGGCCGCCTGGACGGGCTCGGCGAGCTCGGGGAGCTCGGCGAGCCCGGGGAAGTCGGACAGCGACGGCGGCACCACCGTCGACGGGTCGTCCGGGGTCAGGGCTCGCAGCCACCGGTCGGGCTCGGAGGCGGTGGCCGAGGCCACCGCGTCGAGCTTGCGGAGCACGAAGATCTTGCCTGCGGGGCCGTACGCGCCCCTGGCGGCGGCGAGCCAGAGGGCTCGCTGGCCGTGGGTCACCGGGCGATCCAGGGACAGCTCGCCGAAGGCGATGCCCAGCCAGGAGGCATGGATCTGGTCGCCCTGGCCGGCGACGGCGAGGGCGAGGCAGAGGAAGAGCGCGGTCCGTTGCTCGTCGCGCTGCGCGGCGCGGGCGAGGGGTTCGAGTGCCTCCTCGCCGTCCAGGAGCAGAGTGAGAGCCTCGACGGCCGGGGCCAGCCAGTAACCGGGCACGTCGATGGGCTTGGTCGGCATCCCGGAGGAGGTGGCACCGGCGGCTAGGTTGGTCAGGAGCGCCTCGGCATAGCGGTGCAACTCCGTCCCCGCGTGGGGATGCGCGGTCAGGTCTGTGCTCAAGGCAGAGAACTCTCCGAAGTTGTGACCGATGACCGCGCCAGCGTAGTGCGCCTCGGACATGCCCGCGGGGAGGCACGCCGAAAGCAACTTTGCCAGATGATCGCCTTAACCTGGCGAATCAAGGCGATCATCTGGTGGACAGATCACATTCGCTCGGGCACGGGGACGCCGAGCAGATCCAGCCCGGTCTTCAGCACGTCCAGAGTGAGCGCGCACAGGGCGAGTCGTGAGGCGCGCGTGGCCGGATCGACGTCGTCCTTCAGGACCGGGCAGTTCTCGAAGAACGTGGTGAAGGCGCTCGCGGTGTCGAAGAGGTAGGCGGCGAGCTTGTGAGGCATCGAGCCTTCCGCCATCTCCTCGACGGCCGCGCCGAACCCGAGCAGTTGCAGGGCCAGGGCGCGCTCGGCCGGATGGCCGAGGACGATCGGACCGGTCGTCTCGGACGGGTCGACCCCACCCCTGCGGAAGATGGAGCGGATCCGGGCCTGGGCGTACTGCAGGTAGGGGCCGGTGTTTCCGGTCAGGGCGAGCATGCGGTCGAAGTCGAAGACGTATTCGCTGTCGTGGCTGACCGACAGGTCGGCGTACTTGACCGCGCCCATGCCGACGGCGTGCGCGATCTCCGTGCGCTCCGCCTCGCCGTACTCCCTGTCCTGGATCGCCGCGGCGGCTCTGGTCTCGGCCTCGTCGAGGAGCTCCAGGAGCTTGATGGACGCACCGCTCCGGGTCTTGAACATCTTGCCGTCGCTGCCCAGCACGCTGCCGATCTGGACGTGCTCCGCACGGACGTGGTCGGGCAGCCAGCCCGCGATCCTGGCGGAGTCGAACAGCATCGACATGTGCATGGCCTGCGTCACGCCGATCACGTAGATGATCCGGTCGGCCTTGAGGTCCTGGACCCGGTAGCGGATCGTCGCCATGTCCGTGGTGGCGTAGCCGTATCCGCCGTCGCTCTTGCGGATCATGAACGGGAGCGGCTGGCCCTCGCGGCCGGTGTAGCCGGGCGGGAAGACGCAGAGCGCGCCCTCGCTGACGACGGCGATCCCGCGCTCCTGCAGGTCGTCGCAGACCTGGGCGAGCATGGAGTTGTACATGCTCTCGCCGGCGATGTCGTCGTCGGTCAGCGTCACGCCGAGCTGGGCGTAGACCTTGTTGAAGTAGCGGACCGTGGCGTCCATGAAGATGTGCCACAGACGCATGGTCTCCGGCTCTTCGCTCTGGAGGGTCACCACCCGCGTGCGGGCGCGCTTGTTGAACTCCGGGTCGCTGTCGAACTTCGCCCGAGCGGCCTGGTAGTAGGCGTTGCCCTCGCCGGCTTCGAGCTGGGCGACCGCGGTCTCCTCGCCGATGTCCAGCAGGTGCTCGATGAGCATGCCGAACGGCGTGCCCCAGTCGCCCAGGTGGTTCTGCCGGATGACCTTGTTGCCCAGGTGCTCGTGGACCCGGGCGAGCGCGTCGCCGACGATGGTCGTGCGCAGGTGACCGACGTGCATCTCCTTGGCCGCGTTGGGCGCGGAGTAGTCGATCACGACGATCTGCGGGGAGGCGGACGGGGCGACGCCGTGGCGCGGGTCGGCCAGGATCTCGGACGCCTGGGCCGCGATCCAGTCGTCGGAGAGCGTGAGGTTGAGGAAGCCGGGGCCGCTGACCTCGACGGTGCCGGGGAATCGCTCGCCCTCGGCGCCGCCGGTGAGGTGGTCGGCGATCTCCTGGGCGACCTCCCGCGGGGCTCGTCGCAGTCGCTTGCTCAGGCTCATCGCCACGTTCGCCTGGTAGTCGGCGAACTGGGAGGGACGGATCAGCGGATCTGCGTCGGCGTACTCCGTACCGAAGGCGGCGGCCAGCGCCTGCTGGACGCGCTCGGTGAGTACGAGCTGCGGGTCGGTCATGACCTAAGGGTATCGGGTACCCGATCGTGGACCGGCTGCATTTTCGGGGATCCCACGATCTTGAAAACCGATCGCGGTACGGCCGGACGCGGTGTCACCAGAGGCGATGCGACCGGATGCGGTGTCAGCGGTGTCACCAGAGGCGGTGCGACCGGTGGGTGGTGGCGAGACGTTCGCCGATGCGGTTCACCACACCCTCTTGGGCCAGCCTGGCCGCGAGCACGCAGGCGGCGCTGACGCCTTTGGCGTGCGAGTCTCCGTGCGCGATGACCACGGTGCCGTTCAGCCCGAGCAGTACGGCTCCGCCGTGGACCTCGGGGTCCAGGCGCCGGTAGAGCTCCCTGATGCGTTTCTTCTGCAGCAACCCGCCGATCCTGGCCGTGCGGCTCTCATTGATCGTCTCGCGGAGCTCGGCGAAGGCGTAGCGGACGCTGCCCTCCATGGTCTTGAGCGCGACGTTGCCGGTGAAGCCGTCGGCGACGATGACGTCCACGGTTCCGGAGAGCAGGTCGTGGCCCTCGATGTTGCCCGCGAAGACGAGCCCCGGGGCGGCCGAAAGCAGCTCGTGGGCTCGTTTGACGAGCTTGTTGCCCTTCTCCGGCTCGCTGCCGATGGTCAGCAGGCCGATCCTGGGCTCGCTGATCCCCAGGGCGGTCTCCGCGTACGCCGCGCCGAGATGGGCGAACTGCACCAGCATTTCGGGCTTGACCTCGGCGTTCGCCCCCGCGTCGAGCAGGATGGTGGGATTCGGGCGAGTCGGCAGGGCGACGGCGATGGCGGGCCTGAGCACCCCAGGTTGGCCGCGGAGCCGGAGCTTGCCGGTGGCCACGATCCCGGCGGTGGATCCGGCGGAGACCACGGCGCAGGCGTCGCCTCGCCGTACGAGATGGCAGGCGACGGCGATGCTGGAGCGCGGGCGGCGCAGGCTGGCGAGGGCGCCCTCGTCCATGGCCAGTGCCTCCTCGGCCCGGACGATCGGGATCTCGGCGGCCGCGTCGTGCCGGTGGAGCGCCTCGGCGAGCGGGCGGGGGGCACCGACGAGAACGACGGGAATCCCGTGCTCTCTCACTGCCTGTACGGCTCCCGCCACGATCTCGTCCGGGGCGTGGTCGCCTCCCATCGCGTCCAGAGCGATCGGAATGACGCCGGGGGCGTCGGTATCAGGCAAGCGGTCACCTCGCGCGGGATGGTTTGTCCGCATCGTAGGCGGGGTGAGGGACCGGTTGGGTAGCCGGGGCGATCAGGGCTTGTCGGGGAGATTCCAGTCGGTTCTCTCCCTCGCGACGATGATCTTCCCGAAAGTGGCCCGGCCGACGACTTTGATCACCGGTCCGCCCTCGCCGCCGAGGCCGCCCGAGATGTGCCGCTTGGCGAACAGTCCGCTGACCTCGTCGATGACGTGGGCGTTCTCGGGCACCCTGACGATCAGCTTGCCACAGAAGGAGGTGAGCTCAAGCGTGATCTCCCGGCCGGGCAGCACCGCGTCGGACAGGTCGACGATCAGCGCGCCGAAGGTGGCGCTCAGCGCCGTGTGCCGTCCGGCGACCCAGCGCCCGCCCCGCACGACCTTGCTGAAGACGGCGGTGACCTCCTGGCGACCGGCGGCGACCCCGGGCGAGGCGGGGGCGTCGACGTCGGGCAGGTCACGGGTGATCGGGACGAGCTCGTCCACGGTCACGGAGTTGTAGGTCGCCTCGAGGCGGTCGGCGTGCTCGACGCTGGTCAGCCGGCCGGTGGCGAGTGCCTCGCTCAGAACGGCGGCCACCCGGTCGCGGTCGGCGTCGGATGCGCGCAGGGCGGGAGCGGGGGCGGTGTCGAATGCGCGCAAGGCGGGGGCGGGGAGGCCGGATGCGCGACCGGCCCCTGACGTGCGCGGGGCGGGATTGTGGGGCGTCATGAGGTCGAGTGTACGACGATTCGAGATATATCGCGATAGGTGTTTACCGGCGAACTTACTCCGTAATGGAACCGTCAGTAGGGGTAATTACGTCCTGGTAATAAACGACATCGACGCACGACCATCTAGATAGGTTGACGCCAAGAGCAACAAAAACGAAGGGCAAGGATTAGTGATCTTGAACGAAGGCTCTACGCGGGGGTTCCGGGCCTACACTTCCAAGCATCTCGACGGCCTGCTGCAGCGAGGCGGCGTGGGGGACGAGGAGCGGCTCCGGATCAGGGCGGTGGCGACGGTGCTGCCCTTCCGCACCAACGCCTACGTGGTGGATCAGCTCATCGACTGGTCGGCCGTTCCCGAGGACCCCATCTATCGTCTGGTCTTCCCTCAGGCGGACATGCTGCCCGAGGCGGACGTCACCAGGCTGGCGAGCCTTCTGAACGCCGGCGCACGAAACGCCGAAATCCAGGCGGCGGCAAACGAGGTCAGGATGCGGCTCAACCCGCACCCGGCGGGCCAGCTGGAGCTCAACGTTCCGCGCATCGGCCAGGAGCCGGTGCCCGGTATGCAGCACAAATATCCCGAGACATTGCTCTTCTTCCCCAAGCAGGGGCAGACCTGTCATGCCTACTGCACCTACTGCTTCCGGTGGGCGCAGTTCATCGGGGAGCCCGACCTGAAGTTCGCCTCCGACGACGTCGACAGCCTTGTCAGCTATCTGAAGGATCACCCCGAGGTGACCAGCGTGCTGTTCACCGGCGGAGATCCGATGATCATGAGTGAGGCGGTGCTCCGCCGCTACCTGGAACCGCTCCTTGAGGTGGAGCAGCTCGAGTCCATCCGCATCGGCACCAAGTCGCTGGCCTACTGGCCCCAGCGGTTCGTCTCCGACCCGGACAGCGCCGACACGCTGCGCCTGTTCGCCTCCGTCGCGGACGCGGGCAAGACCCTGGCCTTCATGGCGCACTTCTCCCACCCCAGGGAGATGGAGTCTCCGATCGTGGAGGCCGCCGTGGCCGGGATCCTCTCCACCGGTGCGGTGATCAGGACCCAGGCCCCGCTGATCAGGTCGATCAACGATGATCCCGGGACCTGGTCGTCCATGTGGCGCAGGCAGCTCACGATGGGCATGGTGCCCTACTACATGTTCGTCGAGCGGGACACCGGACCGCAGGACTACTTCGCGGTGCCCCTCGCGCGGGCATACGAGATCTTCAGGGACGCCTACGCGAGCGTTTCGGGACTGTGCCGCACGGTGCGGGGCCCCTCCATGTCGGCCACGCCCGGGAAGGTCTGCGTGGACGGTGTCGCGGAGATCGCCGGGCAGAAGGTCTTCGTGCTCCATCTCATCCAGGCGCGCGATCCCGAGCTGGTCGGGCGTCCTTTCTTCGCGCGGTACGACCCGAAGGCCGTGTGGCTCACCGACCTGCAGCCGGCGTTCGCGGACCGCTTCCCCTTCGAGCCCGCGACGGTCCAGCGGCTCTCCGCCTGATTCGTCCGGGATTCGGCGACGGTCCAGCGGCTCCCCGCCTGATCCGTCCGGGAGTTCGCGACGGTCCAGAGGTTGTCCGCCTGATCCGTCTGGTCAAGCGGGCCTCCGGTAAATGGAAAATCTGGCACCGCAGCCCGTGACCTCTTTTTCCCTCCTCTTTTCCAGCTCATTGTTCTCCAGGGCGTGAAGGTGCGCTTCGGACCTCTGCGGTATTTGCGGCATAAGGATTGACGGACCGTAATCCTTCGCGATGCTATTTCCAGATTTACCGGCCGCGCCGGGTGGGCCTCTGCGCCCGCCCGGCGCCTCCATGCTGGGGCTCCAGCCCCTGTTCGCACGGGTAATCCGATCTTCACGGACTGGCTTTGGACTCCCTCTCACTGGTGATACAAATGCCGAAGCAGCTTCCGGCCGGCGTGTTTCGTGTAGCTCTCCAAATCGCACCCGTCGGTAATCCGGGGTTTCAGGCTCGCCTTTTCTGGCTGTTTTTAAGAAATCGGGCGGGCCGACTACATGCTGGAAAGGCAAATCATGAAGCGAGTCATCAAGACAGCCGTGGCCGTGGCCGCGTTCGGTCTCGCGGCGGGGATCTGCGCGCCCGCTCAGGCACAGACGTACGACGCCTCCGACATCATCAACGGCCTCGGCGGATCGAGCCCGATGGCCGGCGTGGGCACCGGCATCATCGACTTGGGCATGAACCAGTCCAGCTTCGCGGGCGGGCAGTTCGTGGGCGACCCGTACGCGGGCGGGCAGTTCGCGGGCGGGCAGGGGCAGGGGATCGTGTCGTTCGGCGGCCAGAGCCCCCTGAACCTGTTCAGGCGTGCCGGGAACGTCTCCGCCGACAGCCACTACATGCCCTGGGCGCCCTCGTACCCCATGGAGAGGCTCATCTGCGTCTCCAAGGACGACCCCGCCTACGGCACCGCGCTGAGCGGCGTGAACCCGATGGCCGGACCGGCACCCGTGGCTCCCGTCGGCCCCGAGAGCATCGCGGCCGGCCCCGGCGGCCCGGTCATCCCGACGCCGGAGCTCGTCGAGACCGTCCAGCCCTCCGTCGCGGAGGCCGCGGCCCTCGCCGGGCAGCAGCCCGAGGCCGCCGCCCTCATCGACGTGGCGCAGCAGCCCGCTCCGCCCGCGGATGCCTCGGCTCCGCAGCAGACCGCCGAGCAGGTGGCCGCCACGGCCGCGCAGCAGGCGGCGGCGCAGATGAGCGCCCCCGCTCCGCAGCAGGCCGACCCGGCCCCGCAGCAGGCCGCCGAGCAGGCGGGTGCCCCGGCCCCGCAGATGGACGCTCCGGCCCCGCAGGAGGCAACCTCGCAGACCGAGGCCGCACCCGTCACCCCGGCCACGGAGCCGGTCGTCGGCTCCGCGGCCGAGGTGCTCGCCCCGGTGAGCGACGCCGTCGCGGAGGGGGCCACCGCCACCGTCGGCGCTCCCGTGGCCGGCGCGAGCATGGACAGCACCGAGCTCGTCGCCGCCCGGTAGCCCCGCGGAGGGGGACTGAACGGCGCTGCGGCGGGCGGAGCCGAACGGTTACGGCAACAACGGTTAGGGCAACAGGGAAACCGGCCGGTGCATGGCACCGGCCGGTTTCTTGTCTGTTCAGTGACTTGGTCCCCGCACGGAGGTGCGACGGGCAATCTGAGCCTGCAGCCTGGCCATCTGCCAGTGCAGTTCGATGAGCTGCTCAGTGAGCTGGAGTCGGGGAATCTCCGATGGGTCCTCTGTGGCCAGGTGGTCGATCGCGGTCGACAGCTCCAGCATCGCTCGCCCCCACTCCATGACGGCTTCCTAGGATCGAAACAACGTTCGAATCATAGCGGAACGCCGATCGCGATGTCAGTCGATTGCCCCTTGGACCACTCAGGTTTCGTACACAGGTGCGATATATCCGCGGGCCAGGGTGTGAGCCGTGATGTTGAAGCCGATGACGGCGGGCGGCGTGTCCCTGTCGACGCCCAGTTTCTCCACGTCGAGGGCGTGCACCGCGAAGATGTAGCGGTGCGGGAACCCGGGTGGCGGGGCGGCGCCGCCGTACGCGTTGATGCTGTAGTCGTTGCGGCCGTGAACGCCCAGGTCGCCGTCGGCGCCCGCCCCGGCCGGCAGCTCGGTCACGTCGGCGGGGAGGTCGAACAGCAGCCAGTGCCAGAATCCGCTGCCGGTGGGGGCGTCGGGGTCGAAGCACGTCACCGCGTAGCTGAGGGTGCCCTCGGGGGCACCGGACCAGCGCAGGTGCGGGGAGACGTTCTGCCCGTCCGAACCCCAGTCGTTGAACACGTGGGTCTTGGCCAGGGTCTCACCGTCGCGGACGTCGTCGCTCTCGACGGTCAGCGCCGGAACCTGGGGCAGGAAGTCATATGGAATCGGTGGCCGTGAGGACACGATTCACCTCCGATGAGAAGCGTCTTGTCGGTCGCTCCTCATCTTGCCCTGCCGTCAGACGGCGTTGTACGCCTCCAGGACCGTCTTCGGGTCACCGTCCATCTTGATCTTGCCCTTGTGCAGCCAGAGGACCCGGTTGCAGGTCTCCTCGATCACGTCGAGGTTGTGCGCGACCAGGAAGACCGTGCCCGCCTCGTCGCGCATCTTCTTGATGCGATCCTGGCTCTTGCGCTTGAAGTCACGGTCGCCGGTGGCCAGGGCCTCGTCGATGAGCAGCACGTCGTGTGCCTTGGCCGAGGCGATGGCGAAGCGGAGCCTGGCGCCCATGCCGGAGGAGTAGGTCGACATGGGGAACTGCACGAACTCGCCGATTCCGGAGAAGTCGACGATCTCGTCATACTTCTCCTTCACCTGCGCGGGGTTCATGCCCATGGCGTAGCAGCCGAGCACGATGTTGCGCTCACCGGTGAGCTCGCGCATCAGCGCGGCGTTGACGCCGAGCAGGGAGGGCTGGCCGTCGGTGTAGACCGCGCCCGAGTGCGGGGGCAGCAGACCGGCGATGGCGCGCAGCAGCGTGGACTTGCCGGAGCCGTTGCGGCCGACGATGCCGATGGCGTCGCCGTGACGGGCCACGAAGGAGACGCCGCGGACGGCGTGGATCTCCTTCATCTGCGGCCGGCCCTGGCGCTTGAGAAGGCGCAGGAGGGCCGTGGCCGCGTTGCCCTTCTCCGCCTCTGTGGCCGCGCCGTACACCCGGTAGATGATGTGCAGGTCGTCCACGATGACCGTCGGAGTGCCCGCGCGGTCGTCGCCGGACTCTGGACCACCGGAGGGCTCCGGATTGGGGTGCACCCTGACGTCCGTGCTGGGGACGCCGGAATCCTCGGCCTTCACTCGGGACAGCTCCTCAGTCAACTCAGCCACGGCCGTACTTCTCCTCGGCTCGCCAGAAGTACCAGAAGCCACCGACCACTGCGAACACCGCCCAGAATACGCAGACCATCCAGATGTACGGTCGCGGCTCGTGCGTCCGCATCAACAGGTCCCGCATGAGCTCGATGTAGGCGGCGGCCGGGTTGAAGTACATGATGTCGGCGATCCACTGGAGTGCCTTGTTGGTGCCGGCGACCTTGTCCTCGATCGAATAGAACACGCCCGAGGCGTAGAGCCAGGTGCGCATGATGAAGGGCAGCAGCTGGTTCAGGTCACGGGCGGTGGAGCCGACGCGGGCCAGGACCAGGCTGGCGCCGATGTTGAACAGCGTCTGCAGCGCCAGCGCGACCGGGATCAGCAGCCAGTACCAGGTGACCGGCTCGTTGGTGACCAGCACCAGCGCGACCAGCACGCCCATCGAGATCAGGAGCTGCTGGAACTCCTGGATCGTGTAGGCGAGTGGAAGCGCCGCGCGCGGGAAGTGCAGGGCGCGGATCAGCGAGAGGTTGCTGGAGATCGCCTTGGCGCCGCTGCTCACCGAGCGCTGGGTGTAGGTGAAGACGAACATGCCGGTGATGAGGAAGGCCGGGTAGTTCACGATGTTCTTGTTCGCGCCCAGGATCAGGCCGAACATCAGCCAGTAGATCCCGGCGTTGAAAAGAGGAGTGAGGACCTGCCAGAGCTGGCCCATGGCTGAGTTGCTGTACTTCGAGACGTTACGCGAAGTGGCGTAGGTCATGACGAAGTGCCGTCGGTCCCACAGTTGACGCAGGTAGACGGGCAGACTGGGGCGTGCGATGGCACGCCGAAGTCCGTAACGCTTGGCGAGCTTGGCCAGCGGCTCTTGCCCCTGCTCAGGGGTGCCGTTTTTCGGGCCGCCCGCCTGGGCGTCCGCGACCGCGGATTCCGGCTGGCTCATGGCAAGGACTCTATTGGATGCGAGTGGATGAAGTGCCTGCGGCGGGGTCCCGCCGCACACATTGGACGCGATCTCCAGGAAAGAGGTTCCGGGGCATCCGGGGTAATTGTGTGGTTCGCCTACGAGCCACCGGCTCCCCTGCGACGCGGTCAACGGTAACCCAGGCGAGAACCGTCTGCGGGCAACGGATGCGAGCACTCTTCGCGCGGGGGTATTTTGACGTGACCGTTCACGTCCCGCGTGTCCTTACATGCCCTTTTTATGCATACTTGAGAGCTTGGTGCGGTCGAGCTGGCAGACTTGTGGCGCCGAACTGGCTTACGCGTGACCGAATTGTTACATCACAGAGACAACTCGGTGTGGAGTGGTACGGGATAGTCGCGTCCGACTGGTGTGGTGTCAGCGCGCAGGCCAAGATCGCGGAGCTCGGAGGACCACGACATCCTTCTCCGCGTTGCCTGACCTTCGGGAGCTCAATGTCGACGCCCGCCTGCAATGGGAGGAAATACCGTAATGCGTTTTACTAAGGGCGCCCGGATTGCCGCCGGCACCGCAGTGCTCGCCCTGGGGCTGGCCGCGTGTGGCAGTGCGACTTCCACGGGCGGGGGGTCGGCCTCGGCCGATCAGCCCGTGCGCATGGAGCTCGGTGAGCCTCAGAAGCTCTTCTATCCCGGCGACACCGTCGAATCCGAGGGCGCCGAGGTCCTGGCGGCCGTCTTCGCCCCGCTGGTGACCTACGACGACGAGAAGCAGGTCGTCAACGAGGTCGCCGAGTCGATCGAGACCAACGACAACAGGGTCTGGACGATCAAGATCAAACCGGGCTACACCTGGCAGGACGACAAGGGCAGCCCGCTGGTCGCGCAGAACTACGTCGACGCGTGGAACTACGCCGCCAACCAGGACAACGCGCAGGGCGCCAACGGCTTCTTCAACCGCGTCGAGGGCTGGGCCGACCTCAACCCGGGCGAGGGCAACAGCGTCGCCGCCGGCGGGAAGATGAAGGGCCTGAAGGTCGTCGACGAGAACACCTTCCAGGTCACCCTCAGCACGCCGTTCTCCCAGTTCAAGACCATGCTGGGCTACACGGCGTTCTACCCGCTGCCGCCCTCGGCCTTCGGCGACGACGGCAAGATCACTGAGGCGTACGCCAAGCAGCCGATCGGACAGGGCCTCTTCCGGTTCGACAAGCCCTACAACAAGGGCACCGACCAGACGATCAACCTGACCCGGTACGACAAGTTCCCGGGCAAGAAGCCGAAGTTCGACAAGCTTCAGTTCAAGCTCTACACGAGCCCCGAGACCGCGTTCAACGACCTCGCCGCGGGCAACCTCGACATCCACGACTCGCTGCCCCCGTCTGCGATCTCCCGGGCCAAGGCGGAGTTCGGCGAGCGCTACATCGACCAGGCCGACGCGACCATCGCCTACATCGGCTTCCCGCTGCAGTACAACAAGACCTACGCGAACGTGAAGGTCCGCGAGGCCATCTCCCTGGCCATCGACCGCAAGACGATCTCCGAGACGGTCTTCTCCGGCACCCGGGCCCCGGCCGACGACTTCATCAACCCGCTGCTCGACGGCTACCGCCAGGGCGCCTGCGCGGTCTGCACCTACGACCCCGCCAGGGCCAAGACGCAGTACACCGAGGCGAACGGCCCGAAGACGCTGGAGCTGGGCTACAACTCCGACGGCCCGCACAAGGAGTGGATCGAGGCGGTCGCCAACAGCCTCCGCGCCAACCTCGGTGTCCAGGTCACGGTGAAGCCGTTCGAGAAGTTCGCCTCGATCCTCGACGAGCTGGACCAGAAGACCTACGGCGGCATGTTCCGCATGGGCTGGGCGATCGACTACCCGTCCGCGGAGAACTACCTGACCCCCGTCTTCTCCACCGTCGCGATCAAGACCGGCTCGAACTACGCGGGCTGGTCCAACAAGGAGTTCGACGAGCTCCTCGCCAAGGGCGACAGCGCTCCGACGCAGGCGCAGGGGCTGAAGTTCTACCAGCAGGCCGACGACATCCTCATCAGGGAACTGCCGTACATCCCGGTGTACTTCTACCGGATCAACGCCGCGTTCTCCCAGAACGTCAAGGGCGTCAAGATCAACCTGCTCAACCAGGTCGAGTGGGCCGAGGTCGAGAAGACCGTCTGACGGATGGCCGAGGGCCGGGCTGTGAGCCCGGCCCCACTGGCCGCCCGGGAACCTCGTGAGGCCCCATCGGTGCCGGAGGCGACCCGGGCGGCATGTACGGGAGGCTTGAATGGGCCGCTACATCATCAGGCGCCTGGTCCAGGCGATACCTGTCCTGCTGGGCGCCACCCTGCTCATCTACGCCATCGTCTTCGCGCTGCCCGGTGACCCCGTCGCGGCGCTGGCGGGCGAGAAGCGGCTGGACCCCCACATCGTCGACGTCCTGCGCGAGCAGTACCACCTGAACGACCCGTTCCTGGTGCAGTACTGGCACTACCTCACGGGCCTGTTCAGAGGTGACTTCGGCGACACCTTCGCGGGCGTGCCGGTCACCGACATCATGGCCGGCAAGTTCCAGGTGACCATCAACCTGGCGGCGACCGCCCTGGTGATGGAGGCGGTCATCGGGGCCGGCCTCGGCCTCTACGCGGCGCTGCGCCACGGCAAGGCCCAGGACTCGATGATCCTCGGCGCCACGCTGGTGCTGATCTCCGTTCCCACGCTGGTCACCGGCTTCATGCTTCAGCTGCTCCTGGGAGTGAAGCTCAAGCAGGCGGGAATCGACCTCTTCCCCGTCGCGGGCGTGGCGGAAGGCCTGCGCAGCTATCTGCTGCCCGGCTTCGTGCTCGCGGGGGCGTCGATCGCCTACCTCACCCGGCTCACCCGGACCAGTCTCATGGAGACCCTGCGCGCCGACTACATCCGCACCGCGGTGGCCAAGGGCCTGCCCCGGAGGCGGGTCGTCGGGCGGCACGCGCTGCGCAACGCGCTGATCCCGCTGATCACTTTCCTCGGCGCCGACCTCGGCACGCTGATGGGCGGTGCGGTGATCACCGAGGCGATCTTCAACCTGCCCGGTATCGGCCAGCAGCTGTTCACCTCGGTCTACCTGCGGGAGCAGCCCGTGGTCGTCGGAATCGTGACCGTGCTGGTGCTGGTCTACATCCTGGCCAACATGGTCGTTGACCTGCTCTACGCCGTGCTCGACCCAAGGATCCGCTATGAGTGACACCCTTGCCCCGGACGTCAGGCGGGGCGCGAAGCACGGCAAGCGGGGCAGGAGGGCCTCGGCTCCCAAACCCGACAGGGTCGCGAGCCTGTGGACCGACGCCTGGTACGACCTGCGCCGCCGCCCGCTCTTCATCGGCTCGGCCGCTCTGATCATCGTTCTGATCGTCATGGCGGCGTTCCCCTGGCTCTTCACCTCGGTGGACCCGTTCGACGCCGCGACCTGCCAGCTGGGCGAGGCGCGGCAGGGCATGAGCGGCGTTCACTGGTTCGGCACCGACAACCTCGGCTGTGACGTCTACGCCCGCACCGTCTACGGCGCCCGCAACTCGATCGTGGTCGGCGTGACCACCACCGTCATCACCGCGCTGGTGGGCGGCCTGCTCGGGCTCGTCGCCGGATTCAAGGGCGGTGCGCTGGACACCGTGTTCTCCCGGGTCACCGAGATCTTCTTCGCGATCCCCTCGATCCTCGGCGCCCTGCTCATCCTGGCGGTCTTCCGTACGGGCAACGTGTGGACCGTCATGCTCGCGCTGGCCGTGCTGACCTGGCCGATGACGTTCCGCATCATGCGGGCCTCGGTGCTCACCGTCAAGAACCAGGACTACGTGACCGCGGCCAGGGCACTCGGCGCCTCCGCGCCCCGGCTCATGTTCCGGCACATCTTGCCGAACGCGATCGCCTCCGTGATTGTGGTCTCCATGATCAACCTGGGTAGTTTCATCGCCGCCGAGGCGGGCCTGTCGTTCCTCGGCGTGGGACTGCGATCCCCCGACATCTCGTGGGGTCTTATGATCGCCGATGCCAGGGAGCGCTTCCTGGAGGCCCCGGGACCGCTGCTCTTCCCAGCGATCTTCCTGAGCCTGACCGTGCTGGCCTTCATCATGCTGGGCGACGCCGTACGCGACGCCCTCGACCCGAAGCTGCGGTAAGGGGGACCAGTGAAGAAGACGTCAACGCCGGTGTTGCCGGCCAGGGGAGTCGCGGGCAACGAGCCGTTGCTCGCCGTTGACAACCTGCACGTGGAGTTCGCCACCAGGCAGGGAGCCGTCAAGGCGGTCAACGGGGTCAGCTACGCCCTGAACCCCGGTGAGACGCTCGCCGTGCTCGGCGAGTCGGGCTCGGGAAAGTCGGTGACCGCACAGGCGATCATGGGCATTCTCGACATGCCGCCGGCCCGCATCCCCCGGGGCGAGATCCGTTTCAAGGGCACGGACCTGCTCAGGCTGCCGGAGGACGCCCGCTCCCAGATCCGCGGTCAGCGGATCGCGATGATCTTCCAGGACGCGCTCTCCGCGCTGAACCCCGTGTTCACCGTGGGCTCCCAGATCGGCGAGATGTTCCAGGTGCACCGGGGCACCTCCAGGCGCGACGCCCACAAGAAGGCGATCGAGCTGATGGACCGGGTCCGCATCCCCGGAGCCAGGCAGCGGGTGAACGACTATCCGCACCAGTTCTCCGGCGGCATGCGTCAGCGCATCATGATCGCGATGGCGATCGCGCTCGACCCCGAGGTGCTGATCGCGGACGAGCCGACCACCGCGCTCGACGTGACGGTGCAGGCCCAGATCATGGAGCTCCTCGCCGAGCTGCGGCGTGAGAGCGACATGGGCCTGATCCTGATCACCCACGACCTCGGCGTCGTGGCCGACGTGGCCGACAAGATCGCGGTCATGTACGGCGGGCGGATCGTGGAGAACGCCCTCGTGCACGACATCTACCGGGCTCCCGCCCACCCGTACGCCAAGGGCCTGCTCGACTCGATCCCCCGGGTCGACCAGAAGGGCCAGGAACTGTACGCGATCAAGGGCATGCCGCCGAACCTGCTCGACATGCCCTCGGGCTGTTCCTTCCACCCCCGGTGCCCGTACCGTCAGGACATCTGCGTCACCGAGGCGCCGCCGCTCTACGAGATCGGTCCGACGCGCAACAGCGCCTGTCACTACTGGAGGGAGGTCCTCGATGGCAGCCACGGGTGAGCCGATTCTTGAGGTTCGCGACCTGGTCAAGCACTTCCCACTGACCCAGGGCATCCTGCTGAGGAAGCAGATCGGTGCGATCAAGGCCGTGGACGGGGTCTCCTTCGACCTGCGCCGCGGCGAGACGCTCGGCATCGTGGGCGAGTCCGGCTGTGGCAAGTCCACGCTGGCCAAACTCCTGATGGCACTGGAGCGGCCGACCTCCGGTTCCGTGAAGATCAAGGGCCTGGAGATCGCCGATGCCAGGGGCGGCGAGCTCAAGCGGGCCCGCCGCAACATCCAGATGGTCATGCAGGATCCGTACACCTCGCTGAACCCCCGGATGACCGTGGGCGACATCGTCGGTGAGCCGTACGAGATCCACCAGGAGGTCGCGCCCAAGGGCGACCGCCGTCGCAAGGTGCAGGATCTGCTGGAGGTCGTGGGTCTCAACCCCGATCACATCAACCGCTACCCGCACCAGTTCTCCGGCGGCCAGCGCCAGCGCATCGGCATCGCCCGCGGGCTGGCCCTCCAACCGGAGATCATCGTCTGCGACGAGCCGGTGTCCGCGCTCGACGTGTCGATCCAGGCCCAGGTCATCAACCTGCTGGAGCGATTGCAGAAGGAGTTCGGCCTCGCCTACATCTTCATCGCCCACGACCTGTCGGTGGTCCGCCACATCTCCGACCGGGTCGGCGTGATGTATCTGGGAAAAGTGGTCGAGCTCGGCAGGGACACGGAGATCTACGACCGTCCCGCGCACCCCTACACCCAGGCGCTGCTGTCGGCGGTGCCGGTCCCCGATCCCGAGGGCCGCGAGCGGCGCGAGCGGATCATCCTCCAGGGCGACCCGCCGTCCCCGGCCAACCCGCCGTCGGGATGCCGGTTCCGCACCCGGTGCTGGAAGGCGCAGGACATCTGCGCGCAGCAGGAGCCGCTGCTGCAGATCCGGCCCGGTACCGCGCACGCGAGTGCCTGCCACTTCGCGGAGACCCACGACGTGGTGCACGCATAGGGCCCGGGCGCCGGGGTCTGAAAGCGTAAAAGCCGGAAACGCAGGAGGGCAACGCCCCCGCATGTGAGATGCGGAAGCGTTGCCCTCCCCGGTTGTTGCTACCTGCTATCGGTGCTTACTAGCGGTTGGCGCTGCTGAGGATGCCGAGGCCCACGTTGTTGAGGGCGTTGACACCGACGAGGTTGCCGTTCGCCTGGGCGATGCCGTGGCCGAACCCGCTGCCGGCGCTGATGTTGCCGCGGTTGCCGGCGAAGCCGCCCCCGAAGCCGCCGAAGCCGCCGCCGAAGCCACGGCCGAAGCCGCCGCCGTAGTAGCCGCCGCCGAAGCCGCCGCCGTAGATGCCACCGCCATAGATGCCACCGCCGTAGAGGCCGCCGCCGTAGAGACCGGCACCGTAGACACCGCCGCAGGGAGACGCGAGCACGGCGGCCGCCGGCAGGCAGCCACCGCCGCCGTAGACGCCGGCACCGTAGATGCCACCGCCGTAGACGGCGCCGCCGCCGGAGACGACGGTCGTGGGCACGATGGTGTTGCCGTACGTGACGGTGCTCGTCGGAACGAAGGCCGCAGGCCCCGAGACGACGCCACCGCCACAGCAGTTGGCGGACTTGGCCGTGGACGCGGATGCGACCGCGGCGGGTGCGATGACGGCGATGCTGACGCATGCCGAAGTGATGAGAAGACGACGAATCATTTTGTGTTCCCCCCGAAAGGAAACCGCGGCAGTTACTGGAATTGGAATATTCCGTCTGCACGCGGCTACTCAACGTAACAGGAGGAGACTATCCATCGACACTTCTTCAATCAGTGCCAGAATGGTCAGGAAGCGGCAATGATCGAAGGGCTATGGCCGAACAAACCTTGGTTAATCGTCAGCTGGACGTGTGCCCGATCCGCCGGACGCGCTGCCGTCAGGGCTCGTAACCGCCGGGGTTTCCGGGCCTGCAGGCCCGGCTTTGCCGAAGGAGACGAGCCCGGAGTCCACGGCGAACGGCCGTCGATCGCGGATCCGGCCACAGGGCGGATATGACATGCGTGTTTGATTGGGAATATCCGTTTTCCGGAGCCTTCGATATAAAAGCATGGCATATGCACTCGATCGGGAATATGCGTTCTCCGGGGTGATCGATAAAAGCTGCCGAGGTTCAATGAACGGTGCCGGTTCGCGCGGGAAAATATCTTCAGGTCGGGCCTGGTCGCATAGCCCGGCATCACGTATTCGAGTTCATTAACGGTAAATAGGAAATTTGCGCGCACGACGGCGACGCCTGGCCAGTGCGCGTCCCGTCATGGTGAGGACGAGCAGGACCAGCGCGGAGCAGACGATCCTGCGCGAGACATCGGTGCCGCGGATCGGCGCGCCACGGGAGAGGACGGGAGAGGCCGAGGACACCGGGAATGGGGCCTCGGCGCGCAACGGCCGCCGCTGGGCCTTGGCGGCCGCCTCCAGCGCGTGGGCGGCGTTGACCACGCCGTGGCCGTACTCGGGACTGTGCCCGCCCGTGGGGGCGTGGGTGGTGCCGCGTTCGAGGGCCCAGCGGACCTGGGAGGGAGTCAGCCGCGGGAACTCCGATCTGACCAGCGCCACGACTCCGGCGACGATGGCCGCGGCGGAGCTCGTGCCGTCCCCGATCACGTAGGAGCCGTCGACGGTGGCGCTGACGATCTGGACTCCCGGTGCGACCAGCGACAGATACTTCTGCCTGTTGGAGAACGGCGCCACCCGCATCCTCCTGTCCACCGCGCCCACCGCGATCACGCCCGGATAGGCGGCGGGGAAGTTTCTGCAGTTCGTACCCGCGCCGTCGTTGCCCGCGGAGGCCACCAGCACCGAGCCCCGGTCGAGCGCGTAGCGCACGGCCCTCTCCTCGGTCTCCGCTCCCCGCCACGACCCGCTGCCGCCGCCCAGCGACATGCTGATCACTTTGGCGCCGTGATCGACCGCGTAGCGGATGCCCCTGGCCAGTGCGTTCGCACCCCAGGTGCGGCCCTGGCGGCGCTGGGGGTCGTTGTTGTCCAGCGTGACCCTGACGGACAGGATCGTCGCGGCGGGGGCGATCCCGCTCACGCCCCAGGCGTGGTTCTCGCCGTGTCCGCGCCCGGCGATGATGCTCGCCATGGCCGTGCCGTGGCTCTCCCACCGGGGTGTGCCCCGGTCCGTGCCGGTCAGGTCGGTGTCACCGATCACCGCCCCGGCCAGGTCGGGGTGGCGGGCGTCGACCCCGGTGTCCAGCACGGCGACCACCACGTTCTCCCCGCGGGTCCGCTGCCAGGCCTCCGCCACCCCCAGCGGAGCCAGCGACCACTGTTTGGCCCGCGCGGTGGCACCGATGTCGTCGGCCTGGACGGACACCGGGACGGACACGACCACAACCATGGTCAAGACAGCCGGAACGGCCTGAACAGCCAGGACGGTTCGAACCGTTCTGGACGCACGCGTGTAGAGCACGGTGACCTCGTCGGAGGGGGATCGGGACACGTCACGGGGATTGTGGCACGCGCCTTACCCCCCAAACCGACGCTTCAGTAAACAGGCCGATACGTAGGGTAATTTCCCTTAGGTCACTTTAATTACACATGTCATGGCACAAGAGATAGTCGTACGTGGGCTCCCGGCGGCAGGCCGAGTCGCTGGGAGGCGTCGCCGGAGTTGACCGCCAGGGCGACCAGCCCGGCCGAGTCGGTGAAGGCGACCAGTTCCCCCGGAGGCACCGCGGCGAACGTCTCCTTGAACGGCACCGACACCCGCCGCCTGCCCAGCCAGACCACCAGCGTGTCTCCCGGCCGCACGCCCAGCGTGGCCAGGTCGCCCGCGCTGATCGACAGCTGGGTGTTGCCGTGGCGGTCCACCGACAGCACCTCGCCCTCGGCCGTGCCCTCCTGCACCAGCGAGGTCGGTGCGGGCAGCGAGACCAGCCGGTTCAGCGGGATCTCCGGGCCGAGCTCGGCGAGATCGCGCCCGATCGCCAGGTGTGCCGCCACGGGCGCGAAGAGATCGCGTCCGTGGAAGGTCGGCGAGACCGGTTTCAGGAAGAAGGCCTCGTTGGTCAGCTCGTAGGCGACCCTCGCGCCGCCGCTGGCATGGATCGCCCACGACAGCAGGCCGTTGTCCGGGCCCAGGAACACATGGTCGCCCGCCTCGACGGCCACGGCTCTGCGTGAGCCACCGCCCGCGGGATCCACCACGGCGACGTGCACGCCCGGTGGAAGGTAGGCGATCGTCTGCGCCAGGATCGCGGCGGCGCGCCGTACGTCCCCAGAGGGGATCAGATGGCATACGTCGACGATCCTCGACTCCGGGGATATCCCGATGATGACGCCGTGGCATGCGGCGACGTAGCCGTCTTCGAGGCCGTAATCAGTGAGAAGGCTGATGACAGAGGTCACACCTGGTGACTGTACGTCGCTGAATCCGTCATGAACAGGAGGAGATTTCGGACTATCCTGACTTCGGGCCGCGCGCCCGCGGTGTGGACACCGTGGGTCCGACCGAGGAGGAAAGCAATGGACACCGCGCCGATCTCCGGTGACAGTGCTGCCCCGGAACCGACCTTGCGGGCTCTCACGGACAGGGAGCGGGAGCTGCTCGCCTTCGAACGCCGGTGGTGGCACTACGCGGGCGCGAAGGAGCAGGCGATCCGTGAGGTCTTCGACGTCTCCGCCACCCGTTACTACCAGCTGCTCGGCGAGCTCATCGACTTACCCCAGGCGCTCGCCCACGATCCGATGCTGGTCAAGCGCCTGCGCCGGCTCCGTGAGACGCGCCGCCGTGACCGCGCCGCCCGGCGGCTGGGCCTGCGTCCCTGATTTCTCAGCACGGCCGATCGGGTTGGGCTTGCATCCCTGATGTCTGGGTATGGCCAGTTCGATATGTGGCTTATCTATGAGGAGCGAGTCCGGTGAGCGAAGCAGGACGGCTGAGCCGACGAGGGGCCGGGCGAGCGTGACCGCGGACATGCCCGACGGGCTGAGAGCGATCACCGCCGATCCCGCGGGGGCGGTGATCGGACTCGACTTCGACGGCACCCTGTCACCGATCGTGGCCGACCCCGCCGCGGCCAGGATCCATCCGGACGGTCCCGCGGTGCTGACCAGGCTCGGTGCCCTGGTCGGCGCCGTGGTGATCGTGACCGGGCGTCCGGCCGCCGTCGCCGTCGAGTACGGCTCCCTGTCCAAGGTGCCGGGGCTGGTCGTGCTCGGCCACTACGGCCTTGAGCGCTGGGAGGCGGGCACGCTCTCCGCGCCGCCCGTCCATCCGGGACTGTCCAGAGTCAGAACCGCGCTCGTTCCCCTGGTCTCCGGAGTCCCCGGCGCCATGATCGAGGACAAGGAGCGGGCGGTGGCCGTGCACACGCGGCAGACCGCCGACCCGCAGGCGGCGCTCGACGCGCTGCGCGAGCCGGTCGCCAAACTGGCGGCCGAGGCCGGGCTGGCGGTCGAGCCGGGCAAGTTCGTGCTGGAGCTGCGCCCGCAGGGGATGGACAAGGGAGTGGCGCTGAGCGCCTTCCTGCGGGAACGGCAGGCGCGGTCGGTGCTGTTCGCCGGCGACGACCTGGGAGACCTGGCGGCGTTCGCGGCGGTGCGGGCCTCCGGGCTGCCGGGGGTGACGGTGTTCAGCGGGTCGTCCGAGATCGTGGTGGAGGCCGACATCGTCGTGAACGGGCCCGAGGGAGTGATGTGGCTTCTCACCTCGATCGCGGATTCGATCGAGGTCTAGGCCGCAGGCAGGCCCGGGGTCCGGGCCTGCGGCACGCGGGATCGCCGGTCCCCGACGCGGAAGGGACTCCGTCCGCGTGCCGGACCCCGGGCCCGGCACGTTACCTGGAGCCGGCCAGGATCCCGCCTATGGCCAGCCCGATCAGGGCGGGAACCATGAGAAACGCCTGGTGGGTGCCGAACGCGTCGCCCAGGGCGCCTAGCAGGAACGGGCCCGCCCCCACCGCGAGGCTGGAGAAGACGGAGGCCACGGCCGTGGCCTGGTCCGCCCGCCCGCCCGAGGCCGCCAGCACCCGCGAGAGCGCCATGGGGAAGTGCAGCGAGGCCCCGAGCCCGGAGGCGGCCAGGCCCGCGTAGGAGAGCACCGGCTCCTCACTCAGCCAGAAGACCGCCCATCCGGCAGCGGTGAGCGCGAGCGCGCCGACGAACAGGGTCGTGGGAGCCATCCGCAGGGCCAGTCGCGCGCCGGCGAACCGCCCGGCCGCGAGCCCGGCCGTGAACGCGGTCAGCCCGGTCGCCGCCATCGCCGCCGACAGCCCGGTCTGGTCGGCGACCAGCTTCGCCGCCCACAGGTTGAAGCAGAACTCCAGGGCGACGCAGCAGAACAGCACGCCCCCCGCGACGTAGAACGCCCCGCTGAACCGCGCCTTGCCCTCCGGGCCGACGCGGACAGCGGTGCTCTCGCGCTCGGGAGTCCAGACGCGGCCCATGGTCAGCGCGAGCAGCGCGGTCAGGACCGGGGTCATCAGCAGCGCCGTCCGCCAGCCGAGCACGCCCTGCGCGGCGAAGCTGATGACAAACGACGCCCCGATGCCGATGGTCACTCCGACGGCGTTCGCCTCGCTGATCGCCGCCGCGCCGGCGGGGCCGTGGTGGTCGTCGAGCGCGGCCATGCCCGTATAGAGGGTGATCGAGCCCATCCCGCTGGCGATGCCGTACCCGAGAAGGGTGACCGGCAGAGCGTCGCCGAGCATCACCAGCAGCACGCCGGCGTTCATTCCGGCCAGCCCCGTCCAGGTGACGGCCCGGCGGCCGATCTTTCTGGTCAGCCAGGGGAGGGCGAGACCCGTGAGGATGCCGCCGACGGCCATCGAGGTGCCGTGCAGCCCGGCGACCGCCTGTGACAGGCCCCGGTCGATGCGGAGGAGCGGAAGCGCGGCGCTGAGGCCGTACAGGTAGGTGGCGAAGACGCCGAGCTGGAGATAGATCAGCCAGGTCGCGCGATCACGGGTCAGCCGGACGGGCGCGATGGCGGCCACTGTTCTCCCGAGTATTAAAGGTGGAATACCGGCAAAAACTATCGCACGGCAGGCGAAAACGCCCTGGGCCAGGCGAGGTCGGGTTATTTGAGGGCGGCGAGCTGGTCCGCGAACCAGAGGTGCGGGGGCAGCGCGGTGGCCGCGGCGGCCAGGAGGGTGCCCCTCCTGAGGCGTTCGCCCTCGGACATGACCAGGCCCTCGCGGAGGGCGGCGGCCGTGGCCGAGACGTCGTAGGGGTTGACCGTCAGCGCGTGCTCACCCAGCTCGGCGGCGGCGCCCGCCTCCCGGGACAGGATCAGCGCGCTGCGCGGCGACAGGATGGGGCCCTCCTTGGCCACCAGGTTCATGCCGTCGCGGATCGGGTTGACCAGCAGCACGTCGGCCAGCCGGTAGGCGGCCAGCGAGCGCGGATAGTCGTCGTTCACGTTGAGGATCAGCGGATCCCAGTCCTCGGTGCCGTACTCGTCCTCGATCTCCTTGGCGCTGCGCTGCACCGCCGCGGTGTATTCGCGGTATTCGGGCAGATCATGCCGGGACGGATAGGCGAAGGCGAGATGGACGACCCGGCCGTGCCACTCCGGGTGGGTCGCGAGGAACTCCCGGTAGGCGGCCAGGCCCCTGACGATGTTCTTGGACAGCTCCGTCCTGTCGATCCGCACGATCAGCATGCGGTCGCCGACCTGGTCGCGGAGGGCGGCCATGTGCGACTCGACGTCGGGCTCGGACGCCCGCGTCCAGAGTGCCTCGCCGTCCACGCCCAGGCTGTGCACGCCGATCCGGGTGGTCCTGCCCGCATGGGTGACGGTACGGCTTCGGCGGTCCACCTGGGCCCCGAGCACCATCTCGCAGCAGTCCATGAAGGCCCCGGCCCAGCGCGCGGTCAGGAAGCCCGCGTGGTCGGCGCCCAGGATGCCCTCGAGCAGCTCGGTCCCGACGTCGTCGGGGAGCAGGGCGAAGTATTCGGGCGGCGCCCAGGGGGTGTGTGAGAAGTGAGCCACCCGCAGGTCGGGGCGCTCGCCCCTGAGCATGGCCGGGACCAGGCTCAGGTGGTAGTCCTGCACCATCACCCTCGCCCCGTGCGAGGCCTCCTCGGCCAGTGCCATCGCGAACGCCTCGTTGTAGGCCTGGTACGACTCCCACTCCCGGCGGAACCTGGCGTCGAAGTGCGGCATGTTGGGCGTGTCGTAGAGGAGGTGGTGGACGAACCAGAGGGTCGAGTTGGCGACCGCGTTGTAGGCCCGGTGAAAGGTCGCCGGGGGGATGTCGAGCATCCGCAGCGCTCCGGTCTCGTAACCCGCCTGGTCCAACCGGCCGCCGGGCGCCAGCCGTACGGCACCGCGGTCGCCGTCGGAGAGCGCGGCGCAGACCCAGAGCACGTTGAGATCTTTGGCGACCTCCGACAGGCCGGAGACCAGGCCGCCGCCACCCCTGCGCATGGACAGCGAGCCGTCCTCGGAGAGGATGAAAGAGACGGGGCCGCGGTTCGAAGCGACCAGGATCGCGTTCATTCGACCCCTTCCACCTAGGGACGCGCTTGTCCTGAAGGTTAACCGGGACGTCACCAAGATGCTCTGGACTTCAGGCCAGGGAAGAATGGCGTCGGTCAGATTGTGTCAGCTCTTGTCATCAGGTTGGTGGATATGCAATGTTTTTGCGCTGCCCCTGGAGCTGGGGCGGGGCCGGTTCGGGTGGGGTTTCGGTCGGCGAGGGCGTTAACGAATGTGGTTCCCGACCGTAGGATGTCCAGCGACTGTGACCGCTGATGGGGGTCCACGATGGCGCTGGACGAGACGACCGAAGAGCTGGCCCGCGGGGCCGCCCAAGGTGATCACCGGGCCCTGGGCGAGCTGCTGAAGCGGATCGAGCCGGACGTGCTGCGGCACTGCGGGCGGATCCTTCCCTATCGGCAGGACGCCGAGGAGGCCTCCCAGGACACGCTGCTGGCGGTGGCCCGCAACATCGGCCGCTTCGAGGGGCGGGCCCGGTTCAGCACCTGGCTGCACATCGTGACCGCCAACTGCGCCAGGACCACCTATCGCTCGCTGAAGCGACGTTCCGCCGAGCAGGGGTCGGACGATCTGCTCCTGCAGAAGCCCGATGTCGCCCGGGTGAGTGTGATCGCCGGGTCCAGGCTGGACCTGCTCGACGCGATGGAGGCGCTGGAGGCGGAAAAGCCCGATCTGGCCCAGGCACTGGTGCTGCGTGACATCTGCCAGCTCGACTACAACGAGGTGGCCGACCAGCTCCGTATCCCGCTCGGCACCGCCAAGTCCCGCATCCATCAGGCGCGCAAATACGTCCAGGGCGCCCTGGGCGACGCCTATGGCTTCTGACCCTCGACGGGGTGGCGGGAAGTGCTCCTTCCCGGAGCTTCTGAGGAGTTGAGCGCGCGGGGGCGGGCTTCGAATCGTCGCCGCGTGGCGCGTGGCTTTTCCGGCCTTCACCGTCAACGGCTGGATTAAGGTGGAGTTGCCCACATCGCATGATCAACCTGCGATATGAGGTGACCCCCCTCATGCCTGGAAAGCCGAGGCCGAGGAGAGACTCCGTGTCCCGCAGACATGCCGCTACCGCGGGCCGCGTCCTGGCGATGGCCGCCCTCGTCCTGGCGACCATCCCGGTCGCCCGGGGCGAGGCAGTGGCCGCACGGCTTGTTCTGTCCGTCTGGAAACCACCGCCGGGCATGCTTACGGCACTTCAGCGTGACCTCCATATCACCGTTGAGCAGGCGCAGGCGCGTCTGCTCAACGAGGCCCGGTTCACACCGGTCGAGACGCAGCTCCGCAGGAGGCTCGGGGATCGCTTCGCGGGTTCCTGGCTCATCGGGTCCACGTCGCAGATCCTCGTGGTGGCCACCACGGACTCCGCCGATCTTCCCCAGATCACCGCGATGGGCGCCCGGGGTGAGGTCGTCGGCCGGTCGCTGGCGCGTCTCAACGCGACTCTCAAGGAGGTTGACGCGGCTCTGGCCACCCATCCGAACGGGCGGGTGCGCTTGGTCGACGTGAGGACCAACAAGGTCATCGTCCTGTCCGACTCGGCCTCGGCGACCGAAGATTTCCTGGAGGCCGCTGGTGTGGATCTGGTCGCGGTGCGGGTGCTGCCGTTCGCGGAGCGGCCGCGGCCCCTCTCCGACCTGCTGGGCGGTGACCCTTACTACGTCGGCTCCGTGAATCGCTGCTCGATCGGTTTCTCGGTGCTTCGCGGAACCCAGAGCGGTTTTGTCAGCTCTGGTCACTGCGGTGTGGTGGGCAACACCACCTTCGGCGTCGACCGGGTCAGCCAGGGCGTCTTCCAGGCCTCGACCTTCCCGGCCAGTGACTTCGCGTGGGTCTCTGTGAACGACGGCTGGACGCCCCGGCCATCGGTGAAGAACGGCAGCGGCGGCATCGTGAGCGTGGCCGGCTCCCGGGCGG
>NZ_FZOD01000074.1 GCF_900188345.1 Streptosporangium subroseum | reverse complement strand
TGGGGTTGTCGGTGTCGGTGGCCTCGTACCACACCGTTAGGTGGAGGTCCGGAAATCCCTTGAAGAATTGCTCAAAGAGCCACGCGATCTGTTCGTGCCCCTCTGCCATTCCTACGGGAGAGACAAAGATGGCATCCTCGGTAAAGAGATCGAGCAACCGATGCACGTCATGGGCGTTGATCGCGTCGGCCATCCCGCGCTTGATTTCCCACTTGTCGACCATGGATGTTCCCCCTCCGCGGTCGATATATCAACCCATATATCACGCTATCCACGAGTAGGCCGACTATGGACCACGAGGCCGTCGCGGGCACGCCAGGGATGCCCAGCAATCTCCCAGCCGAGGCAAATTCGTGTAGACCCTTGCCGCGCTCGCCGGGCCTGACGCTTACGTTCCGCTTGTCCATCCCGTTTGCCGTCGACCCCACCGCGGAACGGCAGCGGGCCGGCGACGACCGGTGACTGGCGGCCTCACCCTCGTGGAAGCTGGAGATAGGTTCAGCCGTCCATCGCTAGGCTGCCTCGGGCAGGCGGGAGTCATCAATCTCGGCGAGCACGTCTCGGGCGGTCACCGATAGTTGCTCGATCTTTTTAAAGCAGCATCGGCCGTTCACAGCTCTTGCTTGGCGTTGTGGGCCTCGCGCCACTGCTCGGCCGCCTGCAGCATCGCCTGGCCGACGTGGTCGAAGAAGTCGCCGACGTCCCCCAGCCGGCCCCCTGCGGGCGAGGCGGCCCCGAGGGTCTCAGCCGCCCGGCGGGCGAAGTCGGCCAGCAGGGCGTTCTGGCGAGCGCCGGCCATCCAGGCGCGGAAGAGCGCGTCGGCGTCGATGATGTAGCGGTCGCGGCGCCTGCGCGGGTCGCGTTCGCGGCGGACCATCTCCTGCTGTTCGAGCTCGCCGATGGCCTTGGAGACGGAGGCCGGGCTGACCTGAAGGTGCCGGGTGAGTTCGGCGGCGGTAAGGCTGCCGCTGTCGGTGAGGTAGAGGCTGGCGAGCACGCGGGCGGTCATCCGCGACAGACCGGTGCTGATCAAGATCTCGATGAACTGTTCCTCCACGGCGTCGACCGCCTCGACGTCGCGTTCCCCAGGGGCAGGCTGGCTCCTCCTGGCGCGTTCCCGGGTGGCCTCGTGCGCCTGGTCTGCCTGGTAGCCCTCGGGTCCGCCGTTGCGGGCCACTTCACGCGTGACGGTGGACAGCGGCCGGTCCAGGCGGACGGCGATCTCGGTATAGGTGAGCCCTTCCGCCAGGCCGTCGGCGATCTGCCGGCGGTCCTGGTGGGTCAGCCTGCCTCCGGGCATGGATGTGCCTTCCTGGTCGCGTCCGCACGGACGGGCAGTCTTGCATCCACCCTCATCTCATTGCAAGTCAGCCACTTGCATTCATCGACAGTCCATTGCAATTACTCCGTATTTACCCACTCAACCAGCAGATTCATCGTTGACGAATATCTGAATGCAAGCTAGCTTTTTGCATATCGAAACGAAAAGCTTGATCGGAGTTCCTGTGAAGTCCTGGCATCGTCCGCTGCTGATCTGCGCGGGCCTTATGTGCACCCTGATGTTCGTCTGCCTTGCCGGTTTGCTGATCGACGACCGCACGCTGCTGGGTGAGTCGGTGTGGGTCAAACCGTTGAAGTTCGGCTTCGCCTTCGGCCTCTACGCCGGGACGCTCGCCTGGCTGCTGTCGAAGCTGACCAAGGGCAGGCGGCTGGGCTGGTGGGTCGGCACCGTGTTCGCCGTCGCCGCGACCGTCGAGGTCGGCGTCATCACCCTGCAGGCGGCCCGTGGCACCATCAGTCACTTCAACGCCGACCAGAGCGATCCCGTCACCCTGGCCCTAGTCCCGTTCCTCACCTACGGCGTGATGATCATCCTGATCGCGCAACTGATCATCGGGATCATGGTGCTGGTCCAGCGCACCGCCGGTCCCGCGCTCACCCGCGCGATCCGCGCCGGACTGGGGCTGGCCACCGTAGGCATGCTCATCCCGCTCTATTGGATGGTCACCGACATCCATCCCCGTACGGTCACCGACGCCAACGGTGCCCAGATCCCCATGTACCAGGGCCACGGCATCGGCGACCCCGACGGCCACGGCATGCCCCTCACCAACTGGAGCGTCACCGGTGGAGACTTCCGCGTCCCGCACTTCTTCGGCCTGCACGGCATCCAGGTGCTGCTCGTCCTCACCGCGGTCCTGGCCGCCCTGGCCACCCGGTACGCCTGGTTGCGGGACGAGCGAGTGCGTGCCCGTCTGGTGGGTTCCGCCGCCCTCGGCTACAGCGGCCTGGTCGCCGTCGTGACCTGGCAGGCCGCACGCGGCCAGTCCCTGATCCACCCTGATTCGGCCACCCTCGCCACCTTCGCCGCGACGGCGCTGGTCACCGCGCTCACCACCGCCTGGACGATCATCGCGGCCAGGCGAGCCGTACGGCAGGCCATCGACGCGGGGCCCCGCCCGCTGATCGCCACCTCAGCCTGAAACGCCGCCCCGAGCCCACACCCGACCTTCAAGGACCCGATCATGACCGACCCGGCGATCTCCACCACCGGCCTGCGCAAGGCCTACGGCAAGCACCTCGTACTCGACGGCGTCGACCTGGACATCCCGGCCGGCACCGTCTTCTCCCTCCTCGGCCCCAACGGCGCAGGCAAGACCACCATGGTGAAGATCCTCTCGACGCTCATCTCCGCCGACGGCGGCGACGTCCGGGTGGCCGGCCACCACCTGACCAGGGAAGCCCAGGCCGTACGCGCCGCGATCGGCGTCACCGGCCAGTACTCCGCGGTGGACGGCCTGCTCACCGGTGAGGAGAACCTCCGCCTCATGGCCGACCTGCACCACCTGGGCCGATCCCGGGGCCGCGAGCAGGCGCGGGAACTGCTCGAGCAGTTCGACCTGGCCGAGGCCGCCGGCAAACCCGCCGCGACCTACTCCGGCGGCATGCGACGCCGCCTCGACCTCGCCATGACCCTCGTCGGCGCCCCCCGCATCATCTTCCTCGACGAGCCCACCACCGGCCTGGACCCGCGCAGCCGCCGCACCATGTGGCAGATCATCCGCGGCCTCGTCGCCGACCACGGCGTCACCATCTTCCTCACCACCCAGTACCTGGAAGAAGCCGACCAGCTCGCCGACCGGATCGCCGTGCTCGACCACGGCAAGATGGTCGCCCAAGGCACCGCGGAAGAACTCAAACGCCTGGTCCCCGGCGGCCACGTCAGCCTGCGTTTCGCCGACCCACACGGCTTCGAGACGGCGTCTCAGGGGCTGCGCCCGATCTCCCGCGAAGAGGAGACGCTCACCCTGCACGTCCCCAGCGACGGCGGCATCAGATCGCTGCGAGCGCTGCTCGACTGGCTCGACGGCGCCTCCGTCACCGTCGACGAACTGGCCGTCCACACCCCCGACCTCGACGACGTCTTCCTCGCCCTCACCCAGGAAAGCGAATCCGCCCGATGAACGCGCTCCACGACTCGGCCACGATGCTGCGCCGCAACCTGAGGCACATGCTCCGCTACCCCACCCTCACCCTCATGATCATCGGCATGCCGATCGTCTTCCTGCTGCTGTTCGTCTACGTCTTCGGCGGCACCCTCGGCGCGGGGCTCGGCCAGGCAGGTGGCCGCGCCGACTATCTCGCCTATGTCACCCCCGGCATCATCCTGATGACGGTCGCCTCAGCCACCACCGCCACCGCGGTGACCGTCGCAACCGACATGACCGAGGGCATCGTTGCCCGCTTCCGGACCATGGCCATCACCCGCGCCTCCGTCCCGACCGGTCACGTGCTCGGCAGCATGATCCAGACCCTGCTCGGGGTCGCCGTCGTCACCGGCATCGCCGTACTTCTCGGGTTCCGCTCGACCACCGGCCCTCTGCAGTGGCTCGCCGCGCTCGGCATCCTGACCCTGTTCGTCCTCGGCCTCACCTGGTTGTCGGCCGCGCTCGGCCTGCTCTCTCCCACTGTCGAGATCGCCAGCAACATCCCCATGCCGCTGATGTTCCTGCCCCTGTTCGGCAGCGGCTTCGTCCCCACCGACTCCATGCCCGGCGCGTTGCGCTGGTTCGCCGAGCACCAGCCGTTCACCCCGCTCATCGAGACCCTGCGATCCCTGCTGCTCGGCACCCCGATGGGCGACAACGCGACCGTCGCCATCGCATGGAGCGCCGGCATCGCCCTGGTCGGCTACGTGTGGGCCAGAAAGCTCTACAACCGCGACCCCGCCCGCTAGATCTCGGCGAGCTGCTCACCGCCGGCCGAAGAACCCGTCGCGCTCCTGCAGCGCACGGTCTCCATCCGCGGCGGCATCATGGTCGTCGACCAGAAGATCCACATCGGTCGGGTGCACGCCCGCAAGATCCTCGACGTGACCGTCGACGACACCCGCATCGCCATCCACGACAACGGCGAACCGCTGCGGGTGGTGCCTCGGACCACGACCCAGGAGATCACGCGAATCAAGTCCAAGGCGCATACCAGGCAGCGAAAGATTGGCTAGGGATCAGGGTGATGAGGCAGACGGCCCTGTCCGCACCCCGGGTCCCGTCCTTTACCGTGCGGGCGACCTCATCGTGGTGAGATCACACGTGCAGCTGTAATCCTCCGCACCTCCGTGCTGGTTTCCTGATCACGTCCAAGGCGCATGCTGGACAGCGAAACAGCAGCTAGGAGTGTCAAGCATCATCCGATGCCAAAGCGTCAAGCATCAAGTGAGACGAGACACCTCGATCAGCACAGCCTTTCGAGGAGACCGAGTACAGGAATTAGCGGTAGGCGGTGGCTCAGTAGCTACGGTTGGGCCAGTGTGGATCCTCCCAGCGGGCGGGGCCGGCGAGGCCGAGCAGTCGCACCCGGTGGAGCAGTTCTTCGGGGGCATTCTGAGCGTGCAGTCGGGCAGGGGCGTGGCGGATCAGCCAGGCCGTCAACTCGGCACGCGGCTCTTCCTCGTCCTCCCAGTTCCAGGTCTCCCAGGGGAGTTGGTCTCTCAGTAAGTCGCGCTCCCAGTGCGCCACCGCTTCGGCCAGGTGATGATCGGCCACGGCGTGCGTCTGCGCTTCCCAGACCTGTAGCCATGGGCTGAGCGTGCCGGCGGCTTCGGCACATAGGGCGAGGACCTCATGTGCGGGCACAGCGGGATCCGGGTCGGTGAGAATTTGGGCCCACCAGGCGTGCAGGAACTCCCGCACCGCTGTGGCCTGCTCGGCAGGCCACAGCTGCCAATGGCCGGAAGCGAGTGAATGCCCGACCTCCTCCATGCCGGAGAAAGGCTCGACAAGGCCGCTGACGAGGGCCGTGGAGAACTGGGGCAGAATGCGGCGCAGCACGGATGCGTGGTCATCCCAGTCCTTGGCCCGCCAGGTGGCATGCAGAAGGTCGAGATTCAACTCCACATCCGGCACCTTCAACTGGGCGAGGTCTTCCGCGCTGCCCCAGTGGCACTCGCAGTTGTTCTCGTCGGGACGGGCGGTCATGCCGCGGAAAGTGACGGCCATGCGCTTCAGCGCGGCGTCGAGACGAAGGCGTTCAGGCGTCTGGTCAAGATTCATCATGGGTGTTCGCCTTCAAGGACTCCGGGAGCTTGCGCCAGCCGAAGATCGCTACATTACCGGGCCCATGGTCACCTCGCTGCATCGGCATCCCAAGGGACTGGACACTCGATCAGCACCTGCACTGATCTTTGAAGGGCTCTAGATCATCAGGGCGATGCCGAGGCTATGGATCAGATCTTCCCGCAGGCTTGAACGCTGTTCATGACCGCGTCTCGGCCTCCGCGTTGGGCTTGTCTTCGGCTCGTGGCACGCCGGCGATCAGGACGAGCGCAGCAATAGCGCCGTAGAGCGGGAGCACGAACCCAGGCCCCTGCGAACCCTCAGGGCAATAGGGGGAGAAGAACGCAATGGTCGATAGTGCGTAGTAAGCAGCTGTCACGAGCGCTCCGCCCGCTCCTATCCAGGCCAGGAGTCGGCCCCTTTGGGGCAGTGATCGCCGTGCGGCCACGGCCAGCGCTATCAAAGCAGGGGGAAGAAGAGTGGCCATCGCGCCGAAACCCAGACCGAGCACATCACGACCGGTGTATCCGTCTTCGGCGTTCAGATAGGCGCAGATGTGAATCTCTGTATCTACTGGCAACAAAGCCCAGTTAGGAAGGGTGGACAGAAGGATGGCACCCATCCAGCACAACAGCGCGCGGTGCTTCATCGCCCATATCCCCCAGGACCCCACAACCGCTCATCCTCCGGGCGGACCTCGGGACGGGGAGGCTCAGTGTTCCGGCTGTAGCTCGTGACCTTCGGACGAGATACGACCTTAGTCACTCACTTAGTCACCCGGAAGATCAAAAAGGCCACTTCCCTTGGTGGGAAATGGCCTCTGAACTGTGTGGGGCTACCAGGACTTGAACCTGGGACCTCTTCCTTATCAGGGAAGCGCTCTAACCGTCTGAGCTATAGCCCCTCGTACACACAACGAACGGTGCCGCACTCGCTTGGCGAGGACGAATCCGTTCACTCGAACAGGGAAAAGCTTACCCTGTTCTGACGCCCGCTCGCGCCATGTCCCCGGCTCTCAAACCGGGGACATGGCGGCAGGTTGCCTACTCGGCCTCGCTGAAGGTGACCTCCACGCCGCCGACCAGGTCGGAGGCGATGTTGTAGATCACCGCGCCGAGGGTCGACATGGCGGTGATCAGCACCACGTTCACCGCGCCGATCAGGGCGGTGTAGCCAAGGATGCGGACCGGCTCGAACCAGGAGGCGACGTCCACACCGCTGGTGGACTTGCCGTCGGCCGTCGTCAGCTGGTTCACCGTCTGGATGATGTTCTCGAACACCCCAAGCCCAGACAGAACCATGTAAAGAACCGCGACCGCGATGAACAGCACCACAAAGCAGACCAGCGAGACCACGAAGCTGAACTTCATGGCCGACCACGGCTCGATGCGACGCAGCACCAGGTGTGCCTTGCGCGGCGGCCGAGGAGCCGAGTCCTGAGTCGCCTTCTTGTCCGCACCCTCCGGAGGAGCATGGGGAGACGAAAGCCCCCCCGGCGACCACGGGGTACGGCTCGGCTCCGCCGGGCGGATCCGTACCGTGGATTCGCCCTGCTTTTTGTTGTCCTCGATCGCCGTCACGCTCTGCCTGCCCTTGGGCTCGTCGGTTACCGAATCATCGGTCCCCGGCTTGGGCGCACTACCGTCGGCCGGTGACTCGACCACCTCGACGACATTCGTTTCAGCGGTCTTGTCCATCTTCTCCGTCACCTGATCGCGTGTCGATGACGAGGCCGGACGTGGACCCGGATTGGACTGAGCATTCACGGGCTACTCCCCTTCCCCGTTTTCCTCAGTTTCCAAAGTCTCTGCTTCCAAAGCCTCGGCGTTTCGGGCGAGAGCCACGACGCTGTCCCCCTCCGCGAGATTCATCAGACGCACCCCCATGGTCTGGCGGCCGGACTGCTTGATCTCCCCTGCACTGGTCCGGATAACCCCGCCGGCGGACGTGATCGCGAAGACCTCGTCCTCGGGCCTGACCATGGCCGCGCCAACCAGCTTGCCACGAGCGCTGACGATCTTGGCCGTCAGGACGCCCTTTCCGCCTCTTCCCTGCAAAGGATATTGCTCGGCAGGGGTGCGCTTGGCATAGCCGCCCTCGGTCGCGATCAGCACGTGGTCGCCGTCTGCCATCCGGTTCATGGCCAGCAGCTCGTCTCCGTCGAGGAAACGCATGCCGATCACACCGCTGGTCGCCCGGCCCATCGGCCGCAGCGCCTCGTCGGAGGCCGTGAAGCGAATGGACTGAGCTCCGCGAGAGACCAGGAGGAGGTCGTCCTCCTCCGATACCAGCCTGGCGGCGATCACCTCGTCATCTTCGCGCAAGTTGATGGCGATGAGGCCACCCGTGCGCGGCGAGTCGTATTCGGAAAGGCGAGTTTTCTTCACCAGACCGCTTCGGGTCGCCAGCACGAGGTAGGGAGCGACCTCGTAGTCGCGGAGGTCCAGGACCTCCATGACGACCTCGTCCGGCTGCATGGCCAGCAGGTTCGCCAGGTGCTGGCCACGGGCGTCCCGGCCGGAGTCGGGCAGCTCGTAGGCCTTGACCCGGTAGACCCGGCCCTTGTTCGTGAAGAACAGCAGCCAGTGGTGGGTCGTCGTGACGAAGAAGTGGTCGACGATGTCGTCTTGGCGCAGCTGCGCGCCGCGCACACCCTTGCCGCCGCGCTTCTGCGCCCGGTAAAGGTCGGTGTTGGTGCGCTTGGCGTAGCCACCGCGGGTGATCGTGACGACCATGTCCTCTTCGGCGAGGAGGTCCTCGATGGACATGTCGCCCTCGTAGGCGATGATCTCCGTCTGGCGCTCGTCGCCGTACTTCGCCACGATCTCGGAAAGCTCGTCGAAGACGATCGTCCGCTGCCGCTCGGGCGAGGCCAGGATGTCCTGGTAGTCGATGATGTGCGCCATCAGCGCGTCGTACTCGTCGGTGATCTGCTGGCGCTCCAGAGCCGCCAGCTTGCGCAGCTGCATGTCGAGGATGGCCTGCGCCTGGATCTCGTCGATCTCCAGCAGCGTCATCAGGCCGCCCTGAGCCGCGGACGCCGATGCCGACCGCCGGATCAGGGCGATGACCTCGTCCATCCGGTCGAGGGCCCGCAGCAGGGCACGCAGGATGTGCGCCCGCTCCTCGGCCTTGCGCAGCAGATACTTCGTCCGGCGGACCACGACCTCGATCTGGTGCGAGACGTAGTGGCGGACGAACTGGTCGAGCCGGAGCGTACGCGGGACGCCGTCGACCAGGGCCAGCATGTTGGCGCCGAAGGTGGTCTGCAGCTGGGTGTGCTTGTAGAGGTTGTTCAGCACGACCTTGGCGACCGCGTCGCGCTTGAGCACGATCACCAGACGCTGGCCGACCCGGGAGGAGCTCTCGTCACGGACGTCGGCGATACCGGTGATCCGGCCGTCCTTCACGGACTCGGCGATCGTCAGCGCGAGGTTGTCCGGGTTGACCTGGTAGGGCAGCTTGGTGATGACCAGGCACTGGCGGCCCTTGGCGTCCTCCTCGACCTCCACGATCGCCCGCATGGTGATCGAACCGCGACCGGTCCGGTAGGCGTCGTCGATGCCCCGGCGGCCGACGATCAGCGCGCCGGTGGGGAAGTCGGGCCCCTTGACCCTGGCGATCAGCGCTTCGAGGAGCTCCTCGTCGGTGGCCTCGGGGTTCTGCAGGCACCACTTGACCCCCTCGGACACCTCCCGCAGGTTGTGCGGCGGGATGCTGGTCGCCATACCGACCGCGATTCCGGCCGATCCGTTGACCAGCAGGTTCGGGAACCGCGCCGGCAGGACCACGGGCTCCTGGGAGCGCCCGTCGTAGTTGGGCACGAGATCGACGGTGTCCTTGTCGATGTCGCGCAGCATCTCCATGGCGATCGGCGCGAGCTTGCACTCGGTGTATCGCATCGCCGCCGGCGGGTCGTTGCCCGGCGAGCCGAAGTTGCCCTGCCCGTCGACCAGCGGGTAGCGCAGCGCCCAGGGCTGGGCCATTCGCACGACGGTGCCGTAGATGGAGGAGTCACCGTGCGGGTGGTAGGAGCCCATGACGTCACCGACGACACGGGAACACTTGAAATAACCACGGTCGGGCCGGTAGCCGCCGTCGTACATGGCGTACAGGACACGGCGGTGGACCGGTTTGAAACCGTCTCGGACGTCCGGCAGGGCACGCGAGACGATGACCGACATCGCGTAGTCCATGTAGCTGCGCTGCATCTCGGACTGGATGTCCACCGGTTCGACGCGATCGATCGGAGGTCCAGGCGGAGTGTTCACTTCCGTCACAGGTCAAAATCCTTTTCTGGTACGGCTACCGCTACACGTCGAGGAATCGGACGTCCCGGGCGTTCCTGATGATGAAGGAGCGGCGGGCTTCGACGTCCTCACCCATGAGCACGCTGAACAGCTCGTCGGCCTGAGCGGCGTCATCAAGGGTGACCTGCAGGAGCAAGCGGGTGTCGGGGTTCATGGTGGTCTCCCAGAGCTGGGAGGCGTTCATCTCGCCCAGACCCTTGAAGCGCTGCACGTTGTCACGGGGCCGGGGGTCGGGCTTGCCCGAGTCGATGCCGGCCTGGATGACCGCGTCACGCTCCCGGTCGGAGTAGGCGTAGGAGGCGTCGTCGCCTCTCCGGTCCCACTTGATCTTGTAGAGCGGCGGCTGCGAGAGGTAGACGTGCCCGGCCTCGATCAGCGGCCTCATGAAGCGGAACAGCAGGGTCAGCAGCAGGGTCGTGATGTGCTGACCGTCGACGTCGGCGTCCGCCATCAGGATGAGCTTGTGATACCGCAGCTTGGCGATGTCGAACTCGTCGTGCACACCGGTGCCCATCGCGGTGATCAGCGCCTGGACCTCGTTGTTCTGGAGGACCCTGTCGATCCGTGCCTTCTCGACATTGAGGATCTTGCCGCGGATCGGGAGGATCGCCTGGAACTTGGAGTCGCGACCGCCCTTGGCCGAGCCACCCGCCGAGTCACCCTCGACGATGTAGAGCTCGCACTTCTCCGGGTCGCTCCACTGGCAGTCGGCCAGCTTGCCCGGCAGGCCTGACCCCGACTCCAGCAGCGACTTGCGCCGGGTCAGGTCGCGGGCCTGGCGGGCCGCGAGGCGGGCACGGGAGGCCTGCAGGGACTTGGTGATGATGTCCTTGGCCTCGCCGGGGTTGCGCTCGAACCAGTCGCGCAGATGGTCGTTGCAGGCCTTCTGGACGAACGACTTGGCCTCGGTGTTGCCCAGCTTGGTCTTGGTCTGGCCCTCGAACTGCGGGTCGGCCAGCTTCACCGAGATGATCGCGGTGAGACCCTCGCGGATGTCCTCACCGGCCAGGTTGTCGTCCTTGCCCTCCTTGAGGAACTTCTGCTCGCGCGCGTAGCGGTTGACGATCGACGTCAGCGCCGCGCGGAAGCCCTCCTCGTGGGTGCCGCCCTCGGCGGTGTTGATCGTGTTGGCGAAGGTGTAGACCGACTCGCTGTAGGAGTTGTTCCACTGCATGGCGATCTCGACCGCGATGCCCTCGCCGTTCTCCTCGAAGTCGATCACCGAGAGGTGAGCGGGCTCCTTCTTGGCGTTGAGGTGCTTGACGAAGTCGGAGAGGCCGCCTTCATACCGGTAGGTGACCTCTTTGGGCTCGCCGTTGACGAAGTCGGGCCGCTCGTCCCTGATGGAGATCGTCAGGCCCTTGTTGAGGAAGGCCATCTCCTGAAAGCGGCGCGTGAGCGTCTCGAAGTGCCACGTCGTGGTCTCGAAGATGGTCTCGTCGGCCCAGAAGGTGATCGAGGTGCCGGTCTCGTCGGTCTTCTCCCCCTTGGCCAGGGGAGCGATCGGCCGGGTGTCGGCGTAGTTCTGCCGCCAGTAGTGACCCTCGGTGCGGATCTCCACGTCGAGTTTCCTGGACAGGGCGTTGACCACCGAGACGCCGACGCCGTGCAGACCGCCGGAGACCGCGTAGGACTTGTCGTCGAACTTTCCACCCGCGTGCAGCACGGTCAGGACGACCTCGACCGCCGGCCGGTTCTCGCCGGGGACGATTCCTACGGGAATGCCTCGGCCGTTGTCCACAACTCGCACACCGTTGTCTGCGAGCAGTGTGATCTCGATCCTGTCGGCATGTCCTGCCAGGGCTTCGTCGACGGAGTTGTCCACAACCTCGTAGACGAGGTGGTGGAGACCACGCTCTCCGGTCGAACCGATGTACATGCCTGGGCGCTTACGGACCGCCTCAAGCCCTTCGAGAACGGTGATTGAGCTAGCGTCGTAGGACAAGTGCGAAATCCTCCTGCCGCGGACACGCGGCGCGGGAACACATGGCCCCGCCGTGCCCGTCACCGTCATGAATGCCCCGATGCGCTCACCCAGGGATCGGCGCATACGCCGGGGTGACACGCAAACGGACGTGTCCGGAATTCAATTTCATTCTAGCGGCTCGGAACACATCGTGTGGCATTGACGGCCTCTAGAAGCCTCTGTCGCGCGACGATCATCATCTCAAACATCCCCCTACGGGGATGGGGGTCACCACGCCAGACGGGCCACTGATCCGTTTCTGTGTGATCGATCAGCCGTATGTGTCGCCCGGGCCGCGGCTTCCGGTGACCCTCAGACCGCCGCTGGGACGGGGGCCGTTCTGGGGTCCGCGCACCTTCACGCGCTGTACCGTTCCGTCCCCAAGCTCCTCATTCAACCTTCTGACCAGCGTCCTGGCGAGCAATCTCACCTGGGTCGCCCAAGCCGTGGAGTCGGCGACCACAAGAACCTCGCCGTCGGCGAAGGTCTCCGGCGTGGTGTGGGCCGCCATGTCGGGGCCGACGATCTCGTGCCAGCGGCCGAACACCCCGCCCACCGCGGCGGGCTGCTCCCAGCCGCGGTCGGCCAGAAGGTCCGCTATGGCCCGGCCGAAAAGCTGGGGATCCCCGGAGTCCCTGCGCGGTCCGTACGCCTTGCGCCGCGGCTCGCGGCGTGGCAGCTGACCCCGTTTGGCCGCGTCCGATTTGGCCTGGGCCAGTTTCTCCCTCGCCATCGCCGCGCCCTTGGCCGCCGCACTCTTGGCCGACCCCGATCCCGACCCCGATCCTGATCCCGCATCGGATCCCCGCTCCGGATCCGAGGCGGGGGCCTTGGCCGATCCCGGTTCGGAGCTCTTGACCAGTTCCAGCTTCGGACCCTGGGCCGATCCGGGCGCCGGGCTCCGGGTCGGTCCCGGCTCGGAACCCCGGGAAGATCCCCGCTCCGGCCCCTGGGCCGATCCGGGCTTGGAGCCCTGGGCCGATCCCGGCGCCGGACTCCTGACCAACCTGAGCTCGGACGGTGTCTTATCGGACACGGGTCACGCCACCTTCCGCCACGTCGAACCGGGATCCGGCCAGCTCGGCCGGCACGTCATCGGGAACCGCCGCGGTGATCAGCACCTGCTCCGCGGGGGCGACCATCTCGGCCAGGCGGCGCCGTCGCCGGTTGTCCAGCTCGGCGAAGACGTCGTCGAGGATCAGCACCGGGTCGCCGCCGTCGGCCTTCAGGAGGTCGTAGGCGGCAAGCCGGAGCGCCAGTGCGAACGACCACGACTCGCCGTGGCTGGCGTAGCCGCGCGCGGGCAGCTCTCCCAGGCCGAGGAACAGATCGTCGCGGTGCGGGCCGACCAGGGTGATGCCGCGTTCGAGCTCGGAGCTCCGGACCTCCAGCAGGGCGGCCCGAATCTGCTCCTCGAGAGCGGTGCGGTCGACGCCGGCGTCGCTAGAACCGTCGGCGCGGTCCGTCCCCAGGCCTGTGGACAACGTGCCGCGATACTCCAGGTTGGCGGAGGCGGAGTCGGGTGCGAGGGAGGCGTAGGAGGCCGCGACCAGCGGCCGCAGGACCTCCACCAGCTCCAGCCTGGCCGCGAGCAGCTCCGCGCCGTGCCTGGCCAGATGGGCGTCCCAGACCTCAAGGGTGCTCAACGGGTCTCCCGCCCCGGCCGCGGCGAACGCCGCCTCGCTCTCGGCCCTGCGCCCGCTCCGGCTGCCCCTCCGCGCCTGCGCGGCCGTGCGCAGCAGGGCCCCGCGCTGCTTGAGCACCCGGTCGTAGTCGGCGCGAACCCCCGCGAACCGGGGAGTCCTGGCCACCAGGAGATCGTCCAGGAACCGGCGCCGCTCCGAGGGGTCGCCCTTGACCATGGACAGGTCCTCGGGAGCGAACAGGACCGTGCGCAGCAGGCCGATGACGTCGCGCGGGCGGGCCACGGGCGAGCGGTTCAGCCGGGCCCGGTTGGCCTTCCCCGGGTTGAGCTCCAGCTCGATCAGCGCCCGCCGGTCCTCGCGCATCACAACCGACCGGATGATCGCCCGCGCCGCGCCCTGCCGTACCAGCGGGCCGTCGTTGGCGACCCGGTGGCTGGACTGTGTCGCCACGTAGCCGAGGGCCTCGACCAGGTTGGTCTTGCCCTGCCCGTTGGGCCCGACGAAGGCGGTGACCCCCGGCTCCAGCCCGAGGTCAACGGATTCGTAGGAACGGAAGTCGGTCAGGGAGAGGCTGGCGACATGCACCTCAGGAAGATTAGTCGGCCACGCCCGTCACTGGGGCCTCGCCACGTTTGTACGGCTTGCCCCTGTGGAAAAGGTATGGGCGCAAGCCGTACGAACGTGGGATTACTTCTGGGCCTCCACAGGCGGGACGACATCGGCGCCGGGGGAGTCGGCGCCCTTGGCCACCGAGCCCTCCTTGGAGGTGACGGCGTGCCCGCCGAACTGGTTGCGCAGGGCCGCGACGACCTTCATGGCCGGCGAGTCGTCCTGGCGGGAGGCGAACCTGGCGTACAGCGCGGCGGTGATGACCGGCAGCGGGACCGCGTGGTCCACGGCCGCCTGCACCGTCCAGCGGCCCTCGCCCGAGTCCTGCGCGTATCCCTCGAGCTCTTCCAGGGCCGGGTCCTCGTCGAGCGCGCGGACCAGCAGGTCGAGCAGCCAGGAGCGGATGACCGTGCCGGTCCGCCAGCTCTTGAAGGCGCCGGGCACGTCGGTCACGATGTCGGAGGCCTCAAGCAGCTCCCAGCCCTCGGCGAAGGACTGCATCATGCCGTACTCGATGCCGTTGTGGACCATCTTGGCGAAGTGACCCGCGCCGATCTCGCCGGCGTGGACAAAGCCGTCCTGCTCGGGCTTGAGGGTGTCGAAGACCGGCATCATCCGGTCGACGTTCTCCTTCGAGCCGCCGACCATCAGGGCGTAGCCGTTCTGCAGGCCCCACACGCCCCCGCTCACGCCGCAGTCGACGAAGCCGATCTGCTTGGTCCCGAGGTAGGCGCCGTGCCTCTGGTCGTCCACGTAGTGCGAGTTGCCGCCGTCGACGAGGATGTCGCCGGGCGACATCAGGTTGCCGAGCTCCTCGATCGTCGCGTGGGTCGGCGGCCCCGAGGGCACCATGACCCACACCGCGCGCGGCTCCTGAAGACGCTCCATGAGCTCCTTCAGGCTTGAGACGTCACTGACCGCGGGATCGCGGTCGTAACCGACGACGTCGTGGCCACCGCGGCGCAGGCGCTCTGCCATTTTGCCGCCCATTTTGCCCAGCCCAACCATGCCGATCTGCATACGAGCACCCCCTTCAGGGTTCCATCATCCACCTACGTCAGGCGTGCCCGCGCGAGCCGTACCAGCTCGGCGTTTCCGTCAACCGGATCGCCCACAGGGCTGTGGAGGACATCCTCCAGGCCGATGCGCGTGGCCAGACCCAACTGCCCCGCCTCGTCCACAAGTATCCAGGCCGGGGCTTCCTCTCCGTGGAGGAGCCTGGGCCCGGGAACGCCCAGGTGGTCAAGGCGGGCGAGCACCGCGTGTGCCCGGGACACGGACGTGTCCGCGGAGCCGCCGATGATCTCGACGAGCACCCGCAGGCACTCCAGCCCGGTCGCGGCGAGCGCGTCGGCGTCGTCCACAGACCAGACACCGGCCTCCACACCCACTCCGAGCCGCCGCAGATCCTGCCACAGGTCGGAGAAGCCCTCTTCAGCGAGGTTCACCGACGCGAAATCCGGCCGGTCCCGCGGCTCCAGCTCGGCCCAGCCCTGTACGGCCTCGCGCCGCGCCTCGACGTCCCCGCCGGTTATCCACAGGCCCGTGCTGACCCCGACGGGAAACCCGGGACACGCCTGCCGCACCGTGCGGACGGCCGCGCCGATGTGGACGGCGCTGAGTGACTCCCTGCCCGTCGCGTCGCGCGGATGCATGTGCACGGCGTCCGCACCCGCCTCACGCGCCTCACGGGCCGCTTCAGCGAGCTCCAGGGGTGTCACAGGGAGGGCCGGGTGGTCGCCGGGTCTCCTGTTTCCGTTGAGACAGGCTTTGATCATGGTCATCCCATGCCTCGCCTCCGCCTCCGCGTCCACATCCGCTCCCGCGTCTCGGTCCGGCTCGCCGCCCAGCGTGCCGGATCAGCTGGAGAGGCGGATGGGCATGATCAGGTAGCGGTAGTCGGGAACCCCGCCGTCGTCCACAGGCTTGCCACCGGTGAGGATGGCGGGCTTGGTGGACGTGGTCATCTGCAGGCGCGCCACATCGGAGTCGATCGCGCCGAGCCCCTCCAGCAGGAACTGGTGGTTGAAGGCGATGTTGATGTCGTCGCCCTCGAAGTCGACCGCGAGCACCTCGACCGCCTGGGCCTCGTCGCCGCTGCCCGCCTCCAGGACGACCTCGTCGCCGCGGAAGGCCAGCCGGACGGGGGTGTTGCGCTCGGCGACCAGGGCCACGCGCTTGACGGCCTCGACGAAGACGCTCGTCGGCAGGTCGGCGCGGGCGGAGAACTCGGTCGGCAGCAGCGAGCGGTACTTGGGGAACTCGGGGTCGAGCAGCCGGGTGGTGGTGCGGCGGCCGGCACTGGAGAAGCCGATCATGCCTTCGCCGGTGCCGCCGACCGAGCTCATCGCGATCTCGATCTCGGCACCGGTGTTGCCCAGGGCCTTGGCCGTGTCGGCGAGGGTCTTGCCGGGGATCATGGCGATCGCGGAGAAGTCGGGCTGGTCCGGCTGCCACTTCAGCTCTCGTACGGCGAGGCGGTAGCGGTCGGTCGCCGCCAGGGTGACCGTGTCGCCCTCGATCTCCACGCGCACGCCGGTGAGCATCGGCAGGGTGTCGTCCTTGCCTGCGGCCACGGCGACCTGGCCGACGGCCGAGGCGAACACGTCGCTGCCGATCCGTCCCGCGGCCGGGGGCATGGCCGGCAGGGACGGGTAGTCCTCCACAGGCATGGTGAGAAGGGTGAACCGCGCGCTGCCACAGGTGACGACGGCCTTCGCGCCCTCCACAACAAATTCCACCGGTTGTGCGGGCAGCGCCCTGGTGATCTCGGCGAGCAGCCTGCCGGAGACGAGCACGACGCCTGCCTCGCCCGTCTGCAGTTCGAGGGTCACCTCGGCGGAGACCTCGTAGTCGAAGCCGGAGAGCTTGAGCTGCCCGTCTTCGGTGACTTCGAGACGCATGCCGGCCAGCACCGGCACGGAGGGGCGCGCAGGCAGACTGCGCGCCGTCCATGCGACCGCCTCAGCGAGCACGTCTCGGTCGACCCGGAACATCACGTGGATCTGCCTCCTGTGTATCGAGCGCCGTTCGCTCGGTGCCTGGGGTTCAAGTGTTCACTGTCCCGCACCTGCGCTCTCCCGGAACCCTCTTATGGCTCTTGGGTTTCCTATTGAGAGATACAAGTGGTCATCGCATTAGGGGCGGTGGATACTGTGGAAAGCCGTTGTTTCCGCAGCTCAGACCCTGTTTTTTCATCCACCGGGCCTGTGGGTGAACGGTGTGGAGAACTCTTGGGCCTGGGGAGAACCGAGTTGTACACACAGGCCATCCCCAGATCTTGGGTCCTCTGTCCACCGGTTATCCACGAGGTTTCCCCAGGTTGTCCACCGGGTAAGAGGTCGTTTTGTCCCTGGGGAAAACTCTCTTCACAGGGTCCCCACAGGTTATCCACGAGTTGTCCCCAAGTTGTCCCCAAGTTCTCCCCAGAGTTATCCCCACGTCCCGAACGGGGTTCGGGACGCTGACCTCCCGGATGATCATGGTTGGGTGCTCCGATGGCGCTCTTTTGCCACGGCCGTGCCAATGATCCACAAGGTTTTCCACAGCCTGTGCATCACGCGAGGGAAATCCTCATCCATTGCGCGACTGCTGCTTGATCCTGGTGGTGAGTTCGTTGACCTGGTTGTAGATCGAGCGACGCTCGGCCATCAGGGAGCGGATCTTGCGGTCGGCGTGCATGACCGTGGTGTGGTCGCGGCCGCCGAACTGCTGGCCGATCTTCGGCAGCGACATGTCGGTGAGTTCCCTGCACAGATACATCGCGATCTGGCGGGCGGTGACCAGGACGCGCGAGCGTGACCCGCCGCACAGATCGTCGATCGACAGCCCGAAGTAGGCCGCGGTGGAGGCCATGATCGTGGCTACGGTGATCTCGGAGCCGGCGTCCTCGGTGATCAGGTCCTTGAGCACGACCTCGGCGAGCTGCAGATCCACCGACTGCCGGTTCAGGCTGGCGAACGCGGTCACCCGGATCAGGGCGCCCTCGAGCTCGCGGATGTTGGTGGAGATGCGGCTGGCGATGTATTCGAGCACCTCGGGCGGGGCGGCCAGGCCCTCCTGGATCGCCTTCTTGCGCAGGATCGCGATGCGGGTCTCCAGCTCGGGCGGCTGGACGTCGGTGATCAGGCCCCACTCGAACCGGTTGCGGAGCCGGTCTTCCAGCGTGACCAGCTGCTTGGGCGCCCGGTCGCTGGAGATGACGATCTGCTTGTTGGCGTTGTGCAGCGTGTTGAAGGTGTGGAAGAACTCCTCCTGCGTCTGCTCCTTGCCCTCCAGGAACTGGATGTCGTCCACAAGCAGGATGTCCACGGCCCGGTAGCGGCTGCGGAAGCCGTCTGCCTTGTGGTCGCGGATGGAGTTGATGAAGTCGTTGGTGAACTCCTCCGAGCTCACGTATCTCACCCGCGCGCCGTCGTAGAGGCTCTGCGCGTAGTGGCCGATCGCGTGCAGCAGGTGGGTCTTGCCCAAACCCGAGTCACCGTAGATGAACAGCGGGTTGTACGCCTTGGCCGGCGCCTCGGCCACCGCGACCGCCGCCGCGTGGGCGAACCGGTTGCTGGAGCCGATAACAAAGGTGTCAAAGGTGTACTTCGGGTTCAGCCGGGCTGGCTCTCCCTGCGTACGGCTGCCGCGGCTGTCCCACCTGTTCTGCACGTGGCTGGGGCCCGGGTTCTGCGCGCCGCGGTCGAAGGTGTCCGGTTCGGGGCGCGGAGGAGAGGGTTGCGGGGTGTAGCCGCCGCGGCCGTATCCGGAGTTCGGCTCCCCCTGCGGTGGCTGTGGGGAGGGCTCCGCGGGGAGGTAGGGCTGAGGGGACTCCTCCACGTGCTGGTACGGGTAGGAGAACGGCTGGCCCTGTGGTTGATGCTGTGGATATTCGGTGGACGGAGGGGCGGCGGGCCCGGGGGTCGGATAGGGGTGCTGCAGGCCAGAACCGTTGTGGTGCTGGGGAGTTACCGACTGTGTATAACTCTGCTGCGGTCCGTTGCCCTGTGTATAACTCGTCTGCGGTGCCTGGGGATAAGGCTCCTGGCGAGGGGCGAGGCCGGGCTCCGAACCGGCCGCGGCGGGGTCCACCATGACCGCGACCCGCATCGGGCGGCCGAACTCCTTGGAGAGTGCGTGGCTGATAAGCGGACGAAGCTTATTTTCCAGGACATCTCTGGCGAAATCGGTGGGGGCGGCCAGGACCACGGTGTCGTTCATGAGGCCGAAGGGCCGGGTCATGCTGAGCCAGACGCGCTGCTGGGAGGGGACGCTCTCGTTGAGGGAGTTCTCCAACGCCCGTGCCCATACCGCGCTGAGATCCATTCCATCCATGGTCCGGCTCTCCTCCTCCCGACGCGGTCCCGCCTTAGTTCACCGCGATCTGTTTATCCACACCGATGGCCGCCGGGCGTGCCGGATTCCGCTGTTGTCCACATGCCGGCGTCCCCGTGGCCCCGCCGGGGGCACTGTTCGAAATCCACATCGAATCCACAAGGTGTGCACAGTCTGATACCTGCGGCCCTGGCGCATTCTCGCAGTAGAGAGAAGGTCTGGAAGGGACGACAGTAGCCCTGTCCCCAGCTGTGGACAAGACGTTGTCCACAGCCTAGTGGCAGCACGAGGGACACTGCGTGCACATCCTGTGGATGGCGAGGCGCCGGTGGAAAAGTGGCCTGTGGAAAGGTGGATAACCTATATAGGCGTGCCCCCCGGTTTGACCTGGGACACGCGTGACCCCTAACGTACGAAGGTCGGCTTGCCACGCGACGGCTATTTCGCATGCCCCGCTTCCGGTAAGCCAGCCACTGTCGAGCGTCCCCATGTGCTGGGGATGCGCTTAAGCCTGGAGCCCACTCGTGACCAAGCGTACTTTCCAGCCGAACAACCGCCGTCGCGCGAAGACTCACGGCTTCCGTCTCCGCATGCGCACTCGCGCCGGCCGTGCCATCCTGGCCGCCCGTCGGCGCAAGGGCCGCGTCGAGCTGTCCGCCTGACGCATCCGTTGCGCCCGGTTCGCCGGGCCAAGGCAGCCACGCACCGTTGCCCGCCGGCCGTGATGTCGGCGGGCGACAGCCGTGTCTGCCGAGGGTCAATCAAGGTCTCTCGTGTTGCCGTCCGTGTCCCGCATGCGCCGGGGCGAGGAGTTCGCCAACGCGGTCAGAAAGGGAAGCCGAGCAGGCCGCCCCACACTGGTCGCGCACCTCAGCATGCGTCCGAATGCGGATGAACCCCCTTTGATCGGATTCGTGGTGAGCCGCGCCGTGGGAGGCGCTGTTATACGAAATCGAGTTAAACGTCAGTTGAGACACCTCATGCGAGACCGTCTCGACAGGCTTCCGAGAGGTAGCCTGCTGGTTGTACGCGCCAATCCACCGGCCGCGTCCGCGCGGAGCGAGCGCCTTGCCGCCGAGCTTGACGTCGCGTTGGATCGTTTACTCAGGCGGCGAGAGTCTTCCAAGACTCGCATGGATGGGCGATGATGACGGCGCAGCAGACCGCCGGGATTTCTCCGGCTGCCAGGGTCCTGATGGCTCCGGTCCGGTTCTACCGGGCCTACGTGAGCCCTCTGCTGGGCCCCCGTTGCCGTTTCCATCCTTCGTGTAGTGCTTACGGTCTTGAGGCGTTGACCGTCCATGGTGCGCTGCGCGGCACATGGTTGACGATCCGGAGAATCGGGCGTTGCCACCCATTCCATCCCGGAGGTTTTGACCCGGTGCCCCCACGCCCGGGCCGGTCCGACGAAACGCAAGGGAGCTAGCTCGGTGGAGCTGTCCTGGCTGAACTGGCTATATACAGCAGTCGCCCAAGTCATCATCTGGATTCATCAGGGCTACAGCAGCGTCCTCAGCCCGGACAGCGGGCTGACATGGGCGCTGACCATCATCACGCTGACGGTCCTGATGCGGCTGCTGATCTTCCCCCTCTTCCTCAAGCAGATGCGCTCGTCGAAGAAGATGCAGGAGCTGGGCCCACAGGTCGCAGAGATCCGCAAGCGATACAAGAACGACAAGCAGCGCATGAACCAGGAGGTCATGGCGCTGTACCAGGGGCAGGGGGCCAACCCGCTCGGCGGCTGTCTGCCGGTCGTGGCCCAGTTCCCGATCTTCATCTCGATGTTCACCGTGCTCAACGCCATGGCGCACGGCCAGCTCAAGTTCGGCATGACGCAGCAGTTCGTCGACAGTGCCCGGCATGCGCACATCTTCGGCGCCCCGCTGCCCGCGACCTTCTGGAGCACCGGCCCGGAGATCGAGGCGTTCGGCGCGAACCCGATCCAGACGAAGATCGTGCTCGCGTTCTTCGTGGCGATCAGCTCGCTGACCACGTTCCTCACCGTCCGGCAGAGCGTGGGCCGCTCGATAGCGCAGATGCCGGACAACCCGATGGCGAAGCAGCAGAAGCTGCTGATGTACGTCTCGCCGCTGTTCGCGTTCTTCTCGCTGAACTTCCCCCTCGGCCTGATCCTTTACTGGGTCACCACCAACCTGTGGACCCTGAGTCAGCAACACTGGTTCTACAGCCGCAACCCCTCCCCCGTGGTCGACGCCAAGGGAAACGTGACGACTCCTGAGCCCAAGCCGAGCCTGCTGAGCAAGGTCAGGAAGCCGCCCCCGGAGCCCCCGGCGCCGCCCGTGGAACCGGAGCCCAAGCCGATCCGCCAGCAGCCGACCCGCCAGCCCCGCAGTAAGCGGACCGGTAGCAAGAAGTCCTGACGACCCATCCCGACAGCACGAAGGAGTGGCCGGACGTGACCGAGGCCGAGGCCGAAAAGGAGACCGTGAAGGCGGCTCCGGATCTCGCTGCGCTGGAGCAGGAAGGCGAGATCGCGGCGGACTACGTCGAGGGTCTGCTCGACATCGCCGATATCGACGGTGACATCGACATGGATGTCGAGGGTGACCGCGCCGTGGTGTCGGTTGTGGATATCAAGGGCGGCGACCTCGTGGGCTCCAACGGCGAGGTGCTGGAAGCGATCCAGGAGCTGACCCGCCTCGCGGTGCACCGGCAGACGGGCGAGCGGTCCCGCCTCATGCTGGACATCGGTGGCTTTCGTGAGCGTCGCAGGGCCGAACTGAGCGAGCTCGGACGAAAGATCGCCGAAGACGTCAAGCGCAACGGCGAGCCCAAGTCCCTGCAGCCGATGACTCCGTTCGAGCGCAAAGTCGTGCACGACGCCGTCGCGGCGGCGGGCCTGCGCAGCGAGTCCGAGGGCGAAGAGCCCCGTCGTTTTGTGGTGGTCCTGCCCGCATAGCGGCACACCGGGCACAAATCGGCCGTCGTCCCTGGTTTTCCAGGGACGACGGCCTTTTTCGTGCCCTGCTTTGTGTGTCGCTGCGGAGCGGCCCGTTAGCCTTAGACCGGCCTGACCCAGACAGTTTCCAAGGAAGAGTGAGGTCGAGTGACCGACCAGATGCCCGAGCCGCCCGAAGTTGCGCGAGAGGTGTTCACCGGGGCCGCCTGGTCCCGGGCGGAGGCCTTCGCGGAGCTACTGGCCGGCCCAGGAGTGGTGCGCGGATTACTCGGGCCGCGTGAGGTTCCGCGCATCTGGGACCGCCATTTGCTCAACTGCGCGGTGGTTTCCGAGATCGTCCCCGCGGACGTACGGCTGGTGGACATCGGCTCGGGTGCGGGACTGCCGGGCATCGTCCTGGCGATCGTACGACCGGACATCACCGTCACCCTCCTGGAGCCGCTCCTGCGCCGGACGGTGTTCCTCCAGGAGTGTGTGGAGTCGCTGAAACTCGGCAATGTCGAGGTGCTGCGAGGCCGGGCCGAGGAGTTCGCGGGCAAGCTCGACTTCGACGTGGCCTCGGCCCGAGCGGTGGCACCGCTCGGGCGGTTGCTGAAGTGGTCGCTGCCGTTGCTGCGAGATGGCGGCGAGCTGCTTGCGATGAAGGGGGAGCGGGCGGCGGAGGAATTGGCGGACGCAGAGGCGCAATTGAGGTCGAGTGGGGTGGAAACGGCCGAGCTTGTATCGGTCGGGCACGGTAAGGTCGAGCCGCCTGCAACTCTCATCCGGGTGGTCGCCGGTCGGGCTCCCGAGGGAGCACGCCAGCCCTCTCGCCGGAAAGATCGCGCCTCGCGAGCGAAGCAAGCACGAGGCCAGTAGATAAACCGAGCAAAGCGAGTACAAGGCCAGTGAATGACCGTGTAAGTGCGATCGTCAGCGCGGCGTGTGGCCTCGGCTGGCCCGAGAATCCCGCCGTTCTGACGTATGGCCGCCCTTCTGGTCTGGGCTGGCCGGTACCGGCTCCCGCCGCAGTCAGGCCGGTTGAAAGGACGACGATCGTGACCCAGACCCCCCTTAATCCCGGCGACTCGCCGCTGGTACGAGAGGCACTCAGCTCAGTGGTTTCACGTGAAACATCGCCCCAGAAGACCGCGGCTGCCTCCGGAGGCTCCGCTGGGACCCGCGATGGAGACTGGCCGCGGCCGCCCAAGACTCGCATATTCACCGTCGCCAACCAGAAGGGCGGCGTGGGCAAGACCACGACGTCGGTGAACCTGGCGGCGGCGCTGTCGATGCACGGCCAGCGAGTGCTCGTGGTCGATCTCGACCCGCAGGGCAACGCCTCGACGGCGCTGTCCATCGAGCACCGTGGCGATGTGCCCGACATGTACAAGGTTCTCGTGGAGGACGTGTCCCTGGAGGAGGTCGTGAAGGAGGTCCCGGACATGCCGGGTCTCTACTGCGCCCCCGCCACGATCGACCTGGCCGGCGCGGAGATCGAGTTGGTGTCCATGGTCGCGCGGGAGGCTCGTCTTCAGCGCGCGCTGGCCGCGTACACGGCGATTGACTTCGATTACGTCTTCATCGACTGCCCGCCCTCGCTCGGCCTGCTCACGGTCAACGCGTTGATGGCCGCGAACGAATTGCTGGTCCCCATCCAGTGCGAGTACTACGCGCTGGAAGGTCTCGGCCAGCTGCTCAGGAACGTGGACCTGGTTCGCGCCCATTTGAATCCCTCGCTTGATCTGTCCACCATCCTGATGACGATGTATGACGGACGGACCCGACTGGCCTCCCAGGTCGCCGAAGAGGTCCGGTCCCACTTCGGCGACACGGTGTTGAGCACGCTGATCCCTCGGAGCGTCCGTGTCTCGGAGGCCCCGAGCTACGGTCAGTCGGTCATGACCTACGACCCTGGCTCCAGCGGCGCGATGGCCTATATGGACGCCGCCCGTGAGATGGCGTATCGCGGCGCGGCCGTGTGAGCGTTGAAAGGTCCGCGGCCGTCATACGTCGCGGAAACGACTGGGCGGAAATCCTTGAGCCGGAGGAGCGGCAGTGAGTAAGCAGCCGAGAGGTATGGGCGGCAGGGGTCTGGCGGCACTCATCCCGACGAGTCCGCCCGTGGTACGGAGCGCGGCACCATCGGCGACCGCGACGATGGTCGCGGAGGAGTCCGTTCCGCAGCACCATCAGTCGGGCCTGAAGCCGGTGGATGGCGCGTACTTCCTCGAGATTCCGATTGGGAAGATCGAGCCGAATCCGCGCCAGCCCAGAGACATCTTCGACGAAGAGGCCCTGAAAGAACTCGCGACGTCGATCAGCGAGGTCGGCCTGCTCCAGCCCATCGTGGTCCGTGCGACCGGCGAGGAGACTTACGAGCTGGTCATGGGAGAGCGCCGCTGGCGAGCCTGCAAGCTCGCCGGCCTCTCCGAGATCCCCGCGATCGTACGGAGCACGCAGGAGGACAAGCTTCTTCTCGACGCGTTGATCGAGAACCTTCAGCGCGAACAGCTCAACGCACTGGAGGAGGCCGCGGCCTACCGGCAGCTGCTGGACGACTTCGGCGCCACCCACGAGCAGCTCGCCACCAGGGTCGGCCGTTCCCGCTCCCACGTGACGAACACCCTGCGGCTCCTCAACCTCCCTCCCAAGGTGCAGCTCCGCGTCTCGGCCGGCACGATCAGCGCCGGGCACGCCCGAGCTCTGCTCACGCTGGCAGACCCCAAGGCACAGGAGCGTCTTGCCGATCGGATCGTGGCCGAGCTGCTGTCGGTCCGCGCGGTCGAGGAGATCGTCGCCGTGGGCGACGCCACGGCGGCCCCCGCACCCACCACGCGCGCCCCCAGAGAGAAGCCGGCCGAGGAGCCGGCTCTCCGCCACCTCGCCGACCGTCTCTCCGACCGCTTCGAGACCCGGGTGAAGGTGGACTTCGGCCGTCGCAAGGGGCGCATCGTGGTGGAGTTCGCCACCATCGATGATCTGGAACGCATCATCAGCACGATGGCCCCGGGATCCATGCAGCTGGTGGAGGAGTAGCTTTCTCTGTCTGAGCGGCCCCTGTGTTTCACGTGAAACACAGGGGCCGCTTCTCGTTTCCGTCACGTAGGCGACGTTCTCCCGACACCGCCCTTGAGCCGGCCGTGGAGACGCCTGAAATGATCTGCCACGCGCTCCGTGGATTCAGATCGCCGTCGTCCCGTCCGCCCCGTCGCAATGGCGTCCGCAATGGTTATCCGACCTGTGTCTCCGTGAGATCGAGATCGCCGTGGTCCCACCCGCCCGGTCGCGGTGGCGCCCACATCTATCGGCTTTCAAGGCCGCTTTCTCCACAGGCCCGGGATCTATAGACACAGGAATCCTCGACATCCCTGATGGAGATGCGAGACACACTGGCACAGGCCCGACTCTACGGATGCGGGAATCCCTATGGGCCATGCAGTGGCAGGGCCCGCATCGGCGAGGCACGGGGGCTGTCGCCTCTGACAGAGTCGGCGCTCTCTGGACGCAGGGATCTCTATGGTTACATCGTGCCGACGTCGGCACGATGGGCCTTCGGGGGCTCCTTCATCCAGAGAGTCAGCCCTCTATGAAATGTGGGGAGTCTCTACGGTTCAGCCGGGCGCCGTCCGTGTACAGGAAGGGCCCATGTGCGTGGATGAACTCCACGAGTTCGGCGATCTCGTCCGCGGTGTAACAGGTCCCGCATCGACAGAGTCGTCAAGGAGCCGCTCCCCCGCACAGCCCTCTTGCCTCTTGTGCGGCCCAGCTATGGCTGGAGGGAAGGACGGGGTGTTTCAGACGGTGTGTTTCACGTGAAACACGGCCCCCTCCGATGGAGAGGCGCACATGTTTCACGTGAAACGGTGGTCCCTCAGGCGTCGGCCGCGTCGCGTACGGCGAGACGGATGTCCGCGATGAACGTATCGACGTGCTCGGGAGTGGTGTCGAAGGCGGTCACCCAGCGGACCACGTTCTCGGTCGCGTCCCAGACGTGGAAGAGGTAGCGCTGCTGCAGCTCCGGGATGACCTTCTCGGGAAGAACCGGGAAGACGGCGTTGGACTGCACGGGGTAGTGCAAGGAGACGCCGGGGAGGTCGGCTACGCCGTCGGCCAGGCGGTGGGCCATGGCGTTGGCGTGTGCGGCGTTCTCGCGCCAGAGGTCATCGGTGAGAAGCGCGGTCAGCTGAGCGGAGACGAAGCGCATCTTGGAAGCGAGCTGCATGCCCTGCTTGCGGAGGAACAGCGTTGCGACGTCCAGGTCGGAACGGAGGACGACGAGCGCTTCGGCGCCCATGGCGCCGTTCTTGGTGCCGCCGAAGCTGAGCAGGTCCACGCCCACGTCGGTGGTCAGGGAGCGCATCGAGCAGCCGAGCTCGGCCGCGGCGTTGGCCAGCCGGGCGCCGTCCATGTGCAGGAAGAGTCCATGCGCGTGGATGAACTCCGCGAGTTCGGCGATCTCATCCGCGGTGTAACAGGTGCCGCACTCGGTCACCTGAGAGATGGAGACGACACGGGGCTGGGAGTGTTGCACGTTGCCCATCACGGAGAGCTGGCCCCGGATGTCCTCCACGGTGATTTTGCCGTTCTCCGTGGGGAGAGGGATCAGCTTGGTGCTCAGCAGGCGCTCAGCGGCACCGCACTCGTTGGTGTTGATATGGGCGGTAGCCGGGCAGAGCACGGCGTCATAGGGCCGCAGAAGGAGGCTCAGGCCCACGACGTTGGCACCGGTGCCGTTGAACATGGCATAGGTGGTCGCCTGAGCGCCGAACTCGGCGCGGAAGACATCTTCCATCGTCTCGGTCCAGGCGTCTCCGCCGTAGGCGGGGGCGTCTCCGGTGTTGGCTTCGAGAATGGCCGCGAGAACGGCGGGGTGCACACCCGAGTGGTTGTCGCTGGCGAAACTTTTAGGGAAAGGAGTGGAGGTCAGCACACGGCCAGCGTAAGGGGGCACGACTTGGGGAGGTGAACGCAGCCTCCCCTGTCCGATCGGTGCCCGGTCGGACAGGGGAGAGACGGTGATGATCGTGCGTCGAGCGGCCGGAGGAGAGACGGTGGTGGTCGTGTGCCAGGCGGCCGGAGGAGAGACCGTGGCAGTCGTGCGCCGGTCGGACAGGGGAGAGCCGGTGGTGGTCATGCACCGGGCGGCCGGGGGAGAGACCGTGGCGCTCGTGCACCGGTCGGACAGGGGAGAAGACGGTGGCGGTCGTGTGCCGGTCGGACAGGGGAAGAGCCGGAGGCTGTTCCGTACTGAGGGTGGGAGGCGACGGTTCCACGTCAGGAGAGTGGTTCCGCGTCAAGGGACGGAGAGGTGATCTGTTTCCGCACCGGTTGACGAAAAAACCGGGCGGCGTTCCGGACAGCCGGGCACCGACGTCCGGAGGGTTGCAGCGGGCGGCAGGACACCGAATCCCGGAGACCGGCATCTCGGGGAAGTCGGGCTGAGCGGCCAGATGTCGACACCCAGGGAAGTCGGGCTGAGCGGCCAGATGTCGACGCCCCGGAGAAGTCGGGTTAAGCGGCCAGGCGTCGACGCCCCGGAGAAGTCGGCTGCCACTCCCTGGCACCGCGCCCCGGGGAACCAGTCGGGGCGGTCTGGCGGTGATGCCCCCGAGGAGTCAGGGTGAGTGGCCGGGTCAGGCGCCGCGGGCGGCGGCTTGTTCCAGGAGCACTCGGCAGAGGGTGCCGAAATCCTCGCCGGCGGCTTCGGCGGCCATGGGGAAGAGAGAGGTCTCGGTCATGCCGGGGGCGACGTTGACTTCGAGGAAGTGGGGCAGGCCGTCCTCGTCGACGATGAGGTCGGTGCGGGAGATGTCACGGAGGCCGAGGGCGGTGTGGGCGGTCACGGCCATTTCGGAGCAGGCGGCGGAGACCTCGGGCGAAAGGCGGGCCGGGGCGAAGAACTCGGTGTGGCCGGCGGTGTAGCGGGCCGCGTAGTCGTAGGTGCCGTCGTCGGGGACGATCTCCACGGGAGGCAGGGCCACGGGCCCCTCGCCGAGGTCGATCACGGAGACGGAGATCTCGACGCCCTTGATGCAGCGTTCGATCAGCGCGGTGTCACCGTAGGCGAAGCAGCCGACCATGGCGGCCGGAAGCTCTTCGGCGACCCGGACGATCGAGGCGCCGAGGGCCGATCCGCCGCGGGACGGCTTGACGAACAGGGGGAGGCCGAGGCGCTCCACGATGCGGGTCAGCACGGCGGAGGCGCCGAGGTCGTGGAAGGTCTCCTTGGGGAGCGTCACCGAGTCAGGCGTACGCAGGCCGACGGAGCGGACGACCGTCTTGGCGGTGGGCTTGTCGAAAGCCACCCTGCAGGCATCGGGGTCGGCGCCGACGTAGGGGATGGAGAGGAGTTCGAGCACCGAGCGGATGGCACCGTCCTCGCCTGCTCCGCCGTGAAGCGTGACAAAAACCGCGTCCGGCGGATTCGCGAGCATCGAGGGGACCAGCGAGGCATCGGTGTCGCGGGTCTCCACGGAGACCCCCGCCCCCTGCAACCCCTCGCTCACCCGGCGGCCCGAACGCAGGGAGACCTCCCGCTCGTAGGACAGTCCGCCTGCCAGGACGAGCACGTGGCCCAGATCACTCATCCGAAGTTACCTCTCGTTAAGGCCCGCTCCGAGCCTGTCCGGTCGCTCACCGCGCGCGGTCCGATCTTCCCGTGAGGACCGGGATCGATCACCGCACAACGGCACAGGAAGTCACCGTACGGTACAGCGTCGCACCGGTGTGCGCGGGCCGGGCGATCCCGTGTCGCGCCGTGCGCCCGCGCGCCATACGCCCGCGCCTCATGCGCTCACGCACCATGCGCCCGCGCCCCGGGTACCTGTGCGCCTCAAGGTGCCTGCGTTTCGAGGTGCCCCGTGTCTCAGGGCCTGCGTCACGAAGCGTCTCCCCGAGACGCTCTGTGCCCCGAGAGCCCGCGTCCTGAGAACGCCCCGCCCTGAGGACGCCCCGCGTTCCGGGGGCGCCCGCTGGAGAGGGCTACGCGAGGTCGGGGCCCGGGGTGTCGACTCCGACGTGGTCGGGAGACGAGCTGGCTCCGAACGTGTCGCGCACGCGGAGCTCCTGCTCGATCACCCCGGCCAGGCGGCGAACGCCCTCCCGGATGCGATCGGGCTCCGGATAGCAGTAGGACAGCCGCATGTGGCGTGCGCCGCTGCCGTCGGCGAAGAATCCGGTGCCCGGCACGAACGCCACTCTCTCGGCGACCGCGCGGGGCAGGAGCGCCTTGGAGTCGAGCCCCTCGGGAAGCGTGGCCCAGACGAAGAACCCGCCACCGGGGCGGGTCCAGGTGAAGTCGGCGGGCATGAAGGCCTCAAGCGAACTGATCATGGTGTCGCGCCGCTCGCGGTAGAGCTCCTGGAAGGTCTTGATCTGCTCGCGCCAGGGCTGGGTGGCGAGATACTGTCCGACGGCGAGTTGGGTGAAGGAGGAGTGCGACAGGACCGCCGATTCCATCGCCAGCACCAGTTTGTCGCGGATGGCGTGCGGGGCGAGCGCCCAGCCGACCCGGAAGCCGGGGGCGAGGGTCTTGGAGAACGAGCCGAGATAGACGACGTCGTCGGCGTTGTCGGCGCGCAGCGCCCGCATGGGCTCGCCGTCGAAGCCGAGCAGGCCGTACGGGTTGTCCTCGACGATCAGCACGCCCGATCGCTGGCAGATCTCCAGCACCTGGTGCCTGCGCGCCGTGTTGAGCGTCACTCCGGCGGGGTTCTGGAACGTGGGGATCGTGTACAGGAACTTGATCCGGTTGCCCGCGGTCTGCAGCGCGTAGATGGTCTGGGCGAGGGACTCGGGGATGATCCCCTCGGTGTCCATGGCTATATGGACGACCTTGGCCTGGTAGGCGGCGAAGGTGCCCAGCGCGCCCACGTAGGAGGGGCCCTCGGCGAGCACGACGTCGCCGGGGTCGATGAAGATGCGCGTGATCAGGTCGAGGGCCTGCTGGGAGCCGACGGTCACGACGACGTCGTTGGAGTTGGCCTCGATCCCCTCCAGGCGCATGACGTCGCAGATCTGCTCGCGCAGATGCGGGTCACCCTGGCCGGAGCCGTACTGGAGCGCGACCGGGCCGCGCTTCGCGATCAGATCGGCGACGAGCTCTCCCACGACGTCGAGGGGAAGAGCGGTGACGTACGGCATGCCGCCGGCCAGCGAGACGACCTCCGGCCTCGACGCGACGGCGAAGAGTGCTCGAACCTCGGAGGCGACCATTCCGGTAGCTCGTGCTGCGTACCGGTCCACGTAGGCGTCGATTCGTGACCCTTGGGTCGCGATGGTCTGACCGTGATCGGATTCTTGCGGCACGGTCCACCTCCTAGCTCATGTGGAGCACACGGTGCTCATGCCAGAGAAACCAGAGTATGACAGTGGCTGTAGTCGTCTGCGTGTGGGGATGGGACCCTCTGAAATCAGTACCCGCCCTGGGTTACGATGCCAGCTGGAGACGCGGTTTTCACGCGTTTTTCGCCATGGCTTGCACTCGTCTCGCCAGGATTGGGGCCAACAGGTGTCGCGTCGGCTGGCAAACGTCACCCTGGACAATCTCGACGACCTGCCGCGCCGCTGTCGCCGGTGCGTCTTCTGGGAGCTGGATCCCGTAGGCGCGGATCGAGCCGTCGAGGCGGGTGATCCCGGGCTGGAGAAAGAGGCCTGGATCTCCTCCACCCTCCTGGAGTGGGGGAGCTGCGGAAAGATCGTCTACGTGGACGGGGTGGCGGCCGGCTTCGTGCTCTACGCGCCGCCGCACTACGTGCCGCGTTCGGTCGCCTTCCCGACCTCGCCGGTCAGCGCCGACGCCGTGCTGCTGATGACCGCGCACATCATCCCGGAGTTCTCCGGCGGCGGCCTGGGCCGGATGCTGGTCCAGGGCGTGGCCAAGGATCTGACCCGGCGCGGGGTGCGGGCGATCGAGGCGTTCGGCGACCTGAAATGGGAGCAGCCGGGGGGCTGCCTGATGCCCGCCGACTACCTGCTCTCGGTGGGATTCAAGACGGTCCGGCCGCATCTGCGCTTCCCCCGCCTCCGCCTCGAGCTCAAGAATGCCGTCTCGTGGCGCGAGGACGTCGAGGTGGCGTTGGAGAGGCTCCTGGGCTCCATGAGCCCGGAGAGGGCGCTGCGACCCGTCTGAGGCGATCTGGAGCCCGCGGAACGCGACTGCCGGAGCCTGCCGAGCGTGAGAGAACAGCGGAACCCGTGAGGGCCCCGTCCCGACCGCGAGGCGATCGGCGGAAACGTGCGAGAGCCGTGAGGTGATGCGGAAACAGGCGAGAGCCGTTCCGCCCTGACCCCGGGGAAGCCCGTCGCACCATGTGAAAGCCCCCTGCCGTGGGTGGCGAGGGGGCTCTCACTTGGGTGGGTGTTGCCGCTCGGAAGCGGGTGGTACGGCAGCGCCGTGGGGTGCGATCAGCCGCAGGGGGCCTAGATGATGCCCTCGAGCTCGCGAAGCAGCATGGCCTTCGGCTTGGCGCCGATGATCTGCTTCACAACCTCTCCGTTCTTATAGACGTTCAGAGTCGGAATCTGGAGTACGCCGTACTTGCCGGCGGTCGCCGGATTCTCGTCGACGTTCAGTTTGACGACGGTGAGCTTCTCGGCCTGCTCGTTCGCGATCTCTTCGAGGATAGGGGCGACCTGCCGGCACGGGCCGCACCATTCGGCCCAGAAGTCGACGATCACGATCTTGTCATTCTTCAGGACGTCGGCGTCGAAGCTGGCGTCGGTCACGTGCTCGATTGCGCCCAAGGTTCCTGCTCTCCCTCTGTTGTGCGGTGATGCGGTTCGAATCAGTTGTCGTGGTCGGACAGCCAGCGCTCGGAGTCGAGCGCCGCGGCGGATCCGGTGCCCGCGGCGGTGATCGCCTGACGGTAGGTGTGGTCGACCACGTCGCCCGCGGCGAAGACGCCGTCCAGGTTGGTGCGCGTGGTGGGGGAGGCGACCTTGATGTAGCCCTCGTCATCGAGGTCGACCTGGCCCTTGACGAGCTCGGTGCGGGGGTCGTGGCCGATCGCCACGAACAGGCCGCTGGCCGCGAGCTCGTTCTCCTCGCCGGTCTTGAGGTTGCGCAGGCGGACTCCGCTGATCTTGGCCTCGCCCAGGATCTCGACGACCTCGCTGTCCCAGACGAAGCGGATCTTCTCGTTCGCGAACGCGCGGTCCTGCATGATCTTGCTGGCGCGCAGCTCGTCACGGCGGTGCACGATGGTCACCGAGGCGGCGAACCGGGTGAGGAAGGTGGCCTCCTCCATGGCGGTGTCACCGCCGCCGACGACCACGATGTCCTGGCCGCGGAAGAAGAAGCCGTCACAGGTGGCACACCAGGAGACGCCGTGGCCGGACAGGCGCTTCTCGTTGGGCACGCCCAGCTCGCGGTAGCCGGAGCCCATGGCCAGGATGACGGCCTTGGCGTAGTAGGTGTCGGTGGCGGTCTTGACGACCTTCGGCGTGACGGTCAGGTCCACCTCGACCACGTCGTCGGCGATCAGCTCGGCGCCGAACCGCTCGGCCTGCTTGCGCAGACCGTCCATGAGGTCGGGGCCCATGATGCCGTCGGGGAAGCCGGGGAAGTTCTCCACCTCTGTGGTGTTCATCAGCGCGCCGCCGGCGGTGACCGACCCCTCGAAGACGAGGGGGTTGAGGTCGGCACGGGCGGAGTACACAGCCGAGGTATAACCGGCGGGACCCGATCCGATGATGATCACATTCCGGACGTCCATCACTGCTGTGCCCTTCCCTATGTCATTGCCAGTGGCGTCAACAGATCCTAGGCGTCGGTGATTCCCCGTAACGCGGCGAAGGCCCGGCACGGACGAATCCGTGCCGGGCCTTCCCAGGATCGAACGAGGTCTTTCCCCGCGGATTACCTACAAGCCGGTTATTTCCAGTGTGCGAGAGCGGGCTTGCGCACGTTGTCGCACTCCGGTCCCACGACGTGGACGTCCACCGTGTTCTTGGCCTTGTCGCGCCAGAAGACCAGGATGTTCGCCTCTTGCCCGTTGTAGAAGCCCTGGTCCACGGCGAAGGGCGACGTGCCGACCTTCTTCGAGACCGCCTTCACACACTGGGCGAGCTTGGAGTTCTGGGTCATGCCGTCCTGCTCGGTCATGGTCACCGGACCGATGTAGTCCAGCAACGGACCCTTGAGCTCGCCGTCGGTGTAGTTCCAGTTGCTGTCCGTCAGCGTGTACTGCAGGTTGTCGACCGATGGAGGCAGGGCGACCACCGGAGGACCGTCCGTACCGGTCGCGGAGAGCATGCTGGTCGTCATCACGGCCGCGCCGATCACCGCCGCCGCCGCGCCCACCGCCGCGGCGGGCATCGCCCACCGGCGCCGTCGCGTGGTCTGCCGCCGCGTGGCCTTGCGCTGCCTGGCCGGAACGATGGTGCCGTCGTCGCCGACGACCCCCAGTCGTACGACCGGCTCCGGCTCGGGCTCAGAGGGCGTCTCCCACTCCGGTTCAGGAGAGGATGTCGTCTTCCACGCCGGCTGCGGGAGGGACGTCGTCTCCCAGGGCGCGTCCCGCATCATGTCGTCCCAGGCCGGTGCTTCCACCAGGCCCACTCCACCTCCACGGAAGCTGTCAGCCTCGGCGGCCAGCGCGCGGTCGATCCTGAGCGCGACTCCCATAGGCATCGCCGGTGTGGCCGTCGCCGCGAGCACCTCTCGGACCGCTGCGAGGTCGGCGAGGCTTTCACCACAGGGATCGCAGATCGCGAGATGCTCGCGTACCTGCAAGGCCGTGGCGGCGTCGAGAAGACCCTCGGCCAGTTCGGCCAAGAGCTCCAGATCATAGTGCGAATCACACGTCACGAAGTTCTGCTCCCTTCGCGGATGAGACGCGAGACAGGTCGGATCGGTTCCGTAGATGCGAAAGAATCGGAGCGAGTTTCGCGCGTCCACGCGCGCATCGGCTCTTCACCGTGCCGCTCGGCACCTCCAGGACCTGGGCCGCGTCGTCCACGGAGTAGCCCATCATGTCCACGAGCACCAGCGCGGCCCGCTGATCCGACGGCAGCAGCTTCAGAGCGGCCGAGACCTCCATGGAGACCTCGCGCTCGGCTGTCTGGTCGAGCACCGGGGCGTCGCGTTCCGCGGCCTCCACGAGCTCGTCGTCGGCGACCGGGCGTACTGATTTCCTGCGCATGCGGTCGAGGCAGGCGTTCACCACGATGCGATGCAGCCACGTGGTGACGGCCGCCTCGCCGCGAAAGCTGTCGGCCTTGCGATAGGCCGAGACAAAAGCGTCCTGTACGGCGTCGGCCGCCTCGTCGGGGTCGCCCAGCGTGCGCAGGGCGACCGCCCACATGCGGTCTCTATGTCGCTTGACTATCTCACTGAAGGCGTGCGGATCCCCGGCGATGTGCCGGGTCAGCAGATCGGCGTCGGACACGAGTGCCCGAGCTGCCTGCTGCTCCGCCGCTGGCGGGGTCTCAGGTGGGGAATTCACAAGAAGAGTCCTGCTATACCGGTCCGGGGAGAACACCACTACGTGATAGATGGTGCCATGAAATCTTCAACGATCTGCAAAAAGTCGGGTAAAACAGATCAAACCGCACTGGTTTCACTTGGTTGCGAGGATCTTCACATCGAGCACCGAACCACGGAACCCCCGCTCGAAGGGGGGCAACTTGGTGAACCAGATCAGGACGTAGCGGCTCTTCTGCGCGGTTCCGAAGCTGAATTCCTTCTTGCCCACGGCGTCGGTGGGCTTTCCGGTCACGGCCAGCTCGTTGAGGTCCTTCGCGTCGCCCAGCCTGAGCTCCGCGGTGCCACCGGGGGTGCCACCGAACTCGATCGAGACCTGCCTGATCGGGACGGACTCCCCCATGTCGAGCAGGAGGCCGGCGCCATCCTTCAACCCGCCGAAGTCGGGGGTGTTGTTGTACGTCTCGGTGTGCCAGTCGGTGGAACTCTTGCCGTCGATCGCGTTCTGGGTGTGCGCGTCGCCCTCCGGGCCGTCGCCCAGCGGGTCGAAGCCTGAGACCGACTTGGGCTTCACCTCGCGGGTGCCGGTGGCCGCGGCGGGAGCGCTGGGAGAGGCGGAAGCGGTGCTCTCGCCGGCGGACGGGCCCCCGGCGTTGCCGAAGCTGCGTCCGAGCGTCCAGGCGCCCAGTCCGACGGCCGTCATCGCCAGCAGCACGACCACGGTCATGGCGATCTTGCTGAGCAGCCCGCCGCCCGTCTGACGCGTCTGACGCTGGTGCTGGTGCTGCGTGGGGGAGGACATGCCGTCGCGCGAGGGCGCGGCGATGTCCAGGCCCTCGGAGCGTGAGGACGCCACCGGGAGCGGCGCCATGGGCATCGGCGTCGGCATGGGCAGCGGTGCGGGCCGGGAGACCGAGGCCAGGGCCTCGGCGAGCTCCGCGGGTGTCGTCAGCGGGTCGAGCCCCCGCTTGCTCTCCGGCAGCATCGCCCTGCAGACGATGGTGTCGAGATACCCGGGAACGCCCGCGGTGACCTGGCGCGGCGTGCAGAAGTGCCCGTCGTCCATGGGGGCGACCGGAAGCCCGCCGCTGTCCTGCTCGTCGCCCGGCCAGTGGCCGGTCAGCCCGGCGTACAGCAGGCGGCCGAGACCCTCGGTGTCCGTGCGGGCGGGGTCGTCGCTCGTCACGTCGACCAGGACGGCGTCGATGCCCAGGCCGAGCAGCTTGACCGTGCCGCCCGCCGTCCACACCAGGTGTTCGGGGGTCAGGCAGAGGTGCGCGAGGTTCGCCTCGTGGGCGTGGGCCATCGCCTCGGCGGCCTCGGCGACCAGCGAGGCCGCCCGCTCGGGGTCGAGCGGGCCGCCCGCGATCATGTCGCTGAAGTCCTCGCCACTCACCCACTCGCTGACGACGTACGAGTGACCGTCGTCCTCGGTGGCGTCGAAGACCTGGGTCAGCCTGGGGTCGGTCAGCCTGCTGGCCACGCGCGCGGCCGTGACCACCTCGATCAGGCGGGGGAAGTCGGGGTCGAAGGTGTGGACGGCGACGGGCCGGGCGAGCACCTCGTCGATGGCCTTCCACAGCGTGGCTCCGCCCGACTCGTGGACACGATCTTCCAGTCGGAAGCGCTCAGCCAGCTTCGTGCCGGGTTCGACGGCGGAGGGACTCATGAACGCTCCGCAACTGAGAACACGACAGCACCAGGCCAGGTCGGCAAATTAGGACACATCGCATGATGCCGGGTGGATCCGCCCACGCCCTCCTGCTTCCATTAGCCGCATGTCACCACACGCGTCGCACCATGGTAGTCCCGCGCCGGTTCCGCCCGTGTTCGCCTTGTCAGACGCTTGGGACAAGTCTTGGGGTTACCGGCCTACCCGTCCTGCAACCATTCCAACGATCGAACTCACCTCGGGGATGCGCATCCGGTGAGCGATCACCAGGTAAAGAACCATACCGAGACCTCCGCCCGCGGCCAGCATGATGGCCGCACTCAGCGCGTTCAGGTCGGTCAGCTCCTGGGTGAGCCACAGAACTCCGAGCGCGACCGCCGCGGCCGGTACCGCGGCCACGTACATCCGTGACAGCCCATGGGCCACCTCGCGCCCCCCGAGGCCCTGTACGCGGCGGCCCGCGAGGGCCCAGGCGCCCGCGGTGCCCACCACGTAGGCGATGGTGAACGCCAGGGCCAGGCCCATCACGATGTAACGCGGCGGGAGGGTGTAGTAGGCCACGAGGCTGAGCGTGGCGTTCACCGCCACGTTGCCGAGGGCGAGGAAGACCGGCGTGCGGGTGTCGCCGAAGGAGTAGAAGACGCGCAGCAGGAGCTGGAAGATCGAGAACGGGACCAGCGCCAGTCCGAAGATCTGCAGCACGTTGCCGATGTAGACCGCCGAGTCGACGGTCATGTTGCCCCACGAGAAGATCAGCACGGTCACGGCGGGGCCCAGCACCATCAGCAGCAGCCCCGCCGGCACCAGCAGTGCCGACACCAGCCGGACGCCCGAGGAGAACTCCTCCCTGATCGACTCCAGCCGTCCCTCGGCCACGGCCCTGCTCATCCTGGGCAGCATCGCGGTGATCACCGAGACCGCGATGATCCCGTAGGGGAGCTGGAAGAACTGGTAGGCGTAGGAGTAGGCGGAGTTGCCCGCGCCCGGCACCTGCTCGCCCGCGCCGGTCGCGAGCCTGGTGGTGATCAGGAAGCCGATCTGGCTGATCCCGACGTAGGCGAAGGTCCAGACCGCGGTCCGGCCCATCTCGCCGAGCCCGGCGTTGCGCAGGTCCAGCCGGGGCCGGAACCGGAAGCCCACCCGGTGCAGCGAGACGACCAGGACCATGCCCTGCGCCACGATGCCCGCCGTGGTGCCGAGGCCCAGCAGCAGCAGGTCGGCGTCGGTCACCGTGTTGACGTCCGTGCCCGCGCCGCCCAGCTTCACGTAGTAGACGACCGCGACGCCGATCATCACGATGTTGTTCAGCACCGGCGCCCACATCGGGGCGGCGAACCTGTCACGGGTGTTGAGGATCGCCCCGGCGATCGCCCCGATGCCGAAGAAGGCGATCTGGGGCAGGATGTAGTGGGCCAGCGTGACCGCGACCTCGGTCTTCCTGGCGTTCCAGTCGGTGCTGTAGAGGCTGATCAGCGGCCCGGCCAGCAGGACCGCGACCACCGCCACCACCGTCAGCGCGATGACGCCGAGCGTCATCAGCCGCTGCTCGTAGGCGCGGCCTCCGTCGGGATCGCTCTTCTGGCGCCGAATGATCATCGGTACCACGACGCTGCTCAGGATCCCGCCGATGAGGAAGTCGAACAGGATGAGCGGGATCGTATAGGCCACGTTGTAGGCGTCGCCGAGCGCGAAGGTGCCGATGGCCGCCGCGAGCACCGCCGTACGGACGAAACCCGTGACCCGCGAGACCATCGTCCCGGCTGCCATGATCGCGCTCGCACGCAGGACCCTGCTCATGCGTTTTCCTCTGCTAGGTGCTCAGGACTCGGAGCCGGCCGGCGCGCTCTCGCGCCTCGGCGAGCGGGCCGCCGCGGCGCGGCGACCCCCACGGCGGCGCAGGATGCGCATGACGACGGCGGCCAGCATCACCACGAGTGCCGCCCCCACGATGAACAGGGCGATCCCGGCGTAGCCGGTGGTCCGCACGGTCAGCTCGACCGGCTTACCGTACTTGCGGCCGTCGGAGGTGGTGAGCTGGACCGTCACGGTGGTCTGGCCGCTGCCCGTGGAGGTCATCGGAACCCGGATGATCCGATTGTGACCGCCCTCGATCACGATCAGGTCGTCCTCGCTGTCCTTGTACTTCTCGATTGTCAGCAGATCGCGCTGGTTAGGGGTCACCTTGAGCCGGACCGAGACCCGACTGCTCGTGCCCGTCAGCCCGTTGTGGACGCTGATCGGCACCTCGCCGTTGGCGCCCGCCAGGGTGCGGAGCCTGGACTGCTCGGTGCCGGTGATCGTGACCTTTCCGACCCGGTCGTCGACCGTGGCGCCGACCCGCTCGGCGTACGGCGCCGCGGTCCCCGGCCTGCCGCGCCAGGCGGAGGACACGAGCCGGAGCAGCGCCTGGTCGAACCCCTCGTAGTCCTCGGCCGTGGTGATCGCGGCGGTCAGGCCGGCGCGGGTGTTGGTCCGTTTGACGACCGTCATGTACGGCTTGCCGAGCTCCTTGCGCCGATCCTGGTCGGTGTAGGTGAGGCCGGCCCGGGGCGTCGGAACGCCCTTGCCCGGCTTCGCGGTGTCGAGCGTGGCGGGAGCGAGCCACGGCAGGGCGGCGGCCGTCTTCACGAGGTCGCTCACGTAGGCCGGATCCGGGTCCCAGCGCCGGGGCGGGGCGGCGATCACGGTCCTGGTGGTGGTGACGGGCTCCGAAGCGATCATCGCGGTCTCCGCGATGAAACGCTGGCGGCCCAGCAGCGCCGTGCCGGGGGTGGAGGTGACGGCCCCGAGGGCCTCGCTCAGGCCCGGGTCGGCGACCATGGCGGTCACCGGGCCGTTCACGCTCTGCACCGTCGAGAAGGCGTCGGGGGTGGTGGCCGGCTCCATCACCGGCGGCAGGTTCAGCACGTTGAGCAGCACGGTGTCGACGCCACCGGTGGCCAGCAGGTCCAGCCCGTCGTAGTCGACCATCCCGTTCACCGGCCAGTTGACGTCGGTGATCACATCGCGCCCGAGGATGTCCTTGGCGACGCTGCCGGCCTGCGCGATCGCGATCCTCGTGAAGTCGTCGACGCCGTTGTGGGCCAGGGCCGTCACGTCGGGGTCGGCGTAGGGGGTGGCCACGACCGGATGGTCCTGGAGAGCCGTGCGCAGGCCGGCGAGCCACGTGACGGCCTCGGTGTCCGCGGGGAGCCGCCGGGTCGTGTCCTTCGACAGGACCGTGTGCGCCCTGCCCGTCTTCTGCGCGTCGTCGAGCAGGGCGGGGTCGACCACCCAGGTGATGCCCTTGGCCGAGGCGGTGTCCTGCGCGATCTTCAGCAGGTCGCCGAGGCGCTTGCCGGTGGCCAGGGACGCGGGCAGGTTCTCGTCGATGAAGGTGTTGTCGTCGGCCCGGTGCGGCTGGTCGACGATCGGCAGGACCATGGCGAGCTTGGTGCGGGGCACCTGGAGGTCCTTGGGCATGTAGGTCAGGAGGGTGCGCTGGGCGGCGACCTGCTGGTCCAGCCCGTTGACGACCTTCCTGACCTCGATCGTGATCGGGTAGACGCCGAAGCGGGAGATGCCCAGCATCTGCGGGGTGAAGACGAACTCCCACGGCAGCTTCCCCGAGGGCGCGATCGACTGCTGGTAGCGCTCGTCGCGCCAGGCGGCGGGCTCGTCTCCCTGGCCGGCCTGGTAGGCCTCCATGTCGACACGCCGGGCGAACGGCTGCGACGCGTAGTGCATCCGGATCCGCATGCCGTCCAGGGTCTGGGTACCGGTGTTGACCAGGGACCCGGAGATCTTGATCTGGGTGGTCGGCTCGCGAGGGACGTCGGGGCCGGTCGACTCCAGCACGATCTGCGGATTCGCACGGCCCGCCGCCGCCTGGGCGTTCACCGCACCAGGAAGACCCACGGCCGCGGACAGGAGCAGCGTGGTGGTGAGCACGGCGAGCAGCGTGGCCTTGCGGATCACGTGCCGGCCAGGGATGGAGTACGGCGCACGCCCGCAATGCTATGGCCTATCCGGCGAGGGGAAAGGTCACCGGCTCTCTTCGGGAGCGTGGCCTCGCCAGGTCGACGGTCTTGCCCGAGATGAGGGTGACCAGGTGATCTCCGCGAATCAGGAGCGCTGTGCGGCGCTCTCCGGTAGGGGTGTAAACCAGCTCCGAGGTCGCCCCGAGGCGCTCGTCCACCAGCACGGTCAGCTCGCGGGGCAACAGGAGCGGGCAGACCAGGCCGGAGGCGTAGTCGGTGGCGGAGTTCACGGTGAAGGCCGAGGCCGGACGGACCCGCCGGGCGCCCAGAATGCCCCCGATCATGTCGGGCCGAGGAGGGGAGCCGACCGAGGCGACGACCGCGGCGGGCTCGCGGCCGATTCGCGTCGTGACCTCGAAGACCGTGACCTCCACGCAGGTCGCGGGGCTCGCGGACAGCACCTCGGGAAGCTCATCGGCACACGTCATCGCGCGTGGAAGGCGTACGATCTCATGATGGATCTGGTGGGCCAGGAGCCAACGGTGGATCGCGAGGGCGTCCTTCATGTGTGTGCTCCTTGCCTCGACGCACGGCCCCCGAGAATCTCCTGACTGACCGTAACCTGGTGATCGCTTCAGGTGTATCCCCGCAGGGGAACATGTTCCGTAACCAAAGGACCTACCCGGCTTGTCCCTTTCAAATCTGACTGAGAATCAGCGCCACGGCATGAGCGAGCTGTTCCGGAAGATCGCTCCCGTGGCTGACGAACTCGGCGAACTCTTCGCCGCCAGGGGCTACCAGATCGCCCTCGTGGGCGGCTCCGTCCGAGACGTGTTCCTGGGCAGGATCGGCAACGATCTCGACCTGACCACGGACGCCCGCCCGGAGACGGTCCTGGAGCTCATCCGCGACTGGGCCGACTCCATCTGGACGATCGGCATCGACTTCGGCACGGTCGGCGTTCGCAAGGGCGGCTGGCTGCTGGAGATCACCACCTACCGCAGCGAGTCGTACGACCCCAAGTCGCGCAAGCCCGACGTCGTCTACGGCGACACGCTGGAGGGCGACCTGGCCCGGCGCGACTTCGCGGTCAACGCGATGGCGCTGCGCCTGCCGTCCCGCGAGTTCGTGGACCCGCACGGCGGCCTCGACGACCTGCACGCCAAGGTGCTGCGCACGCCCGGTCCCCCGGAGCGGTCCTTCGACGACGACCCGCTGCGGATGCTCCGCGCCGCCCGGTTCGCCAGCCAGCTCGGCTTCGCCGTGGACCCGGCGGCGTTCGCCGCGATGACCGCGATGGACGAGCGGATCGAGATCGTCTCCGCCGAGCGGATCCGCGAGGAGCTGGACAAGCTCATCTGCGGCGACCACCCCCGCGAGGGGCTCAGGATCCTCGTCGAGTCCGGTCTCGCCGCCCACGTCCTTCCCGAGCTGCCCAAGCTCCGCCTGGAGATCGACGAGCACCATCGGCACAAGGACGTCTACGAGCACTCGCTGATCGTGCTGGAGCAGGCGATCGACCTGGAGGAGAGCGGTCCCGACAGGGTTCTGCGCTGGGCCGCGCTCCTGCACGACGTGGGCAAGCCCAAGACCCGCCGTCACGAGTCCGGCGGCCGGGTCTCCTTCCACCACCACGAGGTGGTCGGCGCCCAGCTCGCCAAGAAGCGCATGACGGAGCTGAAGTTCCCCAAGGACGTGGTGGCCGACGTGTCCCGCCTGGTGGAGCTGCACCTGCGTTTTCACGGGTACGGCACGGGCGAGTGGACCGACTCGGCCGTCCGCCGCTACGTCCGGGACGCGGGGCACCTGCTGGAGCGCCTGCACAGGCTGACCCGCGCCGACTGCACCACCCGCAACACGCGTAAGGCCCAGGCCCTGTCCCGGACCTACGACCAGCTCCAGGAGCGCATCGCCCGGCTGGCCGACGAGGAGGAGCTCGGCAAGATCCGTCCCGAGCTCGACGGCAACGAGATCCAGGAACAGCTCGGCGTCCCGCCGGGCCCGGTGATCGGGCTCGCCTACAAGTTTCTCCTGGAGATGCGCCTGGACCGGGGTGTGATCGGCAAGGAGGCCGCGGCCGAGGCCCTTCGCGAGTGGGCCCGAGAGAACGGAATCGGCTCCTGAACACCATCTCCGACCTGGACCGCGAGCACGTGTGGCACCCCTACGCACCGGTGCCGCAGGAGGCGCCGGTGCACGTGGTCTCCGGGGCCGACGGCGTACGGCTGACGCTCGCGGACGGGCGGGAGCTGGTCGACGGGATGTCGTCCTGGTGGTCGGCGATCCACGGCTACAACCACCCCAGGCTCAACCGGGCGCTGACCGACCAGCTGCGGGACATGGCGCACGTCATGTTCGGCGGGCTCACCCACGAGCCCGCCGTACGGCTGGCGCACACCCTGGCCACCATGACGGGCCTGCCGAAGGTGTTCATCGCCGACTCCGGCTCGGTGGCCGTCGAGGTCGCGATCAAGATGGCGTTCCAGTTCACGGGCAGGAGCCGTCTGTTCACGGTCAGGGGCGGCTACCACGGCGACACCTTCGGGGCGATGTCCGTCTGCGACCCGGTCAACGGCATGCACCACCTGTTCTCGGACGTGCTGCCGCAGCACGTGTTCGCCGAACGGCCGCCGGCCGAGTTCGACGAGGGCTACCTGGCCCGGCTGGACGAGATGGTCGCCCGGCACGCCCACGAGCTGGCGGCGATCATCGTGGAGCCGGTCGTCCAGGGGGCGGGCGGCATGCACTTCTACCACCCGTCGTACCTGCGCAGGCTCCGCGAGCTCGCCGACGAGCACGGCATCCTGCTGATCGCCGACGAGATCGCCACCGGGTTCGGCAGGACCGGGGAGCTGTTCGGCTGCGACCACGCCGGGGTGAGGCCGGACATCATGTGCCTGGGCAAGGCGCTGACCGGCGGCTACATGTCGCTGGCCGCGACGCTCTGCACGGAGCGGGTGGCGCAGGGCATCGGCGTGCTCATGCACGGGCCGACCTTCATGGGCAACCCCCTGGCCACGGCCGTCGCGAGCGCCTCCCTGGAGCTTCTCCAGGAGCGTCCGTGGCGCGAGGAGGTCAAGCGGATCGAGGCCGGCCTCACGGAGGGGCTGGCGGAGGCCGTACGGGCTCCCGGGGTGAAGGACGTGCGGGTGCTCGGCGCGATCGGGGTCATCGAGGCCCACGATCCCATCGACGTCACGAGAATTCAGGAAATCGTCATGCGGCATGGCGTCTGGCTGCGCCCGTTCGGGCGGCTGCTCTACACGATGCCGCCCTACTCGATCGGCGAGGACCTGCCAATGATCACGACGGCGATGACGGCAGCGGCGCGAGCGCTCGGTTCGGCGTGATCATCCGGTAGAGCACCGCGCCGCCCAGGTAGCCGGCGGTGATGAGCCCCATCACCAGCAGGGACCTGCCGTCCTGCGGCATCAGGAGCGCCGCCAGGGCCGCGGCCAGCACGTAGGTGCCGTTGAAGAGCATGTCGTAGATGGAGAAGGCCCGGCCGAGATAGGCGTCCTCGACGTCCCGCTGCACGGCCGTGTCCGCGCAGATCTTGATGCTCTGCCCGGTGATGCCGAGCACGAAGCCGGCGGCCGCGAAGCCCCACTGGTGGAACGACACGCAGAGCGCCAGTGTCAGGACTCCCGCGGTGACGAGCATGGCCGTGACCCAGGTCTCGATGCCGAAGCGCTCGGTCGCCCACGGCGTGACCAGGATGGCCATGAAGTAGCCCACCGCGGAGGTGGCGACCACGATGCTGACCACGGTCAGCGCGTCCTCGGCGTTCTCGGCGAAGTAGTAGCGCGAGAGCATCATCAGCATCGCCGTGCACATGCCGTACATGAACCGGTGGGTGGCCAGCGCCCCCATCGCGGCGGCGGCGGCCCGGCGGCGGACGAGATGCCGCGCGCCGTCGGCCAGGCCGCTCAGCACGTGGCGCACGGCCTCGCGGGCCTGCGGCCGGTTCGGGTCGTAGGCGGGCCCGAGGAGCTCTCTGTCCATGGTCCTGGCGATCAGCGCGCTGAGCCCGAAGATGAGGCCGGAGACGACCAGCAGCACCGCCGTGCCCCGGTGGTCGGAACCGAAGATCGTCCGTAGCAGGTAGCCCACGCCCACGCCCACGAAGGTCATCACGGTGCCGGAGGTGGGGGTGACCGCGTTGGCCACCATCAGCCGGTCGGCCGGGACGACGTGCGGGAGCGACGCCCCGAGCGCGGAGAGGAAGAACCGGTTCACCCCGAGCACGCCGAGCGCGGCGGCGTAGAAGACCGCGTCGGGGGCGTCCGCGACGACGAGCGCGGCGGCCGCCAGCAGCAGTGCCCCGCGGACCAGCGGTGCGATGACCAGGATCTGCCGCCGGGACCAGCGGTCGATGAACACGCCGACGAAGGGGCCGAGGATCGAGTACGGGAGGAGCAGCACGGCCAGGCCGGTGGCGATCTCGACGGCGCTCGTGCTCTTCTCCGGGCTGAAGAAGGCGAATCCGGCCACCGCGAACTGGAAGATCCCGTCGGAGGACTGCGAGACCAGACGGGTCCCGAACAGCCGCCGGAAGTCCCGGCCTTCCAGGACGACGCGTAGATCGGATACGAATGACACGCGCTTAGCCTACGCGTGATGACCCTGACTCAGGCATAGGGAACATCCCTGAGACGTGCCTGCGACATTCACCCCTGTGTATCCGTGATCGGGTGCGCCGATCGGCATGATCACGTACTCTCGATCGAGTGACAGCTGATGAACACGTTGTGCTTGTCGACGCCGAGGGAAACGCGATCGGCACGGCGGCCAAGGCCGTGGTGCACGGCCTTGACACCCCCCTCCATCTGGCCTTTTCCAGCTATGTGTTCGACGGGCAGGGGCAGGTGCTCCTCAGCCGCCGGGCATCACACAAGATCACCTGGCCGGGGGTGTGGACCAACAGCTGCTGCGGGCACCCGCTGCCCGGCGAGCCGCTCCCGGACGCGGTGATCCGAAGGCTCTCCCACGAGCTGGGCCTGAAGGTCGGCGGCGTCGACCTGCTGCTGCCGCGCTTCTCCTATCGGGCGGTCATGGACAACGGGATCGTCGAGCGGGAGCTGTGCCCGGTCTACCGGGTGCTCGCCGAAGCCGATGCCGTGCCCAATCCCGACGAGGTCGGGGACGTGCGCTGGATGCCGTGGAAGGAGTTCGCCGACGGCGTGCTCGATCACAGCCTGGAGATCTCACCGTGGTGCGGCGAGCAGGTCCGCCAGCTCGTCGGGCTCGGGGCCGATCCGCTCGGCTGGCCGGTCGCCGACCCCGCGGATCTTCCTCCGGCCGCCCGCTGAGCTCGCGGGACCCGGACATCGCGAAGAGCCTCCGCCCTGAACGGGCGGAGGCTCTTGTCGTTCAACGCTCAGCCTGGGCGCGGTACAGGCCGGTCGTGGCTCAGCGCTCGACCTCGCCGCGGATGTACTTCTCCACGTAGTCACGGGCCTCGTCGTCGGAGTACTGCTCCGGCGGCGACTTCATGAAGTAGGAGGAGGCCGACAGGATCGGGCCGGCGATGCCCCGGTCCAGAGCGATCTTGGCGGCGCGGACCGCGTCGATGATGATGCCGGCGGAGTTGGGGGAGTCCCAGACCTCCAGCTTGTACTCCAGGTTCAGCGGGGTGTCGCCGAAGGACTTGCCCTCCAGGCGGACGTAGGCCCACTT
>NZ_FZOD01000057.1 GCF_900188345.1 Streptosporangium subroseum | reverse complement strand
CCAGGCAGGGGGCGGGGGCCCAGGGGCGTTTGGGGTCGTTAAAGCCGAAGCCCCAGATGCCGACCACGGGTTTGCCGTTTTGCAGGGCGTAGGCCGGCGATGCGGTCAGCGCCTTCATTTTGGTGGTCCAGTCGGTTTTGATCTCCGACTGCATGGTGGTCCAGTCGGTGACGTCGTACATGATGTAGAACTTGCGGCCGTTGGCTTCGGCGGCGGTGCGGACCTTGGTGGCCATGGCATCGCGGGTGGGGCCTTCGCCGCCCATCGGGTTGAAGCGTTGCAGGGCGGCGGTGTCGATGTTGTTTTCGCGCATCCAGCGGAAGTGGGTGTCGACGGTTTGCTGGTCGTAGGAGGAGAACAGGGTGGCGGGCTGGCCGTTGTTGAGGTTGGCGTAGGCGGTGGGGTAGGTGTGGGTGTATTCGCGCATGTCGGGCCAGGCCACGATGGTGGTGTTGGCGGGGGAGGGGGGTTGGTTCATGTTGGCGCTCCAGTGCCACCAGCCGTTGATCGGGGCGCCATCGCCGGGTGCGGCGAACCAGCCTTGGTAGCCGACGGTGATTTTTCCGACCACGTCGCCGGGGGGGCTGGCCGCGGCGGCGGTGGCGCCGCTGGTGAGTGCGGTTATCAGTTGGGTTCCTGATACCGCGGCGAGGGCGGAGCCTGACATTACCGTGGTCATGAATCTCCGACGTGAGACGGCCACCTGAACTCCTTTGGTGAGGGTGGTTGTTGGGGTGCACCGCTGGTGGTGCGGTTGGCTGGTGGTGCGGGCCGGGTCTTGGGGGTGTTGGGGCCGGTGCGTCCGGTCGCCGCTGACCACGATCCGAGCCTCTGCGTCCGGCCGCCATTGATCGCGATCTGAGCCGACGAACCCGTACGTTTCACGGCCCGCCCGTCGTCGCCGCGTGCCGCGACGAACGAGTGCGTGCCGGGGAGAACGAGATCTGACCGGACGACGGCGAATGGCCATCGGGTCGCGGCACGGGGATCGGTCGGATCGGCCGGGTCGAAAAGCTTCACGACCTCTCCTTCCGGACCGGATGCGCCCTGCCAGAACAGAGACGAGCACCAGAAGACACGGAGCGGCACGCGTCGTCCCCGGCGCGACCACGGACCGCTTGCGGTCATCTTGGCAGGATTAGATACACAAACGCAATACTCCGAAAATTTCCCGAAATATACGGGCAATGTGATCGCAAGAATTTGCGTCATCGCTCTGCAAATAGGACCGGTCCAGAACGCAGGAACTGTCGGGAGTTGTCATCGCTGGACGTCTGCGGGCGGCGACGGATCGATTCCCGTGCACGTCGCCGCTCGCATTTCCGGCCGGCCCCTGTCGGCCGAAATCGAGTGGGCGATTCTCCCCGAGCGGCCCATCAGCCGAAGCCGGACAGGCGCTTCCCCCCGGCCGGCTCTGTCAACCGAAACCGGGTGGGTGCCTCTTTTCCGCCCCTGTCAGCCATAACCAGGGGCGACTACTTTCCTGTCAGCCGAAATTGGGCGGGCGCTTCTCCCGCAGGGCCCGTACACCCTCCGCCACGTCCGGACCGGTGAAGTTGAGGAACTCCATGGCCAGCGACGCGTCAAAGGAGGGCCCCGCGAGACGGAGCCAGTTGTTGAGGGCGTACTTGGTCAGGCGGATCGCCTCGGCGGATCCGCCGGCCAGCCGGGTGGCGACCTCCACGGCCTTGTCGTGCACCTGGTCGTCGTCGACACAGAGGCTGACCAGGCCCATCGCCTCCGCCTGCTCACCCGTGACCGGCTCGCACAGCAGCAGGTGGTACTTGGCCTTGGCCAGCCCGCACAGCAGCGGCCAGATGATGGCGGCGTGGTCGCCCGCCGCGACACCGAGCCGGGTGTGGCCGTCGATGATGCGCGCCGTACGGCCCGCGACGGAGATGTCGGCCAGCAGGGCGACGGCGAGTCCCGCGCCCACCGCGGGTCCCTGGATGGCCGAGACGACGGGCTTCGAGCAGTTGAGCACGTTGTAGACGATGTCGCGGGCCTCGGTGAAGACGCGCATGCGCGTGCCGTGGTCGCGCATCATCTCCTCGATCATCGACAGGTCGCCGCCGGCGGAGAACGCCTCGCCCTCGCCCCGGATGACCACCGCGCGCACCTCGTCGTCGCGGTCCACGTCCCGCCAGATCTCGGCCAGCTCGCGATGACCGGTCATGTCCACGGCGTTGAGCCTGCGCGGCTCACTGATCACGATCCTGAGCACCCCGTCGGCCACCCAGTCGGTCTTCAGCTTCTCGTAGTTTTTCAACGGAACGCCTCCTTGAGCCGTGCGGCTGCGTATTCGCGCGCCTCGATCGCCTGGTCGAAGAAGCCCGGCAGGCCGAAGAAGCCGTGGATGGCTCCGTCATAGCGCCTGACCTCGACCGGGACTCCGGCCGCCGCGAGCTGGGAGGCGTAGGCCTCGCCCTCGTCGCAGAGTGGGTCGCATTCGGCCGTGATCACCGTCGCCGGGGCCAGGCCCGCCTTGTCGGCGAGCCGGGCCGGGGCCAGCCTGGGGTCGGCCGGATCCCCGCCGTACTGCGCGATGAACCAGGCCATCTCGCCGGCGCCGAGCCCGAATCCGGTGGCGTAGGTCCGGTAGCTCTCGGTGTCCATCGCGACGTCGACCACCGGGTAGACCAGCACCTGGTGAGCCAGCCGGAGCCCGGCGTCCCTGGCCTGCCAGGCGGCCACGGCGGCGACGTTGCCACCGGCGCTGTCGCCGTAGACCGCGATCCTCTCCGGGTCGACCTGGTAGGCCTCCGGGCGGGCGAAGACGTCCTTGACCACGCTCCACCCGTCGTCGGCCGCGGCGGGGAAGGGGTGGTCGGGGGCGAGCCGGTAGTCTACGGAGATCACGACCGCCCCGTTGCGCACCGCCAGGTCCCGGCCCAGCGCCTCGTTACGGTCCACGTCGCCGAAGACCCAGCCTCCACCGTGGAAGTAGACGATCGCGGGAAGCGCGTGGTCGCCGTCCTGGGGCCGGTAGATCCGGACCGGCACCCCCGTGGCCACGTCGTCCCGGACCAGGGGCAGCGGCACGATCGGCCCTCGCTGCTCGGCGAAGGCGTCCATGGCCCGCATCTCGGCGATCAGCTCGGGCGTCAGCTCGAGGGAAGGAGTCGCCAGGCCCGCCGGGAGCAGCTTCAGGTAGGCCTCGGCCTGCGGGTGCAACGACATGACCGCACCTTACTCGTCGCGGGTCCCTCATCGTGGGAACCTCCGGGCAGAAGGCGCGGAAGCCCAGGGAGGCTCAGGGAGGCTCGGGCGAGCCCGGCGGGCGCGGTGGGCGCGGCGGGTCAGCGGGAAGGCGAGCCGGACGGAAGGCCGCTGAGCGGACGGGCGGCGACGGAGATCGGAGGAGCCGGAGGGTCAGGGCCGGTGACGGGAGGCGTCGATCAGAGCCTCCACGAGCCGGTTGTTCTCACCGCGCTCGGGGTTCCACTGCACACCGATGCCGAAGCGGTGCCCCTGGAGCTCGATGCCCTCGACGATCTGGTCATCCGCCCAGGCCACGGCCAGCAGGTTGGTGCCCAGCCGCTTGACGGCCTGGTGGTGCGGTGCGGCCACCTCCGCGCGGTCGCCCACCGCCTTGCCCAGCTTGCTCGACACGCTGATCTGGATGACGTGCGTACGGCCGGTCGAGGCGTGGCGGTCGTGGTCGACCACCGCGGGAAGCCAGGAAATCAGAGAGCCGCCCTGGGCGACGTTCAGGATGTGCATGCCCCGGCCGATGGCGAGCAGCGGCAGGTCGGCCTGGACGGCCGCGCGGGCCAGCGCCAGTTCGAAACGGTCACGGTGGGGCTGAGGAGCCTCGACCCGATCTTCGGAGGCGGCGCCGTACAGGGTGGCGTCGATCTCACCCCCGCCGGCGAGGATCACGCCGGAGAGCCCGCGCGCGTAGTCGTCGATCCCGCCCAGGTTCAGCGGGGGCAGCAGCACCGGCAGGCCACCCGCCTTCTCCACCGCCCGCGCGTAGGAGGGCGGCGACAGGACAGCCTCTCTGACCCATTTGCCCCAGCGGGCAGCCTCAAGGTAAGCGGTGATACCGATCAAGGGTCGGGACATACGTTCTCCAGGGGACCGTGCGCAAGGTGGTACCACCTGTTTCGGGCAGCACCCATCCCATCTCAGCAGCATCCCTATCATGGCGCACAAAATTTCGGCTGCGTCACGTCTTCGACGTATCCGGTCTGCCGTTCGGAGCGTCCCGTCTCGTCCCGGGCGGAGGTCCGGCCCCGGCGACCGCCCGGGATGAGAGACATGACAAGGATATTCATCCTCGGTAAAACGGTAACTTCGGGCGAATGTGATTCTTATTCGCTTATCTCTTCCAAGACCGTTGAGGTGGTAACGGAAAATAACTTTCCAATTACGGATAGTTTGATTTCGCACCATATTGCTGAGAAACGGTTGTGACGTCTACATGGTGATGGAAGACTCAAATTCGAGCGACCAGATGTGCCGGGGCCGCTGGTCACTCATCACCCGGAACCGTCAGGGAGGTGGATCTGCATGATCGGACTTTGATCCGATCAATTAGGGTGGGTTCGGTAAATGTCTTTGAATCCGCGTCTCGTCAAGGAAAGCTTCGCCGTCATCGAGCCCGTCGCGGGCAAGGCCGCGGCGTACTTCTACGGCCGCCTGTTCGCCGAGAGTCCTCATCTGCGCGGGATGTTCCCGCCGGCCATGGACTTCCAGCGCGACCGCCTGTTCAGCGCGCTGACCAGGATCGTCTGGAGTCTGGACAGCCCCGACAGCCTGGCCTCGTTCCTCGGGCAGCTCGGCCGCGACCACCGCAAGTACGGGGTGATCGCCGAGCACTACACCGCGGTCGGCAACGCGCTTCTGTCCACGATCAAACGTTTCTCCGCCGAGGCCTGGACCTCCGAGGTGGAGGCCGCCTGGGTGGCCGCGTACACCGCCGCCGCCAACCTCATGATCGAGTCGGCCGATTCCGACGCCGGCGTCTCCCCCGCCTGGTGGCTGGCCGAGGTGATCGACCACGAGCGCCGCACGCCGGACATCGCGGTGATCACTCTGCGTCTCGACCAGAACCTGCCGTACCTGCCGGGCCAGTACGTCAACGTGCAGACCGCACGCTGGCCGCGTGTCTGGCGCACGTTCTCCATCGCGAACGCGCCGCGGGAGGACAACACCATCCGCCTGCACGTCCGCGCGGTCCCCGGGGGCTGGGTCTCGACCGCGCTGGTCCAGCACACGCGGATCGGCGACGCCGTGACGATCGGGCCCCCGGTCGGCACCATGACCCCCACCGGCTCCGGGCGCGACATCCTGTGTGTCGCGGGAGGCACCGGACTGGCCCCGATCAAGGCCATCCTGGAGCACGTGATCGCCTCGGGACAGCGTCCCAACATCCATCTGCTGTACGGTGCGCGCCATGCCCACGAGCTCTACGACCTGACCGACCTGGTCCGGATGGAGTCGGCCTTTCCCTGGCTGCGGGTGCTGCCCGTGGTCTCCGACCAGCCCGGCTACGACGGCATGCGAGGCCAGGTGCCCGACGTGATGGACCGGTTCCATTCCTGGACCGACCACGACATCTACATCTGCGGCCCGAGCGCCATGGTCAACGAAACCGTCCGCCGACTCCAGCGGAACGGGGTGCCGATGGCCAACATCCACAGGGACATCGTTCAGGGCGAACCCTGAAACAACCTCCGGAGTCGACGACTCGAATCGATCCCTCGAATCACGCGGAGCCCGGCGGGACACGTCGCAGCATGGCAGGCATATAGCAGGAATGAGGCCCGGCACCAAGAAAGACGGCCATGCACGACGTCCCCCTCACCACCGGACCCTTTTCCCCGCGGCAGGAACCCGGCGACCCCGTGCCCTCCACCGGGAGCCGGGACATACCGTCCTGCCCGCCCCTCTAAGGCGCGATCCGGCCCGTCTCGACGAAGGCCGCGTGCGTGAGGGGCATCAGCGCCGACCAGGCGGCCTCCATCTTCTCCCCCACCATCTCGATCTCCCGCTGCGGGAACGAGGGCACCTTGGCCTGCTCGTTCTTGGTGCGCAGGGAGAGGAAGTGCATCAGCGAGCGCGCGTTGCAGGTGGCGTACATCGTGGAGAACAGACCGACGGGCAGCACCGCCCTGGCCACCTCACGGGCGACCCCGGCCTCCAGCATCTCCCGGTAGGCGGCGTACGACTGGCGGTATGACGCCTCCATCGCCTCCTTCACGACCTTGTGCTGCTCCTCGCTGCCCTCGACGAAGACGTACTTCCCTGGGCGACCCTCCTGGACCAGCTTCCGTTCCGCCCCCGGAACGTAGAAATTGGGCTGAAGCTCCCTATATCGTCCGCTTTCCTCGTTGTAAGACCAGCCGACCCTGTGGCGGTGGAATTCGCGGAAGACAAAGATCGGCGCACCGATGAGGAAGGTCATCGAATTGTGCTCGAACGGGCTTCCGTGCCGATCCCGCATCAGGTAGTTGATCAATCCCTTGGACCGCGCCGGGTCCTTTCCGACCTCCTCAAGGGACTTCTCCCCCGCGGTCGACACCCGAGCCGCCCAGAGCACGTCGGAGTCGGAAGCGCTGTGCTTGACCAACTCCACGGTCACGTCGTCGAGAAAACGTGTCTCTGCCTCATAGCCCGTCAACTGACTCCCCCTCATCGTTGTTCGCGCCATATCGTAAACCGGAGAGCGCGTCCCCGCCGACGACGCCCCACACGACGGCGGCCGGGAGAGGAACAGGCCTCTTTCCCGGGGGTCCTCTCGCGGGTCGTGTTCACCGGCAACGGTCCGCCGGCGGGGCGAGGCGGTCTACAGCCGGTATACCCGGCGGGCATTGCCGGAACCGATCATGTGGGCCACCCGGGCCGCGTCCTGGGCGCTCCACTCGTCGGCGGCCAGCCGCAGCGCCAGCGCCCTGGCCAGGCTCCGCCGGTGGTACAGCGCGCCCAGGAGGCAGCTCTCGGCCACGCCGTGGCTGCCGGAGCCGAACAGCTGCTTGTGGAAGGGGACCAGCTCCAGCAGCTCTCCCATGATCGCCGCCGAGCCCACGGCGGTGCAGCTCAGGGCCAGGCCCACGTCGACGTAGACGTGTGGGAAGACGCCGGCGAGGTAGGCCGCCTGGCGGTGGAACGGGTAGCAGTGCAGCAGGACGACGGGCACGCCGATCGGCTGCACCGCCCGGAGGAAACCGACCATCAGCGCCGGGTCCCCGCCGTGCGGGTCGAGGTCCGGATCGCCGTAGCCGACATGGAACCGCAGCGGCCGGTTGCGCTCCCTGGCCACGTCCACGGCCGTCCAGAGCAGATGACGCAGCAGCACGGGATCGGTGAGCCGCTCGGCGGGCTCGGCCAGCCGCCGGGTGGCCGCCGCGATCACCGACCCCCGGCTGGGCCTGGCCGGGTCGCGGCCCAGGCCGTGCCGGTAGGCGACGGCCGAGGTGAGCCCGGCCGCCTGGGCGGCCCTGCCCGCGAGGTGCTGGGTGAGATCGGAGATATAGGAGACCCCCGAGGCCGCCGTCCGCGCGACCTCGCGCTCGACCTGCTCGATCATGATGATCTCCTCGGCCGCCGCGCCGCCCGCGTGGCCCATCTCCGCCGCCGAGAGCAGCTCGGGACCGCCGGAGCCGCCGTCGACCAGGAAGGTCACGATCCCGGCCTCGCCCAGCAGCCGCCGATTCACCTCGGCCGCGCCCAGTTCGGCCCGGCGGGCCAGGTAGACGGCCGGCGGCGCGTGCGGGTCCAGGTCGAGGACCGGTGCGCACCAGCGGCGGACCGCGGCGCCCGCCGGGGTGTCGAAGTGGGTGGTGCCGGGAGGTGCCGGGGTGCCAGCCTGGGTGAGCAGCATCTCGAACCCGCCCCGCGTCAGGTCGTCGCGGCGCACCCCGTGGCAGTGATGGTCGACCAGCGGAGCCAGCAGGGCCTCTCGCACCATGTCGGGAAGCTCGACGGGCAGCGCGTCGTCCGATCTCATGCCGACTCCTCCCATGGCTGCGGGCGGATCGATCTGTCCGATCCGCCCGCAGTCCTCACATCAGGAGAACTCTACGACTACCCAACGTGATCTCGCGGCTCTTTACGCAGAGGTACGGCAGAGCCGCAGGACGTTGGCGATGACCCTGGCTCCGGCGCCGCCCCGGGCGGTGAGGATCGACTCGGGGTGGAACTGCACGGCGAAGCGCCGCCTCGCCACGTCCTCGATCGCCATCACCGCCCCGTCCGGGGTGAGCGCGGTGGTGGTGAAACCGACGACCCCCGGCTGCTTGGCGTGGACCGAGTGGTAACGCGCCGCGGTGAACTCCTCGGGGAGCCCCTCCAGCAGCGCGCTGTCGCCGATCCGCCTCACCTGGCCGCGCTTTCCGTGCTCGGGGTGGTCGAGCAGGCCGAGCGTGCCGCCCGCCTGCTCGACCATGCCCTGCAGGCCGAGACAGACGCCGAACACCGGCAGGTCGCGCTCGTAGAGCGCCTCGACCAGCGCCGGCAGGCCGAAGTCCGACGGCCATCCGGGCCCCGGCGACAGCACGACGAGCGACGGGGAGATCTCCTCGATCATCGACGCGGGGAAGCCGTGCCTGAGCGTGACGACCTCGGCGCCCTGCTGGCGGAAGTAGTCGGCCAGGGTGTTGACGAAGGAGTCCTCGTGGTCGACGAGCAGCACCTTCATGCCCTCGCCCGGCCGCTCCCCCGCCGGTTCGGCCGCGGCCTGCTCCTGCGGGGCGCCGACCGCGGCCAGGGCGCCGAGCAGGGCGCTGGCCTTGAGCTCGGTCTCGCGCTCCTCGGCCTCGGGGTCGGAGTCGAACAGCAGCGTGGCCCCGGCCCTGACGGTGGCGACGCCGCCGCGGATCTGCGCGGTGCGCAGGGTCAGGCCGGTGTTCATCGAGCCGTCGAAGCCGATGAAGCCGACCGCTCCGCCGTACCAGCGCCTGGTGGTGGCCTCGTGGTCCTCGATGAACTGCATCGCCCAGGTCTTGGGGGCCCCGGTGACGGTGACGGCCCACATGTGGGTGAGGAAGGCGTCCAGCGCGTCGAACTCCGGTCGCAGGCGGCCCTCGATGTGGTCCACGGTGTGGATCAACCGGGAGTACATCTCGATCTGACGCCGCCCGATGACCTGAACGGTGCCCGGCACGCAGATGCGGGACTTGTCGTTGCGGTCCACGTCGGTGCACATGGTCAGCTCCGACTCCTCCTTCACGCTGGACAGGAGGGTGCGGATCGCGTCGGCGTCCTCGATCGGGTTGCTGCCGCGGGCGATGGTGCCGGAGATGGGACAGGTCTCGACGCGCTCGCCGCTGACCCTGACGTACATCTCCGGGGAGGCACCGACCAGGTGCTCGCCCTCGCCGAGGTTGAACAGGAACTCGTACGGCGCGGGGTTGACCTTGCGCAGGCCCCGGTAGAAGGCGGCCGGGTCGGTGCAGGGCGCGTGGAAGACCTGACCGGGGACGACCTCGAACAGGTCGCCCCGGACGAACTTCTCCTTGGCCGCGGCCACGACCTGGGCGTAGGAACCCTTCTCGGGGTCGGCGGGGATCTCGGAGGGGGCGGCGGGCAGCGGGACGCTCTCCCCCTCGCGGGCGAGGCCCCGGGTGGAGAGGCCGTCCACGGTGAACTCGTAGCGGTACTCCTTGCTGGTCTCCCGCTTACGGTCGATCACCATCACCCGGTCGGGCAGGTGCAGCACCAGGTCACGCTGGTCCTCGGCACGGGTGAGGACCTGCCTGATCGGCTCGAACTGGAAGGCCAGGTCGTATCCGAAGGAGCCGTAGAGACCCAGGTGCTCGTTCTCGCCCTTGAACGCGGCGATGATCTCGCGGATCGCGGTGAACACGGTGGGACGGCGACTGCGCATCTCCTCGGGGAAGATCTCCTCGGACTCCGCGACGTAGATCTCGATGTGCTCCGCCGTCGGCTGTCCGGTGGGCTTGCCCGCGGCGAGCAGGCAGGACGCGACGGCGGGCAGCACCACCCTGCCGCGCGCGTTCAGCGCACGGGCGGAGATCCTGCGGCCCCTGGCCACGATCTCCAGGCAGGGGTCGACGTAGGCCAGATGCCATCGGCTGTAGCGGCCGGGATACTCCATCCCGGAGGAGAGCACTCCTCCGCGGCGCTCGCCGAGCGTCGTGACGACGTCCTCGAGCACCGTTTCGGGCACGTCGAATGCCGCGACCTCGACCTCGATGCCGCCGGCGGTGGTATATCCGCTGGTCTCCACTGCAGTCTCGCCCCTTATTTGGTTTCCCTGAAGCCCAGAGGGGGCGGACACACAGAAGGCCACCTCCCTGGGCGGCCGTCCGTCTGCTCGCGAATGCGAAACCTGCGCCGCTTAGAAGCGGCGCCACCACTGAAGGGTATCGAGGTATCGCATGCGGCAAAGAGTACCGGCGAAAACCGTGATCATGCAACGTGGCCGTGTAGCGCCCTTGGTCACGTCACGGCCACTTCTGTGGCAAGAAGATCCTTTTCCTCCCGCCATGTTCCGCCGACGCCCCATCCATAAGGGCTCCCGATGATCACCTTAAATGTTAGGAAACTTTCCTAAATAGCTTGACGGGAACTTGTCGAGCTGGGTTGGATGATCGGTCATCGAGACCCTCAGTCGAGACCTCTCGCCATCCCCTTGGCCTGTCGCCAGCGAGGAGTTCCACGTGCTCGGACGTATCCGAACAACGGCCATCGCGGTCATCGGTGCCGCGGCTCTCGCCGTCACCTCCATGACCACCCCCGCGGCCGGCGCCGCCCCCCTCCCGAAGACGACGACCGTCAAGGCCGCCCCGGCGACCTTCGTTCATCCCGGCGTCCTGGTCGGCAAGGGCCAGCTCGACTTCATGAAGTCGAAGGTCAACGCGGGCGCCCAGCCGTGGAAGGGCGCCTACGACCAGATGATGAAGCACTCACTGGCGTCACTGTCGCGAACCCCGAAGCCGCGCGCGATCGTGGAGTGCGGTTCGTACTCCAACCCGAACAACGGCTGCACCGACGAGCGTCAGGACGCACTCGCCGCCTACACCCTCGCACTGGCCTGGTACGTCACCCAGGACAGCAGGTACGCCAAGAAGTCCATCGAGATCATGGACGCCTGGTCCGCCGTGATCAAGGATCACACCAACAGCAACGCGCCGCTGCAGACCGGGTGGGCCGGGTCCTCGTGGCCCAGGGCCGCCGAGATCATCCGGTACACCTACACCGGCTGGTCCGCCGCAGGCGTCACCCGCTTCTCCACCATGCTGCGCAACGTCTACCTGCCCAAGGTCATCAACGGTTCCAACAGCAACGGCAACTGGGAACTGAGCATGATGGAGGCCGCGATCGGGATCTCGGTCTTCCTGGAGGACCGCACCTCCTATGACAGGGCCGTGAGCAAGTTCCGCGGCCGCGTGCCCGCCTTCATCTACATCAGCGCCGACGGCGCCCTTCCCAAGGCTCCTCCGGGCAGCAGCGTCGACACCAAGGCCGAGATCATCAGCTACTGGCAGGGGCAGTCCACGTTCATGGACGGCCTCACCCAGGAGACCTGCCGCGACTTCGTCCACACCGGATACGGCCTCTCCGCCATCTCGCACTTCGCCGAGACCACCCGGATCCAGGGTCAGGACCTCTACCCGGAGATCAGCGAACGGCTGCGCCACGCGCTGGGGCTCCAGGCGAAGTACCAGCTCGGCACCGCCGTGCCGTCCTCGCTGTGCGGGGGCAAACTCACCCTCGGCCTGGGCCCGGTCACGGAGGTCGGGTTCAACGCCCTCAACACCCGCATGGGCATCGCCATGACAAACACGCAGCGGCTCACCGAGCAGCAGCGCCCGGCCGGGACGAACGTCCTCTTCGTCGCGTGGGAGACCCTGACCCACGCCGGCAACCCCGCCTGACAACGGAGGCGATGAGAGGCCGGCCGGGGCGGCCTCTCATCGCCTCCGGCACCCGGCACCCGGCACCCGGCACCCGGCACCCGGCACCCGGGCAGGATGGACGACCGGGCATCCGGGCGGGATGGACGCCGTCAGGATCGCGGTTCGCGGAGCTCGGGAAACTCCTCGTCGCGCCACTCCGGAAGGGACGCTCCCTCGGACGCGGCCTCCCGCTCGCGGCCCCGGAGATCGACCCTGCGGATCTTGCCCGACACCGTCTTCGGCAGCTCGAAGAACTCCAGCCGGCGCACCCGCTGGAACGGCGCGAGCTTCTCCCTGGCATGACGCAGAATGGCCAGCGCGGTCTCGCGGTCCGGCTCCCACTCCGCCGCCAGCGCGACGTACGCCTTCGGCACCGCCAGCCGCAGCTCGTCCGGCGCCGGCACCACGGCCGCCTCCGCGACCGCGGGGTGCTCGATCAGCACGCTCTCCAGCTCGAACGGCGAGATCTTGTAGTCCGAGGCCTTGAACACGTCGTCGGTGCGCCCGACGTAGAAGATGTAGCCGTCCTCGTCGCGGACGGCCACATCCCCGGTGTGGTAGTAACCACCGGTCATCGCGTCGGCGTGGCGCTCGTCGTCGCCCTGGTAACCCGTCATCAGTGAGACCGGACGGCGGCTCAGGTCGATGCAGATCTCCCCCTCGTCCGACTTCTGGCCGGTGACGAGGTCGACCAGCGTCACCGGCATCCCGGGCAGGGGCAGGCCCATGGAGCCGGGCTTGACCGGCATTCCCGGCACGTTGCCGACCAGCAGCGTGGTCTCGGTCTGTCCGAAGCCGTCGCGCAGCGTCAGCCCCCACTGCCGCCGGACCTGATCGATCACCTCGGGGTTCAGCGGCTCCCCCGCCGACAGCACCTCCCGCAGCCGGCCGGGCCCGCCGGACAGATCGGCCTTGATCAGCATCCGCCACACCGTCGGCGGCGCGCAGAACGTCGTCACCTCCGCACGGCGGATCTGACCCAGCAGGGCGCCGGGGTCGAACCGGCCGTAGTTGTAAACGAAGATCGTGGCCTGGGCGATCCACGGCGCGAAGAAGCAACTCCAGGCGTGCTTGGCCCAGCCGGGAGAGCTGATGTTCAGGTGCACGTCCCCCGGACGCGAACCGATCCAGTAGGCCGTCGACAGGTGCCCCATCGGGTAGGAGACCTGGGTGTGCTCGACCAGCTTGGGCTTGCTCGTGGTGCCCGAGGTGAAGTACAGCAGCAGCGGGTCCTGCGGTGCCGTACCCGGGTGTGCCACCGGCTGGTCCGAGAGAGCGTACGCGTCCCGGTAGGACGCCCAGCCCGCCGGGGCGTCGCCCACGCAGATCCGCCCGTACCGCCCGGGCACGTCGCCGAACTTGGCGCTGTCCGCGGCGTTGGCGATCACGTACCGCGCACCGCCCCGGTCGATGCGGTCCGCCAGGTCCGTGGGCCCGAGCGCGGTGGTGGTCGGCATGATCACCGCGCCCAGCTTCATCACCGCCAGCATCGACTCCCAGAGCTCGACCTGGTTGTTCAGCATGAGCATCACCCGATCGCCGCGGGAGACGCCCTGCACCGCCAGGAACGCCGCGACCTGGTTCGAGCGCCGTGCCATCTCGTCGAAGCTGTGACGGGTCTCGGAGCCGTCCTCCTCCACCAGCCACAGCGCCGTCTGGTCGTTGTCACGGGCGAGCACGTCGAACCAGTCCACCGCCCAGTTGAAATGCCCCTCGAGCTCCGGCCAGGCGAACTGCTCGACCGCCTTGGCGTAGTCGCCGTTCAGGCCCAGCAGCAGGTCACGTGCCTTGAGGTAGATCTCGGTATTTCTGGTCGCGCCCACGGCGACAACTCCTCTCGACGATCGCCACAAGGTACGGCAACACCGCCGGACCCGACACCCCCAAAACGGGGACACGATCGCAACGGCCGGGACCGCGATCCGCCGTGGACCATGAAAATCTTTACTTTTGCATGGTTTGAACCGATTTGACCTGGTCTGCACTCCAGCATGGAGAGTAAGGGCATGGAGACGGTGATGACCGGGCTCGCACCGAAGGTGGAGATCCCCGAAGAGGGGTTGCCGATCAGCGCGGCCGCGGCCGCCTGCGGGCTGAGCATCGACGCCCTGCGCTACTACGAACGGGAAGGGCTGACCCTGGCGCCCGCCGACCGGGCGCCTTCCGGACGGAGGCGCTACTTCGAACGGGACCTGAGCTGGCTGGCCAGCCTTGTCATGCTCCGCCGGACCGGCATGCCGATCCGCGACATCCGGGCCTTCGTGGAGAGCTGCAGGGAGAAGGGCAGCGAACTCGAACGCCTTGCCGTACTGGAGGCCCATCGCGAGCGGGTCCTCGCCCAGCTCCGCGAGACCCGGGGACACCTGACCGCAATAGAACGAAAAATCCGTTTTTATCGAGAAAGCATCGCAAAAACATGAAGACTCTTGCATTGGGTTCCCATGGTCTGACCGTCTCCGCGGAAGGACTCGGCGCCATGGGCATGAGCGTCTGGTACGGCGCCCGCGACGAACAGGAGTCCCTGGCCACCCTCCGCCGTGCCATCGACCTCGGGGTCACCTTCATCGACACGGCGGAGGCCTACGGTCCCTTCGAGAACGAGAAACTCGTCGGACGTGCCATCGCCGGCCGCCGCGACGAGGTCACCGTCGCCACGAAGTTCGCCACCGAGTTCGACGACGACGGCACCAGCCACGGCCTCAACGGCAGCCCCGCCCACGCCCACAGGGCCGTCGACCGGTCTCTCAAGCACCTGGGCATCGACGTCATCGACCTGTACTACCTGCACCGCGTCGACCCCGACGTGCCCATCGAGGACACCGTCGGTGCGATGGCCGAGATGGTTCACGCCGGCAAGGTCCGCCACATCGGGCTCTCCGAGGCGGCTCCCGCGACGATCCGGCGGGCGCACGCCGTCCACCCGCTCGCCGCGGTGCAGTCGGAATACTCCCTGTTCAGCCGCGAGCCCGAGAACAACGGCGTCCTGGAGACCCTCCGCGAACTCGGCATCGGCTTCGTGGCCTTCTCCCCGCTGGGCCGCGGCTTCCTCTCCGGGCAGATCACCCGTGTCGACGACCTCGACCTCGACGACGCCCGCCGCCACCTGCCCCGGTTCTCCCCGGAGAACATCGCGAAGAACCTCGCCGTCGTCGACGACCTCAGGGAACTCGCCACGGCGAAGGGCGTCACCCCGTCCCAGCTGGCGCTGGCCTGGGTGATGGCTCAGGGCGTCGTGCCGATCCCCGGCACCAAACGACGTGCCTACCTGGAGGAGAACGCGGCCGCCGCCGACATCACCCTGACGCCGGAAGAACTCGCCACGCTGAACGCCGCCGTTCCCCCCGGCATCGCCTCGGGCGAACGCGACACCCCCACCGGCCTGGCAAGAACGTACCTCTGAGACCGGGCCCTCGCCCTGGGCGCCGCTTCAGCCATTCTTGTGTTGCGGCGGGACAGGGAGACCGCCCTTCGGCGGGGCGCCCGCCGGTCACCACGGGTCGGGCAGGCCATCTCCCGTGGTGATCAGGCTGCGCAGGCTGCCGTTGACGTAGTGCAGCCAGGCCGTGGAGCACGCGCCGAAGCACTCGACGTCCGGCACCAGGCCGACGTGGACGAACCGCAGCTCGGTGCCGCCGGCCGCGGGGACGACGTCGAACACGATCTCGGTTCCGGTCCACTCACCCGGCTCCGGGATGAAGGACAGGTGGCTGTCGGTGACCCGCCAGACCACGCGGCGGCCCGGCTCGAGCTCGACCACGCGCTGGAGACTGTAGTGCTGGGGAGGGTGCCGGTAGGTGAACCCGGCGCCCAGCTCGTCGGCACGCCCCTCGATCTGGCCCGTCCACCAGGCGGCGACGTTCAGGATGGCGGCGAAGACCTCCTCCGGTGACTGCTCGACCGTGTACGACGTCGAGTAGCCGCGCCCGGTGCTTGCCGTGCTCATTTCGTGGCTGTCCGGTGATTGTGTCGTCATGAGTGATCGGATCCTCGGTTTCCGGGTGCGCGCGCCCGCTTCAGGGCGCGGTCGTACGGCGCCGCCACGGACGTGGCGGCGCGTTGCAGGTGTGCGGGTGCGGTCAGCCCGGCTTGCCGCCCTGGATCCGCTCGGCGATCCGCTTGATCCGCTGCAGCCGGGCGTCCCAGGCCTCGCCGACCGCGGCCAGCTGGGCGACCGCACGGGCGAGCTGGGCCTCGTCCACCTCGTAGCGGCGCTCGCGCCCCGCCGGCGTCACGTGCACCAGGCCGACGCGGTTCAGCACGGCGAGGTGCTTGGCGACCGCCTGCCGGGTGATGGGCAGCCGCTCGCTGAGCGTGGTCGCCGTACCGCCTCCGTCGGCGAGGAGCAGGTCGAGCATCCGTCGGCGGGTCGGGTCGCCGACCGCGGACCAGAGGTCGTCGTCGATCGCGGTGCTCACGGCCGCGTGACCAGCCTGTTGGCATACGTGACGAGGCGCGGGAGGAAGAGGTCCCAGCCGCGGACGTGGTCGAGGTAGGCCTCCTCCAGCACGGCGGCCTCCCACCCGCGCTCGCGGAAGCCGGTCTCCTCAAAGCGCAGCAGCGTGCCGTCGCCGGACGGAACGAGGTCGAAGGTCACCAGGAACGAGTTCGTCTCGGTGGGCGGGCCCTCGTCGTACGCCCAGCGGAACGCGAACCGGCGGGGCGGGTCGGCCTCCACGACGGTGAGCGGCACGATCGTCGCGTCGGGCGCCGTCGGGTCGCCGAATGTGATCGCGCCGGTGGCGCCGGGGACCGGGTCGAGCTCGGCGTCGTCGGGCCACCACTCGCGCAGGTGCTCGGGAGAGCTGATCACCTCGTAGACCACCTCGGGGGTGGCGTCGATGCGGACCTCCCGCTCGATGCTTCCGTACTCCATGTGACCCTCCTGACCTCAATGCAACCAACGGTTGCACCTCAGCATATGCGGCACATCACGTTAGCGCAACCTTTCATTGCACAAACGGCCTCCGGACGGCTCCCGGGCTCCGAATCGGCAAGGTGCCTCGGTGCGACACCGGCTGCGGCATCGCCCAGAAGGCCCCTTCTTCGCCGCCGGGCGTCCGCCGGCGCCGTGGTGGCATCGGGCCCACCGGCTGACAGAACCGGCCGGTGGGCGCTCACCGGCCGGTCGCTACCGGCGCTGCCCGGCCTTCTCCACGATGCCCGAGGCCAGCTCGGCGCTGGAGTAGACGCTTCCCGCCCGGAACATCAGGTCCGATCCAGACATCTCATCGCGCAGCCACAGCACCCGCGTGCCGAGGTAGCGGAAGGTCTCCGGCTCGAGGATGAGATATCGCCGCGTGTCCAGGCCGCCGGCCTCCCGGAAGATCCCAAGGCCCTTGCGTCCCGCGGCGTCCTCGACGCCCACCTCGACGCCGACCCCGGGGATCTTCCCCAGCGCGCGGTACATCGCCGCCTCCAGCTTCGGAGGCATGATCGCCTGCTGCTCCAGGTAAACGGAGATCACCCGGAAGGCGCGCGCGTCGGGATCCTCCCGCGCGCCTGTCGCCCCCTCCCCGACCGGCAGGTCGATCCAGTGCCCGTCCCCCCGGACGTGCGCGAGGAGCTTGTCGGGGTCGGTGGGCAGCTCGCGGAGCTTTCCGGCGTACCGCTGGGGCGAGAGGTCGTCGTCGCCGGGATCCGGCGGGACGTCACGGATCCGCAGCCGCCCGTCGTCGTAGCCGGCGGTCTGCTTCCCGTCGTAGCGGATCCACTCCTCCATGGTGTCGCCGGCACCCGAACCCTCATCGGGCTGCCGGGTGAGCGACTTGCGGTACTGCCACTGGTCCGGACGCGGGGACGCGTCCGTCGAGCGCGCCTCGGCGACGAGGGCCGCCTGCGCGAACACCTCCGACGCGCTGGCGTACCGCGCCGCCTTCGATGGGGACGTGTCCCCGATCCCGCCGGTCCGGTCGATCTGGACGAGCGTCAGCACGAGGGCCGCCACGAGGCCGAAGGCCCCGGCGAGCACCATGGGACGTCCGAGGGAAAGGAACCCTCGCCGGTTGGCGGCGCGGTCCGTTCCGGTCACCAGGCGGGCGCGGGCGGCAGCGAGCCGTCCGGCGTCCGGCTCGGGCGCGTCGGCGCGTAGCTCGCGGAGCGCGGTCAGGTCATCCACGGTCGGCCTCCTCTTGGATCGCGGTGGGGTCGGCACCGCCGAGCGCGGCACGGGTTTTCTTCCTGGCCCGGTGGAGTCGTGAGCGCACCGTGCCGACGGGAATGCCCAGGGCGTGGGCGACCTCGTCGTAGCTGAGGTCGGCCCACGCGATCAGCAGCAGCACGTCGCGATCGCCCCCCGACAGCGTCGCGAGCGCGCTCGCCAGTTCCCGGTGCGCGGCCGAGGCGGTGACCTCTGCGTCCACGCGGTCGGCGTAACTCTCGGCCACCTCGTCCACGCCGGTCCTGGCCAGTGCCCGATAGGAGCGGACCTCCGTACGGCGGTGCTTGCCGATGAGGTTGGCGGCGATGCCGTACAGCCAGGGCCGGGCGTCCGGGCGGGTCGCGTCGTAGCGCCCGCGTTTTCCGAAGGCGGCGAGGAAGGTGTCGGCGACGATGTCGTCGGCCATGGAGTCGCCCAGTCTGCGGGTGACGTATCGGTGGAGCTCCGGCGCGTGGCGGTCGAACAGGGCGGCGAACACGCCGGGTTCGTCACGGGACCTTCGGATCAGCTCCGCGTCGTCGGTGCGGTCCGATGTCTCGGCGCGCTGTGCATCGGCGATCAAACGTGGCTCCGCTCATCGGGCCTCTGTCCTCACGAGGCGGGGGGCACGGTCATCCCTACTCACCCGAAGCGACCGATCGAGTTCACGCTCTTACCGGCTCCGGCAGACGGCAAGTCTGGAAGGATGATCACGAAGCCGCGTTAAGTGGTCTTCATCGTTGTTTGTAAACATATGGAGGTGCACGATGGCGGTTGCCGCCAACCTGGACAAGCTGCTCGTCAAGGCATACGAGGAGACCCCGCTGGAGCAGCTCCCCGACGCGCCGGTCGGTGCGCTCGCCGGAGTGAGCGAGGCCGATGCCGAGGCGCTGGCCAAGGCGTTCGGCGTCAAGACCGTCCGCGACCTGGGCCGTAACAAGTACTTCCGGGCCGCGGCCGCGATCGTCGACCTCGCCGAGGCCGGCAAGTAACACGACTTTTGACAAGGGCAGGTGCCGCCGGCGGCACCTGCCCTTGCCCGTCCGTCTCCGAGCCCGGCGCCGGGCGTCGCAGAACGACCGCACGAACGGCCGAACGGCTCCTGTACAGCTCCGCGGACCCGACATACGATGCGGCCTATGCCGAACATCGGACCCACCGAGCTGCTCATCATCGCCATCCCGCTCGTGGTGATCCTGGTGATCGTCCTCGGCATCGTCGTGGCCGTCCGGAAGGGAGGCGGGGCGTCCGTCCCACCGCCGACCCCCCTGGCGCCCCAGGACCTGCAGGGGCTCGTCACGCAGCTGACGCATCAGGGACGCAAGGTCCATGCGATCAAGGAGCTGCGCCGGCACACCGGGCTCAGCCTGGCCGAGGCCAAGAAGGTCGTCGACGCCGTGGCCATGGGGCACCCCATGTGGGCTCATCCGGCGCTGGCCCGGTTCCGGCCCTCCCCCGTGGCCCTGTCGCACACCGGTGTCGCCACCGGTCCCGACCTGGCCACCCGCGTGCGAGAGCTCAAGGCCGCCGACCGCGTCGAGCAGGCGATCCACCTGGTACGCGGCGAGACCGGCATGGGCCAGCGCGAGGCCGAGCTGTTCGTCGGCACCCTCTGAACACCCGCGACGGGCCGTGCCCTCGGCGTGCCGGTCGGGAGCTCTCCCTTGACATTGTCATCGGCGTCAAGGTTTAGCATCACAGTCCCCGCACCGTGGAACGGACGCCGATGACCATCCTGACCGACCCTGACGACCGCACACTCCTGCTCGACCACGACCGGCGCTTCTTCGACGCCTTGGTCGCCGCCGACGTCGCCCGCCTGGACGACCTGCTGGCAGACGACTTCATCATGGTCGCCATCGACAACGGCGCGGTCGCGACCAGAGCCGATCTGCTCGGCCTGATGTCATCGGGAACCCTCCGGTTTCCGGCCGTACGGTCCTTCCCGGACGAGGCCGTCGTCCGCCGCGTCGGAGACGTCGGCATCGTCGTCGGGCGGACCAGCATGAACTTCACCAACGCCGACGGCACCGCCTTCACCGCCGGCAGCCGGTACACCCACGTCTTCGCCGCCGACTCCATCGCGGGATGGCGCCTCGTCTCCGCCCAGGGCACGGAGATCAAGCCCGGCTCGTGACACCACCTCGCCACCAAATAATCCGTTTTCAACCGCTATCGTGCGCTCAATTCTTAATTATATTAAATGAGCCTTTTATGGTCGTTTAATCCGCGAAATGTCCCGAACATTAATCATGCGCGCGGCCCTGGGAATGCTGGGGCCGCGCGCATGACGCGTACTGAAACCGATGACCCGGCGGTGAACCATCGCTATTCAGGACATAGGTGCCGGACTGCTCCGATCAGGGATTCGACGGGCGCCACATCGGGAACATCGGCGGGCCGTCGGGCAGGATCATCGGGTCGCCGAGATCCCGGTAACCATGGCGCAGGTAGAGCTCACGGCTGCGAGCGTTGGCGGCCTCCAGGTACGCGGCGACCCCCGTCTCCGCGAGCCTGCGGTGGTGATCCTCCAGCAGGAGGCTTCCCAGCCCCTGCCCCTGCCGATCCGGCAGTACGGCGAGGAGCGACAGATAGTGGTGCGGGTCGTGCGGGTGATGCTTGTCCATCGACTCACCCAGCAGTCCGAAGCGCTCCGCGTGGGGGCCGGCGAACGCCTCCACGCGGGCGGCCTGGTCGGGGACGTCGGGAAGCGGCGCGACGTCGTTGTGGAACCACACCGCGACGGCGGACATGTCCACCGTCGCGTAGACCTCCCCGTACGTGAAGGCGTGCTCGGTGAGCATGGAGAAGAAGGGAGGCATCACCCGGCGGCGGTCGTCGTCCGGGGGGACGATCCAGGCCGAGACCTCCAGGTCGTGGAACGAGACGCCGATGATCCCGCCGATCTCCTCGGCGGCTCCGGGGGCGTCCTGGATACGGATGATCTCGGTCATTTGCTCTCCCCGACGGCCGCCTCGGCACCCAGGCCGATGTTGGCGTAGACCTCGGGCCGGTTGGCCCGCAGGGCCAGCGCCCATGCGACGCCGAGCCCTATGGCGATGAAGTAGACGGCGGGCAGCACCCAGCGGAGCAGGGAGTCGGGGGCCACGCCGAGAACGGTGTCGAAGTTGACCAGGGCGAATCCGAGGACGACGACCAGCAGGACCGCGGCGATGCCCGGGGCGATCCGGATCCGCCAGGCGTTTTCCAGACCGGGGTTCTTGGAGAAGAAGGCCAGCACCGCGACCGAGGTGGCGGCCAGCATCAGCAGCACCCCCAGGCCGCCGAACGATCCGACGGTGAAGAACAGCTGGACGAGCGGGTCCAGGCCGAAGACCACGCATATGACGATCACGGCCAGCCCGACGACGCTCTGCGCCACCGAGCCGTTGACCGGGGCGCCGGTCCGCGGGGAGGTTCGGCCGAAGGCCGCGGGCAGGACCCTTTCCCTGCCGAGGGCGAAGATGTAGCGGGAGATCGTGTTGTGGAAGGCGATCAGCGCCGCGATGATGCTCGTCGCGAAGAGGACGGAGCCGATGGTGGCGATGGTCGCCCCCAGGTGCTGCCCCGCCAGGTTGAAGAGAAGACCCGGGCCCTGCTCGCGTGAGGTCGCGACGATCTTGTCCGAGCCGACCGGCACCGTCATCGCCCAGGACGACAACGCGTAGAGCCCGGAGATGACCGCGATCGCGATGTAGGTCGCGATCGGCACCGTGCGCCGCGGGTCCTTGGTCTCCTCGGAGAACACCACCGACGACTCGAACCCCGAGAAGGCCGCGATGCAGATCGCGATCACCGCGCCCATTCCGGGCACGAAGAAACTCGACGGGCCGAAGACGTCAAGGCTGTAGCCGGAGGCGACCGGGTGGAGCAGGTTCGCGATGTCGAACACGACGACGACGGCCACCTCGGTCAGCAGCAGGACCGCCAGGACCTTCCCGTTCACGTCGACCCGCATGAGGCCGAGCAGTCCGGTCAGCGCCCAGGCGGCCAGCGCGATGACCCACCAGGCCGGAGAGATCCCGAACCACTCGGAGAGCAGCGGCTCGACGGCCGAACCGATCAGACCGTAGAGGCCCACCTGGAGCGCGTTGTAGGCCAGCAGCGCGACCCATGCGGTCGCCACGCCCGCCGGCCGGCCGAGCCCCTTCGCGGTGTACGCGTAGAACGCCCCGGCGTTGACGACGTGGCGCGCCATCGTCACGTAGCCGACGGTGAAGACGGCGAGGATGGCTCCGAGCAGGACGAACGCCAGCGGCACGCCGGTCACGCCGGTCGCGGCGTAGGCGGTGCTGACCACGCCCGCGATGACGGTCAGCGGCGCCGACGCCGAGATGACGAAGAACACCACGGATGGTATGCCGAGACGGTCCTGGGCCAGCGCCGCCGAGACGGCGCCGGCTCTCTCTTCTGTCTCTTCAGTCAGGGACATCGGGGGAACTCCTTGAAATGAGGGGGGTGAGTTCACCTGCGGCTGATGACGGAGTCACCGACGGCAGCCTCGGTTTGGGCGATCAGTTCCTGGAGCGGCGCCGGAAGAGCGGCGGTCGAGGCGGATAGGTATGTCGGGTTCTGATCCCACAGAACGAGCTGGCCGCCACTCGTCGCGACCAGCAGTCCCAGCAACACGCCGTCCTGGAGATCGAGCGGCTGACGGCGTTGGATCGCCAGGTTGAGACGCCCGCCGGGCCATGCCGCGGTGTTCGCGAGGACCGGTGCCCACCTCCGCGACAGACGCCCGCGGGGCGGATGCAACAGCCCGTCGGCGGTCATTCGCGCCGCCACGTCCGTGTGCGCCGTACGGGCGAGGAACTGCAGCCAGATCCGGAAGCGATGCGAGGGTTCGGCGATGATGTGGTCCAGAGCGGTCTGGGTGAGCGTGTCGCCGGTCGGTGCCGCGTCGACGAGGGCGAGCCCTACCCATCCGTCCGTCAGCTCTACGGTGACCCGCCCGGTGAGCATCAACTCGCCCAGGACCGCGGCGGCCAGTCCGAGGCCGGTGAGCCGGGAACTCAGTCGCATTCGCCCGGTTGTGTCGTCGTGCAAAACGAAGAACAGATCGTTGGCCAACCGGGGACCCGAAAGATCAACTTCAACCACGAGTGGCGATCGTACAGCCGAATTGTTAAATCTGTCATTACGCGAATGAAGTTTGCTTTCGAACCGGATCGCACTCAGTCAGGAACCGAAGAAATGGGGGTTTACGGTCACCCGGATCTCCAATGGATCGCGGAACGGTATTGACACGCGCCACCGTCAGGAAAGCGCCGGCGCGGTGCGGATGCGACGCGGCGGGGTGAAGACGTACAGGCCGAGAATGTCGGGCGGCTCGGCCACCCCCGGGCCGCCGGCGCGGACCCAGGCCGCGATGTCCTCGGCCGCGTCCGGATCGTTGACCAGGCCGAGCCATACGGGACGGCCTCCCGCGGCGCGTCCGGCGGCCGACGGCTGGACGACGATCACGTTCGCCCGCTCACACACGTCCAGGCAGTCGGTGACGCGGACCGCGGTGACCTCGGCCAGGCGGGTGACCTGTTCCGCGTGGTCGAGACCGGCCACCTTGTCCGCGCTGCCACAGCAGCAGCCGCGGCAGACGACGATCCTGCATGGTGCCTGTTTCCTCATGCGTGCGTGAATCCTTTGCCGGTGCGGTCGAGCGGGTCAGATGGGGGCTTGAGACGGGGTTTCGGCCCGGGTTCCGCAACGGTGGGCTCATGGGCCTCCTCGGGTGTCCCGCAAGGCTCGCGCCCACTGCTCCCCGCGGGTCTCGGAGTCGATCAGGGCGCAGTCGCCGCACTTGCCCCCGGCGGGCAGGCGGTAGTACAGGCAGCAGCTGCGCCGGACGAAAAAGAGGTGTCCGGGTGCGGGTTCGACCAGTTCACCGCTGCCCTCCAGGACTTCCGTGGAGAGCAGTTCGCGCCCGAGCGCGACCGTGCGGGCGGCGAGCTCGGGGCGTCTTCGGGCGATCGTCTGTACGGTCCCGGCCAGCGCGGAGGCGGCGTTGCCCCACAGCAGACCGGGGGCGATCTTGATGATCGCCTGCACGGTGTGTGCCAGCGGCTCCAGCAGTCCGGTGACCACGGCGCGATACAGCGGCTCGGCGGCCCGGTCCGGGTCGGTGATCTCCCAGCCCGCCGGGTGAGTGACCCGCAGCGGGATCGGGCCGCTCGGCGTGGGCCGCCAGAACGAGCGGGCCGGTGCCAGGTCGACGAGCAACTCGCGGGTGACGGCCGCGCCGATGACCGGCGACCACAGGCGAGCGGCCAGGCCCTGGAAAAAGATGGAGGCGGCGATCTGGGCCTCGGTGGTGCTCAGACGTTTCGCCACCTCGGCGATCCTGTCCGACAGCGGGTCCGGGTCGGTGAGCAGATCGGTGAGCGGGCGCCACCCGGATTCGAGCGGTTCGGTCTCGACCTCGAAGTAGGCACTGATCGTCGCCACCTCGGCCAGAACCTCGGCGACGTGGCGGGAGGTCGCGGGCCGCGGTCCCGGTTCCGGGTCGCGGGCAGTGCCCTCCATGCCGTGCACCGTTCCTCTCCTGGGGAGATCCGCCCCATTGCGTGAGGAGGCGACAGCGTGAGTCTCCTGGCTCTCGGGTCGATGCTTCCCCCGGCCTTCCCACCCGCACGCGGGTAGTGGCCTGTCCGGGAATCGCTCGCCGATCACAGTGGCGGGACCGCACCGGATTCACACCGGATTCCTCGTTCCGCCGTCGCCTTCACCAGTCATGGTCGCACAAACGGTCACTCAGGACATAGCGGGCCCGACTCCGCCGTAGGCGCCTCGCACCCCGGGCCCGGCCAACAACGAGCGGCGCCGAGCGTGGCCGGCCACGCTCGGCGCCGCTCGCGCCTCAACTCACCAGCCGGCCGCTGTCGCGGCCGGAATCACCACGTGTAGACGGTGTAGGGGTTGTAGTAGACCTGGCCGTAACCGAAGGGAGCGTATCGGAACTGGTTGAACCCGAAGGGACGGTAGTAGACCTGGCCGAAGCCGTATGGGTTGAAGGGATCGATGAAGTTGTCGCCACTGGCGGTGGAGAGTCCGGATACGACAGCGGCTTTCTGGGTTATCGCGCTTGCGCCGGCGGGCTGGGCTGACACCGCCATCGTGACGATGAGGCTGGAAGCCACCAATGTGCCAACGGCGAGAGCGTGCTTCAGCATAAAAAATCACTCCGTGTCTGATGTTTGAGCCCGGCGTGCTGCCTGGGCTTACAGGGCGCCGAACCGGTTTCCCGGAAATATGGCGAATCGGCGTCACGTAAGACGCTAGTTGAGGGCCATATGGACGTTCACCCCAGAGAGAACAAAGCCTTGGTCCGGGATCACCACCGAAAAAGAAAGCCGGAGGTTACACCGGGGCGGGGATCACAAATCCGGTCTCGGTGACAGATCCGGGCGGTGACTCGGGGCGGCGCATGCGTTCGAGCCGGTTCTCGATCAAGGCAGTGGGCCGGTCCTCGCCGTGGACGACGGCCCACGCCGGCCTTCTCCGGTCCTCGCCGTGGATGACGGGCCACGCCGGCCCTCTCCGGCCGGCGATCCGCGCCTCATCCGCGCCTCATCCGCCCGACGGCCCGCCGCGCCGGGACCCGGGACGACCGGCCCAGCCGAGCCGGTTCAGCAGGTAGGCCGCCCCGCGCGCGGTGTAGGACACGTGGAACCTCGCCCAGATCAGCGACGCGACGCGCGAGGTGGTCCAGCGCTGGTCGTCCCAGCCATGGGCGGCGGCTCCCTCCTCCAGGGCTCCCTCCAGCCACGCCAGCTGCTCGTCGGTGAGCTTGCAGCCGTTACCCGCGGCGCCCTTGGAGGCCAGCGCGGCCCTGCCTCCCCGGCTCCAGAGCGCGTACCACTCGTAGGCGGACTTGCGAGTGATTCCCAGCAGCTCGGCCACCCGCGGCGGCTCGATGTCCCCCGCGAACATGTCCGCGGCCCGGAATCGCAGCTTCTCGCGTTTGGCCCGCTCCTGTGCGGACAGTCCCCCGCCCCTGTCGGAATACCTCATACTTTAAGGGTGCCATCTGGACAAACGGCACATGACAGGCACCTGGCCCCGTGTCACCCCCGCGTTTCCCGTTCACCATGCACGAGCCGTGGATTCGCCCCGGGGAAGGGTGGCGCCGCGGTCGGCCACGGCGAATCCGGGGATTCCCGGGTGTGGCGATCCGAACACGGCGCCCATCGCATTGCCCTTGTCGGGGATTGGCTTTTCCCTGACCGCGCCCGCATCTCGACTTCTATCGAGTAATGGGGAAGAACGGTTTTTCGACGTCATTTTTATCGCCGTCAGCGGGTAAAGATCGGCGGCCCTCTTCCGTGCATTGCAAACGACCGGGCCAGGCGCAGGCGTTCGATCGGCAGTGCGGCCACCGCCTCGGCCCCGCCGGGCGAGGAAGGCTCCCGACGGGCTCCGACCGCGGAGCGGAGCACCCGGCATCCGTACGGCCGGGGCGGGGACCTGCAACATCAAGTTCCAGTGCTATCATCGCGATATGGCGATTGATTCTGATTGTGGAATGAATGAAAGGTCGGGGCTGGCCCCGGCCGCGGCCCTGTTCCACTCCCTGGCCGACCCCGTACGGCTGGCCATCGTCCAGCGTCTGGCCCGCGGCGAGGCCCGGGTGGTGGATCTGACCGGCGAGCTGGGCCTGGCCCAGTCCACCGTGTCCAAGCATCTGGCCTGCCTGCGTGACTGCCGCCTGGTCGACTATCGCGCCGAGGGCCGCCAGTCGTTCTACTTCGTCGCCCGTCCCGAACTCCTGGACCTGCTGCGAGCGGCCGAGCACCTGCTGGCCGCCACCGGTCAGGCGGTCGCGCTGTGCCCGGTCTACGGCCTGGGCCAGGACGCCGGGCAGCGGGTCACACCATGACCGCGCTCACCCTCGGCCCGTCCCCGCGGCGGCGAGCGGAGTTGCGGCGCCGCATCCGGATACTGGTCGCGGCCACGATCACCTACAACGTGGTCGAAGCGATCGTGGCCATCACCGCCGGTACCGCGGCCTCCTCCACCGCGCTGATCGGGTTCGGCCTGGACTCGGTCATCGAGGTCGCCTCGGCCGCCGCGGTCGCCTGGCAGTTCTCCGGCGCCGACCCCGAGAGACGGGAGAAGGCCGCGCTACGCGTCATCGCGCTGTCCTTCTTCGCCCTGGCCGCCTACGTCGGCGTCGACTCAGTCCGCGCGCTGACCGGCACCGGCGAGGCCGGACACTCCACCGCGGGCCTGGTCCTGGCCGCGCTCAGCCTGGCCGTCATGCCGCTGCTGTCAGCCGCCCAACGGCGGGCCGGCCGCGAGTACGGCTCCGCCAGCGCGGTGGCCGACTCCAAGCAGACCCTGCTCTGCACCTACCTGTCGGCGGTGCTCCTGGTCGGCCTGGCGCTCAACAGCCTCTTCGGCTGGTCCTGGGCCGACCCCGTCGCCGCCTTGGTCATCGCCGCCGTCGCCGTCAAGGAAGGCCGCGAGGCCTGGCGCGGGGACGCCTGCTGCCCCGTCCCCCCGGCCATGAGCGCCCGAGGCCACTCCAAGGACGCCGAGTCCACCGGGCGCGAAGGGTGCGCGTGCGGCCCCGGCTGCTCCGACGGCTGCTGAGATCGGTGACCTGACGGCCACGTCACGCTCCCGGGCCCCGACCCCGGATGCAAACCATCCGAAACTCAAGTAAAAGGTTTTCGAAACACAGGCTTGACACGGACCGATGTCAATGAGCGGGGGCCGCCACCCTTGCTCTATCCCGCCTGGACAGGCTATTTTCTGCAGAACACACACCCGGCTGCGCCAGCCAGGCGCGCGCTCCTCCAACGAAAAGGTTTTCTCAAAAGGTTAACGGCACCCTTCAGCGAGATCGGGCCGTGACGGAGAAACCCCTGGATGGATCTTGTCAACGTTCACAGAGTTCACAGACTTGCCCAGATGTCAGAAGGAGTGGGCGGTGAGATCACCTACCGAGCGCCGCTCCCCCGTGATGGCCGATGTGGCCAAGGCGGCGGGCGTGTCCCATCAGACGGTCTCGCGGGTGCTCAACGAGCACCCCAACGTTCGCGCCGAGACCCGCACCCGGGTCCTCGAGGTGATCGACAAGCTCGGCTACCGCCGCAATCTCGTCGCCCGCGCGCTGGTCACCCGCCACACACGGACGTTCGGCGTGGTCGGCTTCAACACCACGCTGTACGGCCCGGCCAGCACGGTCGACGGCATCGAGCAGGCGGCCAGGGCGGCCGGCTACTTCGTGAGCATCGTCGGCCTGCACACCGTCGACACGGCGGGCATGCGTGACGCGATCGACTACCTGGCCGACCAGGGGGTCGACGGGATCGTCGTGGTGGCGCCGCAGCGCTCGGCGGCCCGCGCCTTCGACGGCCTGCCCCGGGGCATGCCCGCGGTGGTCGTCGAGGGCCGGCACGTGGGTGAGGTGTCGGTGGTCAGCGTGGACCAGGTCGACGGCGCCCGGCTGGCCACCGAGCACCTGATCGGTCTGGGACACCGGACCGTCTGGCACGTCAGCGGCCCCTCCGACTGGCTGGAGGCCGAGAGCCGGATCGAGGGCTGGCGCACGGCCCTCGAAGCCGCCGGCCGGACCGTCCCCGAACCGCTGACCGGCGACTGGAGTCCGCGCTCGGGGTATGCGGCGGGCCGCCGGCTCGCCGCGATGGCCGATCAGGTCACCGCGGTGTTCGTGGCCAACGACCAGATGGCCCTCGGCGTCCTGCGCGCGCTGACCGAGGAGGGGGTGAAGGTCCCCGAGCAGGTCAGCATCGTGGGCTTCGACGACATCCCCGAGGCGGAGTTCTTCTCCCCTCCGCTCACCACCGTCAGCCAGGACTTCGGAGCCGTGGGCAGGGGCAGCATCGAGGTGCTGATCCGGCAGATCAAGACGGGTCAGGCCCGCTCGCACGAGCGCCTGATCGTGCCTCCCCTGCTCGTCGTCAGGGACAGCGCCGCTCCACGCATGGACCGGGTCTATCCACCGACGGCATTCATGTCCGGACCGGACAGGTAGCCGTGCAGCAGCCGGTCGAAAATCCCTCGCATGTCGACGCCCCGGGCGACGTCGAGAAGGGCCCGCGCCAGCACGGGTTCGGGGGTCCGGTCGGCGACGACCAGGCCGACCCGCGGTGTCTGCGCCGGATTCTCCAGCCGGATCACCCGCATTCCGTCGGGCACGCCGAACATGTGCAGCCAGGCGTGCGCGATCACGCTGGACCACCGGTGCGTGGCGACGTGGGCGTACAGGGCCGAGACGGTGTCGGTCTCGATGACCGGGACGACGACGGCCCCGGCAGCGGCGAAGATCTCATCCAGGATGCGCCGGTTGCGCATCTGCGGCGCCAGCAGGCAGAGCGGAAGCGTGGCCACCTCGGCCCAGCGCACGACGGAGCGCTCGGCCAGCTCGCCGTCGTCCGGGGTCAGCAGCAGGTAGCGCTCCTCGTACAGCGAGGTCGCCCGCACGCTTCCCAGTGCCTCGCCGTCCAGATACGTCATCGCGATGTCGAGTTCGAACTCGGCCAGCCGTCGGGTGATCTCACGCGAGGACAGTGACTCCAGTGAGACCCGCACATGCGGATGCCGTTCGCAGAACGGTGTGGTCAGCAGCGACGCGGCGGTCAGCGCGGTCGGGATGGCTCCCATCCGCAGCGTGCCCGACAGGTTGTTGCGCATCGTCGACAGGTCATGACGTAGCGCGTCGCGTTCGGCGAGGATCCGGTGTGCCCAGAGAAGGACGCGCTCTCCCTCGGGGGTGAGCCCGGCGAACCGGTGACCGCGCAGCACGATGGGCACGTCCAGCTCGCGTTCGAGCTTGCGGATCGCGGCCGACAGGGACGGCTGGGACACGTGGCAGGCGGCGGCGGCCCGGACGAAATGCCGCTCCCGAGCCAAAGCGACTAAATACTCCAACTGACGCAAAAGCACGCCACAGAATGCCCACACGGCACATGGCCCGTCTACACCGCCGCGCGCACCGCGCCGTCTCGGTTCGCCCGGACGGGGCTCAGCCCTTGATGCCGGTGTGGGCGATGCCCTGGATGAACTGGCGCTGCAGGAAGACAAAAACGGCGATGACGGGCAGGGAGGCGAGCAGCGAACCCGCCATCAGGACCGGGTAGTCGGTCTGGAACTGACCCCGGAGGGAGGCCAGACCGGCCGAGAGCGTCATCTGCTCGGGATCGGTGTTGACCACCAGCGGCCAGAACAGGTCGTTCCACGACCACAGCAGCACCAGGACCGACAGCGCGACCAGTCCGGGCCGGGCCAGCGGCAGCATGATCGACCAGTAGATCCGCAGCGGCCCCGCGCCGTCGAGGCGGGCCGCCTCCTCCAGCTCCCGGGGCAGCCCGAGAAAGAACTGCCGGAGAAGGAAGACCCCGAAGGCGCTGAACAGGCCGGGGACGATGAGCGCCCGCAGGGTGTTGAGCCAGCCGAGCGACAACATGATCTCGTACTGCGGGATGACGAACAGCTGCGGCGGGACCATCAGCACCGACAGGAAAACCCCGAACAGCAGGCCACGGCCGGGAAAGCGGAGCCGGGCGAAGGCGTAGGCGGCCATCGAGGACAGCAGCACCTGCCCGATCGTACGGCCGGCCGTCATCAGCACGGTGTTGAGGAACTGGTGGCCGAAGGGCAGCAGCTCGAACACCCGGCCGTAGTTCTCCCAGCGGCCCTCGGGCAGGAACGAGGGGGGCACCCGTGTGGCGCCGCTCAGCGTCTTGAGCGAGGTGATGATCTGCCAGGCGAACGGCGTCACCATCACCAGGGAGGTGGCGATCAGCACCGCGTGCGCACCGATATGAGCTCTGGGCCTACGCATAATGCACCCACCGTCGCTGGAGCCGGAACTGCACGGCCGTCATCGCGATGATGAGCAGGAACAACATCACCACGATCGCCGCCGCGTAACCGCGGTCGTTGGTGACGAAGGCCCTGTCGTAGAACAGATGGACCACCGTCTGGAGCCGTGGGAAGGCGGGGTTGGCGCGCGCCGTCAGCCCCGATCCGGCCATCGCGTAGACCAGGTCGAACAGCTGCAGGGACCCGATCACCGAGATGACCGAGACGAAGAACGCCGTCGGCGACAGCAGGGGCAGCGTGACCCTGAAGAACTGCGTGATCCGGCCGGCGCCGTCGATCTGGGCCGCCTCGTAGTACTCCCTGGGAATCGCCTGCATCCCGGCCAGGAAAATGATCAGGTTGTAGCCGAGGCTGCTCCAGATCCCCACCACCGCGAGGGCGTACAGGGCCGTGGCGGGGTCGGCGACCCAGCTCGGCCCCTCGACGCCGGCCAGGGACAGCACGTAATTGATCAGGCCGTAGTCGCCGTTGTACAGCCATCTCCACACCATGGCGACGGCGACGGGCATGGTGACCACCGGCAGGAAGAACAGCGTGCGGTACACCCCGACCCCGCGGAGACCTTTCTGGTTGAGCAGCGCGGCGAAGACGATGGCCAGCGGGATCGCGACGAGTCCCAGCGCCGTGTAGCCCAGGGTGTTGATCAGCGCCTGGCCGGCCTCCGGGTCCCGGAGGAGCCGGGTGTAGTTGTCGAATCCCGTCCAGGTGTGGCCGCCGAAGAACCCCCACTCGGTCATGGAGAAGTACGCGGTCTGCAGGATCGGCCAGAGATAGAACACGGCAAGGCCGATCCCGGTGGGGGCGATGAACGCGTATCCCCACAGCGCCTCGATCGCCCGCCCGCGCCCCCGGCCGCCCACGCGGCGGGGCTCCCCCTGGGGGGTCGCGTCGCGCCTGGCGCGGGCGGCGTCCGATCCGGTTGTGAGCGTCATGTCATTCCTTGGAGAGCAGGGCGTTCATCGCCGCCGCCAGATCGGTCGCGGCCTTCTCGACCGGTACCTCGCCGGTCCAGGCCCTGGCGAGGTAGGTGAGCTCCGCCTCGTTCCAGGCGGCGGTGTTGACGGACACCGGGTACGGCACCCCGTAGGCCACCGCGTCCACGAAGGTCCTCAGCCTGAATTCGGGGTGCGCGCTCACCCAGGAGCCCTGCGTACCGGTGTAGGCCGGGATCGGGCCCCTCCTGCCGAGGATGCCGGCGGCCCGTTCGGATCCGAGGAACTTCACGAACTGCCAGGCCTGCTCGGAGTGCTCGGTCCTGGCCGACACGACGTTGGCGACTCCGTGGATGATCGTGGCCTGCCTCTCCCCCCTGGGCAGCGGCGCCACGTCCACCCTGTCCCTGGTGTACTCGTTGGCCGAGAACTCCGCGACGTTCCACGAACCGCCCCAGTACATGGCGACCTTTCCCGCCTCGAACAGCTGGAGCGGGAGCGTGTCCGTCATGGTCACCAGGTCGGGCGACCGCCCGGCCTTGATCAGGTCGGTCCAGAACCGCAGGCCCGCGATCGTCTTCGGGTCGTCGTACCCGGACTTCCCGCCGTCCGGGGAGATCACGTACCCTCCGGCCTGGGCGATCGTGTTGTACTGGTACTCCTGGAAGCCGCCGAGCATGGCCGCGGTGCCGTACACGCCCCTGGCCGGATCGGTCAGCCTGGCCGCGGCGGTCTGGAAGTCGGCCCAGGTCCAGTCGTTCGCGGGGTAGGCGACGCCCCTGGCGTCGAACAGCGTCTTGTTGTACCAGACACCGATCGTGTCCATGTCCTTCGGCAGACCGAAGTGCTCGCCGCCCAGGGTGTACAGGTCCACCAGCGGCCTGGGATAGACCGACAGGTCCACCCTGTCCCTGACGATCTCCTCCTCCAGCGGCCGGATCATCCCGTTCGAGGCGTAGAGCCGGAAGTTGGGGCCGTTCATCCAGAAGACGTCGGGCGCCGCTCCGCCGCCGGCCGCCGCCCTGAGTTTGGTCCAGTAGTCGGTCCACGGGGCGAACTGGACGTTGATCGTGACGTTCGGGTGGGTCCTGGTGAACTCCCTGCCCAGCTCCTCCATCACGGGCTTCTGGTTGTTGTCCCAGACCGCGTACGACAGCGTGATCCTGTCCTGTGCGCCCCCGGGTCCCTCTCCGCCCGAACAGGCGGGGACGCCCAGCACCACCCCCAGCAGGGCCGCGCCGAATCGCGCCGATCTCCGCATTCCCGATCCTCCCGTGAGCGAGGCGTGCCAAGCGCCCTGCGTTCCGCGCCAATCCCCCGATCGGCCGCCCGCCGTGATCGCGAACATGGAACTAATCATGGAGTCCAGGGAAATTAAGTCAAGGCTCGATGCGGGTGCGAGGCCGCTCAACCGTCAGGAAATGCTTCGGATCGACGAGCTCACCCGGCCCGTGCAGCACCGCGTCGACATGGTCCAGCGCCAGGCGGACCGCGCCGAGCGCCACTCCCTCGTCCCCGAAGCCCGACACGCGGATCTCGGGGGTGCGGACGCACCAGCGGTCCAGTTCGCGGCGGAGCGGCTCGAGGATCAGGTCCCCCGATCGGGAGAATCCGCCTCCGATCACGACCAGTTCGGGGTCGAGCGTGAGGACCAGGGCCGATGCGCCGACCGCCAGGTCCTTGACGTAGCGCCGCACGGCCAGGCCCGCCTTCCGGTCCCCGTCGCGGGCCGCCAGGAAGAGGTCCTCCACCGCCGCGTCGGGATCGGCGGGAGGGTCGTCGCCCGGCCAGGATCTCAGGTGCTCCAGGGCCTGGACCCACCTCGCCGCCGGGAGCGCGCCGATCTCACCCGCGGCGTTGCCGAACCCCCGGTGCAGCTTCCCGTCGATGATCAGACCCGCGCCGGTGCGCAGTCCCGCGAGGAGGAAGACCACGTCCTTGGCATACCTGGCCACCCCGCGCCAGGACTCGGCCAGTGCCGCGAGCTTGCCGTCGTTCTCCACCAGGACGGGGCCGCTCACCAGCCGCCCGACGTGGGAGGCCACGTTGACGCCCGTCCATTCGGGCAGCGCCTCCGACAGCATGACTCGCCCCGTCGCGTCGACCAGTCCCGTCGTCGCGACACCCGAGGCCCACACCTCGGCGGCCTCCAGGCCCGCGTCGGCCAGGACCGCGCCGACGGCCCGGTCCACGGCGGCCAGCCGTTGCCGGCGTCCCATCTGCGGCGTGACCGCGACCCTGCCGGTGTGCGTGACGGCGCCGTCGAGGTCGGCCACCAGCGCCAGGATCTTGTGGCCGCCGATGTCGACGCCGAGGACCCGGCCCGCGTCCGCGTGGAACCGGTAGCGGCGAGCGGGACGTCCCACCGTGCCCGCCGTGGGCTCCGCCTCGATCATCCAGCCGCGTTCCAGCAGCTCACGGACCACATCCTCGGTGGAGGCGCGGGACAGCCCGGTCCGCCTGGCGACCTCGGTGAGCGTGAGCGCCGGCTCTCCGCGCAGGACCCCGATGACCGCGAGCGCGTTGAGCCGGCGGAGCCTGGAGAGATCTCCGCCACTCAGGTCTCCGGTCATCGCGCCCTCTTGAGATCCGCTGCATTACAGCTAATAATTATGGACTCCAGTGTAATTAGGGTGGAAAGGATCACATGTCTGGGGTGACTCTAGCCCTCGTCGGCGCCGGGCTGCGCGGGCGGTCCTACGCGCGGCACGCGCTGAGCGCGGGCACCGGGCGGGTGGTCGCGGTGGCCGAGCCGGACCCGTACCGCCGCGAGACCACGGCGACCGAGTTCGGGATCGCCCCGGAGCAGGTGTACGCCGACTGGTCCGACCTCGCGGCGGCGGGGCGGCTGGCCGACGCGGCCATCATCGCCACCCAGGATCGGCTGCACACCGCCCCCGCCGTACGGCTGGCCGACCTGGGCTACCACATCCTCCTGGAGAAGCCCATGGCCACCAGCGAGCGCGAGGCGTCCGAGATCGCCGACGCGGCCCGGCGCAACAAGATCATGCTGGCCGTCTGCCACGTGTTGCGCTACACGCCCTACACCCGGACGCTCAAACGGCTGCTCGACGACGGCCGGATCGGCCGGCTGGTCAGCGTCCAGCACCTGGAGCCCGTCGGATGGTGGCACCACGCCCACTCCTTCGTCCGCGGCAACTGGCGCCGCGAGGACACCTCGGCGCCCATGCTCCTGACCAAGTCCTGCCACGACATCGACTGGCTCGTCCACCTGTTCGGCGAGACCCCGGCCAAGATCAGCTCCTTTGGCGGCCTGACCCACTTCCGGGCGGAGGAGCGCCCGCCCGGGGCCGCGGACCGCTGCGTCGGCTGCTCGATCGAACCGAGCTGCCCGTACTCGGCGAAGCGGCTCTACCTCGGCTGCCTCGGCGATCCCGGCCGCGAGTTCTGGCCCCTGAGCGCGGTCACCGAGAAGCACACCGAGGCAGGCGTGCTGGAGGCGCTGAGCACGGGGCCGTACGGCCGCTGCGTCTATGCCTGCGACAACACCGTCGTCGACCACCAGGTGGTCAACATGGAGTTCCCCGGCGGAGCGACCTGCTCGTTCACGATGAGCGCCTTCACCCCCATGGAGCACCGCCGTACCAGGCTGCTCGGCACCCACGGCTACATCGACGGCGACGGCCACACCCTGCGCCTGGTCGACTTCCGGACCGGAGGCGAGGAGAGCGTCGACGGTCGCACCGGGTCCGGGCCCTCCGCGGCCGACGGTCACGGCGGCGGCGACGAGGCGCTCACCGACGCCTTCCTCGCCGCCGTCTCCACCGGCGACCCCACCCTGCTCTCCTCCGACGCGGCCGCGAGCCTCGCCACCCACCGCGTCGTGTGGGCCGCCGAACGCGCCCGGACCACGAACACCGTCGTTCACCTGGACCCGCAGGGGGCCGGGTGAGACCCGGGTGCCGGGGCCGCGCCGAGCCCGCTCCCCCGCGCGGGACCTCCCGCTCCCGGACCGAGGCCGGTCCCGCGACGGAGTGCCGCCGCGGCCCGGTCGGCGTGCCCCCGGCGGCCGGGCGGACGGCGTGATCGTCACCGTCACGCTGAACGCGGCCCTCGACGTCACCTACCGGATCGATCAGGTCCACTGGAACGGCGTCAACCGCGTCCAGGACCTTCATCGCCGCGCGGGAGGCAAGGGCGTCAACGTGGCCCGCGTCCTGGCCGCCCTCGGCCACGACGTCCTGGTCACCGGTCTCGCCGGCGGTCCTACCGGGCGGGCCGTCGAGCTCGACCTCACCGCCTCCGCGCTCCCCCACTCCCTGACGCCCATCGGCGACGACTCCCGCACCACCCTCGCCGTCACCGGGTCTTCGGGCACGGCCCTGTTCAACGAGCTGGGGCCGCGGGTGACGCGGGAGGAGCTGGTGCGGTTCCTCGACGGGTTCGCCGGGGCGCTCACCGGGGCCGCCGCCGTCGTGATCTCCGGCAGCCTGCCGCGCGGGGTTCCGGCCGACTTCTACGCGACGCTGGCCGCCCACGCGGCCGATCGCGGGATACCGGCGCTCGTCGACGCCGACGGCGAGGCCCTCAGACGGGCTTCGGCCGGGCGTCCGGCCATCGTCAAACCGAACCTGGAGGAGCTCGCCCGGGCGTTCCCCGCCGACGCCCTGGGACCCGAGTCGCAGGCCGGGCTGATGCGGAAGGCGGGCGCGGCAGCCGTGGTGGTCTCCCTGGGACACGACGGGCTGCTGGCCGTCACCGCCGAGGGGACCTGGCGGGCGCGCATGCCGTACAGGGTGGCGGGGAACCCGACGGGGGCGGGTGACGCGTTCGTCGCGGGGCTGGCGATGGGGGTGGTGGAGGGGATGCCGTGGCCGGAGAGGCTGAGGCTGGCCGCCGCCCTCGGCGCCGCCGCCGTGGCCATGCCGGTGGCGGGCGAGATCGACCACGGGACGTTCCAGGCCGTCCATCGCCAGATCAACGTGTCCTAGATCGGAGTTCATCATGCCCGTGGCAGGTATCGGCGACATCATCGGCGGCGCCCTCGCCGGGGTCGGCGCGTTCAACGTCATCCAGCTGGAGCACGCGGAGGCGATCGTCGCGGGGGCGGAGGCGGCCGGGGCGCCCGTCGTCCTGCAGATCAGCCAGAACTGCGTGCGCTACCACGGCGCGCTGGCCCCGATCGCCCTGGCCTCGCTCGCCGTGGCCCGCGCGGCGGCGGTGCCGGTGGCCGTCCATCTCGACCACGCCACCGACCGGGAACTGGTCGAGGAGGCGGTGGCGCTCGGCGTCGGCTCGGTGATGTTCGACGCCTCGGCGCTGCCCGACCGGCACAATCTGGCTCTCACGGCCGAGATCTCCGCCTGGTGCCACGAGCGCGGCGTCTGGGTGGAGGCCGAGCTGGGCGAGGTGGGCGGCAAGGACGGGGTGCACGCGCCCGGCGCCCGCACCGATCCGTACGAGGCGGCCGTCTACGTGGCGAGGACGGGCGTGGACGCCCTCGCGGTCGCGGTCGGCACCTCGCACGCCATGACCACCAGGGACGCCGTGCTGGATCTTGTCCTGATCGCCGAGCTGCGTGCCGCCGTACCGGTCCCGCTCGTGCTGCACGGCTCCTCGGGCGTGCCCGACGACACGCTGCGCGAAGCCGTACGGCACGGCATGAAGAAGATCAACATCGCGACCCACCTGAACAAGGTGTTCACCCGCGGGATCCGCGACCACCTGGCCGCGGACGACAAGGTCGTCGACTCCCGCAAATATCTCGGGTGCGGTCGTGAAGCCATCGCCCTCGAGGTCACGCGCCTGCTCAAGGTGCTGGCCTGACCCGTCTCCCACGGCCACGAAGGCACCGTCGTGAAGCCGTCGCCCTCAAGGTCACGCGCCCGCTCAAGGCGCCGGCCCGGCCCGTCTCCCACGGCCACGAAGGCGCCGTCTCGGTGAGGCGCCCCGGTGGCTAGGGCCCGACGCGCGCTTGATCAGAGTTCTTCCAGCATGTCGGTCACCGGCCGCCGGACGCCCTCGGTGTCGTCGAAGGTGATGCCCAGACGCATGATCATCTGAAGGTGTTCCTGCGAGCACAACTCCTGGCGCAGGAACTCCCGCAGGTGAGACAGCTCCAGCGCCTGGGTGTGGAAGGCCGCGCTGAGGCCGTGGGCGGAGGCGTGCAGCAGGACACGCTGCAGTGCCTGACCGGTCGCGATCCAGTCCTGGCGGGAGTCGCCCTTCGTGGTCAGGACCGCCACGACCCCGGTGGAGGTGGAGAAGAACTGGCCGGTGTCATTGCCCCAGGGGTGGCCGTGGGTGTAATCGCGCTGGGCGAAGTGCGGCCGGGTCCGCCGGGGCACGCACGGGTAGCCCTCGGCCGGCACTCCATCCGTGCGGGGGCTTCCCGGCGACCGTGCCCAGCGGATCAGCTCCAGCGACAGCAGCCGGTTCTGGGACTGCACCTCCTGGGCGGCGCAGGTGATCGCGGCGAGCACCCGGACGGCCGGCTCGGAGCGGACCGGCGTCAGATGTGCCCCCTCGGTGCTCGCCTCGGCCACCAGTGCGTCGAGGAGGCGCTCCGGTACGGGAAGGCCGGTGAAGCCCGCCCGGTGGGTGCGGCGGCGTTTGATCTCGGCGTAGAGCAGCCGGGTGTCCTCGTCGGCGGCCACCGATGCGATCAGCCGTACCGTCGCCAGCAGGGCCGGGCGGTCGGGGTCGGGCAGCTGATCAGCGACTCCCGGCCGGTGGCGTCGCCGATCCGCAGCTTTCTGTCGCTGTCGGCACGCAGCGCGATCTCATCACCGTCGACGACAAAGGACCACGGCTGGGTGTTGTGCACCGACGGCGCCCACCCGGCGGTCTCAACCGCCGTACGGACCGCCGAGGTGATCTCCTCGGTTGCACGGACGTTCATGACTGTCCCTCCATCACCGGCACGGGGGTGGAATCTTGCACGCGTGACCGTTCGATCGGGCCGCCATGGCGACCTCCTCGGGTTCTCCTTCCATTCGACCGGTCGCCGGCGTTTTCCGCAGCGGCCAGAAGACCCGCTCATCAGGGACTTCCGGCCCCTGCCCCCAGAGGTTTTCCGCGGTGAAATTGGGTGGAAGGCGAACATCGCGGCGTTTTCCCGGCAGACGGCTGCGGGAAGGTCCGCCCGTGATCCGGATGAGGGCGTACGGCACCCGATGAGGTCTCAAGTCCGTGAACGCCGTTACTTTCTCGTTGGGAGATTTCGATGACCAAGCACATGACGGCCCCCGGTGACCTGGGCCGCCGGGTGGCCCGGCGACGTGAAGCTCTGGACATGAGCCGCGATCAGCTGGCCGGCCGGGCCGGGATCGACCCCGGATATCTCGAGTACCTGGAGGAGACCGCGGCCTCACCGACGGCCGAGACCGTGAGCCGCCTTGCCTCGGCCCTGGAGACCAGCGCCGGGGAACTGCTGGGCGGGACCATGGACCTGCCGCCCGGCCTGGGACGTCCCGCCGCCCACCCCCGGCTGGAGAAGCTGGATGCGGATGAGTGCCTGCGGTTGCTCTCCCCCGGCGGGGTGGGCCGGGTGGCCTTCAACGACCTGGGCGGACCGGCGATCCTGCCGGTCAACTACGTCCTGCGGGACAACTCGGTGATCTTTCGTACCGCGTTCGGCGGTCCGCTCGACGACACCCTGCGCACCGGCGTTCAGGGCGTCGAATTCAAGATTGCCTTTGAGGTCGACCGGATCGACGACGCCAACCGGGAGGGCTGGAGCGTGCTCGTCCGGGGCGGCGCCCACCATGTCTCCACCACCGAGGAACGGGCGGCCGCGCAGACTTCCGACGTCCAGCCGTGGGTGGGCGGCGACCGCGAGCTCTACGTCAAGATCGTCCCTTCCGAGGTCACCGGCCGCCGCATCCTGCACGACCGGCCTCCTGGCGGGCGACCTTGATCAGGACTGCCGAGGAAGACCAGGTCATCGGCCGGACGACGCCCCGGCGAGGGCTGGGTCCGAGGACCTTGGTCCCTACCTGCGGAGTCACGGGAACGTTAGCGTTCAAGACATGATTCGTGTGTTCCTGGTCGATGACCATGAGGTGGTGCGCCGTGGCGTGGCCGCGCTACTGGAGTCCGAGGGCGACATCGAGGTGATCGGCGAGGCGGGGACCGCGGAGTCGGCCATCGCGCGCATCCCGGCGCTCAGGCCGGACGTCGCGGTTCTGGACGTACGCCTGCCCGACGGCAACGGAGTGGACGTGTGCCGGGAGGTCCGCTCCAGGATGCCGGAGCTGGCCTGCCTGATGCTGACCTCCTTCGCCGACGACGACGCCCTGTTCAACGCGGTGATGGCGGGCGCGGCCGGGTACGTGCTCAAGCAGATCCACGGCTCGGACCTGGTCGGCGCGGTACGAACGGTGGCCGGCGGCCAGTCGCTGCTGGACCCGCAGACCACCACGGCCATGCTGGCGCGGCTCCGCGAGCAGGCCGCCCGCAAGGATCCCTTGAGCGCACTGTCGGAGCAGGAACGGCGGATCCTGGAGTTGATCGGCGAGGGCCTGACCAACCGGCAGATCGGCGAACGGATGTATCTCGCCGAGAAAACCGTCAAAAACTACGTGTCCAACCTGCTGTCCAAACTCAGCATGCAGCGCCGCACCCAGGTCGCGGCCCTGGCCGCACGCCTGAAGGGCGACCGCCCGCGGTAAAAGGGAACCTCGTTCCTGTGGCGGCGCTCAGCAGGATCTACCGGCTGCGGCGTGCTCGGATCACCCGTCACGCCGGTGCGGCAACCCTTGCCAGGAGCCTGCCGCGGATTCCGCTGATCACTTACGACCTGTCCTCACCGAGCGGGACGCTCCACACCAGCCGGGTGCCGCCCTCCGGCGGGGAACCGATCTCGAAGGAACCTCCCAGCCGTTCGGCCCGTTCCTGGAGATTGCGCAGTCCGCTGCGCCCGCTGCCGGCGAGCAGCCCGACGCCGTTGTCGGCCACGGTGAGGATGAGCCGCTCTTGACCGGCCTCCACCGAGATCTCGGCCTTGGAGGCCTTGGCGTGACGCACCACGTTGGACAGCGCCTCGCGCAGCACGGCCGGCAGGTGCTCGGCGATCCGCGGCGGCACGTCGCTGTCCAGCCGGCCCTCCATGGTCAGACCCGGCATGAAACCCAGATGGCCGCGTGCCCCCTCCACCAGGGCCACGATCTGCGCGCGCAGGCTCGCCTCGCCGTCCCGGGGGGAAACCTGCAGGGCGAAGATCGTCGAGCGGATCTGCCGGATGGTGCCGTCCAGCTCGTCGATGGAGTTCTGTACCCGCGCGGAGGCCTCCGGCCGCTCGATCAGCCGCACGGTGCTCATCAGCGTCATGGCCACCGCGAACAGCCGCTGGATCACCACGTCGTGCAGATCCTTGGCGATCCGGTCGCGATCTTCCAGCAGGCTCAGCCGCTCGGCGTCCATCCGGCTCTCGGCCAGCTCCAGGGCGATCGCGGCCTGACCGGCGAAAGAGTGCAGGGTGCGAAGGTCCGCCTGGTTGAACGGGATACGGCCCGAGCGCTTGCCCAGCGACAGCACCCCGCGTACGCCCCCCGACGCGCCGATCGGTACGGCGGCCACCGGGCCGAGCGAGACATATTCGGCGATCACGATGGGAATGTCGGTCTCGGCCGGGTCGGTGATCATGAGCGGTTCGCCGCTGGTGAAGGCGCGGCCGGCCAGGGAGTCGGCGATCGACGCCTCGGCATGAGCCACCTGGTCTGAGGCCTCCCCATCGGCGATCAACGCCTGCAGGACCTGCCCGCTGTCATCGGGCAGCAGCACCGCCACGATGTCGGCCCCGACCATCTCCCGCGCCCGCCGCGCTATCAGGGTGAGCACCTGGTGCGGCTCGGCTCCCGACAGCAGGCTGGTGGTGACCTCCGCCGAGGCCTGCAACCACATCTCCCGGCGGCGCGTCTCCTCGTACAGCCGGGCGTTCTCGATGGCGACACCGGCCGCGGTGGCCAGCGCGGTGACGATCGCCTCGTCCTCTTCGTCGAACTCCCCGCCGCCGCGTTTCTCCGTGAGGTAGAGGTTGCCGAACACCTCATCGCGGACCCGGACCGGCACCCCCAGGAACGAGCCCATGGGCGGGTGACCGGGCGGAAAACCATAGGACTCGGGGTGATCGCCGATGTGAGCCAGCCGCAGCGACTGCGGCTGCTTGATCAGCAGGCCCAGCAGTCCGAGCCCGTGCGGCCAGTGCTCGATCTTGGCGATCTCCTCCTCGCTCAGCCCCACCGGGATGAACTGGAGCAGCGTGCTCTGCTCCCCGGCCACGCCCAGGGCGCCGTAGGTGGCGTCGACCAAGGTGATGGCGGTCTCCACGATCCGGCGCAGCATGGTCTCCAGGTCGAGATCGCTGCCTACGGCGACCACCGCGTCCAGCAGTGCGTGCACCCGGTCGCGGGTGGCCAGCACCGCCTCCAGCCGGCCCTGCAACTCCGCCAGCAGCTCGTCCAGCCGCATGTGCGGAATCAGGGTCCGTGACGCGATCTTCGCCATGGTTCCAAGTCTGTCACCCGGACGCGTGAACGCCCACCCTGGTCCGGGGCGGGCGCTCACGCGTCCTGGCTTCGGTTCGCTTCGGGCTCCTCGGGATGTCCGGTTGTCGTTCACTTCAGGATCGGCAGGCGCCTGACCAGCGAGGTACGGCCCCACCAGCCATGATTCGACGGCCCTCTCCTGTCATGATCTATTGACATGGTGCCGCCGCCGATGGGGCAGCTTCCCGGTCGAGACGGGAAACACCTCACGCCTGTACCACGAGGTGGAAGGATGATCATGGCGAAGCCGCGCGCGAACCGCCTCATCTGGCGCCTGCTGCCCGGGGCCGCCGTCCTGGCCCGCTATGAGCGCGGCTGGCTACGCGGTGACCTGCTTGCCGGGATCACGGTGGCGGCTTACCTGGTCCCCCAGGTCATGGCCTACGCCACCGTCGCGGGGCTGCCTCCCGTGGTGGGGCTGTGGGCGATCCTGGCTCCGCTGGCGCTGTACGCGCTGCTCGGGTCGTCCCGGCAGCTGTCGATCGGTCCTGAGTCGACGACCGCGCTGATGACCGCCGTCATCGTGGGGCCGATCGCCGCCGGTGATCCGGCCCGGTACGCGCATCTGGCGGCCGCGCTGGCGGTCCTCGTCGGGCTGCTGTGCCTGATCTGCTGGGTGCTGCGACTCGGATTCGTCGCCGACCTGCTGTCCAAACCGATTCTGGTCGGCTACATGGCCGGGGTGGCCCTGATCATGATCGTGGGGCAGCTGGGCAAGCTCACCGCGGTGCCGGTGAGCGGGGAGAGCTTCCTGTCGCAGCTGACCTCCTTCCTCAGGGGCATGCCCCATGTCCACCTCGCGACGTCGCTGCTGGCCACCGCGATGCTCGCGTTCCTGCTCGTCCTGCAGTGGCGCCTGCCCAGAGCGCCCGCGCCGCTGCTCGCCGTCCTGCTGGCGACCGCCGCCGTGGCCGTGTTCGGATTGGAGCGGTACGGCATCCGGGTCGTGGGCACGGTCCCCTCGGGGCTTCCCGCTCCGTCGCTCCCGGCCACCGGCGATCTCGCGTCCCTGCTGCTGCCCGCCGTCGGCCTGCTGCTGGTGGGCTACACCGACAACATCCTCACCACGCGCGCTTTCGCCGCCCGCCGCGACTACGAGATCGACGCCAATCAGGAACTGCTGGCCCTCGGAGCGGCCAACCTCGGCGCGGGCCTGCTGCGCGGTTTCCCCGTCAGCAGCAGCGGCAGCCGCACCGCCCTCGGTGACGCCGCCGGCAGCCGCACCCAGCTGTTCTCCCTCGTCGCGCTGGCGTCGGTGGTCGTGGTTCTGCTCTTCGCGGGGCCGTTGCTGGCGACCTTCCCCGCCGCGGCTCTCGGCGCCATCGTGGTCTACGCCGCCCTCCGGCTGATCGACGTCGCCGAGTTCCGGCGCCTGGCGGCGTTCCGGCGCAGCGAACTCCTGCTCGCGCTCGGCGCGCTCGCCGGTGTGCTCGTCTTCGACATCCTGTACGGCGTGCTGGCCGCGGTCGCCCTCTCGGTCGCCGAGATGCTGGTCCGGGTGGCCAGACCCCACGACGCGATCCTGGGCCTGGTTCCCGGGCTGGCCGGGATGCACGACGTCGACGACTACCCTCAGGCGCGCACCGTGCCGGGGCTGGTCGTCTACCGCTACGACTCGCCGCTGTTCTTCGCCAACGCCGAGGACTTCCGCCGCCGCGCCCTGGCCGCCGTCGACCAGCACCGGGGCCCCGTCGCCTGGTTCGTCCTGAACACCGAGGCCATCGTCGAGGTCGACATCACCGGCCTGGACGCCGTCGAGGCACTGCGCCGCGAGCTGGAACGCCGGGACGTCGTCTTCGCCCTCGCCCGGGTCAAACAGGACCTCATGGTCTTCCTGGAGACGTCCGGCCTGGCCGCGTCCATCGGCGAGGAGCGCATCTTCCCCACCCTTCCCACCGCCCTCGCCGCCTACGAGCGGTGGCGCACGCCACACCCCCCGCCCCCGGAAACGGCGCCGTGACCGCGCGGCCCTACCTCGGCGGCCCGCCCGAGGTCTCAGACGCCCGCCACCGCGAGGTGGCGAGAAGGCCGGTGACGTCGCCAGGCGACGATCAGGAAGGCGATCAGCCCGAGGACGGGCAGGGCGCACAGAGTCCAGCTCAGCGCCAGTGGAGGGCCGGGCTGGTCGAGGACGGTGAGGTTGCCGAGAGTGCCCGTTCCCTGCCCCTGAGGACCGTTGACGGTGAAGGTGAAGGCCCACTGCCCGGCCGTGGGCAGCGACAGGATGTCCAGGCCCCAGACGGACCGTTTGCGCGGGTGGCGGGAGAGCGGTCTCACTCCGCGCATTCCCGCCTTCGCACCGGGTCTGGTCATGCTGAAGGTGCCGGATTTGCCGGTCAGCCCGCCGTCCGGGGCGAAGGTGAAGTCCAGCGACTGCATGGCCCGCAGCGGCCACGTGGAGAAACCCAGGGTCAGGTGGTACGGGCCGGCCTGCACCTGCTCGGTGTGGACGATCTTGACCGGTGCGTACGCCTGCTCGGGCCGGGCCGGCGTGTACGCCTGTGCCGACGGTGCCGAGAGCAGGGCCGCGGCGCCCAGGACGCACAGGGCGAGGAGCAGGGCGCGGGCGCGGCCCTTCACCGGCCGGCGCGTCGCGCGGGCCGGCCGTGAAAGAGACGTTCGGAGGTGCATCGGGTCAGCGGCCTTCCTGATCGGCGGCGGGGGCGTTGAGGCGCAGCAGGACGGCGAAGCGGGCGGCGAGATAGCCGGCCAAGGCGCCGAACGCCAGCCCGAGGATCGCGTCGGTCAGCACCGTGGTCGCGGACGTGGCGGACCGGCCCATCGGCCCTCCTCCCGCCCCTCCGCGGAGCATCGACGTCTGCACGATCATGGAGAGGCCGACCACCACGCCGCCGGCGGCACCGGTGAGCTGGGGCAGCCGGCGGGCCGACCATCCGCGTCCGCGCCCCAGCCGGAGCAGGGCCTCGATCACCAGCGCCGCGGCGAGCATGAACATCGGCATGCCGGCGGCGAGTTCAGGGGGGACGTCCCTGAGGTTGTCCCGCAGGGGCAGTCCCACGTAGTCCGCGTAGAATTTCGCGGCCCATGGCGAGAACCACCAGAGAAACAGCTGCAGGACGCCGAGGACGGCCGCGACGGACAGGGCCACCCACCGGTGGCGCAGGGTGATCGCGCTCATGAGGACGAGGCAGACGGCGAAGAAGACGGTGCCCGCGAACTTGGGGTCGACGGGCAGGCCCAGCCCGTTGAAGGCTCCGAAGGTGATGGGGGTGAACGTCAGCAGCACGGGGACGGTCAGGACAAGCCCGATCCGCCCCCAGCGCCGTGCGCGGGCGGCGGAGAAGACGATGACGCCGCCGAGCATGGTCAGGCTGATGGAGACGAACAGGGCGATGTGCGGCGGGGAGTTCAGCACGGCGTCGAATCCGTACAGGGAGTGCCACCACAGGTCCAGCAGGCCGTACAGCAGGAACAGCGCGCCGCCGGTTCCGGCGACGAGATACCCCAGGGGCGCGGTGAACGTGCCGCCGAGAACCCGGACCGGACTGCCGCCGACGGTGGGGTCGGCGGGACGTCCGGCCCGCTGGGCGAAGGTGGCGCGCAGCACCATCACTAGGGCGGCGATGCCGGCGACGGCACTGCCGGAGTACAGCACCAGGTGAGGAAGGGTGAAGAAGGTGTCGGGACCGACGTCGACGTGCCACTGCACGTCCCAGCTCGTGCCGATCAGCGACATCAGGGCGCCGGCCAGTACGGCGTACGCGCCGGCCGCGCCGGCCCTCTGGGGCCGCGGTGGCCGGCCGGGCGGGGACGGCCGGCCTGGGCCGGTCGGCGTGGACGCGGGAACGGATTCCATCGGGCATGCCTTTCCGAAGGGTGTGGCGTGTTCAGCGGGGGATGGTGAGCGGGAAGACCAGCCGGTCGTGGCGGCCGTCGCCCTCGACGGTGACCACGAACTCCCAGCGGCCGGGCATCATCAGCGGGAGGCCGGCCACGTGGTAGCGGTTGTCCGCGGCCGGTGCGGTGGTGAAGTCGGGAACCGCGTGGCCCGCGGTGGGCAGTACGGCGGAGACCGTGACGACCGGTGACGACCTGCCGGCTGCCGCGCCGTCGCGCGGCACGAGCCGCACGTTGACCGCGGTGGTGCCGGTGACGGGCGTGGAAACCGTCAGGGTCACCACGTCGTGGGCGGTGCCGCCCGTGAGCGTCGCCGCTCCCCGCGGGGTGTCGCCGGACACCGGTGGTGACGTTCCCCGCCACGGTGCCCACAGGGCACGAACCGACAGCGCGGTGAGCAGGATCGCCGACAGGACCACCGCGGCCACCAGGGACCGCCGACCGGACGGCGACGTGGGCCGGCTCATGAGGTCCTCTCCGAGGCGCCGGTGACGTGGAGCAGGTAGGGGACGGTCAGGATGGTGTTGTCGCGCTCGGCCTGGATCCAGACCCGGTAATGACCAGTGGCGGGGAAGGTGTAGACGAAAGAGATGTCGGGGCCATAGGCGGCGACGGTCTCGTCGGCGGTGCTGTCGCCGTTGACCGAGGTCAGACCGCTCATCGAGTGCAGGTCCGGGGATGAGAACGCAGACGATGCCGACGAGTCCATGTCCAGGGACGAGGACGATGCCGACGAGTGCTCCTCCATCCCCTTCATGTGTGACATGCCCTCCATGCCGCTCATGTCGTGGGTGCCGTCCGGCACCGCGCCCATGGAGTGGGAGTGGGCCCACACCTGGGCGCCCTGCGTCGCCGTTCCCGCCGCCGCCGTGGGTGAGACGGGGCCGACGACGATCAGGTGCCCGAGCATGCCGAGCCAGGGCTGCAGGGTCGCCGTCTCTCCGACGCGGGCGGTGAGCACGGCGGCCCTGCCCGCCACCAGCGACGACGCGGTCAGCCGTACGTCGACGCCGGCCACGGTCCGCGTACCGGTCCCCGCTTGCGGAGGAGCGTCGTCGGACGTGGTCCGCGCGGCGGCGCCGGAGCCGGGCACCGCGTCGACGCCGGTGGCGGAGCGGAGCTGCTGGACGCCGCCACCCCGGCGGGCGAACTCGGCGGAGACCGCGTAATGGCCCTCCTCGGGCAGGGACAACGGGACCTCGAATACGCCGGCGCCGGTCCTGACGGGGTGCAGGTGCCGCAGTTGTCCCGAGGGACCGACGACCAGCAGGTGCAGCAGCGCCCCGTCGTGGACCACGACATCGTCCACGGGCAGACCGGTGGACGCGTCGGACAGGGTCAGCCGCAGTTCGGCCACCTCGCCCGCGCGGTCCGTGGAGGACCGCAGCAGCAGCGTGGCGGGCGGGCGCGAGTAGTCGCCGATCTGCTGACCGGCGTCGGCGTAGGGGTCGCCGACGCCGTCGATGGTGGCGTCGACCTGGCCACCCTGGGACGGCGGCGGCGGCAACCGGGACGACAGCAGCGCGCCGGTGACCGCCACCGTCAGGCAGGCGACCAGCCCGCCGGCCGGCACCAGTGTCCACCAGAAGCGGCGCACGCGTACGGCGACCAGGACGGTGACGAGGACAAGCGCCCCGGCGCCGCCGAAACCCATGTAGACCGCGGTCTCCGCCGGTGAGGTGGTCCGCTTCGGCACGACGAAGGGAATCGTCGCGGTCCTCTGCTCGTCGCCGAGCGACAGCTCCCACGGGCCGGCCCGGGTGACGTCCAGCACGGCGGAGAAGGTCCCCGGCCGGCCGCCCAGTGTGACCACGGCGGTGTCGACGGTCGTGCCCGACGCCGAGGCGGCGGACGCGGACGTGGAGACCCCGGTGGGAGTCACCCCCAGCGTGAGGCGGCCGGCGGCCGTGCCCGCGTGGGTGATCACGTCCACATGCAGAGGTCCGGGCACACCGGTGACCCGGCGCAGGATGACGGTCAGCTCCCGGTCGCCGAGTGTCTGGGCGACGTGCACATCGCCGCCGGCGGTGGAGTCCGCCCCGGCCCCGGGGCCCATGACGAACAGCAGAGCCACGGCGCTCGGCAGGACGGCGAGTACGGCACCGAGCCGGCGTCGGAAGGCGTGAGCCGTACGCGGGGGCCTGTCGCGTCCCGTCGTACGAGCGGCGGTGTCGTTCATCGTGCGGGGAGCCTAGGGAAGGCCGCCTGTCGCTGTCGTCACGGTGGCAGGGGATGCGGGTCCCCCGGCCGGGGGACTCGGCCATGATCCATGACCAGGCATCATGGATGGTCATGGCCGCCCGCTCGGGTGACGCGGCTGCTGGAGCGGAGGACGGAAGGGGTGCCGGTGCCCGGCGGGGAAGGACATGACGGGCGCTGGGCCGGGCCCGTCCGCGGCGCCAGCGGGTCGCTGACCCGCCAGGCGGTCGTGATCGCCGCGGTCACCCTGATGGTGGACTGCCTGTCCTTCTTCTTCAGCATCGGCTCCTTCCCGTATCCGGTGGGATGGCGCTGGGCCATGCTGGCGGCGATCGTCGTGGTGGACGCCGGCCTGGCCGGTGCGCCGCGCTCGTCGGGAGTGGTGGCCGTCGCCCAGGCGGCCGTCGCGGTGGGGGGCACCTGGGTGGCCCTCACCATGTGGGACACTGTGCTGCACCCCGGGCCCCATCCGGTGCCCCAGCCGAACAACGCGGGTCTGCTCATCTCCGCCTACCGGGCGGGTGCCTGGCTGAACCGATGGCCGGCGGTGGCGTCCCTGGTCTGCCTGGCGACGGGGACCGTCGCGAGACAGACCCTCGGCGGGGCGCACATCGAGCCGCGGCGGATCCTGCTCGATGTCCTGGCCAACGCGCTGCTGCCCTGGCTCGTCGGGCGGTACACCACCGCCCGCCGCGCGTACATCGCCGAGTTGGAACAGCGCTCCGAGCGGGAACAGCGAGAGGCGCGGCAGGCCCTGACCGCGGCCATCGCGGAAGAGCGCAGCAGCATCGCCCGCGATCTGCACGATGTGATCTCCCACCACGTGAGCGCCATCGGCATCCACGCGGGGGCGGCCCGATTACGGGCCACGACGGCGCCGGACGCCCAGGACCTGACGGAGTCGCTGACCGTCGTGGAGACCTCCAGCCGGGCGGCCATGCTCGACCTGCGGCGTCTGCTGGACCTCCTGCACGGCAACCAGCCGGGAGAGGACAGCCAGCCCGGTCTGGACAACCTCCCCGAACTCCTCGACGCCGTCCGCGCCGTCGGCCTGCGGGCGCGGGTGACCGTTCACGGCGTCCCGTCCCCGCTGCCGGAGTCCCTGGACATCGCCGTGTACCGGGTCGTGCAGGAAATGCTCACCAACGCCCTGCGGCACGGCGCCGGCGGTGTCGCGGAGGTCGAGCTGCGCTACGGCCCCACCGGCCTCACCGTGACCGCCTCCAACCCGTTCGCCGCGGAAACGGGCGTCCGGCCCGACTCACCGCATCGGGGACTGCAGGGGATCCGCAGCCGTGTCACCATGTTCAAGGGTTCCACCCGTTACGGGCCCACCCCCGACGGCCGAACCTGGATCACCACCGTGACCTTCCCCCTGGACCCTTCATGACCTTGCGCGTCCTGATCGCCGACGACCACGCCATGTTCCGCTCCGGTCTGCGCGCGGTCTTGGACACCCAGCCCGACCTGGCATGCGTGGGAGAGGCGCCGGACGGGCAGATCGCCCTGAGCGAGGTGCTCCGGCTACGTCCCGATGTGGCGATCATGGACATCCGCATGCCCCGGCTCGACGGCCTGCGCGCCACGGAGACGATCCTCGCCGACCCGGCCAACACCACCAGGGTGATCCTGCTGACCACCTATGACGAGGACACGTACGTCCATCGCGCCCTGCGGGCGGGGGCCAGCGGGTTCCTGCTGAAGAGCCTGCCGCCGGAAGAACTGATCGCGGCCGTCCGGGTGGCCGCCCGCGGCGGCGCCCTCATCGATCCCTCGGTGACCCGCCGCCTCAGCGCCCGCCTCGCCGACGGGATCGCCCCGCCTCCCACCCCGGCCGATCTGGACCTCCTCACCGCACGGGAACGCGAGGTACTGCTGCTGCTCGCCAAGGCGTACAGCAACGCCGAGATCGCCGAGCGTCTCGGAATCGGCGACGAGACCGTCAAAACCCACGTCTCGCGCGTCCTCACCAAGTTGGATCTGCGTGACCGGGTCCACGCGGTCTCCTACGCCCACCTCCACGGCCTCGTCGGGCAGGCCGGTCCGGGAAGGACGCCACGGCCGGTCCAACGACCGATCACCGGACGAGGCACGGCCTAAGCAGTCCAAGCGGCCTAAACTGTCCAAGCGGTTTAAGCGGTCCGAGCGGTCCGAACGGTCACGGAAACGACCGGGCGACAGCGGCCGCGGCGTCGACGCGACGCGCGCGGTGGCCTCCACGGGGGTGAGCCCTGTGATCGCGGCGCGGGCCTCGGGCAAGGTCGCCAGCCGGACAATCCCGACAAGTTGGATCGCGTGCATGCGCAGTTGCGGCGTCGCCTCGGTGCCGGCCTCGCGGGCGAGCTCGGCGGTGATCCGGTCCTCGAAATCCGCCCACATCCGGAGCAGACCCGACTGAAGTGCCGCCGACTGGCCGTAGCCGCGGTGGAAGCCTTCCAGGCCCGGATTGCCGTCGCCGCCGTCGAGCGCCGCGGTCAGCACCCCGGCCACCGCCTCCGCCGCGGCGGTTCCGGCAGGACGGTTCGCCAGAGCTTCAAGAAGAGCCTCGATGAGCCCCCTGTCGGCGAAGGCGAGGTCCTCCTTGGACCGGAAGTAGACGAAGAGCGTCTTCACGGACACGTTCGCCGCGTCCGCGATCTCCGCCACCGTCACCGCGTCGAAACCACGCTCTTCGAACAACCGCTCGGCAGCGTCGATCAGCGCCCGGCGGGGCGGCACCCCACCGGCTCTGAATCCGTACGAAAGGAACCACCATGCCCACCGCGCAAGCTCTGGCCCAACTCGAGATCGTCATCCTCGGCGCCGTCCCCGCCGGCCTCGCCACCGCCCGGCTCCTGCACCTGCACGGAGTGCGTGCCCGAGTGCTCGAGAAAGACGCCGACCGCCTCGCCCGCACCCAGGGCGGATCGCTCGACCTCGGCGAAGGCAACGGGCTGCGTACCCTCGCCGCCGCCGGCCTGATGGGCGAGTTCGAGAAAGTCGTCCGCCCGCAGGGGCAGCACACCAACTACTTCGACACCGACGGCGCCCTGCTGCTGTCCACCGACGAGTCCGACGAGGACGAGATACGGCCGGAAATCGACCGGCTGGAACTGCGCTCCCTGCTGCTCGACTCGCTCCCCACGGAACCGTTGAGTGGGGCCGCGAGGTCACCTCCGTCGAGGTGACCGGGAATCGGTGGCGCGTCGGCTTCGAAGGCGGAGACACGATCGAGGCGGACCTGGTGATCGGCGCCGATGGCATCAACTCCAGGACCCGCCCGGCAATCACGGACGAGGTGCCCGCCTACACCGGGGTCACCTTCATCGCAGGCGAGATCTCCCATCCGTCGCCCGGCTCCTACGCCGCCGAGATCGTGGGATAGGGCACGGGCCTCGTGCTCGGGTACGACAGGGCGTTCCTGTGCCAGCGCAACGGCGACGGCTCGATCCGCGTCTACTTCGCCCAGCGCCGCGACGAGGACCCGAACCGCACCGCCGGGGCCACGTTCAGGGACCCCGGCTTCATCCGCGGCGAACTGGACCGCGAGTTCCAGGAATGGTCTCCCCGAATGCGCGGCATCCTCGACGAGGTGGACACCGGGTTCATCTGGTGGCCCCTCTACACCGTTCCCGTACGGCAGCACTGGCGGCGGCACACCGGCCTGACCCTGATCGGCGACGCCGCGCACGTGATGTCCCCGTTCACCGGACAGGGCGTCAACATGGGTCTCCTCGACGCCCTCGAACTCGTCACCGCCCTCACCTCCGCCGAGCACGCCGACGTGAACGCCGCGATCAACGCCTACGAGGCCTCGACGCTGGCCCGGATGGAGGAGGCCGTCACCGCCACCAACACCGCCCAGGACATCCTGCTCTCCCCGGAAGGCCCCGGTGTCCTGCTCGCTATGGTCTCCGGCGACAAAAGCCGACAGTCGATCGGTGGCCGGCCATGAGGCGGCGCCCTCACCCCGGGCGAGGTGTGTCGCCGGGACCGGGACATCAAGGGGGGCGAGACCCACGCCGGTTCAGCCATGCGCCCGCCGGGTTCGACGTCCCCGACTTGGCCGTACGGCCGTGACGGCCCGCCCCGCATTCGGTCGCGGGGCGGGCCGTCACCGCCGTGCCTGTCGCGGGTTCAGCGGGCCGGGTTTGGTGAGGTCACTCCTCTTCTCCTCCGTCCCCTTCGAAGAAGTCACCGACCTCGTCGATCGCCTCGGCGGCGACGAAGCCGCCGACCACGCCGGCCGCTCCGGCCGCGGCGATCCCGCCCCAGCCGGGCCCGCCGCCGTGGTGGCCGCGGTGGGAGTCGTGGTGCCCGCCGTGATGACCGCCGTACCGGCCGTAGGGGTCGTGTCCCGCGGTGTGCGAACCGCCGTGGTGCTGGGACAACGAGGCCACCCAACCGTTGATCTCAGCCGCCCAGTCGACCTGGAGCGCCTGCTCGTGGGTGAGCTGGAAACGGCCGACGGCGTCGGTGCCTGAGCTGTAGCGTCCGCCGCGCTTGTCGGCCTCCACGATGACGTCCAGGCCGGCGGGGTTGGCGACGAAGGTCAGCTCGACCTCGTTGATCTGCCCGGAATACTGAGCGGGCGGATAGAACTCGATCTCCTGGAAGAACGGCAGCTGCTGGCTGACGCCGTAAATGCGGCCCCGCTCCAGATCGGCGCTCTTGAAGTGGAAGCCGAGCTGGAAGAAGGCCCGCAGCACGGCTTCCTGGGAGGCGGTCGGCTCGATCTCGACCGGATCCATGTCACCCTTGTCGACCGCCTTGGCGATCGCCAGCTCGGTGCGCACCCCCATGGCCATGCCGTTCAGGTGCCGGCCGGCGATCTCGGTGACCGGCGCCTCCCACGGGACGGGAAGGTGGAAGGGGACGATCCTGTCCTCCGCGGTGCTCAGGCGGAACGGCCCGGACACCTGCGTGCGGAAGAACTCCACCAGGCCGATCTGCTCACCCTCGCCGTGCTCAGATTCCACCTGGGTGACCAGCCCCAGCGCGACGTATTCGATGTCTGCGTCGAAGTCACCACCCTTGATCCGCACCTCGCCGCGCAGCGACCCACCGGGTTGCACGCGTGGCGTGGCCAGGACCGTGTCCACCGAAGGGGCCCCGACACCGAAGGCTCCCAGCATCCGTTTGAAGACCACGGTTTCCTCTCTCTGGTTGTGCGCTGAATACGACCGAACGGCAAACGATCACAAGATCGGTGAGGTTCCCGGCCATGCCGCCCCGGCCTGGATCGGTTGGCTGAGCACGCTGCTCATCCCCGTGGAGGAAACGCGCGAGCGATCCGGTCGGCGGCCGTCTGCGACCCCGCTCATCGTGGTCTCGACCCAAAAGAGGTCCCAGACCTCGCTTCTCCTGGTCAGGTAGCCATTTAAGGTCGGCATCTGCATGATTGACGCATGGCTGACGATGCGGCACCGGTGTCCACGGAGCGGGCGATGACCGCCGCCCAGGACCGCCGGTGGGAAGAGCTCCTGCGGAATATCACGGACATGCTCCCGGCCGGACCGGTGTGCGTGGTGGTCGACGGCGCCGGCGAGCAGAACCTGATCGTCGCCGAACGCCTCGCGGCCGCCGTCCACGCCACCGGACGCGCCTGCACCCGGCTGTTCGGCACCACCCCGTCCACCTGGAGCCCTGAGTCCAGCGCCGACGCGGTCGTGGTGGCACACGGCCCCCACTGGCGAGCCCATCCACCTCGCGGCCACTGGGACGTGGTGATCTGGCTGCGCACTCCGCCTGCCGGCAACGGGCGCAAGAGCGCGAAGGCCGACGCCGACATCGTCATCGACCTGCATGATCCGACCTGGCCGGTGATCCGCCACTCCACCGCCCGGCTGGGTGACCGCACGCGGTGGTACCTCACCGAGAGCCGGGCCTTCTTCGCCACCCGCGCCGCCAGTTGGGACACCAAGTTCGGCGACGACCTGCCCGCCTACGCCGCTGCGATCACCGAGGCAGGCCTGCCGAGGGACGGCGTGGTCGTCGATGTCGGCTGTGGCACCGGCCGCGCCCTGCCCGCCCTCCGCCACGCCGTCGGCCCGCGCGGCGGCGTCATCGCGGTGGACCTGACTCCCGAGATGCTCGCGCAGGTCCGCTCGCACGGCCGCGCCGAGTACGCGGCACTCGCCCTCGCCGACGCCCGGCACCTGCCCCTCGCGGACGCGTCCGTCGACGCGGTGTTCGCCGCCGGGCTCCTCACGCACCTGCCCGACACCGATGCGGGTCTCCACGAGCTGGCTCGCATCACCCGGCCGGGCGGCCTGCTCGTGCTCTTCCATCCCTCCGGACGCGCCGCTCTCGCCGCCCGCCACGGCCGCACCCTGAGCCCCGACGAGCCCCTCGCCGAAGCACCCCTGCGCCGGTCGATGCACCAGACGGGGTGGCGACTGACCGGCTACGACGACCCGGAACACCGTTTCCTCGCCATCGCCGCCCGCCGGTAGCCGTGGTGGCGTCGTGGGTCCGTGATGGTGAGCGGCACGATCATGGTCAGCGGCAGGGCTACGACAACCCGTCGGCGTCGACGGGAGATACGGGGGGCCATCTGCGCTCTCCCATCTCGCAGATGCGATGAAGAACAGTAGATTACGCCGTGCTTGCCATGGGAGGCGGCTATGAAGGCCAGCATGTGCGAATGTATGGTGATTGTTTGTGACGACGTTTCGGATCGGTGAGGCCGCCTCGCTGCTCGGGGTCAGCCCCGACACCGTGCGGCGATGGGTCGACATCGGCCGGCTGCCGGCTCACCGCGACGAGCACGGTCACCGGACGGTGGCGGGTATGGATCTGGCCGCGTTCGCAAGCGCTCAGATCGAGACCGAGCGCGGCTCGAATCGTTCCTCGGCGCGTAACCGCTTTCGCGGGATCGTGACCGAGGTGATCAGGGACGCGGTGATGGCCCAGGTCGAGATCGCCGCCGGGCCCTATCGGGTGGTGTCGCTGATGAGCCGCCAGGCCGCCGACGAGCTGGGCCTGGAGGTGGGGGTGGTGGCGGTCGCCGTGATCAAGTCCACCAACGTCGTCATAGAAATCGCCGACCACACTCACCTGGTGAGTCCGTAAGGAGTCCTCGTTGTTCAGGCGTCTTTCCCGCTGGGCCGTCACGGTCCCACTCGCCCTCACCCTGGCCGCGGCGCTGTCCGGCTGCGGCTCGAGCGACCCGGCCACCCCCGCCGCCTCCACCACCGCCTCTGCCTCGGCCGCCGAAGCCGCGTCCGGCACGTTGACGGTGTTCGCCGCCGCGTCGCTGACCGGCACCTTCACCGAGCTGGGCAAGACCTTCGAGGCCGCCCACCCCGGCACCACGGTGCGCTTCAACTTCGGCTCCAGCGCCACGCTGGCCCAGCAGATCGTCGAAGGCGCCCCTGCCGATGTGTTCGCCGCGGCCAGCCCCGCCACGATGAAGACCGTCACCGACGCCTCCCTGGCCTCGGCTCCGACCACGTTCGTGCGCAACTCGCTGCAGATCGCCGTCCCGGCCGACAACCCGGCCAAGGTCGACGACCTCAAGGACCTGACCGATCCCAAGGTCAAGGTCGCGCTCTGCGCCGAGCAGGTGCCGTGCGGTGCGGCGGCGATCAAGGCTCTGGACGCCGCGGGCATGAAGGTCACCCCGGTCACCTTGGAACAGGACGTCAAGGCCGCCCTGACCAAGGTCGAGCTCGGCGAGGTCGACGCCGCCCTGGTCTACAAGACCGACGTGCTGGCCTCGGCCGGCAAGGTCACGGGCATCGACTTCCCCGAGTCCGCCAAGGCGATCAACGACTACCCGATCGCGGCTCTGACGAAGGCGCCCGCGCCGGAGTTGGCCAAGCAGTTCGTCGATCTGGTGCTGTCGCCGCAGGGCGCCGACGTGCTGACCAAGGCCGGCTTCGAAGCCCCCTGACATCACGATGACATCCTCTGCGACACCAGCCGATCGGGGCGGAGCCCAGCGCCGCCCCGATCGGTCAGGCGCACCGACCGGCGACGCGGCGGGCCGCCCGCCGCGGGTGCCGGCCCCTCGGCTCAGAGCCACCGAGACCCAGGGCCGCCGCGCATGAACGGCCGACCATCACACAACGCCATCTGCCTGGGCGGGCCCTGCCACGGCATGCTCACCCACATCGACCAGGACATCGGCATTCTCAGCGTGCCGGTTCCGCGCCGCTCCCCCGAAGAACCCGAAGCGGCCCGCTATCGCGTCACCCGCGAACGCGTCCATCACCCTTGCTGCGCCGAGCCGTTCATCGCCCTGTACTGGGTCGAACCGCCCGACCCTGCCGAGTCGTCCTGCCCCTGCGGCTGCTAGCCGGCGGCGCTCCACAGACGCGCATTGGCACAGATCCGGATCTCCACGATCCGGCTGATGTATCTGCCTCCGGATCGGTCACCCGGCACCACCGGGTGCGGTCCCTGCTCATCCAGATCGCGGCCGTCCATCTGGACACCCAGCAGGACCCGGGTGTCGCCGAACTCCGGATCGATCTCCCCCCACGACAACACCGTGTGGTGACCGTCACGCCCGAGTACGGAGATCAGAAACAGCCGATCCTTACGCTCGGACGGATCGAAGATCGGCCCGGCCGCGCGGCCACCTCCACCAGCAACGGGCCGGTGAAGCGGTGCCGTCGCATCCCGGACGTACGGCAGGCGCGGGACGGGGGTCACGCGGCGTGCTCGGCGCACATGCACCCGACGCCCCGCTCGATCCACTCCTGGCCGACCCACTCGGGATGCCGCTCGATCAGCAATGCCCGGACCTCGGCAACGATCTCGGCCTCGCCCATCGCGGAGTCACGCCGCCGCCACGTCTCGTCGCGCAGCTCACGACCATCACCGTCGGCATCCTGGGCGACAGCGCCGACCGGGGCGTAGCGCGGCTGGCCGCCGCGTACCGCCGGCGGCATCCGGGCGTCGAGGTCCGCATCCGCGAGACCGACCTGACCGATCCGAACTGCGGGCTGCGTACCGGACTGGTCGACGTCGCCCTGACCCACGGGCCGTTCGACGAGACCAGCCTGACGGTGCACGAACCGCGCGCCGACCCGGTGGGCGCGGTGCTGCGCACCGACGATCCACCGGCTCGCCGACCTGGCGCTGAGCCGCGTGGTTGCGGCGTGGAACGAGGGCGACGCGAACCCGCTGATCCGGTCGTTCGTCCGGATCGCAACGGCCGCCTACCGCGACTGAGCACCTCGTGGCCGGCGCAGGATTACGGAACCGGTGGGAGGAGGATGGGAACCCGCCGAGAAGCATCGGCCTCGGCGCGCTCACGTCGCCTCACCGACCTCCCGGTCGAAGACATCCAGGCCGCCGGCGGATACCGTGTTGAAGATCGTCGTCAGCGCCCCCGTTCCAGTTTTCGGTCAATGCGGCTGGCGGTTCTATCGCAGACACGACATCGTGGCCTGTGGTTGTCGCGAGTGACCACGCTGCCGGCGGGAAACCTCGATCATGGTCAAAGTAATTGGGGAGACAGCCGCTCGAGAAGGAGAGTGAGGAGACCATGGGAGACAACACCGAGTTCGAGCTGCGCGGAGTCAACCACCTGGCGCTGGTGTGCTCGGACATGAAGCAGACGGTCGATTTCTACTCGGGTGTCCTGGGCATGCCGCTGATCAAAACGATCGAGTTGCCGATGGGCTGGGGCCAGCACTTCTTTTTCGACTGCGGTGGGGGCAACGCGCTGGCATTCTTCTGGTTCCCCGACGCCCCCGAGGGCATTCCCGGCGTTTCCGCGCCAAAGGGCCTACCCGACCGGGGCGAACTGCTGTCGGCGGTCGGTTCGATGAACCACATCGCCCTTGATGTGGCGCCGGACAGGATCGAGGAGTATCGCGACAAGCTCATCGCCAAGGGAGTAGACGTCGGGGTGATCCTCAATCACGACGACAGCGAGTTCGGCATCGCGCCCGAGATGCAGGAGGGCGTGTTCGTCCGATCGATCTACTTCAAGGACCCCGACGGGATCCTGGTGGAGTTCGCCGCCTGGACCCGGGATCTCGGCCTGCCCGACGACGTCCGCCACGAGCCCAGGACCGCCGCCGACAGAACCGGGTGATCCGGCAAGAACCGGCCCGCACGTCAGCGATGTGGAGAGGGCCGTTCCGGCCTGCGTCAACGGCCCGTTCCCCGATGGCGGCCGGGTGGCCGATATCGACGGCTCGATAGCAGCGGCAAAAGCCAACCTACCGTTCGTCGCGTGAACTGATCCGCTCGGCGCTCGGTGACCCGAATGAAACGGTCATGTAATTACGCTGCCGGTCAGCCGCAGTAAATGGTCCGCCGACCATCCCTCTCCATCCCGAGGAGACCCTTTGACCACTCCCAACGGAGGCGATCGAAGTGATCGCAGCCCCTGGAACTGGCTGCTGATTTTACCGATCGTCCTACCTTTACTTACCTTTTTGTACAATTCCGATGAACCCCGTCTTCTCGGCTTCCCGCTGTTCTACTGGTTCCAGTTCTCCTGCATCGCGGTCGGCGTCATATGCACCACGATCGTCTACCAGATGACAAAGCGGAGGCGATGACCCGGTGAACGAGCATCTGACCGAGATCACCGTCTTCTCCGTGCTGTTCCTGCTCGTCAGCGGTATGGGTTTCGTGGCCGCGCGCTGGCGCCGCCCTGACAACCTGGCCAGCCTGGACGAGTGGGGACTCGGCGGCCGGAGCTTCGGGCCGTGGGTGACCTGGTTCCTCGTCGGCGGCGACCTCTACACCGCCTACACCTTCGTGGCCGTGCCCGCGCTGATCTGGAGCGCGGGCGCGATGGGCTTCTTCGCCGTGCCGTACACGATCGTGGTCTATCCGATCGTGTTCCTGGTGCTGCTCCGGCTCTGGTCGATCTCCCACGTGCACGGCTTCGTGACCCCGGCCGACTTCGTCCGGGCCCGCTTCGGCTCCCCCACGCTCGCGCTGCTGATCGCCATCACCGGCATCGTCGCGACCATGCCCTACATCGCGCTCCAGCTCGTCGGCATCGAGGCCGTGCTGAAGTCGATGGGGGTGACCGGCCATCTGCCGCTCATCATCGCGTTCGCCATCCTGGCCGCCTACACCTACCAGTCGGGCCTGCGCGCCCCGGCGCTGATCGCCTTCGTCAAGGACACGCTGATCTACATCGTGATCATCGTCGCGATCATCGTGATTCCGATGAAGCTCGGCGGCTGGGACGTGGTCTTCGGCGAGGCACAGAAAAAGTTCGCGGCCTCGCCCGCACCTGACGGCATCCTGCTCAACGCCAACAACCAGCTCCAGTACGTCACTCTGGCCCTGGGCTCCGCGCTCGCGCTCTTCCTCTACCCGCACAGCATCACCGGAGTGCTGGCCTCCAAGAACCGCGACGTGATCAAGCGGAACATGGCCGCGCTCCCGGCCTACAGCCTGCTGCTGGGTCTGATCGCGCTGCTCGGCTACATGGCCATCGCGGCCGGCGTAAAGCCGATCGGCACGGACAACAACACGATCGTGCCGCAGCTGTTCAACCAGATGTTCCCCGACTGGTTCACCGGGGTCGCCTACGCCGCGATCGGCATCGGCGCGCTGGTCCCCGCGGCGATCATGTCCATCGCCGCGGCGAACCTGTTCACCCGCAACATCTACAAGGAGTACATCAAGCCGAACGCCAGCGACGCCGACGAGGCCCGCGTTTCCAAGCTCACCTCGCTGCTCGTCAAGGTCGGCGCGATCCTGTGCATCCTGTTCCTGGACACCGGATTCTCCATCGACCTCCAGCTCATCGGCGGCGTCATCATCCTGCAGACGCTCCCGGCGGTGGCGCTGGGCATCTACACCCGCTGGTTCCACCGCGCCGGTCTGATCGCCGGATGGATCGCCGGCATGGGCGCCGGAATGCTCATGCTCTACAACATCGGCAATCCGGTCACCGGCAAGCTGCACTTCGCCGGATCGGCGTTCCCGCTGGAGAAGCTGGGACTGGACACCAAGATGACGATCTACGCGGGCATCGTGGCGCTGGCCGTCAACCTGATCGTCGCCATCCTTGGCACGGTCATCGCCCGCGCCTCCAAGGTGACCGACGGCGGCGACGCCACCCAGCCCGACCAGTATCTCGCCGACGAGGGCGACCCGCGGGTCAAGGACCTCGACCTCACCCCCTGACCCCTGGTTTCCCGTACGGCTCGCATCCGCTTGCGGGGATGCGAGCCGTACGGACCTCATCAACGCATCGTCGACCGTTCCGACCGCGCCCGAAGGCCGGAGAGCATCTCGCCGCGACGAGCCGCCGCTCGTACGAGATCATCGGCCCGGACCGCCTCGATGTTCCATGAGACCAGGGCCGGCTCCGCCATTCGTTCTACGAGGCGGGGGTCAGCTCCGCCATTCGCGACCAACCCTCGCCGGGCACCTCGACGTTGATGATCTCCGGTGTCTCCGCGATCAGCTCGGGCATCCACGCCATGGCGGCCTTGAAGTGGTCGGAACCCACGTGTGCCGCACCTGCGTCGGACGAGGCGAACGCCTCGATCAAGACGAACTGGTTAGGCGCGTCAACGCTCCTGGACCATTCGAAGAAGACATTCCCCGGCTCCTGCCGAGTGGCCTGGGTGAAGTCGTCGGCGAGCGAGAGCCAGTCTTCGCTCCGCTCCGGACGGATGACGAACTTGACGACGATGAAGATCATAAGCTGGCTTCCTTCGCTGCGTTGAAGGCGCGGATTCCCCGCCGGAACCGGATGGGGAATGCCGCCCGGTCATCGTCGTCATTCTAGTGATCCACGCTCACGCGACCTCCGACCTCTCTCGGCTCGGCCCGGCTCGGCCCGGCTCGGCCCGGCTCGGCCCGCTCGGCTCGGCTCGGCTCCAAGAGCACGTGCATGCGTGCATCGGGCCCGCTTCCGAACCCAGGACGGTTCACGTGCACCGCCACGTGAGGTCGTACGCGGACACAGGGGCGCGGCGAGTGAGCACGCGGCGTCGCCGGCGGTCAGCCGCGCCGGTGCCGCGGCAGCAGCAAGCTGACCACCGCGATGGCCAGGCCGAGCCCAGCCGCCATGAGGAAGACCAGGTCGTAGCCGACGGCGAGGGCGTCGGCCGGGGAACTCCCGCCGGCCTCCATCGCGGCTCTGGCGCCGGCGGCCGTCGCGAGCACCGCCAGGCCGATCGCCCCGCCTACCTGGTTGGCGGTTTGGGCCAGGCCGCCGATGATCCCCGCGGCACCCTCGGGAACGTCGGCGGTCACCGCGGCCATGAGGGTGGGGAAGGTCAGCCCGATGCCGACCGCGATGAGCAGCGTAGGCCCGAGCACGCCGGTGACGTAGCCGCTGTCGGAGTGGGCCTGGGCGAGCCAGCCGAAACCGGCCACAAAACAGGCGCTGCCGGCCAGCACCAGGGGGCGCACACCGGTTCGCGGCAGCAGGGTGGCGGCCCATCGCGCGATCACCATGAACGTCACCGCCGCGGGTGTCTGCCCGAGCCCGGCCTGGAGCGCGCTGTAGCCGAGGACGTTCTGCAGGAAGAGCGATGTGAAATACCACATCGCGATGGCGATGCCGCCGAACAGCAGCAGCATGCCGCTGCCGACGGCAACCCCCCGGATTCCGAACAGCCGCAGGGGCATCATCGGCTGCGTGGCGAACCGCGCCTCCACCACGGTGAAGACGGCGAGCAGGAGCAGGCCCGTCACCAATGGCCCGGCGACCGGCATGGACGTCCAGCCATGATCGGCGCTCTGCATGACCCCGTAGATCAGCGCGGCCAGCCCCGCCGTCCCCGTGACCGCGCCGGCGAGGTCGAGCGATTCCCGCCGGCGGGTTCGTGCGCCGGCCAGCGACATCATGGCCGCCATGATCAGCACCGCGCCGATCGGCACGTTGATGAGGAAGACCCACCGCCACGACAGGCCGGTGGTGATGGCACCGCCCGCGATCGCGCCGGCCATCCCGCCCACACCGCCCGAGGCAGACCAGGCGCCGAATGCCCGGGCACGCGCGTTCGGCTCGGTGAAGCCGGTGTTGATCACGGCCAGCGTGGCCGGGGCCAGCATGGCGGCTCCGATGCCCTGCGCCACGCGGGCCGCCACCAGGGCCTCCGGAGCGGTCGCCAGGCCGCCGACCAGGCTTGAGACGGAGAACAGCAACAGCCCGGCGACCAGCATCCGGCGAGGGCCGAACAGGTCAGCGGCGCGGCCACCCAGCAGCATGAAGCCGGCGAAGGTAAGCAGGTAGCCGTTCACCACCCAGGCCAGACCGGTGGGTGTGAAGCCGAGGTCCCCACGGATCGAGGGCAGGGCGACGTTAACGATGGACGCGTCCAGAATCACCACGAACTGGCAGGCGCACGCCAGCGCCAGGACCAACCAGGTGGCCCGCTGAGTTGCGGTGCCGGTGCCCGTCATGGCTTCCGCCTTGCCAACCCCGCCGCTCACGCGGTCTGGGAGGCTGTCGCGGCCACGGTTTCGCGGGCGTTCCCGTCGCCCGCGGCGGCATCGGTGACGCGGCCGTCCCCCAGCAGCCGGATCGTGATCTGGGCCAGCCGCCGTCCCTGGTACCTGGCCGCTTCCAGCGCCGCGGCGTCGGAGCCGTCTCCGGTCGGGCCGGTCACAGACGACGTGCCGTAGGGGTTGCCGCCGGCAGCGTACACGGCCGGATCGGTGAATCCGGGTGGGATGATCAGCGCCCCCCAGTGGTAGAAGACGTTGCCCAGCGACAAGATCGTGGCCTCGCTGCCGCCGTGCCGGTTGAAAGCCGAGGTGAAGGCCGTCACCGGCTTGTCGGCCAGTTTCCCCTCCTGCCACAGCCCGCCGGTCTGGTCGATGAAGTGCTTGAGCTGCGCGGCCGGCGCGCCGAACCGGGTCGGCGTCCCGAACGCGAACGCGTCGGCCCACGCCAGGTCCTCAACCGAGGCCGGGGAGATCGACGTGGCGGCGTCGGTGTGCCGCCGCCACTGCGGGTTCTCGTCGATCGCGCTGTCGGATGCCAGCTCGGCGACCCGCCGCAGCCGCACCTCGGCTCCGGCCGAGGCGGCGCCCTCGGCGACGGCCTGCGCGAGTGCGTGCACAGCACCTGTCGCGCTGTAGTAGATGACGGCGACCTTCACGGTCATGTTGGCTCCTACGATGTCGCGTAGAATTAGTTATGCGAATAATGTTATGCGCATAACTAATTTGTCAAGGAGAGCCCGTGGACTTCGAGCAGGCCGACGCCCTCAACCAGGCCATCCGTCTCCTGAGCCTGCGCCACCGGGCCAGGGCCGCGGCGCTGCTGGCCCCGCTTGGCCTGCACCCCGGGCAGGAGGCGCTCCTCCTCGAGCTCGCCCGGACCGGCCCGATGATCCAGGCCCAGCTCAGCGAGGCGCTCGGCTGCGAGCCGCCCAGCGTCACGCTCATGACCCGCAAGCTCGAAGCCACCGGCCATATCCGCCGCACACCCGCCCCCTCCGACAAGCGCGCCAGCATCGTCGAACTCACCGACAGCGGCAAGGCGCTAGCCGACCAGGTCAAGCAGCTATGGTGCGCGCTGGCGGAGGAAACCGTGACCGGCCTGCCCGCCGGAACGGTAGAAGTACTACCCGGCATCCTCAATACCTTGACCGGCAACGTGGATACCAGGCGCCCGCGCCACCCCCACGGCCGCCGGCACGGTCTAGTCGCTGAATCATGACGGGCCGGGCACGTTGATCCTCGAACCCGTCAGCGGGGGCAGCACACCGGCCGGTGACGGCACCGAGGGGTCGTGTTGGCGGCCTCCGCGTACTGGACTGCCTGGCCGCTCCCGGACGGTCGGCTTGTCCCTGGTGCGCCGGCGGGGATACTGGGATACCCCATCCAAAGGAAGAGCATGAATGCACGTTCCGAGGCGGGCAACCGCCTCACCGCCCTGGGCACGCAGTTGCTCGAAGTGCATATATGGCTCCGCGAGATGCTGGAAGACCTCCAGGACAGCGTCGACGACTACTTCGACGGCAAGGGGCTTCCGCCACGGGACCTGCGGGCCCACTGCCTTTCCTTCTGCACGGCGTTGACGCGCCACCATACCGGCGAGGACAAGGGTGCGTTCCCAGCGATCGCCGAGGAGTTCCCTGAGCTAAGCAAGGTGCTCTCCGATTTGCGCACCGACCATAACCAGCTGGACTGGCTGCTGGGGAATCTGCAGAAGTTACTCGGGTCCCTTCCGGAAAAACCGGACCCGGCCACGGCCTCCAAGGTGCGTGAGGAGGTGGCGGCGCTGTCGGCGGTCATGCAGACGCACTTCATCTATGAGGAGAAGAAGCTGATCTCCGTGCTCAACTCGATGGACGTGCCCGAGTGGCGCGAGAACCGGCCTGACTTCCTGCTGATCGACGACGAGGACGGGTCTCGGGCTTCTTCTCTGTGAGGTTCCCACCAGGAGAACGGCGACCGCGAACCGCTGCGGTTTCTAATGCAGACAGCGGCTCGCCCCTGAAACGAAAAAAGGGGTCCGTACCGCGCGGTGCGGCCCCCTCCCGGACACAGGAAAGGGGGGTTCGCACCGCATGGCGTGAACCCCCGGGTAACACGGGTGGGTGAACGCAGAAAAGGCCACCCCGAAACGGGGTGGCCTTCTCTGAAAAGATTGTCCGGCGGTGACCTACTCTCCCACACCGTCCCCGGTGCAGTACCATCGGCGCTGAAGAGCTTAACTTCCGGGTTCGGAATGTAACCGGGTGTTTCCCCTTCGCCATAACCGCCGTAACCCTATTAAACAATCAACCACCACACTCACACCCGCCCGTATCAACTACGGGCCAGGCGGCGGTGTTTGCTGTTTCAGAATCACATAGTGGACGCGGGCAACACAATCTCTGCACCATGAACCGATCACGCGCTGCTCCGGACCCGGCGAAGGATACAGAGCGCAGCG
>NZ_FZOD01000021.1 GCF_900188345.1 Streptosporangium subroseum | reverse complement strand
CGGCGCCATGCCGGTGGCGCCGGCAGGCCACGGGCACCCGATGCGATCGTGCGCCCGCATTCGCACAGGTGATACACAGGATGTGAAAAGGATGCCGACAGCTTCGCCGCTGATGATCGGGTGATGACGATGGCGAACGCGCAGACCCGCGGGCCGATGCGCCGGCCGGACGGCAGCCCCGTACGGGTGCTGGTGGTCGACGACGAGCCCACGCTGGCGGAGCTGCTGACGATGGCGCTGCGCTACGAGGGCTGGGAGGTGCGCAGCGCCGGCGACGGCCTGAGCGCCGTCCGGACCGCACGCGACTTCCGGCCCGACGCCGTCGTGCTCGACGTGATGCTGCCCGACATCGACGGCCTGGAGGTGCTGCGGCGGCTACGCGCGGAGACCTCGGATGTGCCGGTGCTGTTCCTGACCGCCAAAGACTCCCTGGAAGACCGGATCACCGGCCTGACGGCGGGCGGCGATGACTACGTCACCAAGCCGTTCAGCCTCGAAGAGGTCGTGGCCCGGCTGCGCGGGCTGATGCGCCGCACCGCCCGCTCGGAGCTGAGCCCCGGCTCCCAGCTCGTCATCGGCGGCCTGACCCTGGACGAGGACAGCCACGAGGTCCGGCGAGACGGCGAGCTGATCACTTTGACGGCCACCGAGTTCGAGCTGCTGCGCTTTTTGATGCGCAACCCGCGGCGGGTGCTCAGCAAGGCACAGATCCTGGACCGGGTATGGAACTACGACTTCGGCGGCCAGGCGAACGTGGTGGAGCTGTACATCTCCTACCTGCGAAAGAAGATCGACGCCGGCCGGGCACCGATGATCCACACGTTGCGCGGGGCGGGATATGTCCTCAGACCCGGCGAATAAGCCCCGCATCAGCCGCCGGTGGGGACCATCGAGCCGGTCGCTGCGGGCCCGCCTGGTCGCGGCGATGGTCATCTTGCCGGCACTGGCGTTCCTCGTCGTCGGGGTGACCACCGAGGTGACGCTGAACAAGGTGCTCTACGGTCGCGTCGACGACCAGCTGACGGCGGCGGCAAGCCGGGCACCGCGCACCTTCGAACCCCCGGCGCCTCTCGGCGCGGCGCCGAACAAGCCCGACTGCACGCAGCCACGGGAGCGCGGCTTCCCACCGGGCCAGATCATCGGCACCCTCGCGGCACGAACCTGCCGGGGCGTCGTCGTCAACAGCGACGTGCTGGTGGAGCGGGGACAGCCGCAGCCCGACGTCGGCGCGCTGAACGCGACACTGCTGAGCGTGCCGGTGGGCACCGCGCCGCACAGCTACGACCTCGGCGACCTGGGCGACTACCGCCTGGTGGCGCGCGGCATGCCCGACGGCGCGGTGCTGATCACCGGGCTGCCGCTGGCCGAGACCCAGGAGACGCTCTACCTGGTGGCCGGCGTCGTGGGCGGAGTCACCGTGCTCGTGCTGCTGGCGGTGGGCTACGCCGGCGTGGTGATCGTACGGCGAGCGCTGCGGCCGCTGTCACGGGTGGCGGCCACCGCCACCCGGGTGTCGCAGCTGACCCTCGACCGCGGCGAGGTGGAACTTCCGCAGCGCGTCGCCGAGGGCGACGCCGACATCCGCACCGAGGTCGGCCAGGTCGGCGCGGCGCTGAACCGGATGCTGGAGCACGTCGGCAGCGCGCTGGAGGCCCGGCACGCCAGCGAGACGCAGGTACGCCAGTTCGTGGCCGACGCCAGCCACGAACTGCGCACCCCGCTGGCGGCGATCCGCGGCTACGCCGAGTTGAGCCGCCGCAGCAGGCAGCCCGTACCGCCCGACGTGGCCCACATGCTGCGCCGGGTGGAGTCCGAAGCGCAGCGGATGACCGCCCTGGTGGAGGACCTGCTGCTGCTGGCCCGCCTGGACGCGGGCCGGCCCCTCGCGCACGGACCCGTCGACCTGACGATGCTGACGGTCGACGCGGTCAGCGACGCCTACGCCGCCGGCCCGCATCACGACTGGCGGCTGGACCTGCCCGATGAACCGGTCATGGTCACCGGCGACTCGGCGCGGCTGCAGCAGGTGCTGGCCAACCTGCTCACCAACGCGCGCGTGCACACCCCCGAGGGAACCCCCGTCACGATCAGCGTCACCGCCTCCGCCGGGCAGGCCACGCTACGGGTCGCCGACGCCGGCCCCGGCATCCCGGCCGAGCTGCTGGCGCACATCTTCGAGCGGTTCGCCCGCGGCGACAACTCGCGCTCCCGGGCGGCCGGCAGCACCGGCCTCGGGCTGTCCATCGTGCACGCGGTGATCGGCGCACAGGGCGGGAGCGTGGAGGTCGACAGCGTGCCGGGCCGCACCCGGTTCACCGTCCGGCTACCCCTGTCCCCCAGCGGATCAGCACCTCCGGCAGAGCCTTCCGGAAACCGGGATCTGCCGCAGAACACCCGCTGACGGGCCTGGAGAACTCGAGCGGCCGCAATCCGTTCACAGGGCGGGGACAGCGCACGCACCGTTGGGAACTCCTGGCATTCGCCCAGCCTCAAGCCCGGCCGCGCGGGCTGATGCGCCACACCGCCCGCGGGGATCCGTCGTGTCAGACCCCCGTGAGGAGCAGCGGGTCAGCCGTCCCCGGCCGGTCGCAGGACCGAGCCCGGCCGCAACCGTGGATCAGCCTCACAGGCGGTGCACAGCGACGCCACAAGACGCGGACAGGCCGACGGCCGAAAGTTCTCAAGGACGCACCGACGAAAGGACGCACCGATGACCTCGACACTGTCCGCGACACCGGCCCATCGATCCCCCTCCGCGGCGGTGGCACGGAGGTGGTTACGGGGCCGCACCGACGACGGCGCCTGGGTGCGACCGGCCCTGCTGGCACTGCTGGGGGCCACCGCGGTGCTCTACCTGTGGGGACTGGGCGCCTCCGGCTGGGCGAACGCCTTCTACTCGGCGGCGGCACAGGCCGGCTCGCAGAGCTGGACGGCGTTGTTCTTCGGCTCCTCCGACGCCGCCAACTCCATCACGGTGGACAAGACACCCGCGTCATTGTGGGTGATGGGACTGTCGGCGCGATTGTTCGGCGTCAACGCCTGGAGCCTGCTGGTGCCGCAGGCGCTGATGGGCGTCGCCACCGTCGGACTGCTGTTCGCGACGGTACGGCGCTGGTACGGCCCGGCGGCGGGCCTGATCGCCGGTGCGGCGACCGCGCTGACGCCCGTCGCGGTGCTGATGTTCCGCTTCAACAACCCCGACGCGCTGCTGGTGCTGCTCATGGTCGCCGGCGCCTACGCGACCGTCCGGGCGGTGGAGAGCGGCGCCACCAAGTGGCTGGTGTGGGCCGGGATCTTCGTCGGCTCCGGCTTCCTGACCAAGATGCTCCAGGCGCTGCTGGTCGTCCCGGTGTTCGCACTGGTCTACCTCATCGCCGGGCCGCCCAAGCTCGGCAGGCGCATCGGGCAACTCCTCCTGGCGGGCCTCGCATTGGTCGTCTCGGCCGGCTGGTACATCGCCATCGTCGAACTCATCCCCGCCTCGATGCGCCCCTACATCGGCGGCTCGCAGAACAACAGCCTGCTGGAGCTGACCCTGGGCTACAACGGCCTGGGCCGGCTGAACGGCGACGAGACCGGCAGCGTCGGCGGCGGCCCCGGCCGCGGCTGGGGCGAGGTCGGCTGGACGCGAATGTTCGACGCCGCGCAGGGCGGCCAGGTCGCCTGGCTGCTGCCCGCCGCCCTCATCCTGCTGGCCGCGGGCCTCGTCGTGACCGCGTCTGCGGCACGCACCGACCGCACCCGCGCCGGATTCATACTGTGGGGCGCCTGGCTGCTGCTCACCGCCGGAGTGTTCAGCTTCATGGCGGGCATCTTCCACGCCTACTACACCGTCGCCCTCGCCCCGGCCGTCGGCGCGCTGGTCGGCATGGGCTCGGTGACACTGTGGCGGCGGCGGTCCGCCAGGTGGGGCACGCCGACCATCGCCGCCGCGGTGGCGATCACGTCCTGGTGGTCGTTCACGCTGCTCGGCCGCAGCACCGACTTCCTGCCGTGGCTGCGCTGGGCGGTGCTGGCCGGTGGACTGCTCGCGGCCGCAGGGCTGCTGGCATCGCTGCGGCTGCCCACCCGCATGGCCGCCCGGGGAGCCATTCCGGCGGCGGCACTGGCGCTCACCATGGTGCTGGCCGGGCCCGCGGCGTACGCGGTGGACACCGCGGCCACCCCGCACGGCGGCTCCATCCCCTCTGCGGGCCCCGCCGTGGCCGGCGGCTTCGGCCCCGGAGGGCGCGGCGGCCCCGGCGGCATGGGCGGCCCCGATGGGATGCGCGGCCGGCGCCCGGGCGCCATGCCACCGGGCGGCGCCCAGCCCGGCACGGCTCAGGGCGCACCGGCCGCCGGCCGCGGCGCTGCGGGACGGACCGGCGGCCAAGGCGGCATGGGCGGGCTGATCAACGGTTCCACCCCCAGCGCGGACATGGTCACACTGCTGCGCGACGGGGCCGGCTCATACACCTGGGTGGCGGCGGCGATCGGATCGCAGAACGCTTCCGGCTACCAGCTGGCCACGGGCCGACCGGTCATGCCCATCGGCGGCTTCAACGGCAGCGACCCCTCACCCACCCTCGCCCGGTTCCAGCAGTACGTCACCGAAAAGAAGATCCACTACTTCATCGGTGACCGCGACGGCGGGATGCGCGGCAACAACGGCAACAACGCCGGCTCGCAGATCTCCGCCTGGGTCACCGCCACCTTCCCCGCCACCACGGTCGGCGGCGTCACCGTCTACGACCTGACGTCCTCCCCCGGCTCGACCTCCTGACACGCTGGTCGACCTGCTGATCTCCACGGTGATCGTCTCGGCACCCGACGACTTGCGCAGTGAGATCCGTTCCCTGGGCAGCAAAGCGCAGATCAGCTACTGCGCCAAGCTTGGGACCGGCCCTGCCGGACCCTGGAGCACCGCATGACCGTCCGGGCTCTGCGTGCCCCTCCCCGCATTAAGCGCCGCGCCCGGCGGGCCAGCTGTCGAGGCTGAAAGCACGAAGCCAAATAGGGTACCGAGGATTAATTCGGTTGTAGTGGGACTAGTTGGCCTGATGATGTACGTACATGGATAGCGTCACTGAGCAGTTGCAACAGGTGAGGACAGGAAATTACCGTACGATTACGAGACGACCGGCTGCATGGCACCGGCTGGCGGTGCTCGGAGCCTTGATGCTCGCCGCCCTCACCTTCAACACCGCGGAGAACCTGCCGGTCGGCCTCCTGAAGCTCATCTCTGAAGACCTACGCGTGTCTCTGTCAGCGATCGGTCTCCTGGTCACCGGTTACGGCGTGACGGTGGCCATCGCATCTGTGCCGATTGCCCACGTCGTGCGGGCCGTACCCCGACGCCATGTGCTCACGGGACTGCTGACCGCGCTCGTAATGTCCAGTCTCGTTGCGGCGCTGGCCCCCTCTTACTGGCTGCTCCTCGTGGCGCGACTGCTGACCGCGCTCGCCCAGGCGCTGTTCTGGGCCGTGATGGGGCCTGTCGCGGTGGGCCTGTTCGCGCCCAAGATCCGGGGGCGTGTGATCGGGGCGCTGTCCGTTGCCGGGTCGCTCGCCCTCGTGTTTGGTGTTCCCGCCGGGACCTGGCTGGGCCAGCAGAGTAGCTGGCAGGTGCCCATCGCCATGCTGGCAGCCCTGGGGCTTGTCTACCTGGTGACGATCGCCGTTCTGCTGCCGACCTCGCGTCCGGAAGAAGAGCCCGCCGCCTACGCAACCAGCCCCGACGCGTGGCGGTTCGGAACGGTGCTGGCGGCCGGGGCCTTGTCCGCCACCGGGGCGTTCACGGGATACACCTACATCGTGACGTTCCTGGGCGACGTGAGCGGGTTCTCCCCCACGCGGTCAGCGCCCTGTTCATGGTTTTCGGTGTCGCGTGCCTGGCCGGGGTGAGCATCACCGGGGTGTTCCTGGACCGCTTTCCGCATGCCGCGCTGGTCACCGCCGTGGCCACGCAGGCGGTGGGCATGCTCGGCCTGTACGCGTTCGGCGCTCACCCGGTGGCGGCGGTGATGTTCCTTACGCTGATGGGCGGTGCACTCGGGCCGGTGTTCATGACCACTCAGAACGCGATGCTGCACTGTGGGCCGGGCCGCACGGACATCGCCCTCGCAGCGAACTCCGGTGCCTACAACGCCGGCATCGCGGCGGGCGCCGCGCTTGGGGCACTGATACTGCCGCTCGCCGATGTCCAGGGCGCCTTCCTCGCCGGCGGACTGCTGACCGTCGGGTCCTGCGCGGTCCTACTCGGCGGCCACCTGCTGCGTGGGCGCCGCCGCCCAGAACGCTCAGCACGCCGATGAGGGACGCCAGCTCGGATTCGCCGACCACAACAGGGCGTGCCTGAAGGCTGCAGGTGCCTACCTTGGACGGTCAGATCGCCGATGCCGCTACGGTCACGGGCAGGAGGGCCCTGATGATGCGACCCCCTCGCCGTCTTCTCCGTACTTCCGAGATCGACCTAATCTCGGAACAAGAATCGACGCGCAGTTCGTAGCGTCCGGCCCAGCCGGGTAACTTCAACCGAGCTCACCGCCCTGGCCGACCACCTGACCGCCCACGGCTTGATCCTGGAAATGCTGGCCGGCCCGTTACCTGGCATCTACTTCACGACGACAGCAACTCCGGTGTGCCCTCGCTCATGGCCCCACAGCAAGCGATCTCATCCCCAGCTACAGAGCCCCGGCATAGCCGCAGGTCAAGGGCATATCCGACGAAAGTTTCGTCAGGACTACTGGGACCCCGGTAGGACACTGCTGAACTGGGCGAGCTCAATCCCGTGTACCTGGTTGCACGAGCCTTACCGACACCCCCCACTCCGGTGGGAGCCGCCTTGCGTCGTCTCGGGCACCTCACGGCTCCCGCCCCGCATTCACAGGCCGGCCACAGCAACGCCACAAGCCCCTGAAAGGCGCCCGGCCGACCGTGAGGACATGAGCACTTCAACGCTTCCCGCACACGGCACGACCCCGGACCCCGCAACACACCCACCGGTCCTCGACGTCGTGGTGCCGGTCCACAACGAGGAAAGCGACCTCGAACCATGCGTACGCCGCCTGCACACCCACCTGCTCCAAGACTTCCCCTACCCCTTTCGCATCACCGTCGCCGACAACGCCAGCACCGACCGGACCCCGCAGATCGCCGCCCGGCTCGCCGCCGAACTGCCCGAGGTCACCTCCGTACGGCTGGCGGCCAAGGGACGCGGCCGGGCGCTCAAGCACACCTGGTCGGCCTCCGACGCGCCGGTGCTGGCATACATGGACGTCGACCTGTCCACCGACCTGGCCGCGCTGCTGCCCCTGGTCGCCCCGCTCATCACCGGCCACTCCGACCTGGCCATCGGCTCCCGGCTCTCCCACGGCTCCCGAGTGGTCCGCGGCCCCCGGCGGGAGATCATCTCCCGCTGCTACAACCTGCTGCTGCGCGGAACACTGTCGGCCCGCTTCTCCGACGCCCAATGCGGCTTCAAGGCCGTGCGCGCCGACGTGGCCGCACGGCTGCTACCCCTGGTCGAGGACACCGGCTGGTTCTTCGACACCGAACTGCTCGTGCTCGCCGAACGCACAGGCCTGCGCATCCACGAGGTGGCGGTCGACTGGATCGACGACCCCGACAGCCGCGTCGACCTCCTGTCCACCGCCATCGCCGACCTCAGAGGCATCGCCCGGCTGGCCCGGGCACTGGGCACCGGCCGGCTGCCCCTGGCACGCCTGCGCGAACAACTCGGGCGCACCCCACTGCCCGTGGCCGGCATCCCCGCAGGCCTGCCCGGGCAACTACTGCGCTTCGCCGCCGTCGGCGCCGCCAGCACCCTCGCCTACCTGCTGCTGTACGCCGCGCTCCGCACGACCACCGGCGCCCAGGCCGCCAACCTCATCGCCCTCCTCCTCACCGCCGTGGCCAACACCGCCCTCAACCGCCGGCTCACCTTCGGCATCCGCAGCACCGGCCGCCTGTGGCTGCACCAAGCCCAGGGCCTCGTCGTCTTCGCCGCGAGTCTCGGCCTGACCGGCGGCTCGCTGGCCCTGCTGCACACCGTCGACGATGCCCCGGCCCGGCCGCTGGAACTCGGCGTGCTGGTCGCGGCCAACCTGGCCGCCACCTGCCTGCGGTTCCTGCTGCTACGCACCTGGGTCTTCGGCCCCCGCCGGCGACCGGGCGAACACCCCCGGCCCGCCGAAGGGCCGCCCCAGTGAGGCGGGACACGCCTCCGGGCAAGAAGGCGGACGACCTCCCTGCCCGGCACGGCGGGCAGGGAGGCTCGGACGCGCTTCATCTGATCGGGCATCACCGGGGAGTCCGCCCGCTGGAAGCAGGCGTTCTCCGTGAACACCGGTCAACGCAGCTCAGCGCAGCACCGCCTCGGCCGCGGCGGGCCGCTGCTGGTCGAACTGGGTGCGATACAGCTCCTCGTAGCGGCCCCCGGCCTCCAGCAGGGCGTCATGCGTGCCACGCTCCACGATGCGCCCGTCCTCGATCACCAAGATGACATCCGCGGCCCGGACGGTGGACAGCCGGTGGGCGATCACCACCGCGGTCCGCCCGGCCAGCGCCTCACTCAGCGCGGCCTGCACCGCCGCCTCCGAGGTGGAGTCCAGATGCGCGGTGGCCTCATCCAGGATCACCACCCGCGGATGTGCCAGCAACAGCCGGGCGATCGTCAGCCGCTGACGCTCACCACCCGACAACCGGTAACCACGCTCACCGACAACGGTGTCCAGCCCGTCGGGCAGGGAGGAGACCAGGTCCGCCAGCCGGGCGCGCTCCAGCACCTGCCACAACTCCTCCTCCTGCGCCTGCGGGCGGGCCAGCAGCAGGTTGGCCCGGATCGACTCGTGAAACAGGTGCCCGTCCTGAGTCACCATCCCGAGCGTCTCCCGAATGGATTCGGCGGACAGATCCCGCACATCCACCCCCGACAGCCGCACCGCGCCGCCGTCGACGTCATACAGCCGCGGCAGCAGTTGCGCGATCGTCGACTTACCCGCACCCGAAGACCCCACCAGAGCCACCATCTGCCCCGGCTCGACACGGAAGGACACCTCGTGCAGCACCTCGACACCGCTCCGAGCGTCCAGGGTGGCGACCTCCTCCAGCGAGGCCAGCGACACCTTGTCAGCCGAGGGATAGGCGAAACGCACCCGGTCGAACTCCACCGACACCGGCCCCTCGGGCATCGGCACGGTGACGGGCTTGTCGGCGATCAAAGGCTTGAGATCCAGCACCTCGAAGACCCGCTCAAAGCTCACCAGCGCGCTCATCACCTCCACCCGGGCGCTGGCCAGCGCCGTCAACGGCGCGTACAGGCGGGTGAGCAGCAGCGCCAGCGTCACCACGGCGCCCGGCTGCAGCTGACCGCGCAAGGTGTAGAACCCGCCCAGGCCATAAACCAGAGCCAGAGCCAGAGCTGAGACCAGCGTCAGCGCCGTGATAAAAATCGACTGAACCATCGCGGTGCGCACCCCGATGTCACGCACCCGCCGGGCGCGCACACCGAACTCCGCCGACTCGTGCGCGGGCCGGCCGAACAGCTTCACCAGCGTCGCGCCGGGCGCGGAGAACCGTTCGGTCATCTGCGTGCTCATCGTCGCGTTGTGATTGGCCGACTCACGCTCCAACCGCGCCAGCCGGGTGCCCATCCGCCGAGCGGGCAGCACGAACACCGGCAGCAGCACCAGCGCCAGCAGGGTGATCTGCCAGGAGATCCCGATCATCACCGCGAGCGTCAGCATGAGCGTCACGAGATTGCCGGCCACACCGGACAGGGTGTCGCTGAAGGCCCGCTGCGCGCCGATGACATCGTTGTTCAACCGGCTGACCAGCGCACCGGTGCGGGTACGGGTGAAAAAAGCGATCGGCATACGCTGCACATGGTCGAACACCATGGTGCGCAGCTGCAGGATCAGACCCTCACCGATGCTCGCCGACAGCCACCGCGTCAACAACCCGAGCCCGGCCTCGACGGCCGCGATGACGGCGATCAGCGCCGCGAGCCCGACGACGACATCCAGCGCGGCGCCCTTGTCGATCGCGTCGATCACCTGACCGGCCAGCACCGGCGAGGCCACCGCCAGCACCGCCCCCACCACGCTCATCAGCAGGAACCACCCCAGACGCCGGCGGTGTGGCCGGGCGAAGACGATGATGCGCCGCAACGTGGCCCGGGAGAAGGGCCGCCGGTCCTGCTGGGCGTTCATCGCGTGATACAGCGAGTTCCACGCGGTCACTTCCATGTCCATCACACATCACCGGGTCCTGGGGGTCGTCATTGCGGGGGTGCGGCAGAAAGGCCTCAGAAAAAGCACCGGCCCAGGCTTTTATACGGTGACCGACCGACATTTTCGCCGGGCCACCCGCCTCGACCGGGGCTATGAGACGACCCTAAAACCTCAACCAAAGGTGAGGTCAAGCGGCTCTCCGCCATCCTCCGGACGCTCTTCCGTCCTCCCGTAGCGGGGACATGGGAGCGCGGCCCTCAAAGCCGCCTCATCGCGCCGGCCGGGCGCGGTCCGAGCAGACGGTCGCCGTCTGAGCCTCAGAGCCGGACCGCAGTTTCACCCGGCACCAAGGAGAACCCGCGCCACTCACTCACACGGCCCCGTGCCCCCGCCAGAGGTCCCCCATCCATGGATCCCCGTACCGAACGATTTCGCCGCGCCGCTTGTTTGTTGATGTAGGTCTTTAGTCCATTCTCTTAAATGATCTTGAACTTCCAGGTCGGGCACCTTTACAATGTAGATCAATAATTTGACCCTGCCTGCGGCTGCCTCACCGGCCCCGACCTGCGGCGCGAGATTCACGACGGCCTTCAGTTCGTGGCCCAGCGGTGAGGCTCCGTGCATCACATCGGGTCCAGCGCCGCCGTCAGTGGGCCGCGGTGACCACGATCTTGCCGAACTGGGTGTTGGATTCCATGTGCCGGTGTGCCTGCACGATCTCCTGCAGCGGGAACACGCGGTCCACCACCGGGCGGAACGCTCCACCGCGCAGGCCCGAGGTGACGAACGCGGCGGCGCGGCGCAGCCGTTGCGGGTTCTTGGCGGTCTCGAGCATCGTGTAGGTGCGCATGTTCAGCGCGGGCATGCCCAGGTCGAACCCGGGATACGGGGTCGGCTGCCCGCTGAGCCCGCCCCACAGGAACAGGGTCCCGCCGGCCGCCACAGCGCGGGCCAGGTCCACGACTCCGGGACCGGCGACGGCGTCGAAGACGTACTCGGCGCCTCTGCCGCCGGTCAGCTCCAGCACGCGCTTCGCCACATCCTCCTCGTCCGAGACGATGACCTCTGCCGCGCCCTCGGCGATCAGCTGCTGCTTCTTGGCGCGGGTGCGGGTGACGGCGACCGGGGCGGCGCCCACGCGGGTGGCGGTGTGGATCGCGGCCAGGCCGACGCTGCTGGAGGCCGCGTTCACCACCGCCACATCACCCGCCCGCATGCGGCCGACTTCCACCATCGCACCGTAGGCCGTGAGGTAGGGCATCCACACCGCCGCGCCGGACACCGCGTCCACGTGGTCGGGACGGTGCAGCAGTGCGGTGGCCGGCACGATCGCCCGCTCGGCGTACACGCCGTAGTCGTTCTGCGAGAAGTTCGGCACGACGCTGATCGCCTGCCCCTTCTCGAAACCGGTCACCTCGGGGCCGACCGCCTCGATCACACCGGCGGCCTCGGAGCCGAGCCTGGCGGGCAGTCGCTTCACCGGCTCGATGTACTGACCGCTCCGGAACAGTGCCTCGGCCCTGTTGACGCCGATCGCCTCCACCCGGATCCGCGCTTCGCCCGGTCCCGGCTCACCCGGCTCCAGGTCCTCCAGCCGCATCACCTCGGGTCCGCCGATCTCGTGGAACCGCACAGTCCTTGCCATGCCACCGTCCTTCGCTCGCTGGGAACGGGCTTACCGTGACATATAAGTACGATAGCCGTCAAACTTTGACGACTATCGTACTATGAGGCTATGGTTTGATGACTGTCGTACTATGGGGCCATGGAACGCACGCCGTCGCACCCCGAGGTCTCGACGTTCAACCTCCAGCAGGTGCTGGAGGCTCTCGTCGATCCGGTACGCCGGAGCATCGTCATGCAGCTCGATGCCACCTGCGAGGACATCGCCTGCGGCGCTTTCGACATCTCCGTCAGCAAGTCCACCGCCACCCACCATTTCAAGGTGCTGCGCGAGGCGGGCCTGATCCGGCAGCACTACGTCGGGACCTCGCGGATGAACACCCTCCGCCGCGCCGAGATGGACGAGGCGCTCCCCGGCCTGCTCGACGCCCTCACCACTCCTCAGGCGCAAGGGGCGTTGATTTCTGGTTCCGCCGGAAAATAGGAGACAGGCGGCGCCGACCGCGACAACCTCCACATCGGTAAGGCGAGCGGCGCGAAGGCCTCCCGTCCGAAGCCCGACTCGGTGCCGAAGACGCCTGGGAACGGAACAAAGACCGGGGTGGTGTCGCAGATGAGGCGGGTTCAGCCGGTCACGGCCGGCTTGCGGAATTGCTCGATCATGGCCGCGTAGCCGTCGCCGCCGCGACCCCCGGCCACCGCCCGGCCGGTCAGCGTCTTGACGAACCTGGGTAGTTCGGCATTGATGCCGAGGGACTCGCTCTCCTGGATGAGGTGCTCCATCGCCGCCAGGTGGGTGTCGATGGTGGAATCGACGGCCGGATACTCACCGGCGTCGATCTGGTCCGCGTAGGCGGACATCCATTCGGTCATGACCCCGATCCCCTGGCTCAGGAACGGGGCGACCGTCGCGGCGTCCACCTGTGCCGTCCCGAGCAGGGCCACGCCGTGCAGGAAGCCGTTCAGAACGCTCCACATGAAGCCCAGCATCGCCACGTCGTACAGCGAGGCCAGGCCATGATCGGCGCCGAGATAGGTGGTGCCCGCGCCCAGGCTCCGCAGGGTCGGCTCGTGCAGGTCGAAGGCCGACCGCGGCCCGCTGTAGAGCAGAACGGCGTCGGCCGTGCCGATGGCCGGGGGAATCGCCAGGATCGCGCCGTCGAGGTAGGTGAAGCCCCGCCGCGCCGCCCATTCGGTTGATCGGTGAGCTGAGCCGCCGGACCGGAGTCGGTGCGCATCTGCTGCGCTACTACGAGGACCAGGGTTTGCTGGAGCCGGGCCGCGGCGCCAACGGCTACCGCGAGTACACCGACGACGCCGTCCTGACCGTGACCCAGATCAGGGGGCTGCTCGAGGCCGGGCTCTCAACCGAGGACATCGGGTTCCTGCTGCCCTGCGCCACCGGCGCCGCCCCCGACCTCGAGCTCTGTCCTGAGCTGCTGGACGTCCTCCGAGCGCACCTTCGCGGGCTCGACGAGCGCATCGACACGCTCACCCGCTCCCGCCAGGCCCTCCACGGCTACCTCGGCAGCACCCGGCTCTGTCCCGGCACCGATCAGGACGGGTGACGTCAAGCGCCGCCTGGGGCAAGGCCGAACGGCCCGCCGCCGCCGATGCGACCGGGGCGGGCCGGCCGGTGTTCCTCGCCGAAGGCCCGAAGCCGGGACCGCCCCCACCTCCCCCTAGGCTGGGGAACCGTTCCCCGCCGACCTTGAAGAAAAGGTGCCCGCTGTGCCGACCGCACTCCGTCTGTTCCGTTATGTGGCGATCGCTGAGGCGTGTTCGTGGGCGGGACTGCTCATCGGCATGTTCTTCAAGTACATCGCCGACACCGGTGACCTCGGAGTGAAGATCTTCGGCCCGGTGCACGGTGCGATGTTCGTCCTGTACGTGGCCGGGGTGCTGGCCGCGGCCCGGGTGGAGCGCTGGAGCCCGGGCGTGATCGTGCTGGGCCTGGCGTGCTCGGTGCCCCCGTTCACCTCGCTGTGGTTCGAGCGGCGCATGCTGGCCCGCCACCGCGAACCGGTCGCGGCCTAGAGATCCAGTACGGCCCGCGTCGCCGCGCGGCACCGTCGCGGGTGGGTGAGCAGGTCGGTGGAGTCGCCGAACTGGTCGATCGAGCCGATCGGCGGCAGTGCCCGGATCACCGGGTCGGTGATGGCGGCGTTCAGGGCGTCGGCGAAACGCTGGGCGCCGATGACCTGGAACGGCCGGTCGTGAAAGCCCCGCATCGAGGTGTCGAGCGCGGGCTGGGGAACCAGCCGGTTGTGCAGGGCGGCCACCCGCTGGTAGGCGCGGCCCAGATGCTCCTGGCGTGCCCGCCAGTCGCCGGCGGCCACCGCCGCCGACAGGTCCTCCCCCAGCTCGGCCGTACCCGACAGGCGGGCGAAACCGCTGCCGAGCCATTTCGCGTACGGCGGGTAGCGCCGGCGCATCAGCAGCACCAGCCGCATCAGGTCCCGGGCCAGGCCGGCGGTGAGCACCGCCGAGCCCAGATCGTCGCCCACCTCCCCGCACCGGCCGGGGAAGGCCTCCATCTGGGCCAGGCGTCTCCACTGCCCGGCCAGTACGTAGCGTTCCAGGTCCGGTGGGTACCAGCGCAGTGCGGCGCGGGCGGGCTCGAGGGCCTCCAGGCCGTCGTGGAAGACCTCCCCGCTGGTGACCTCGGCCAGCCGCTGCCAGGGAGTCGACAGCCAGTCCAGGGTGCTCACGCCACCTAGCGGGTCGAACCCGAGCCGGTCGGTGAACCAGGTGGCCACGTCGCTCACCTGCACGCCGTGGGTGGCGCCGATGGCGGTACGGTAACCGCAGAAGATCTCCGGCAGGCCGGCGGTGACGGCCTGGCGGACCTGCCCGGTCAGATGGGGCGCGGTGAACAGCACCACGCGCGGCCCCCAGTCGTGATCGGTGGAACGTTCGGTGTCGAACGCCAGGACCTCCGACCCGGCGCCGATCAGCGCGGCACTATGGGGAATGTCGGTCAGGATCGGCCGCACGACCTGAACGTAGAAGGTGCGCGAAAGCTCCAGACCAGGTATGAAACTGGACATCATTTCATCCACTCTGCCTGCCGCGACCGCGCCTTGCATCCGGTTTTCTACCTGCTTGCGTCCGCCCTGGGCAGGGGGCCGATCCGCGTGCGTACGGCCCCCCTGATCGCGTGTCCGAGCGCCGCCGTGACCGCTTCCGGCGCGGGGTCGCCCTGGCGTCGCCGGTCCAGCTCGGTCACGGGGCGGCCCGCCCCGTGACCGCCGGTCGGCGCGGATCCTTCAGGCGCCGTCCAGGGCCGCGGCGGCGACCGGGCGGAGCCGCAGGCCCAGCCGCTCATACAGGCTGATCGCCTGGTGGTTGCCGGTCTCGACCATCAGCGCGACCCGGCCATGCCCGGCGACGAGCGCCTCGAAGACGAACCGGCACAGTCTCTCCCCGTGACCCCGGCCCCGGTGGGAGGGGGCGGTGGCCACTCCGGCGACGAACCCGACCTGCGGGCAGGACCAGGCGTCGGCGGCCGTGGCCACCAGGGTCCCGTCCTCGGCGCGCAGTCCCGCCCAGCGGCGAACGCCCGCCACCCCGGGAGTCGCCCACGAGGAGGGAGAGGCCTCGGCCAGCAGGGCGCTCACCTCCCGCTCCGCGCCCTCCAGCCACCCGCCCGCCGCCGGGGCTTTCGCGGGCGGCGGCGGGCGGGTGGCGTCCATCCACTCGAACGACGCCAGCGGCCGCACCCCCGGCACCCGCTCGGTCAGCTCGCCCAGCAACGCCCGGTCGCCCAGCAGCCGGTAGGAGGGGTCCAGCTCCGGCCGCACCAGCCCCACCAGCCGGGCCACCTGCGGCGCGGGGCCGCGCACCGTCAGCCGGTCACGGCGGTTGAGATCCGGGCTGGCCACCGCCACCGCCTCCCCTAGCGCCCATGCCCGCACCCCGGCGCCCATCCCCCGCGCCGCCCACACGATCATCGTGTCGTCGTCGCAGGCGGCGACCACGTCGCCGGTCGCGGTCAACTCCACGGCACGGCCTTTCACCGACGAGCGCCTTTCTCAGAGAATCGCGCCGGGGACATAGGCCGCGTCGGCCGGATAGCGGGCGGTGATCTCACCGATCCGCGCCACGACCGCCTCGACCTGCTCGGCGGCCGCGCCGGTGAACGCGATGCGCTCTCCCAGCAGGTGCTCCAGTGCCGCCCGGTCCAGCGGGAAGCGCTCATCGGCCGCCAGACGCTCCACCAGCTCGTTGCCGGCGCCCCGCTCGCGCATCGCCAGCGCCGAGGCGACCGCGTGCTCCTTGATCAGCTCGTGCGCGCTTTCGCGGCCCACCCCGGCCCGCACCGCGGCCATCAGCATCTTCGTCGTCGCCAGGAACGGCAGATACCGGTCCAGTTCGGCGGCGATGACCGCCGGGAACGCCCCGAACTCCGCCAGCACGGTCAGCATGGTCTCCACCAGGCCGTCGAAGGCGAAGAACGCGTCCGGCAGCGCCACCCGCCGCACCACCGAGCACGACACGTCGCCCTCGTTCCACTGGTCCCCGGCCAGCTCCCCGACCATGGAGGCGTAACCCCGCAGGATCACCGTCAGCCCGTTGACCCGCTCACACGAGCGCGTGTTCATCTTGTGCGGCATCGCGGAAGAGCCCACCTGGCCCTTCTGGAAACCCTCCGTGACCAGCTCGTGCCCGGCCATCAGCCGGATCGTCTTGGCCAGTGAGGAGGGGGCGGCGGCCAGCTGGACCAGCGCCGTCACCACCTCGTAGTCCAGCGAACGCGGGTAGACCTGCCCGACGCTGGTGAAGCGGTGCGCGAACCCCAGGTGCGCCGCCACCCCGTCTTCCAGCTCCGCCAGCTTCGCCCGGTCCCCGCCCAGCAGGTCCAGCATGTCCTGGGCGGTGCCGACCGGCCCCTTGATGCCGCGCAGCGGATAGCGGGCGATCAGCTCCTCCAGCCGGGCGAACGCCACCAGCAGCTCATCGGCCGCCGAGGCGAACCGCTTGCCCAGCGTCGTCGACTGCGCCGCCACATTGTGCGACCGGCCGGCCATCACCGTGCCCGAATGCTCGGCCGCGAGCGCCCCCAGCCGCGCCAGCAGCGCCACGCACCGCCCGCGCACCACGACGAGGCTGTCGCGGATCTGCAACTGCTCGACGTTCTCGGTCAGGTCCCGCGAGGTCATGCCCTTGTGCACGTGCTCGTGCCCGGCCAGGTCGTTGAACTCCTCGATGCGGGCCTTGACGTCGTGGCGGGTCAGGCGTTCGCGCTCGGCGATCGAGGCCAGGTCCACCTGGTCGATGACCTTCTCGTAGTCGGCCACCGCCGTCTCGGGAACCTCCACCCCCAGCTGCGCCTGCGCGGCCAGCACGGCCAGCCACAGGCGCCGCTCGGCCACCACCTTGTACTCGGGAGACCACAGACGGGCCAGCTCCGCCGAGGCATAGCGGGCGGCAAGGACATTGGGGATACGCGGCTTGGCAGTCACGTTCCCTCATTGTATTGCGCCCCGTACGGTCCGGCCCACGCAGGGGCGGCGACCGCGGAAACGGCCGATCGCCGTACGGCGGCGCGAGGGGCGCGCGCCGTACGGCGATCGGTGAGACAGCGAAAGACGAAGGACCCTAGCGAGCCGGCGTCAGCTCCTCGGCGTCGTAGACCTTCACCTCGGCCTCGTGCCTGCCGGCCTTCGGCTTGCGGCGCAGACGCTCCTTGGTCCGCTCCAGCATCACGTACAGGGTCGGCACCAGCACCAGCGTCAGCAGCGTCGACGACAGCAGGCCGCCGATCACCACGATCGCCAGCGGCTGGGAGATGAACCCGCCCGACCCGGTCAGGCCCAGCGCCATCGGGATCAACGCGAAGATCGTCGCGACCGCGGTCATCAGGATCGGCCGCAGACGGCGCCGGCCACCCTCGATCACCGCCTCCACGATGCCCAGCCCCTGCGCGCGGTACTGGTTGATCAGGTCGATCAGCACGATCGCGTTGGTCACCACGATGCCGATCAGCATCAGCATGCCGATCAGCGCCGGGATCCCCAGCGGCGTGCCGGTGATCAGCAGCAGGCCGATCGCACCGGTCGCCGCGAACGGCACCGACACCAGCAGGATCAGCGGCTGGGCGAAACTCCGGAACGCCGCCACCATGATCATGAAGACGATCGCGATGGCCGCCAGCATCGCCAGCCCCAGCTGCCCGAACGCCTCGTCCTGCTGCGCGCTCACCCCGCCGATGGTGAACGTCGCCCCGGCCGGAAGCGACAGCGCGTCCAGCTTCGTGGTCAGAGCCGTGGTCACACTGCCCAGGTCGCTGCCGGTGGCCGTACCCGACACCGTCGCGCTGCGCTCACCGTCGATCCGGGTCACCTGCGTCGGCCCGTCGACCTTCGCCACCGTCGCCACGTCCGACAGCTTCACCGTGCCGGTCGCGGTCGGCAGCTTCAGCGCGGCGACCGCGCTCAGGCTCTCCGGCGCGTCCCCGCTGCGCATGATCAGGTCACCGGTCCGCCCGTCCAGCGTGACCTGGCCCAGCGGCGCCCCGCGGAACTGCTGCGCCACCAGCTGCCCGATCTGCGTCTCGCTCAGGCCCTTGGCCGCGGCCTTCTCCCGGTCGACCTGTACCTCGATGCGCTGCGCGCTGGCCGCCAGGTTCGACGCCACGTCCCGCAGCCCGCCCACGCCGGCCATCGCCGCGCGCACCGTCTCGGCCGCGCTGTTCAGCGTCTCGGTGTCCGGCGCCTGCACGATCACCTGAAGCTGGTCGGTCGAACCGCCCGGGCCGCCCTGACCGCCGCCCACGGTGATCTCACCGGCGTCGGTGACGGCCTTGAGCCGCTCACGCAGCGTCTCCTCCAGCGCCGAGGAGTCGGCGCCCTCGGCGACCGTCACCGAGTAGGAGGCGCGATCGCCGCCCCCGCCGGAGCCGCCCAGGAATCCGCCGCCGCCTCCCACGTTGACCTGATAGGCCTTCACGTCCTTGAGGGAGCCCAGTACCTGCTCGACCTTCTTGGCCGCCGCGTCCGTCGTGGCCAGATCCGTGCCGGGCGGCATCTTCTGGCTGAGGGAGACGGTGTCCTGCCCCGTGGAGTCGAGGAAGTTGGTCTCCAGCCGTCCCGCCAGGCCCATCGTCGCGGCGAAGATCAGAACGCCGACCAGCAGGGTGACCATCCGCCGCTTCGTCGCGAAACGCAGCACCGGCAGGTAGGCGCGCTGCAACGGGCTGCGCAGCTCCTTGGCCTCGGCCTCCTCCCGTACCGCGCGCGCCTCCTCGGCGCTCAGCACCGGCGCCTTCAGGAACCAGTAGGCCAGCACCGGGATCACCGTCAGCGACACCAGCAGCGAGGCCAGCAGCGCCACCGTCACCGTGATCGCGAACGGCGCGAACAGCTGCCCGACCATGCCCCCCACCACCGCGATCGGCAGGAACACCGCCACCGTGGTCAGCGTCGAGGCCGTCACCGCGCCGCTCACCTCACGCACGCCCGCCAGCACCGCCTTGCGTTTCTCCTCGCCGTAGCCCAGGTGCCGCTTGATGTTCTCCAAGACCACGATCGAGTCGTCGACCACCCGCCCGACCGCGATGGTCAGCGCGCCCAGGGTGAGCAGGTTGAGGGAGTAGTCGCCCAGCCACAGCGCGATCAACGCGATGATCACCGACAGCGGGATCGACGCCGCCGTCACCAGCGTGGAGCGCACCGACAGCAGGAAGATCAGAATGACCAGCACCGCGAAGGCCAGGCCCAGCAGGCCCTCGGTCGCCAGGTCCTCGATCGAACGTTCCACATACGGCGCCTGGTCGAAGACCACCGTCACCTGCGAGGGCCCGCCGATGGCCTGCGTGATCGCCGGGTCGTTCAGCTTCTCGCGCACCGCGTGAGAGATCGCCACCGCGTTGCCGTCGGGGGACATGGTCACCGACACGCCCAGGCTCGGCTCGCCCTTGGTGCGCGTCAGCGAGGTGCTCTCGGCCAGCGCCCGCTCCACGGTCGCCACCTCGCTCAGCTTCACCGGCTTGGGCGCCGCCGGCGGGCGCTGCTGCACCTGCGCGACCGGCTGCCCCGGCACCGTACGGCCCTGCGGCGACTGGGGAGCGACCTGCGGCGCGGCCGCCGGCGTGAGGTAGAGGTCCTTCAGCTCCTGCAGCGTGGTGATCCGGCTGCCGACCTGAACCGTCAGCGACGTCTGATCCTCGGTCAGGCTGCCCGCCGCCACCGGCTGGCCGTTGGCGCGCAGCGCGTCGGTCACCGCGGTCGGCGCCAACCTGTGCGCCGCGAGCTTCTTGACGTCCGGGGTGATCACCACGACCTCGTCGCGGGTGCCGGTCACCGTGGCCTCGCTGACGCCGTCGATGCCCTGCAGCTCCGGCACCATGACCCGCTCAAGCTTGTCGGCCGTGTCCCGCTGGTCGCCGCCGTCACCCACCGCCAGCACCAGCACCGGGATGTCGTCCGTGCCGCCGGTCAGGACCTGCGGATCCACCCCGGCGGGCAGCTGGGCGCCGATGCGCGACACCGCCTGCTGCATCTCGGTGACCGCGGCGTCGATGTCGGTGCCGTACTCGAACGACACCTGGACCTGCGCCATGCCCTCCCTGGAGGTCGAGGTCATCTCGGTGACCCCGCCGATGCCCTGGAAGCTGCTCTCGATCGGCTTGGTGACCTGCTCCTCGACGATCTCGGGCGAAGCCCCCTGGTAGGGGGCGACCACGAACGCGCCCGGGAACGAAAGCGATGGCAGCAGCTGTTGTTTCAGCGACGGGATCGCGAAGGCGCCGAACGCGCTCAGCACGAGCGCGATCATTATGACGAGGCTGCGGTTGGCAAGGCTCAACCTGGCCAGGGCGGTCATGGGGGCGGGCTCCTAGGGGGACGTCATCGTAAGATTCGCCCCAGACTAACACTTCGCTTCATGCGAATATTTAGCGTTGTCGTGTGATCCTGATAACCTTCTCAGGAAGCGAGAGGTGAGTGTGGACGACGAACGCGACCGGCTGATCGACCGAATCGGTGAAATGCAACGTGACCTGGGGCGGCTCCTCGCCCAGGACCGTTCCTCCTCACCGTTCTTCGACTCCAACCTGACCATGCGCCAGCTCAAAGTCGTCATGATCCTCTCCTGCCAGGACTCCGCCTCCGGCCAGGATCTCGCCCAGCATCTCGGCGTCGGCCTCGGCACCGTCACCGGCATCGTCGACCGCCTGGTCGGCCATGGCCTCGTCACCCGCCGCGAAGACGCCCACGACCGCCGCGTCCGCCGCGTCGAGCTCACCCCCGCCGGGCGTGCCCTCACCGAGCAGATCGCCGACACCGGCCTCGCCGACTTCCGCCGCCTCCTGCAGTGCCTCGACACCGCGACCCTGCACGACCTCTCCGACGTCATGGACAAGATCCAGGACGCCGCCATCACCCTTCAGATGGGCAAGATCCGGCATCACGCCGCCACCTCACAGTGAGGGGCGCCATCCAAAGGTAGGATGATAGGTTCCTTTGGTATGCCTGGATACCTCGACGACCTCTTCTCCCTCACCGGCCGCGTCGCCCTCGTCACCGGCGGAAGCTCCGGCATCGGACACACCATGGCCCAAGCCCTCGGCCGCGCCGGCGCCGCGGTCGTCATCGCCGCCCGCCGCACCAAAGAGCTCCACGAAGCCACCCAGAACCTCCACGACCTCGGCATCCACGCCGCATCCATCAGCGCCGACCTCGCCGGCCGCGACGACGTCACCCGCCTGTGCCGGCAGGCCTCCACCTTCTTCGGCGACATCGACATCCTCGTCAACGACGCCGCCAACAACATCCGCCGCCCCATGAACGACCTCACCCCCGACGACTACGACCAGACCATGGCCGTCAACATCACCGCCCCCTACCTCCTCGGACAGCACTTCGGCCCCCGCATGGCCCAGCGCGGCTGGGGCCGCATCATCAACATCGGCTCCCAGCAGTCCATCAGCGCCTTCGGCGACAGCGGTGCCTACGGCGTCTCCAAAGCCGCCATCACCGGCCTCACCCGCTCCCAGGCCGAAGCCTGGTCACCCCACGGCGTCTGCGCCAACACCGTCATCCCCGGTTTTGTCCTCACCCCCCTCACCGAACCCGCCCAAGCCGTCCCCGGCCGCGTCGAAGCCCTCGCCGCCCGCTCCATGACCGGCCGCAACGGCACCCCCGCCGACTTCGCCGGCATCGCCGTCTTCCTCGCGAGCCGGGCCAGCGACTACCTCACCGGCCAGGCCATCTGCGTCGACGGCGGCTTCTCCGTCCACTGACGCCGTTCACCTCGTTCCCGATCTCCCCGCAGGCCCCGATCTCCGCCGTAGGCGGTGAGGAACTCCTGGATTTTGATGCGGTCGTCCATGAATCTCACGGTAGGCGACGCCTCCCCGCCGAAGCAGGTACCGGCGTTACCCGAAACGACAGGCACTGCCACTGCCGGGTCAAAGGACGTTTGCTGGAGATGACCCTCCAGGGAGGCCGCGTTTTGCGGAGCCCGGGTAGGGCTTTGACCGGTGACGTCAAGGAAGGCAGACACATGCGAGCAGCATTCATGTACGGCGCGGGGGATGTGCGGATCGACACGGTCCCGGACCCGGTGATCCAGCAGCCGACCGACGCCCTGGTACGAGTCGTGACGACCTGTATCTGCGGATCGGACCTGCACCCCTACCACTCGATGCCCGCCGGCGAGGCATCCCCGATGGGACATGAGTTCATCGGCGTCGTGGAGGAGACCGGCGGCGAGGTGTCGACGGTGAAGCGGGGCGACCTGGTGATCGCACCGTTCGCCTGGTCCGACGGCACGTGTGAGTTCTGCCGCGAGGGCTTGCAGACCTCCTGCCTGCACGGCGGTTTCTGGGCGACCGGCGGAATCGGCGGCGGCCAGGCCGAGGCCGTCCGGGTGCCGCTGGCGGACGGGACACTGGTCAAGGCGCCCGTCGGCGAGGATTCCGAGCTCCTGCCGCACCTGCTGACCCTCTCCGACGTGTACGGCACGGGCTACCACGCCGCCAAGCGCGCGAACGTCGGCCCCGGCGACAAGGTCGCGGTGATCGGCGACGGCGCCGTCGGCCTGCTGGCGGTGCTCTCGGCCCGGCAGCTGGGCGCCGAGCAGATCGTCCTCATGGGACGGCACAAGGACCGCACCGACCTCGGCCGCGCGTTCGGCGCCACCGACGTGGTCACCGAACGCGGGCAGGAGGGCATCGCCAAGGTCCGGGAGCTGACCGGCGGCCACGGCGCGGCCAAGGTGCTGGAGGCCGTCGGCCACATGCCCGCCTACGAGCAGGCGATCGGCGTGGTCCGGGCCGGCGGAGTGATCTCCCGGGTCGGGGCACCGCAGTACGAGGACGCCCCGGTCGGCTTCGCCAGCCTGTTCGGCGCCAACATCACCCTGACCGGCGGGCCCGCCCCCGCGCGCGCCTACATCGAGAAGCTCATGCCCGACGTCCTTTCCGGCGCCGTCCAGCCGGGCAGGGTCTTCGACCGCACCATCAGCCTCGACCAGACCCCCGACGGCTACGCTGCCATGGACCGCCGCGAGGCCCTCAAGGTCCTCATCCGCCAGTCCTGACGAGGAGAAACACCATGAAGCAAGTGACGCTCGGCACCCTGACCGTCGGCCAAATCGGCCTGGGCATGATGGGCATGTCCTTCGCCTACGGCGGCGCGGGCAGCGACGACACCGAGTCCATCCGCACCCTCCACCGCGCCGTCGACCTCGGCATCACCATGATCGACACCGCCGAGGTGTACGGTCCCTACACCAACGAGGAACTCCTTGGACAGGCGCTGAAAGGCGGCTACCGCGACCGGGTCGTGGTCGCCACCAAGTTCGGGATGATCTCCCACACCGGACGGGACGGCCTCGACAGCAGCCCCGCCAACGTCCGCAAGGCCGTCGAAGGATCGCTGCGCCGCCTGGGCATCGACCACATCGACCTGTACTACCAGCACCGCGTCGACCCCGACACGCCCATCGAGGACACCGTCGGCACCCTGGCCGACCTCGTCAACGAAGGCAAGATCGCCCACATCGGGCTGTCCGAGGCCGGAGCCGCGACCATCCGCCGCGCCCACGCCATCCACCCGATCACCGCGTTCCAGACCGAGTACTCACTGTGGACCCGCGACCCCGAACCCGAGATCCTCCCGCTCCTGCGCGAGCTCGGCATCGGCCTGGTCGCCTACTCCCCACTGGGCCGCGGCTTCCTCACCGGCGCCATCACCGCCGACACCCGCTTCGAAGCGGAAGACTTCCGGGCCTCCAACCCGCGCTTCACCGGCGCCAACTTCGACCACAACCTCCACCTCGCCGACCAGGTCAAGGCCATCGCCGCCGACGCCGGCGCCACCCCGGCGCAGGTCGCACTCGCCTGGCTGCTGTCCCGCGGCGACGACATCGTCCCCATCCCCGGCACCAAGCGCGTCACCCGCCTGGAGGAGAACACCGCCGCCGGGGCCCTCACCCTCACCCCCGAGCAGACCACCCGCCTCGACGCCCTCGCCGACGTCGCGGGCGACCACCACAACGAAGCCCAAATGAAGATGATCGGGCGGTGACGCCGAGCCCGCCAGACCCCGCCCGGACGTCCGGCGATGAGCGATCGCCACCGCCTCGAAGTCCTCATCCCCACTGACCCGGGAATCAGTGGGCAGAGCCGCTGATGGAAGCACTGGAGACGGCGCCGCCCTGGTCATCCACGGAAATCACCGGCATCCTCGCCCCGCCCGAGCGCACCCACCGGCCTGCAAGACCAGCTCCTCAAGGCCACATCAGTCCAGTCGGTCCAGACCAAGACCGACTCCGCCGAATTCACGACCGTTGCTCAGCCGCCCCCTCCCGGCCGGCGCCCTGCCATCGACCCGCCCACCGATGCCGGACATGATTGAATATCGCCTCTGAACCTCAAACCCCAGAGGCGCCCATGAGCCCCACCACGACCCGGCAAGCCGTCAACGCCCGCCGAGCCGTGTCCTACTTCTTCCTCCTGCTCGGCGCCGTCTCCGGAACCTGGGCCGCACGCATCCCCGCGGTCAAACAGAACCTCGACCTCAGCGCCGGGCAACTCAGCTACGGCCTCTTCGCCGTCGCCGCCGGACTCGTCATCGGCATGCGCTTCGCCGGACGCCTCACCGACCGCCTCGGCAGCGCCCGCCTCATCACCCCCGCCGCCATCATCACCGCCCTCACCGTCATCCCCCCCGGCTACGCCCCCAACCTGCCCGCCCTCGTCGCCACGCTCTTCGTGTTCGGCCTCGTCAACGCCTCCCTCGACGTCTCCATGAACGCCCACGGCGTCGAAGTCGAACGCGCCTACGGCCGCCCGATCATGTCCTCCTTCCACGGCATGTTCAGCATCGGCGGCCTCCTCGGCGCAGGCATCGGCGGCGCATTCGCCTGGCTCGGTCTCGGCGCCGGCACCACCCTCGCCGCCGTCGGCATCCCCCTCGCCCTCATCTCCCTCTACGCCAGACGCCACCTCCTGCCCCACACCCCGCCCACCACCGGCACCACCACGCCCGCCCGCGCCCGCTGGACCGGCTGGATCGCCCTCATGGGCATCGTCGCCTTCGCCGGACTCGTCGGAGAAGGCGCAGCCGTCGACTGGACCGCCGTCTACCTCTTCGAAGACCTCGGCGCCTCCCAGGGACTCGCCGCCCTCGGCTTCGCCACCTTCTCCACCGCCATGACCATCGGCCGCTTCGCCGGCGACCACCTCGCCCTGCGCCTGGGCCCCGTCCGCCTGGTCCGCTACTCCGGCATCATCGCCGCCCTCGGCCTGAGCACCGCACTGCTCATCGGCACCGTCCCCGTCGCCATCACCGGCTTCGCCCTGTTCGGCCTCGGCCTGGCCACCATCGTTCCCCAGGTCTTCTCCGCGGCCGGAAACCACGACCCCGCCCGCGCCGGAGAGGCCATAGCCCAGGTCGCCACCATCGGCTACGCCGGACTCGTCGCCGGCCCCGCCATCATCGGCGGCGCCGCCGAGCTCCTCAGCCTGCCGATGGCCCTGGGCATCCCCGCCCTCCTCGCCGCGTTCATGGCCGCCTCAGCCGGCGCCCTGCGCCCCCGCGCCCGGGCGACGCGCCCCTGAGCCGAGGGCCGCGGACGGCGGAAGGAACCCGCCACACCGAGGACCGGCATCCGGGAGTTCGCCCGCGACGTACAGGGGTGTCGGTAAGACTCGTGCAGCCAGGTGCACGCGATTAAGTTCGCCCAGGTCAGCGATGCCCTTGACGGACCGTTACGGGATCTTTCCGGGATCGCCCGACGTAGATGATCGGCTGCGGCCAGTATTGGTGCGGATTCGTACAAGAGCGACAGCTCACGACACGCTAATTTGGGGGCACCCCAAAGCAGAGGAGAGCCCCGTGGGCAAGGTGGTCATGTACGGCTCGGTGTCGGTGGACGGCTTCGTCGCGGACGAGAATGACCAGCCCGGACCGCTGTTCGACTGGTTGTCCAGCGGTGACATCCCGTTGGACGAGAGCGGCGAGCTGAAGGTGTCGCAGACGTCCTACGACTACACCCGGGCGTACTGGGACCAGATCGGAGTCACGATCGTCGGCCGCCACGTCTTCGACATGACGGACGGCTGGGACGGGAAGCCTCCGAGCGGGATCGACCACGTGGTCGTCGTGACACACCGGCCGGAGCCCGAGGGCTGGGACCCCGAGGCGCCGTTTCACTTCGTCGACGGTGTCGAGGCAGCCGTGGCCAAGGCGCAGGAGCTTGCGGGTGACCGCTTGGTCGAGGTCGCCGCCGGCGACGTCGGTGGCCAGGTGCTTGCCGCGGGTCTGGTCGACGAGGTGCGCATGGACGTCGTACCCGTGGTGTTCGGGTCCGGCAAGCGCTACTTCGGGTCGGTCGACGCGCAGCACCTGCTGGAGGATCCTGACGTGGTGATTCAGGGCAACCGGGTGCTTCACCTGCGCTATCGGGTGCGCCGTTGACCGATCTGAGCGGGTACGCGAAGAAGTCCACTGCGAACGGTGACACAAGATCGGGCCTCCGGCTGCGTTTGCGCATCGCTGTCCCTGGTCGGGCAGCCGACGCCGATCCGCCCCAGCACCTCACCTGCGGCAGGTTCAACTCAAGATCACTGGTTGCCGGTTTCCGTCGTATCTTGACCGACCCCCGAACGGACTTGGCCTGAGCGTGGCCTCGGGACTTTAGGCCCGATCAACGCGCTGGCTACACCCTGCCTACCCACGCCGGCCTCGAAGACGCCGTCAGCCGTCTCCCCACCGATCAGTAGGGCCACCGCTGACCTGGGCGAACTCAATCGCGTGTATCTGGCCGCACGAGTCTTACCGACGCCCCGTACACCGGTCTCGGCCCCGCAAACCGCTTGCGGGCCTTGCTTTCAGGGGCTCGGTCTTTAGTCGATATATGCAAATGATCTTGCAAAAAACCAGCGGCTTTACAATGTAGATCAATAAATCGATGGCGACCGCCCGACTCGGAAGCCGAGGCCGACGGCCTTCACCGGGCCGACCGGCCGCGTTCCGCTCCGGGATTTCAGGAGTACGGCCGGCGCCGCCATGAGAACGGTACGGGGATGCGGTCAGGCGGCGGTGCGCTCGCCGCCGGCCCCATCGATTGATCTGCGACGGGCCCTCCCCCCATGGCCGCACCCCCGGCGAACCGACACCTCGGTCGCAGGGGCCTCCCCCCATCCCAGGTCGGCGGCATATCCGCTGGAAATCTCCGCATTGCCATCCAGGTCCCACGCGGCAAAGCCCGGGGCCCCTTGATGGGCCGGCACCGGGATGAGTCTTGACGGTCATATGTGTGTCGTGTAATTTAATGACACGACATAGAACCTCTTGGAGGGCCTCGAATGAACGCCTCGGCAGATCCGATCAAGCGTGTATCCGTCATCAGCACCGGCTCGGTGTCCATCCGGCCAGAGCACGTCGGACCGACATGGAAGAACCTCTACTTCTGGCTGTTCACCTCGACACGGTGGACCGCTCCCCGGCCGATCAACGTCTACGTGATCGAGCATCGCGACGGCGTGGTGCTCTTCGACACCGGGCAGGACCGCGCGTCGGTGACCGACCCGAACTACTTCCCCGGAGGGTTCAACGGGCTGGTCTACTCGCGCCTCGCGAAATTCGCCATCGAACCGAACGAGACGCTCACGGCCGGCCTGTCCAGGCTGGGGTACGCCATCGGCGACGTGGACACCGCGGTGATCTCCCACCTTCACCAGGACCACATCGGCGGGCTGCCGCTGCTCGGCCACGCCGACATCATCACCAGCCACGACGAGTGGGAGTCCCTGCACAAGCCACTGCCGGAGGCGCGTGGCCTGATGCCGTCGCACATCGACCTGCCGGGGCTGAACTGGAAGCGGGTCACCCCTGAACCGCTCGCGGATCCGGCGGTGGCACCGTTCAGCACCGGCCACGACCTGTTCGGCGACGGAAGCCTTCTGCTCCTGCCCACTCCGGGGCACACACCCGGATCGCTCTCCCTGCTGGTTCGCCGCCCGGACCACGCGCCGCTGATCATGGTGGGCGACCTCACCTACGACGACAACCTCCTGGCCGCCGGCCAACTGCCCGGCATCGGCGACAAGAAGCAGATGCGTGACGCGGTGAGCAAGGTGAACGCCCTGCGGGCCACGATGCCCGATCTGGCGGTTCTGGCAGCTCACGACCCCGGAGCGGCCGATCGCCTCGCCAAGGCGCTCAGCCACGGGCGGGGCGCCTGAGACCGGGCCGCTTCACCGCCCCTCACCGCAACGCGTCACCTATCCGACCCGACCCACCCGGGATTCACCAAAGGAGCGGACAGGGATATCGCCGGCCGCCCTCACCGGACAGGCCGATGACACGTCATCATCTGCCATAACATGCACGTGCGAGGACGTACGAGAACTGCTCCCCTCGAGAGTTCTCCGCCGAGAAAGGATCCGCACGAGTGAGGGACGCCGAAGAGTTCCGCTACCTGGTCTTGGCGGTGCAGCGAGAGGGAAACCGCATCCTCGCCGCCGCACTCCGCCCGCTCGGTCTCACGCCCTCTCAGGCAGAGGTGGTGAGCGTCCTCGACGACCGCGGGCCCCTCACCCTCTCCGGACTCGGTGAGCTGCTGGTATGCGAGTCCGGGGCCAATCCGAGCAGGTTGGTGGACCGGCTCGTGACCGCGGGATTCGTCGAGCGGGCGACCAGCGCGAGCGACAGACGGCACGTCACACTGACGCTCACGACAGCCGGCAGGCAACTGGCCGAGCGAGTCCGACCGGTTCAGGACGGTCTGAACGACGCGCTCGAGGAAATGCTCGCCGGGCAGCCGATCGCCCCCACGCTGAGCACGCTTCGAGCCGTGGCCGACCGCTTCCCCGCCGGCGAGACGGTACGACGGCGCAGGGAAGTCCCCGCCTCCTAGGGTGTGGGGATCATTGCGACGGCCGGCCTCTTCCTCGGGAGTCGCCGTGCTTGAGCATTCCCCGGTGCGGGCCGGTCCCGCCGTACGCCCCCCGATCGTCTCCCGACGAGGGTGATCATTCCCGCGGAGCTTCGACCAGCGGGGTGTCGACCAGGTGCTCGATCAGGAACCAGGTCTGCAGCTCGCCGGTACGGATGACGCTCGAGACCAGAAGGTCGTTGGTGCCGTCGTCGCCCATCTCGGCGGCACGGGCCGCCGCGTCATGGGTGGCGATGAGGATCGTCTCGTGCGCCTCGATCAGGCGCGAGAGCATCGAAGGGACCTCCTCCGCGCCATTGGGCGGGCGCGGGATGACGGTGACCTCGGCGACATGCCGCGGGTCGCCGATGGCGACGCCGCCGAGGGTCTGCACCCGCTCGGCGATCAGGTCCACCAGCTCGAGCTGCTCCCCGGCGTGCTTGTCCAGCAGCAGGTGCAGCTGGTAGAACGTCGGGCCGCGCATCAGCCAGTGGTGCTTCTTGTAGAGGCCGTAGAGGATTTGAGTGTCGGCCAGGATCTGGTTGAGCCGCTGGCAGGAGTACATCCTCGCGTTGAAGGAGAGACCGAGCGGGAACTGCCGGACCGTGCCGAACTCCTGGATCTCAACGCCGTTGAGGTGCAGCCACGGCTGGCTGCTGCCATTCCGTTTTGCTTTGGTGGTGCGCTTGGCAGTCAATGCACATCTCCTCGTCGCGTGACACATCAGACTGCGCTCAGACGTTCCCGTAAACCTCCCAACAGAGCGCCACAATCAACCCAAAAAGGGATAATGCATTCCATACCGCCGTGAGGTGGCATCCGATGACCTCGCCAGGTGGATGGAACCGCCCGCGCCGACGACCCGGTCCACGGAGAGGATTCGCCACGGTTTCGAAGCGCGGCTCGCGGGAGCCTGACATCTAAGCTGGCGGCATGACGTACGTACCTGACCCGGCATGCGAGGTGGCGCACGGCGACGTGCGGCCGGAGAGCGGGACGCGCACCCTGGTCGCGGTGTTCGCCTCCCCCGTCGCCGGCTTCCTGCTCAGCTTCGGCGCCGAACTGGGCTTTCGCACGCTGCTCCTGGAACCGGACCCGGCACGCGCCCCCGCCGGAGCCCTGACCTCCGCCGGCCCCGAGCTGGACGACACGGCCGATGTCGTGGTCACCGATCACCATCGCGGCGAGGTGGGGCCGGTGCTGCGAGACATCCTCGCCCGTCCGGTCCGGTGGGTCGGCATCATGGGCAACCCCCGCCATGAGGGCCCTCACGTCAAGGCGCTCACCGAGCTGGGCGTGCCGCCCGAGAAGATCGCCCAGGTGCACCGCCCGGTGGGTCTCAACATCGGTTCCCGCACTCCGGCCGAGATCGCCCTCGCGACTCTCGCGGGCCTGCTCGCCGACCGCAACGGCCGCCCGGGCGGCTTCCACTTCTGAGGCTTTTGAAGCGGGCACGCGATGTGCCCGATCCTGAACGGCTCCGGTCGCCGTGTTCTCGCCCGGCGGATCGGATGAGAGTAGGGCGGTGCGACCGGCCTTCGGCAGGCCCCGGAACCCGCGGCCGAACTCGGGGAGGCATCTTCTCGGCATGCAGGCCTCTTTAGAAGGTGGCGGCGGCGCGCATATCGATCAGAGCGGCTCACAAAAGCCGGGATATATCAGATCATTCATCGAAGTCACAATGATTCGGCCCGTGTTCACCGTGCGATCCGATTCTTTTGTGAAGAATCAGGATCTCGACGAACACGGGCCATCTCCTCTCCATCATGGGCCTGGAGTTTTTGTGATCCCAGGTTATGCCGCATGTGGTCAACGTGCTTCGGCTACATGCGGCACCCAAGCTGGAGGCCAACCATGAGTTGGTGACTGATCAGAGACTTTAGGCGTTGTTGTTAATCGTCGTCGTCGTCAAAGTCGAAATCGCGACCGCGGTCGCGATCGCGGTCGCGGTCGCCGTGGTTGATGTTGTTGTTATTGATGTTGACATTGACCCTGCGGACGCTGCGGTGGAAGCTGCGGTGATGGCAGCGGTGGCCGCAACCACCTCCGCAGCCGCAGCCGCGGCGCCAACCGCAACCACCGCCGCATCCGCCGCCCCAGGTCGTGAAGCCCGCTCCTGCTGTGACCGTACTGGCGCTGGCGTTGGTGGTGGTGGTCGCTGCTCCCAGGCCCACAACTCCGCCGGCCAGTGCCGTGCTGATCGCGAGTCCCGCGACGACGCTTTTGACGTTGGGCATTTGTATTTCCCCCTCGAAAGGATTGGTGCCCTGATTTCGGCGTTTCCCGAAACGCTTGGGAAAGCGCCTGAGGTGACCGCTAACGGGTCTCCCTGGTTGTCATGATTTCCGCCGACATGGTCCGACAAACGGAGATTAACCGCTTTTACCACCCTCATGTCCTTCTATTGATAATGTTAGGATATTATCGCTTAATTTGATATGAAATGTCTTCAATGTCGCATTTGTCGCGTGGGTGGAAGTGCCGCCGGCCCAAAAGGCCGGAAAGGAAGGCGATGCGGTCACATGAGAGGAAGGGCGCAGGCGGGATCAACCCGCTTGTCCGCCCCTGCCGAATTAATCGGCATCGCCGACACCCCATGGGAGCCCGGAACTCCTGTGGCTACGGCGAGCCGTCGATTCAGACCAGCGACAGCTGAGACGGTGCCGATCGACGGGGTGGTGGCCCAGGGCGTGACTGGACGGCGCGGTCGACGGCGACGCCGTGATCTACGCGCCTGCCGGGACGCCTACGCTCAGCAGTCCGAAGGCTGGGTTGACTCGGCATCACCCTGAGTAACAGATCATCGAAAGTGAGCCGGAGCCTCTTGATCCAGCCGGCGATTCACTGACTGTCGATGGGCTGGACGCCGGGAGGAAGCGGGGCCTGTTGCTGGGCGTCCAGGAAGGCTTGGACGACGGCGGCGTCCGAGCGGCGCCTGGCCCAGAAGAGGGCGACTTCTCGATGGGCGGCCGGGGAGTCGATGATGCGGGTCGCGAGGCCTTCGGTGCTGGTGGTCTCCAGAGCGAGGCGGTTGATTATGCCGATGCCGAAGGCCGAGCGGACGAGCGCGACCAGGGTGGTCGGCTGGTCGGTGAGATAGGCGATGTCGGCTCGTGCCGCGTTCTCGCCGAGCGTGTTGCGGAGGTCGAATCCGCCGCCTTCCTCCTCGCTTCCGGCCGGGTTGCCGATCAGGGGGCGCTCCAGGATGTCGGCGACGCTGAGCGAGGTCTTACGGGTGAGGAGATCCTGCTCACGCATGACGGCGACGATGTTTTCTCGCCAGATCGTCCGGTGACAGAGCGTCGTCTCGTGCATCTTCGGGAGCAGGGGCCGGAACGCCAGGTCAACGGCACCGCTGACGACCATCTCCTCCAGCGTTGAAGCGGTTCCTTCGTGAAGCTCGATGGTGATGCCCGGGTACTTCGCCGTCAGGGTCCGCAGGATCGAGGGCAGGTAGGTGGAGCTGACGCTCGGATAGCTACCGATCTTGACGTGGGCGACGAAGTTGTCAAGCGTGCTGCGGGCCGCCTCGACGCCGCGCTGGAGCTCCAGGAGGGCGTTCAAGGCGTGGCCACGAAACAGCTCACCGGCCTCGGTCGTGCAGATGGGGCGTGCCTTGCGATCGAAAAGAGTCACGCCGAGGGCGTGTTCCAGTGCGGCGATGTGCGCGCTGACCCGCGACTGCGACAGATGCAGCACGAGAGTGGCCGCACCGAACCCGCCCTTGTCGGCCACGGCGAGGAAACTGCGCAGCCACGCGGTCTGAAGCGACATGGCGTCCCGGGGATCGCGCGGGGCGAGATCGATGTTCTCCACCGCGGGTTCCTCTGCCGATGGGCCACTCATCGTGGCTCCGTCCGGGCCAGCTCGACGAGTTCGGCCAGATGAAGTACGCGCGTGCGGAGCCGAGCCCGACGCACCGCCGTGGTCAGCTGACGCTGGCAGCCAGGGTTTACCATGACGAGGAAATCTAGTTCAAGTCTGGCCAATTCCACCATCTTCGGGGCCAGGACTCGTCGGCTGTCGCGGCGTCTGAGCAGGGAGCAGGTGCCTGCCGCGCCGCAGCAGTCGGCCGCGCCGGGCACCTCGATGTGGTCTCCGAGCGCGCTGATCACGCGGCGGGGCGTCTCGCTGACGCCCAGCCCGTTGCGCAGGTGGCAGGAGTCCTGGAGGCCGATGCGGGCCCGTCGGCCGTCGATGAGGATCGGGCCGGGCAGCCGGCCGCCCGCCTGGATGATCTCTCCGTCGGCGAGGACGGCCTGACGACCGCGGTCGTCAGGCCGGCGAAGCCGAACGTGGCGTCCGTCCGGTAGGGCACCAGGGCCGCCGGGCGGACTTCCACGTTGACCGGTCCCACGATCTTGCTCAGGTCGGCGGAGATCGCCTTGGTGGAGAGGGTCCTCATGCCGCCGTCATCCCGCCGTCGAGGACAAGGGCGGCCCCGTTGACGAACCTGCCCTCGGGTCCGGCGAGGAAGGCGACCATGGCCGCGACCTCCTCGGGCGACCCCATGCGCCCGTCCAGTTGCCGTGCCGCCATCGCCGCGCGGGCCGCCACCGGATCAGGGGCGTTGGAGAGGATCTTGCCGATCCATTCGGTCTCCACGGTCCCGGGGCAGACCGCCACGCAGCGGATCCCCTCGCGGGCGTGGTCGACGGCGACCGCGCGCGTGAGGCCGACCAGCCCGGCCTTGGACGCGCAGTACGCGGCCCGGCCGGCGAGCCCGACCTGGCCGCCCACGGAGGCGATGTTGACGATGACGCCGCTGCCGCGGTCGAGCATCAGCGGAAGGGTCGCCCGGATGGTGAGGAACGGCCCGGTCAGGTTGACCGCCATGACGCGGTTCCAGTCCGCGTCGCTCGTCTCCAGGACGGTCGCGGCCAGCCCGATTCCGGCGACGTTCACCAGCACCTCCGGGGCGCCCACGGTGACCGCGATCTCCCGGGTGACCGACCCGACGGCCAGCGGATCGCACAGGTCGACGGTGAAGGGGCGGGCCAGGCCGCCGACTTCTCCGATCAGGGTGGCGGTCTCGGCGAGGCCGGCGTCGTCGAGGTCCATCATCGCGATCTCATAGCCGTCGCGGGCCAGGCGCAGGGCGGTGGCACGGCCGATGCCGGAGGCGGCGCCGGTCACCACGGCGACGGCGCTCATGAGTACGCCGTCCCGGGCAGCGAGCCGTCCATGGCGTATCCGCCGTCGACGTCCAGGCAGGCGCCGGTGGTGTAGCACGCCTCCTCGGAGGCGAGGTAGGCGATGGCGGACGCCACCCATTCGGGTGGCGCGATCTTTCCCAGAGGGATCTTCGCCTTCAGGGAGCCGAGGATCTCGGGTGTGTAGATCGGCTCGCTCATCGCCGTACGGGTGGCGCCCGGCCGCACGCAGTTGACCGTGATGCCGTGGGGGGCCAGTTCCGAGGCCATCGTGCGGGTCATGGCCTCCAGACCGCCCTTGGTCGCGGTGTAGGGCGCGGCGTTCGGTTCGGAGACCACCGCGTGGACGGAGGACACGTTGACGATGCGGCCGGGCGTGGCGTGGTCGACCATGATGCGGGCCACGGCCTGGCTGAGGAAGAACACTCCGGTGAGGTTCACTGCGAGGACGCGGTCCCAGTCGGCCCGGGTGACCTGGAGAAAGGGGGCGATGTGCAAGATCCCGGCGACGTTGGCCAGCACGTCGATCCGTTCGAACTCCCCGCGCAGGTACTCCTCCAGCCGCTCGGCGGCGTCCGGTTCGGAGACGTCCAGGGTGAGCCGGTGAAGCCGCTTGTCCCCCGCCTCCGCCCAGGGCCGGGTGTGATTGACGTCGGCCGCCACGACGGTGGCGCCCTCGCTCAGCAGCCGGACCGCTGTCGCGCGGCCGATGCCGGAGTCGGCGCCGGTGACCACGGCGACCTTGTCGCTGAATCTCATACGGTGACCTCTCGGGTAAGACGAAAGGGAGTGGCGGGCTGTCCGGGCGTCCGGGCGTCGCGCTCCAGCACCGCGCCCGACAGCGGCCACTCCTTCAACTGGGAGGGGGTGAGGCCGAGGGAGGCCGAGGTGATGTACATCGTCTGGAGCCCGGGCCCGCCGAAGGCGACACTCGTCGGGCGCAGGACCGGGACCGCCACCCGCTCGACCGCGGCGCCGTCGGGCGTGAAGCGGGTCACGTGCGCTCCGTCCCAGAAGGCACACCAGACATCGCCTCCGGAGTCCACGCGCAGGCCGTCGGGGATGCCGGGCAGTGAGGAGGTGTCGGCGAAGATCTGGCGGGCGGTGGCCTGCCCGGTCTCCACGTCGAAGGCGTACCGGTAGATGAGGTCGGCTCGGGAGTCCACGAAGTACATCCACCGGCCGTCCGGCGACCAGTCGATGCCGTTGGAGCAGTAGAAGCCCTCATCGACCGTCGTGTGGGTGCCGTCGCCGTCCAGCCGATAGAGCCGGCCCTCCGGCCGGGTCTCGCCGTCCTCCAGCGAACCGGTCCAGAACCGCCCGGCGGGGTCGACTGATCCGTCGTTGAAACGGCAGGCCGGACGGTCCGCCTCGGGGTCGGCCAGGAAGGTGCGGCCCCCGGCCCGCAGATCCAGCAGATGCCACCCGGTGCGCATGCCGGCGATGAGCACGTGCGGATCGTCGGTGAGGCCGAGGCAGCCGACCTGGGCCTGGACGTCGATCCGGGCCGGCTGTGCGGTGTTGACGGCTTGGGCGAAGACCGTCGCCTCGACGATGTCCACCCAGTAGAGGGTGCCGGTCCGCGTGTCCCACAGCGGCCCCTCGCCCAGGGTGGCACGGCCATCCCAGAACACCGACGTCATACGACGGCCCCCATCCGCCACGGCACGATCTCCTCGGTTCCGAATCCGAGCGCCTCGGACTTGCTCGGGGTGCCCGACGCCATGTCCATCAGCGCCTCGAACAGCATGATTCCATGGCGGATCTGATCGTCCCGGGACATCGCCGGTCCGGCGTCGAAGTCCATGTCGGCGCGCATGTGCTCGAACAGCCGGGTGGTGGTGCTGATCTTGAGGCAGGGGGTGGGGCGCGCCCCGAAGACCGATCCCCGCCCAGTGGTGAACGCCAGCAGGTTGGCGCCTCCGGCGACCATGCCCGTCGCCGAGACCGGGTCGTATCCGGGGGTGTCCATGAACGTCAGTCCCGTGGCGGTGACCGGGTCGGCGTAGGCGACGACGGCGTTGAGCGGGCTCGTGCCGCCCTTCAGCACGGCGCCCAGCGACTTCTCCCAGATGGTCGTGATGCCGCCGTCGCGGTTGCCCTTGGATGGGTTGTTGTCCAGTTCCGCGTTGTTGCTCGCCGTGTAGGCCTGCCACCAGGCGATGAGGTCGTCGATCTGCCGGCCCACCGCCGGTGTTGCGGCCCGCGCGCGCAGCATGTGCTCGGCACCGTAGATCTCGGGGGTCTCGCCGAGGATGACCTTGCCGCCCGCGGCCACCAGCAGGTCGGCCGCGACGCCCAGGGTCGGGTTGGCGGTCAGGCCGGAGTAGGCGTCGCTGCCGCCGCACTGCAGCCCCAGGATCAGTTCACCGACCGGGATGGGTTCGCGCCGCAGACCGGCCAGGCGCGACGCCATCGCCTGGAGGGCGTTCAGTGCGGCGTTGACGGTGGCGGCGGTCCCGCCGAGGTCCTGGATGGAGAGCGTCTCGACGGCCGGGCCGTCGCCCAGGATGTGCTCCGGTTGGTTGATCTCGCAGCCCAGGCTGATCATCACTGCGCCGGCGAGGTTCGCGTGCCCGGCGTAGCCGCGCAAGGTGCGGCGTAGGATGTCGTCTCCCGCGGTGCCTTCGGCCATGCCGCAGCCCAGGTCGTGAGTGAGGGCGATGACGCCGTCCAGGCCCTCCGCCTTGATCTGGGCGTTGGCGGCCTGCGCGATCATCCGGGCGACCGTCGAGGAGCAGTTCACCGTCGGGAGGACCGCGAGGTAGTTGCGGGTCGCGGCCCGGCCATCGGGTCTGCGGTAGCCGAGGAAGTGGTCGCGGGTCGGTGCTGCCGGAGGAGTCCAGACGGGCGGCTCGGCGAGTACTGTGGCCAGACCGAGGCTCTGCGGCCCGACCCCGAGGTTGTGCGAGTGTACGTGGGAGCCGGGCGCGATGTCGCGCAGCGCGATGCCGATGGCCTCGCCGTACTTGCGCACGGGCGTGCCTTCGGCGATGGCGCGCACCGCGACCTTGTGGCCCGCCGGGATGTCGTCGATCGCGGCGACGACGCCCCCGTCGACCCGGACGGGCGTCCCGACACCGAGGTGCTCGCGGACGAGCCCCACGTCATCCACGCCCTCCAGCGGAACCAAGGGGACGGCGATTTCGGGGGGCGGTTGTGCGGTCATCCACGGTCCAGCGCACTGAGCACGTCAACCTTGAATAGGCTCAATAAGAATTCAGAGATGGTCACGCACCCCACCCTAAGTCGGACAGTAGTTCCGGATGAAGCGCGAGTAACGAAACGGCGCCATCCGTCCTGCGAATAGTCACCGGCCAGAGGCGCAATCCGAATGATGGCCGCCGAATGAAAGGCGCCGGGGAACGAATTTCCGCGGCTGGTGTGGCGAAACCATCCTGGCCCGAGAAAACGGCGACGTCGTTGAACTGGAGCTCGACGGTCTGGGACGCCGGCGTTGGAATTTCAGGGCCGCACCCTGAACGCGAAGGGCCGGCCGCGCGGTACGCGGCCGGCCCCGGGGCGTCACCTCTGGTCAGATGAGCTGCTGCCACTTCTGGTTGGTCCCGTTGCCGCACGACCACAGCTGGACGTTCGTGGTGCTGTACAGGTCGGCGTCCAGGCAGAGCCTGGAGTCGACACCGCGGATCGTCTCGTCGGAGAAGAACAGCCACTTTTGGTTGATCATGCCGTGGCAGTCATGGATGACCACCCTCGTGCCGTTGGTTTTGCCGAAGCCGTAGGCGTCCAGGCATTTTGTTCCGTTGTACACGGTGAGTGTGTTGGCGGCGCTCCTGGTCCACCGCTGGTTGCCGCCGTTCCCGCAGTCCCACACCTGGAGTTGGACATCGTTGTTCTGCGAGCTGCCGGGGACATCAAGGCACTTGGTGTATCCGGGGGTGCGCAGCCGGCTCGTGGCGGAGCCGGATTCGCCCCAGGCGTACTTCAGCCGGTCGACGGCCGTGGGGTTGGGGATCCACAGCGGCAGGTTCTGGGTGCCGCCGGCGTAGGCGCTGTAGAGACGCAGGATGTTCAGCGAGTCGTGGTCGGGGCTGGTGGTGCGGCCGCCGATGCCGTGGCACCAGATCGCGCCCAGGCGGTACTCGCGGATGACGTCGGTGATGGCGCGCAGGTAGGCGACCTCCTTGGGGGTCGTCGCGCTGGGGGTGGCGTTGTAGTCGATGCCGTTGTCGGCGTCGGCGCCGAACTCCTCGATGAGGGTGCGGGACGCGCAGTTGCCCATGTACATCTTGATGTCGTTGACCCACTCGGTGTAGGTCCGCGCCGGGTAGGGGAAGGCGTAGCGGTGCATCGCCAGGTAGACGCCCTCGAAGCGGGAATCGTTGCACAGCGGCCGCAGGTCGGTTCCCCAGCCGCCGCCGTCGGCCTGGGCGCCCTCGATGAGCATGCGCTCTCTGGGGAAGCCGTTGGCGGTCTGGCGGCTGATCCAGTTGGCCGCGAAGTCCAGCCACTGGGGAGTGCTGAAGCCGATGGGCTCGTTGATCGGGTCGAAGAAGATCTGGGGGTTGCCCCGGTACCTGGTGGTGAGGGTGTCCCACATCTGGTTCCAGGTGTTCAGGTAGCCGTCGACGACCTTGTTGCTGCCGTCCTCCACCCAGTAGCTGAGGACGACCTTGAAGCCCCTGGCCGTCGCGGCGTCGATGACACCGTTGTAGCTGTTCCAGGCGACGGTGGCGGGGTTGATGGGCAACCGGACGGTGTTGGCGCCCAAAGCGCTTTGGAAGGCGCCGAACATGGCGTCGGCCTTGCTCCGGGTGGCGTTGTAGTCGTCGCCGGCCGACAGGCCCTGCAAGACGAGCCGGTCGAAGGTGAAGTTGTCACCCAGGCGTGACCAGTGCACGCCTTTGAACTGGCTGGGGTCCAGGACCGCTGCGGCGGCCGGCGACGCGCCGGACACCGCTATGAGCGGCGCCAGCAGCAGGGAGACCAGTGCGGCCGTCAGCCAGACCGGCACGCGGCGGAAGAGGTTGGGTGGGGTGGCGTGGGGGCGCGGCATGGATTTCCTTTCCGCTCTGGCGCGCAAATTGAGGACACTGTTGTACATATGTCCGTAGCTCGCCATTAATCGGTTGGAAATGAACGTATCGGCGCTTCCTGGACGCGTCGATTGCGAATTCCAAGACTCGCCGATCCGCTGAACGAATGGCCGTTGACGTTTCAGGCTCCACGTCTCAGCCGCCGGCCGATTCCATCGGCGGACGCGGCGATGAAAATGACGGCTCCGGTGACGATCTGCTGATCGAAAGAGGCCAGCCCGAGCAGACTCATTCCATTGGAGAGAAATCCGAGAAAGAGCACTCCGACAGCTGTGCGCAGCAGGCTGCCGCGCCCGCCGAACAGGCTGGTGCCACCAAGGACGACGGCGCCCACGATGTTCAACAGCAGCGGGCCGCCCATGCCGGCGCCCGCCCCCGCGAGCCCGGACGTCAAGACGATTCCGGCGATCGCCGAGAACAGCCCCGCCACCGCGTAGACGCTCGCCTTGGTCCGGGCGACGTGGACGCCGCTGATCCGCGCGACCTCCGCGTTGGCTCCGACGTGCAGGACGCGCCGTCCCCACGCGGTGCGTGTCAGGAAGGTCTGGGCGACGGCGTACAGCACGACGGCCAGCCACACCGAGTACGGGACGCCGCCGGGGCCGTCGATGCTGAACTCGATGAATCCGGCGGGGACCGGAGCGATCGTCTTGCCGTGGCTGAGGAGCGTGGTGGCTCCGCTCACGACGTAGAGCGCGGCGAGGGTCACGGCGAACGGGACGACGGGCATCTTGGCCACGACGGTCCCGACGACCAGGCCGATCACGGTTCCGGTGAGCAGGCCCGCCGCGACGCCCGCCGCGACGCTGCCGGTGCTGGTGATCATCCAGGCCGCGGAGACCCCGCTGGCACCGATCACGCTGCCGGTGGACAGGTCGATGCCGCCTGTCAGGATGACAAACGTCGCGCCGATCGCCGCGATCGCGACGACCGCGGACTGGCTGCCCACATTGACGATGTTGGAGGGGGTCAGCATCCCGTCGGTCAGGACGCTCAAGACCCCGACGACGACGACCAGCGCGGGCAGCATCGACAGGTCGGTGAGCCAGCCCGGACGACGATCCGGATCGCCCAGCCACGACACGGGCTTGGCGGACCGGGCGGGGGACGCCTTGGCGGCGTCCTCCCGGCGAACGGATTCAGGCGACGACACAGCCCCACACCTGCGCGCTGGTCGTGGCGAAGTTGGCCTGGTCGAGGCTGAGGCCTTCCGTCCGGACCGATTGGGGGCTGACGCCCTGGCCTCCCAGCGCGGTGGTGATCGCCGAGATGGCCTGTTTGCCGAAGTCGTCGACCGGGGTGGCGATATCGGCGTCGAGGGTCTTGTCCTTCATGGCCTTGCAGCCGTTCTGATCGCCGTCGATGGTCACCAGGAACACGTGCTCGGGATCCCCGATCGGGGCCAGGCGCCCGGCCGCCTTCAGCGCGGACTGAACGGACGGCAGCAGAAAGTCCGACGGAACGAAGATCGCATTGATGTCGGGGTTCTTCTGGAGCGCGTTGGAGGTGCCGTCGAGGGCTTGGGCCGGATCCCAGTTGGTGGGGACCTGGCTGACGACGGTGATGTTGGGGTCGCCCTTCACCGCTTCGTTGAACCCGTCCCTGCGGCCGATCGCGTTCTGGTCGGTGAGGGCGCCCACCAGCTCCAGTACCTTCAGCGGCTTGGTCTTGCCCGCGTCGATGAATTCGGAGGCAGCCAGCTTGCCGTCGGCGACCGGGTCGCCGGTGATCTGGAACGTGATGTTCTGCTGGTCGGCGACGGCCCGGTCGATGGCGATGAACGGGACTTTGCGGGCCTTGGCCAGGCTGACGGAGGAGGCGATCTGCTGGCCATCTTGGGCGATCACGATCAGCGCGTCGACCTTGCGTGTCTGGACCAGGTCCTGGATCTGGGAGGACTGCTTCTGCGGGTCCTTGTCGGCGACGTTGAAGACGACCTCGTATCCGGCCTCGGTGGCCGCCTTCTCGATCGCCGACTTCTCGGCCTGGCGGATGCCGTTGAGCAGATCGAAGTTCACCCCGATCGTGACCTTCTTGCCGGAGCCGTCCGAACCGGACTCCTGCTGGGAGGAACCGCAACCGGCGAGTACCAGAGCCGACGCCGCGAGGGCGGCCGTGTATCGGACGAGGGTGGGGACTTGCATTGGGGGGTGGTCCTTTCCTTATGACGCAGCGGCCGGCCGCAAGGCCTGAGCCAGAGTCCGCCACCGGATTCCGGCGGCGATGACCGCGACGAGCAGAACGCCGCCGCGGACGATGTCGAAGACGTAGGGCGAGGCCCCGGAGAACACCAGCCCGGTCTGGGCGGTGGTGAGAACGAGGGCGCCCAGGACGGTGCCGGTGATGCTGCCCCGGCCGCCGAACAGGCTGGTTCCGCCGAGCACCACCGCTGTGATCACGGTGAGCTCGTAGCCGTCACCGATGGACGGCTGGACGGCTCCCAGCCGCGCGGTCTGGGTGAGCGAGGCGAGCGCCGCCAGCACGCCGGCCAGCGCGTATGCGCCGATCGTCACCGCCCGGACGGGCAGCCCGGCGTTGAGGGCCGCAGCCCGGTTGGAGCCGATCGCCTGGAGGTACCGGCCGAACACGGTCCGGCCGAACACCAGCACTCCGCCCAATGTCGTCACGGCGGCGAGCAGGACCGGAGCGGGAACGCCGAGGAGGCTGCCGGTGCCGATGCCCCGCAGATGCGCGGGGAGATCGATGTTCTGCTGACCGGTGATGTGGCCGCCGGCTCCCCGGAAGACCTGCATCGAGGCGAGGGTGACGATGAGGGCGGGAACCCTGGTCAGCGCGATCGCCACCCCGTTGACCAGGCCCATCAGCAGTCCGGTCACGGCGATGGCGGCGAACACCACGCCGGCGGGCGCCGAGACGAACGCCCGGCTGGACTCGATCGCGGCCGCCAGGAACAGCATCGCCCCGACGGACAGGTCGATCCCCCCGGTCATGATCACGAAGGTCGCTCCGACGGCGGCGATGATCAACGGGCTCGCCTGGATGGCGATGTTGCGGAAGTTCGCCCCCGTGCCGAACTCGTCGTAGAGGCCGGACAGGGCGAGCACCAGGACCAGCCATACGGGGAAAAGCGGCTGCCGGCGCAGAGCACGTGCGCACCATTGGTAGGTGGAACTCACCGGGTGCCTCCCGTCGCCAGGCGGATGACGGCCTCCTGGGTCGCGCTCCGCCGGTCGAGGATTCCGGCCAACCGGCTGTCGTGCATGACGCCGACGCGATGAGCCAGGCCGAGCACTTCCTCCATCTCGGAACTGATCAGCAGGACAGCCGTTCCGGCGCGCGCGAGATCGGCCAGGAGCCGGTAGATCTCGGCCTTGGCGCCGACGTCGATGCCGCGAGTGGGCTCGTCCAGGATGATCAGCCGGGGTTGTCCGCTGAGCCATTTGGCCAGTACGATCTTCTGCTGGTTGCCGCCGCTCAGTGATCCGCCGTCCGCCTCCAGCCCGCTGCGGGCCGTCAGGGCCACCGCGGTCGCAAGATCCTTGGTGAGACGGCGTTCGGCCGCATGGTCGACCCGTCCGAACAGCCGGCATACCGAGCCGAGGCCGACGATCGAGAGGCTCTCGCGGATCGGCCGTTCCAGGAACAGGCCCTCGTTCCGCCGGTCCTCGGTGACGAAGGCGATTCCCGCGGCGATCGAAGCGCGGACGTCGCCGCGCCGCAGCGGCCGTCCGGCCACCTCGATCCGCCCGATCCTGCCCGCCAGTCCGAAGATCGCCCGGGCCACCTCGGTACGGCCCGACCCCATCAGCCCGGCCAGACCGAAGATCTCGCCCTCGGCGACGTCGAAAGAGACCCCCTCGACCCGAGCACCGTCACCCAGGTCACGAACCGACAGCGCGATCTTTTGCCGAGGCGTCGCGGTCTCGGGATATCCCTGGGCGAGCTCGCGCCCCACCATGAGCGCCTCGAGCGTGAAGCGGTCGAGCTCGCCGGCCGGCCGGTCGGCCATCAGCCGCCCGTCCCGCATGACCACGATCCGCTGGCTGAGCCTGAAGATCTCCTCGAGATAGTGGGTGATGTAGAGGACGGCCACCCCGTCGTCACGCAACTGCTCGACAATTCGCATGATCATCTCGCGTTCGCCGAGATTGAGCGAGGCGGTCGGTTCGTCGAACACGATGGCCCGGGGCTCGGTGGCCAGAGCCTTGGCGATCTCCACCAGCTGACGCTGCCCAGCGGAGAGTTCGCGCACGAGGGCATCGGGCCCGAAGCCGGCGCCGACCCGCCGCAGCAGGAGGGAAGCGGTACGCCGCAAGGCCGCGGGCCGGACCGTGCCCACACGGGACGACCTGAGATGGCCGATGAGAATGTTCTCGGCGACCGTCAAGTCCGGAAAAAGACTGGTCTCCTGATGCACCGTGGCCACGTTTGCCGCGTCACCGAAATCGACGTGACCAGAATCAGGCCGCAGAATTCCGCCGATGATATTCTTGATTGTGGATTTTCCGGCGCCGTTCTCCCCGGCCAGAGCAACGACCTCGCCGCTCGAGACCGTGAACGAGACGCCATCTATCGCTACGACACCGCCGAACGATTTCGACAGCCCGCTCACCGTGATCGCGGTCACCCGGCATGCCACCTTTGGCACACGGCGATAGGCATGAGGCCTCCTCAAATGTTTTTGACGCCATTCATGCGGCAGTCCTGCGCAGTTCCCGAACGATCTTCCGCCAGCGGGAATATTGCGAACCTATGGCCCGAGGTCGACAGTGTGAAGCGCATGTTTCGGCAGGCACCGATCCGTTAATCGAATCAGCGTGTTACGGGCGAATCCGGTCGGCCTTGGAAACGGGAACACATCTGCGATCCGCGGCGGGCGGCGGAGTGTGAGCGGCGCAGGCAGGATCGAGCCCTGCGGGCCGCGACTCACCCGCAGCGGTGGCGATGGGGTGATCCCTGGTGGGCCGCGGTGAGAGGATCGAGGTCGGGCTCAGTCCCGCGCGGCGGCCGACCGGTCCCGGGAGGCGTCCGCGCCCCAGCTCGCCAGCAGGCGCAGCGCCTCCTCCGACGCCGAACCGGGCTCGGCGTGGTAGGTCGCCAGCGACTGCTCCTGATCGCCGGGGAGCGTGAAGGTCTCGTAGCGGAGCGTCAGCTCACCCGCCAGCGGGTGCGCCATCCGCATGCTGCCGTGCGACTTCCTCTTGACGTCGTGGGCCGCCCACAGCGTCCGGAAGTCCTCGCTCTTCATGGAGAGCTCCCCGACCAGCGCCGCGAGCAGCGGATCGTCCGCGTGCAGGCCGGCGTCCAGTCTCAGGTTCCCCACCACGTCGAAGGCCTTGGACTCCCAGTCGACGAAGAGCCGCCGGGCCGCCGGATCGAGGAAGGTGATCCTGGCCCAGTTCCGTTCCCGCGGGGCACGCGCCGCCCAGTCACCGAAGAGTGCGCAGGCCGTGCCGTTCCACGCCAGCACATCGGTGCGGCGGCCCCACACGTACGCGGGTACGCCCTCCATCGCCGTCAGCAGCTCCAGTAGCGCGGGCCGCACCTGCTGGAGCTGCGGCGCGGGCCGCCGCCTCTGCCGCTTGGGCTTGGCGAGGTCCATCAGGTGAACGTGCTCCGCGTCGGAGAGCTTGAGCGCACCGGAGATCGCGTCCAGCACCTCGACCGAGACGTTGCGGCCGTTGCCCTGCTCCAGGCGCGTGTAGTACGCCGCGGAGACCCCGGCGAGCTGTGCCAGCTCCTCCCGCCTCAGGCCCGGCACCCGGCGCCGCCGGCCGTACTCGGCGAGTCCCACGTCGGCCGGCTTCAGCCGGGCCCGGCGGGTGCGCAGGAACTCGCTCAGCTCCGTGCGCGGGTCGAGGCGCCGCTCATGGCCGGGTCCCGGCACGGATGCCGGGTCGGGGTGGATAGCCATATCCCCAGTATGCGCCGGGTAGTCCCGGTCGGGGCCCGCCAGCCTGTCCCTGCCGGTGGTAGTCACACGGGACGCAGGCAGAAGGGGCCTCTGGGTAACGCCGCACGACCGGAGCAACCCGAATGCCGCCCCGGAGAAACCGCCTGGGGCCACCCGACCGAGAAGCGACAGCCCATGACGATCGTTGCCGCTTGGCGTGGAACCGCACGGCCTGCGGTTCGGTCTTACCGCGCCGGCAACGGGGGCCGCGCCTGCTTGGCGGATTCGAGCAGCAGGCCCGCGGCCGCCCTGGCCTGCGCGGCCGTACCGGGGGTGCCGAAAATGCCGGCCGTGACCATGGCGCCCTCGGCCAGCAGGAGCAGATGCTCGGCCAGATCGTGAGGGAGGTGCGCGTCGGTCGTCAGCTTCTCCAGGTATCGCCTGAACGCCTGCTTGTGCCGGCGGGCCTGGGTGGCGATGGTCGTCGACGTGGTTCCCAGCTCGCCGTAGGAGTTGATCCACGCACAACCTCGGAAACCGGGCTCGTTGAACCACTGTCCAAGCCAGTCGAACACCGCGATGATCCGGCCCTCCGGGTCCCCGCAGGCCTCGACGTGGTCGGCGAGACGTTGCCGCCAGCGGAGGTCACGGCGCTCAAGGTAGGCGTCGACGAGCTGGTCCTTCGTGCCGAAGAGCTGGTAGAGGCGCTTGAGGGACACACCGGAGAGGCCGCGGATGTCGTCCATGCCGACGGTCTGGATACCCCGGCTGTAGAACAGCTCCTCTGCCGCGTCGAGCACGCGGCCCTGCGCCACCTCCCGATCCACCTCATCACCCTCGTTCGCGTCTTGACGGAGAGAACCAGCGTTCCCTAGGGTAGACCATTGGAGGAGAACGATGGTTCTCTCGAAGGCGTCTCGCTCTTCACGAGCGCGCCACAGAAGGAGAAGGCATGAGCGAACGTCCCCCACTGCCGCCTTTCGACCACGAAGGCGCGCTACGGAAGGTCCAGGCCGCAGAGGACGCGTGGAACACCCGCGACCCGCAGAAGGTCTCGCTCGCCTACACTCCGGACTCCGTCTGGCGTAACCGCGACTCCTTCGTCACCGGACGCGAGGCCATCGTCGAGTTCCTCACCCGCAAGTGGGAGCGCGAGCTCGACTACGCGCTGCGCAAGGAACTGTGGGCCTTCGACGGCAACCGCATCGCCGTGCGTTTTCAGTACGAGTGCCGCACCGCCGACGGCCAGTACTGGCGGAGCTACGGAAACGAGCTGTGGGAGTTCGACGACGACGGGCTCATGGCCCGCCGGGAGGCCAGCATCAACGACGTCCGCATTCTCGAACAGGACAGGCGCATCTTCGGACCGCGCCCGGACGACGAGCGCGGACTCCCGTTCCCGATCCGGTGAAAGGTTCGCTCGATGTGACCGGCGGCTCGACCGCGGGCACGACAGCCCGACCCGGAACCGCCGTCAGCGAGAAGTGCCCGGGGATGCGACACTGACCGGATGCGGCGCTGTCGAGCCGGCAGCCCGACGGCCCCGGCGCACGAGAGGACCAGAACATGACCACCGAGATCACGGTGCGGGAGAACACCGAGGCGCGCACCTATGACGCGCTGATCGCGGGCAAGGTGGTCGGCACGATCGTCTACGAGCACGCGGGCCCGAGGATCGTGTTCACCCACACGATCGTCGAGCCGGAGTTCCGTGAGCGGGGCGTCGGCTCCACGCTCGCCCGGGGCGCTCTCGACGACCTCCGGGCGAAGGGTGTGACCCTGACGAACTACTGCGGCTTCGTGGCCGACTTCATCACCGCCCGTCCCGAGTACGCGGATCTCATCGACCCCGCTCATCCAGGCCACCCGCGCCGCCGCTGAGAACTCTCGCGCGCCCTCCGGGTGAGGGTGGCAACGACGGTCCCGTTGGCGGTGAGAAGCTGCACGCCGATGCCCGATACCTCCCCAAACCCGGCCGGTGCGCTCTCACACACGGTGGCCACCAGTCGCTCTAGGCGATCTTGGGGGCGGCGCGCATGGCGGCGTAGCAGCACTGGGTGCCGTCGGCGAGCGTTGCGAACACCACGGGCAGGGCGTCCACGCCGAAAGCCGAACCGGTTGCGGCGAAGACCGTGTCGGTGACCGGGACCATGACGGCCTCCAGCGGTGGGGACAGGTCCTTCATCCCGTCGACGAACTCGTACCGCAGATGCGCGGTGCCCTCCTCGTCCCGGGTGATGGTGATCTCGACTCCTTCGCGCCGGTAGGTGCCCAGGTAGGGGGTGACGTCCACGGTAGGCGGCTCGGCGGGCGGACCGAAGGCCTCGGGCATGGTCACGCCGGCCAGCTCGGCGAGCAGTTCCCGGAACAGCGCGTCGTACAGGCCGCGGGTCCCACCGCCGTTGGCGAGCAACACGAGGGCCACATCCGCGTGCGGCACGACACGCAGGTAGCCGTGCTGGCTCACCGACGACCCGTCGTGGCCGTAGCCGGCGACGCCGTCCCAGTCGTAGAGGCTCCAGCCCAGCCCCCAGCCGTCGGCGCTGACGGTCCACTTGTCGGGGCTGTCGACCTCGCGCCGCTGCATCGCCGCGACCGAATCGGCCGACAGCACGCGGGTGCCATCCGGGGCGAGTCCGCCGGCCAGGTGCATCCGGGCCAGCCGGACGACGTCGGCGGCGGTGGTCAGGACCCGGCCGTAGGGACCGGCCGAGCGCGGCATCATGTCCCACGCCGGGGCCGGGGCCGGGTCGGCTCCGGGCTCGCCCAGGTGCCCCATCGCCACCCGGAACCGCAGCGCCTCCTCGGGCAGCGTCATCGAGTGCTCCAGCCCCAGCGGGGCCAGCAGCCGGTCCTTCAGCGCCTGGTCCCAGACCTGGCCGGTGACCACCTCGACGATGCGGCCCAGCACGTTGTACCCGACGCTGGAGTAGGAGGTGCCCGTACCGGGCCGGCAGTCCAGCGCGACGCCCTTGGCGGCCTCGACGTACCTGGCCAGGCAGTCGTCGCCGCGCCCGGTGTCGTGGTTGAAGTCGCAGGTCAGCCCGCTGGTGTGGGAGAGCAGGCGGCGGATGGTGATCTGCTTGGTCGCCGCCGGGTCGGCGGTGTCGAACTCCGGCAGCACCTCGGTCACCGGCGCGTCGAGGTCCAGTTCGCCGGAGTCGACCAGCTGCATGATCAGCGTGGCGGTGTAGACCTTGGCGATCGACCCGGACTGGAAGATCGAGTCGGTCGTCACCGCCACCCCGGTCCCCCGGTGCAGCACCCCGCTGGCCAGCTCGTGGATCTGGCCGTCCACCAGGACGGCCAGGGACGCGCCCGGGACGTGGTGGGTGGCGCGCAACTGGTCCAGCCGCGCCTGCCAGCGGTCCATGTCGATCCGGTTCTCGTTCTTCAGCATGTCGTGTCCTCTTAAGTGTTGATCGGGTTGATGGTGGGGATCAGGGAACGGCGAGCGACGCGACGGCAGGCTCTGTGCGCTGCACGCTTCCATCGGTTCCCCCTTCCGGGTGCTCACGGCGTCCTCAATGGGCGAACGCCGTACACGTGAACGCGCACATGGTGTGGTGCGTGATAAGCCGCCCGCGGGAGGCAGCGCTGGACGACGTCGTTGGGGTCGGTGAGCCGCGTCAGCCGCTCGCCCAGGACTCGTGCCGGACGCCGGCGACGTGATCAATCATTCGCCCTGGCCAGTCCGGGAACAACGGCGGATCTCGCAACGGTCCGCTAACACAGGGGTTCACGGATCGGCGGGCGAAGGCGACGGCGAGCCGCGCGCGACCCCGGTCAGCGGAGAACGTACTACTCCCGGGGTGGTGGTGGGCGCGCCGGGCCTGCGCCCTGCGGTGTAGCGAAGGAGTCTCCTCCCGTACGACGACCGTGGGCGGCCCAACCGGCGACGATCTCAGCCTGAGCCCGTTCACGAGAGGACAACCGAGATGACGACTCCGCGTTTCTTCCCGGCGTTACGCGTCACGATCGCCCTGCAGACGGCGGCGCTTCTCATCCAGGCGATCACCGCCGGCCTGCTGCTGTCCACGCCTGACGGCCGGATGCTGCACGGCGCCTCGGCACTCGCCGTGGCCGTCACGAGCCTGCTGCACCTCGGTGCCGCGATCCTGGTGTGGCGCCCCGGCGGCGGTTCGGCGCGCGCCATCCTTCCCGCGGCGATGCTGCTGGTCTTCACGCTGGTGCAGATGGTGCTCGGCATGGCCCACATGAAGGCGCTCCACGTGCCGATCGGCGTGCTGATGTTCGGCGCGAGCGTCATGCAACTCGTCCAGATCTGGTCGAGCCCTCGCCCCGTAGCGGCTGTCGCGGCATGACGCTGACCCGGCGGCGGGCGCTGCGTCTGCTCGGGCTGGGGGCCGCGGCGGTCGCTGCGTCCGGCGCCTCCGGTTGCTCGCTGCTCGGCGGGACCCCGCAGGCTCGGCTGCTGGCCGGCACCGCGCCGCTGCCCACGCCGTTCACCGCGTCACTGCCGATGCCGGTGGTGGCTCGGCCGTCACGGACCGACGGCCACACCGACTACTACGACCTGGCCCAGCGCGCCGCCGACCTGGAGATCCTGCCGGGCTTGCGCACCCGGATCTGGGGGTACGACGGACGGTTTCCCGGTCCGACGATCGAGGCGCGCAGCGGCCGCCGGACCGTCGTGCGCGTCTCCAACGGCCTCGACGTGCCGACGGTGACGCATCTGCACGGCGGCCGTACTCCGCCGGAGTCCGACGGCTATCCCACCGACCTGGTACGGCCGGACACCCAGCGCGACTACGCGTTCCCGCTCGACCAGCGGGCGGCCACGCTCTGGTATCATGACCACCGCATGGACTACACCGGGCCGCAGGTCTGGCGCGGCCTGGCCGGTTTCTTTCTGGTACGGGACGCCGAAGAGGAGGCGCTCCCGCTGCCCTCGGGCGAGCGGGACATCCCGCTGATGATCTGCGACCGGTCGTTCGCCGAGGACGGCTCCATGCCCTACCCCGGACACCTCGACCGGCCCGGCGCCCGTGAGGCTTTCATGGGCGGGGTCCTGGGTGATGTCATCCTGGTCAACGGCGCGCCCTGGCCACAGCTGCGCGTCGAACGGGCACGCTACCGCTTTCGGCTGCTCAACGGCTCCAACGCCCGGCCGTACGAGCTCTCGCTCTCCCCTGACGGGGTGCTCGTGCAGATCGGCGCCGACGGCGGCCTGCTCGCCGCGCCGCGCGGGCTGCGGCAGGTACGGCTCGCGCCGGGCGAACGAGCGGACGTGGTCGTCGACTTCTCGGCCTACCGGATCGGCGACCACGTCGAGCTGCGCAATCTCGCCGGGGACGGGCCGCAGGGCAGGGTGATGCGATTCGCCGTCGACCGCGACGCGCGCGACGACTCGATGATCCCGAAGGTGCTGTCGCGGGTCGAGCGGCTGGACCCGGCGAGGGCGAAGACGACGCGGGACTTCGAGTTCACCAGTGGGAGCATGCACGGCGGCACGAGATGGCTGATCAACGGCAGGCCGTTCGACCCGAAACGGATGGATGCCAGGCCGCGGCTGGGCGACACCGAGATCTGGCGCCTCACCAGCGACGTCGCCCATCCCGTTCACCTGCACCTGGCCCACTTCCAGGTGCTGTCGGTCAACGGCGAACGCCCGGCCGGGCAGCCGGAGTGGAAGGACACGGTCGAGTTGCGGGACGCGCAGACCGTCGAGATCATCACGCGGTTCACCGGTTATCGCGGCCGTTACGTCATGCACTGCCACAACCTCGAACACGAGGACATGGCCATGATGGCCACCTTCGAAGTCGTGTGACCCCTGCGCCGCCGCGAACGTGGGACACCCCCGGCCAGCGGGACCTCGGTGAGCTCTCACCGCTATGTCAAGATGCTTGGCATGTCTGGTCGCGCATTGAGCTTCGGAGTGATGGCGGAAGCGTACGAACGGTTTCGGCCGGGGTATCCCGTGAAGCTTTTCGACATGGTGATGGCGTACGCGGCACAGCCGGTTCGGACTGCCCTCGAAATTGGCGCTGGGACAGGCAAAGCAACCCGCCTGTTCGCTCAAAGAGGGGTCACGGTCACCGCGACCGAGCCCGATGGGGCCATGCTCGCCGAGCTGCGCAAGCACGTGCCGGCAAACGTCAGGACCGTGCAAGCCGCGTTCGAGGACTTGCGACCGGGCCAGAGGTACGGGCTGGTTTATGCGGCAGCAGCTTTGCATTGGACCAACCCGCAGGATCGGTGGTCACGCATGGCCGCGCTACTGGAGCCGGGTGGTGTGTTCGCCTCGTTCGGCGGCCCTGTCCAGCTGGCCGACCCGGCTGTAAAGGAAGCCGTTCGTGTGGCACGGTCGCCGTTCTTGGCGAGCGACGAGGTTCCGTCTCCCGATGGGACGCCTCTGGATAACGACATGCAGTGGCCGGGTACGGAACTCCGGCGGTCGCAGTGGTTCGCCGATGTCCAGCAGTCCGTGATCGAGCGGCGCTTGACCCTGAGTGCCCGCGACTACATTGGCCATCTCTCGACCATCTCGGCCTATCTCGTACTGCCGACCTTGGAGCAAGAGCAGGTGTTCAGCCGGATCATGCAGGTTCTACCTGAGACGGTCGAGCTTGCCGCCGACATCACCGTCCATATCGCACGTCGGCGCTACAAGCGTTAACCGCTCGATCGTTCGTCGGAACGGGCGACGAACTCGCTCTCATGAAGGAGTTCGGGGTTGAGGAACAGCGGGACAGCCATGATGACGTGCGGAAAACGGCGCTAGACCACGTCGAACTCGTTCCCCTCGGGATCCACCATCGCCACCGCATAGTGATCAACCCCGGGCTGCGACAGCACCCGCACAATGGACGCCCCCACCTGGACAAGTCGCTCCGCCTCGGCATCCACCCGCGCTTTCCGGGTCTCCAACGGTACGTCCTCCCGCTTGCCGCCCACCTTCACATCCAGGTGGAACCGGTTCTTGACCACCTTGCCCTCAGGCACCTGCTGAAACCAGATCCTCGGCCCGTACCCCTCGGGATCGACGATGCTGTCACTGCCGTCCCCCTTGCCCAGCTCCTCCTCCGGCACTCCGAGACTGCGCCAGTAATCCCACCACGTGTCGAATCCATCCGGCGGCGGCTCCACCGTGTATCGCAGCGCGCCCGCCCAGAACCGGGCCATCCGCTCGGGTGCCGCACAGTCAATGACCAGCTGATAAGAAACCATGGCAGCCATCCTGCCGGACCCATCCGACAATTGTTGGCTCACGGTCGGATGGGTCACGGCCCGGACGGCTCCTGGGTCACCGGCGCTTCGGTCCAATCGAGGGGCGGCGCTCCATCGGAGTTCGATGGAGCCTGGCTGAGTCCTGGGGTACCGGGTGACGGATCCGGCAGCTGATCGACCGTGTGCGGAATTCCGGTGGGATACCGGCATTCAGCAGGGCGTTTCTCAGATGGCGCCGGTGAGGCTTCGCACGGTGAGGCCCAGACCGAGCAGGACGACGACGGCGGCGGTGCCGATCGGGGTGAGGGCCGAGAGGCGGGCCACCACGCCGCCTCCCGCGGTCGCCAGACGGTCGAGCCGGCCGGTGAGTTTGACCAGGAGCAGGCCGGTGGCGGTGAGCGTGCCCGCCATCCCGATGCCGTAGGCCAGGACCAGCGCGATCCCGAACCACGTGCGGCCGAGCGCGATCGCCCCGAGCAGGACGATGAGCGCGGAGGGACTGGGAACCAGCCCTCCGGCCACCCCCAGCCCCACCAGCCCGCGCCGCGAGCGCGCACCGCCCTCACGGAGTTCGGGGTGCTTCCGTTCCATCAGCGCTACCTGGTGGCTCTCCCCCGCGAGATGTGCGTGGCCGACGTGCCCGCCACCGTCCCCACGCTCGTACTCGTGTCCATGTCCGTGTCCGTCCCCACGCTCGTGCCCGTGTGCGTGCTCGTGCCCGTGTGCGTGTGCGTGCCCGTGTGCGTGTGCGTTGCCGTCGTCATTCCCGTCCTCGTGGGCATTCCCGTTCTCGTGTCCGTGGCCGTGGCCGTGGCCGAAGTGGCCGTGACCGTGACCGGGCGATTCGCCGGTGCGATAGGTGTGCCAGGCGGATCCCAGGAGGCGGGTGCCGACGACAACGATCAGGAGGCCGCTGGCCAGGCCGAGCCAGGCGAGCACCCCCTCCCCGGTGAGCACCGAGAACACGCTCAGCAGGAGACCGACCATGAGAACGCCCAGCGTGTGGGTGACGGTCACCGTGGCGCCGACGATCAGCGCGTCACGGGGGCGGCCTCTCCTGCCGGCCAGATAGGCGGCCATGACGGTCTTTCCGTGGCCGGGGATGAGGGCGTGACCCGCACCGAGAACGGTGGCCAGCAGTACGGCGAGCAGGCCCAGCGGCACGGTCAGGGACTCCATGCCGACCAGCCCGGTGAACACGCGGTCCAGTGCGGCCAGCGCCTCTCCGATGGGCCCGTCTCCCACCAGCGGCAGGGCGGCGATCGCCACCGAGGCGGCTCCCGGGACCACGCTCAACTCCGCCGCGCGCTGGTCGAGCGGGCCGGCCGGCAGATCGATCGGGTAGCTCCGCAGCTCCCGGCTCACACTCGTGCCGGGCACGGACGACCGCGCCAGCCGTACGCCGCCGGAGGACACCGCGGTGATCTCCCGCCAGCCCAGCCGGTCGGCGAGGAAGCCGTCACTGAACTCGACCGTTCCGTCTCCGGACGTTCCGGACGTCGCCGAGGCACTCACCGTGGAGGTTCCGAAACCGAAGGTTCCGAAACCGGAGGCTGTGGAACCGGAGGCTGTGGAACCGGAGGCTGTGGAACCGGAGGTGCTTGAGCCGGAAGTCCCAGGACTGGAGGCGCTCGAGGTTGACATCCCTGAACCGGAGGCGCCCGAAGCGGTGGGTGCTTCCAGGGGTTTCGCGGCGGCGGACAGGTGGCAGGTCAGACGGCTGGTCTCCAGTCCTCCCTGGCCGCCTTCGTAGACGAACCCGGTCTCGGTGACGCGCCACGCCACCGCGGCCCCGTTCACCGTCAACCGCTGCGCGGCGGCGAGGGCGGAGCAGCGGGCGGTGCCGTACGACGACCGTTCGGCGGCCGAGACCGTGCCCGAGCGGTCGGTGTCCACCGCGGACCGGGCCTGGAGGGTGGGCAGCTCGGCGCTGTCCACGATCGCCAGGTTCTCCACCCGCTCCGGAGTGATCCGCAGACCGTTGTAGTGGTTGACGGTGAAGTTTCCCAGCGGATGCATGACCTGGGCGACGGCGGCGGCGGCCGGTTGGGGGCCGGCCGCGCACAGCGTGACCATCAGGCCGCCGAGGGCCGAGACGACCACCGTCCGGAGGGCGCTTCTGAGCGTCATGAGAACCTCGCGAGAGCGGGGAGGGCTGCGGAGAAGGCGGGATTGGCGGCGCGGGCGCGGGCCAGGGAACGTCTGGCGTCCGCGGCCAGGCCCAGGGAGCGTTCTATCTCCGCGCGATGACGGTGAAGGAGGGCGTTGTGCCAGCCGGTGGCGGTGGCCTTCTTCGCGTACGGCAGGGCCTCGCGGTCCCGGCCGTCGCGGTGCAGGGCCCAGGCCAGGACGTCGGCGGCGACCACGTTGGGGTTGCGCGCGTACTCGGCCCTGGCGTGGGTGACGGCTCGCGACGGCGAGCCGTGGTCGGCTTCGAACTCGGCCCAGGTCAGGTCGTCCCTGACCCCGGCCTCCGTCATCAGGTCCCGCTGCGCGCGCAGCAACGTCCACTGCTCGGAGGGATCCTTGCCCGCCTTCGACAGCACCTCGGCGTACTCGACCACGTACTGGGCCAGGGGCAGCCGCCCGACCACGGTGGCGTAGAGCTCGATCGCCTCGGCCGTCCGGCCGTCGAGCGCGGCGGCCCTGGCGACCCCGGCGAGGGCCGGAGTGAAGTCGGGGGCCGCCTTCAGCGCGAGGCGATACTGCTCGCCGGCCTCGCGCAGGTCACCGGAGTGCAGGGCGAGCTCGCCGAGATAGTGACGGCAGTAGGCGACGTCGGCGGGAGAGAAGGCGTCGGCGAGGGCGTGCTCCAGCATGCGGCGGGCCGTGGTGCGGTCGCCCCGCAGCTCGGCGTCGTAGGAGGCCCTGGTAAAGGCCGCGACCCCGGGGCGCAGCTCCATCATCCTGTCGATCGCCCGCGTGGCCTCGCCGTACCGGCCGAGCTGGGTGTAGGCGTCGGCCAGCACCGCCTGGGCGCCCTGGCCGTAGGGGTTCGCGGCCACCGACAGCCCGGCCAGCCGTACGGCCTCGGCGAAGTCGTGACGGCCGGCGGCGAGTGCGGCCTGGCCGGTCAGCGCGGCGAAGTCACCGGGGCTCAGTGCGATGGCCCTGGCCAGCGCCCGCTCGGCACGGGGGTAGAAGGACGGGTCGGCGGTGAGGCGGGCCTGCTGGACGTACGCCGAGCCGAGCTGGGACCAGGCCTGGTGGTCCTTGGGCAGCCGCCGGAGCCGGTTGGTCAGCGCCTCGATCGCGGTGGTGAGCGAGGCGGCCGAGACCGGCGTCTCGGCGAGCCGGCCGGAGGCGGCCGCGATCGCCTCCGGCGGCTGCCGCTCGCCGGGGATCAGAGCGGCTCCCAGCGTCAGCGCCACGGCCAGACCCAGCACGCCCGCCGCGATCCGGGCTCTTGCAGAAATCTTCACGATGATCCCCTCAGGACCGGGTGCGGGGCCCGGACGAGCCGTGCCCCGCGACTGTCGGATCAGCTCGCGTTGACCGACGTGTTGCCGGGAAGCGGGATGTAGGGGAACGTCGTGCCGAACGGCCTGTCGTTGCCGTCCACCTTGTCCCCGCTTGCCAGTGCGTCGACGAGCTTGCCGGTCTGGGCGGCGCCGGCCATCGCCTGGAGGGCGATGTCGATCACGTCGTCGCCGAGGCGGCGGCCGTTCGGGAAGCCCTGAAGGTCACCGGCGAGCACGCCGAGGCGGTTCGGGGTCGCGGCGGGGGCGATGGCCATGTTGAGCCGCAGCATCTCCGACGGGCGCAGCTTTCCCGCGTCCTTGTTGAGGCTCTGGGAGTTGAGGTCGGCCTTGATCGGGCCGTTGGCCTTGGCGATTCCGGTCAGGAAGATCTCGACCAGGTCCGTACGGGGGGTCTTCGGCGCCTTGAGGCCGTAGATGGCCGCGAGGAGCTTGGGCACCTCCGGGTTGGTGACGCGCTTGACGACGGCCGGGACGCCGGCGTCCTGGTGCGGGCTCAGCGCGTTGAACGCGTCCTTCAGCCCGGCCGGAACCACGACCTCGTTGACCAGCGGCTGTCCCAGGCGGGAAACCTGGACGTAGCCCTTCGGGCTCCACTTGTCCACGGTGGACCAGACGCCGACGACGGGGTTGCGCTTGGCGTCACCCTTGAGCGCGATCTCGTCCTTGGGGACCTGAAGGGCCAGGCTGTGGACGTTGTATCCCTTGAGCGTGTCCTGGCCGACCTCCGACAGGTTGCCGCCGTACAGCAGGTCGAAGACCCGCAGGTCGGCGAAGAACGCCTCGTCCGACTGGCCGGCGAAGACCTTTCCGCCACCGGGCAGGGTCTTGATCGACTGGGCGCGCAGCGCGCCGTAGTCGGGCATCGAGGCCGGGCCGGTGTTGCTTGGGGCCACCACGCCGTTCGCGACCAGGGTCCGCGTCCCGTGAGCGGTGCTCCTCGTGAGCTTGTAGCGCTGCCGAAGCAGCAGGTTCTTGTCGTTCAGCGAGGTGATCGGGCCGTTGTTGTAGAGGAAGGTGCCGTTGCCGCGCCTGTCCTCGTTGCGGAACGTCCACTGGTAGACGACGTCGGGCACGGCGTCGCCATTGCTGTCGATCTTGATGTTGTAGCGGGAGTTGACGTCGAACTGGTAGAAGTTCGGCCCGCCGTTCGGCTCCTCGAACGGGATGAAGTTGGCCATCAGGGTTACGGTGCCGGTCTTGTCGGGACTGACGAACGCGTACACGTCGGTGTTGTCGTTGCGCGGGTCACCCGCGATCATGGGTGCTTCGCGGTGCGAGGACGCGGTGCCGGTCTCCGCTCTGAGCAGGACGAACGAGGAGGCGGTCAACGCCCCTGCGATGCCCAAGCCGATCAGGGCGCGCCGATTTATCCGGAGCTCCATGGCAGTGGTCCTTTCGGCTACCGGTCTACAGGTGTGACCGGCCTGTGGTTGTCGGGGGGTCAGAAGGATCCGGCCGGGTTCCTCGGCCCTCTATTCGCGGCGGAGCCGCTTTCGGATTGCCTCGGGATCGTCTGGTTTTTTGGAGCCCCGGATCGCCACCGCGGCGGGTGTCCTTCTCCACCTGCTCTCCACCTGCCCGCCTCGGGCCCACGCCGCCTCGGATCACGATGCGCGACAAACATTCGATTCCGGGCAATCCGTGGAAGGCTCTGCTCCGAAGCAGATGCGTACGCGTCGGGGTTCGATGGCGGAGGAAGGTTCATGAGACCGGAACGCGAGTCGCGCCCGGATGGTGACCACCATGGCGGTCACCGCTCACCGGAGCTGGAGGAGCTGCTGAGCTCGGTCGCCCGTGGTGATCGGACGGCTTTCGAGCGGGTGTACGCGCTGGTGGCGGCGCGGGTGTACGGCCTGGTGCTGCGGGTGGTACGCGATCGGGCCCACAGCGAGGAGGTCACGCAGGAGGTGCTGGTGGAGGTGTGGCGCAGCGCCGCCCGCTATGACCCGGAGCGGGGATCGGCGCTGGCCTGGGTGATGACGATCGCGCACCGCCGGGCGATCGATCGGGTGCGATCGGCGCAGGCCTCCACCGATCGGGAGAACCGCGCGGCCCGGCTGGACGTCCGTCGCCCGTTCGACGAGGTGGCCGAGTCGGTGCAGGGCCGGCTGGAGAGTGAGCGGCTGCGCCGGTGCCTGGAGGGGTTGACATCACTGCAGCGCGAATCGGTGACTTTCGCGTATTACGGCGGATACTCCTATCGTGAGGTCGCCGAGTTGCTGACGGTGCCGTTGCCGACGGTGAAGACCCGGATGCGTGACGGGCTGATCCGCCTTCGCGACTGCCTGGGGGTAGAACGATGAACGCCACGACCGGCGGGCACGACCCGCACACGCTGGCGGGCGCCTACGCGCTGGACGCCATCGACGACGAGTTGGAGCGGCGCCGTTTCGAAGAGCACCTTGACCGGTGCGCCGAGTGCGCGCAGGAGATCCGCGGGCTCACCGAGACGGCCGCCCGGATGGGGCAGGCCGCCGCCGTGGAGCCTCCGGCGTGGCTGAAGGACCGGGTCATGGCCGAGATCGGCCAGGTCCGCCAGCTGCCCCCGGCCCTCACCCGGACCTCCGCTTCCCGGCGCGGCCGGACGGGGAGATCCAGGTGGTGGCCCCGGGTGACCGCGGTGGTCGCGGCCGTCGCCACGGCGGCCGCGGTGACGGTCGGCGTCCTCGCGATCCAGGCCCGGGACCAGCTGGAGCAGGTGCGACAGGTTAACCGCGACCTCACCGCGGTGATCGCGGCGCCGGACGCACGGACCATCACCGCTCCCGCCGCACAGGGCGGCGCCGGAACCGGCACCGTGATCGTTTCGCGGTCGCAGGACAGGCTGGTGTTCCTGGCCGCGGGGCTGGCCCCTCTGCCGCAGAACCAGACCTACCAGCTCTGGCAGATCGCGCCCGGGCAGATCCGCTCGGCGGGACTGCTGCGCCCCGACACCGGCGGCCACACGGCGCCGGTGGTGACCGCACCGGACCCCGGCGCCACGCAGATGGGACTGACCGTCGAACCCGCCGGCGGCTCGACCCGGCCCAGCACCCAACCCCTGCTTCTTTTGAACATGCCGGCCACCTGACCCACGCCTTTCACGCGACGCCGGGGCGGAGCGGCGTGGTCAGTGCGCCGGCAGGTCGTCCAGTTCGGCGGCGAAGAGCAGGGCGGGGTCGAATCCCATCCCGGTGAAGTGGCCGGCGAGCTCCAGGGACAGGACGCCGTGCATCCGGGTCCAGAAGGTCAGGGCCCGGCGGAGGGCCGCGGGCGGCGCGGGGTGGCCGTCCGCCCACTGCCGGTGGCCTTCGAGATGCGTTTCGAACGGCGTGGCAGGGCTGCCGGAGGCCAGCGCGGTGCAGGCGTCGAGCAGGGTCGTCATGATCTCGGACGCGATCGCGGTGATGTCGTCGGGCGCGTGGTAGCCGGGGACGGGTGTGCCATAGATGAGGAAGTACCGGTGAGGGTCGTCAAGCGCCCATCCGCGTAGCGCGTGGGCCAGTGCGACGTGGTCCGGGCCGGACTCGGAGGCCGCGCGGAAGGTGTCGGCCAGACTTCGGTACGCGTCCCTGATGAGCTCGGTGATCAACTCGTCGCGGGCGGCGAAGTACCGGTAGAGCGCCGGGCCGCTCATACCCATCTGCTTGGCGATCGCGTTGAGGGAGAGCGCGGACGCCCCGGCCGTGGCGATCTGCTCCCACGCGCGTTCCTTGATCTCCGCGCGTACCTGAGTGCGATAGCGCTCGCGTGGGCTCTTCGTGCCCGTTTCCACCATGGCCTGCCACCTCTCCGCACTGCGCGGCTACATCTTCACAATTTAGTTAGAGGCTATCACGATTGCTATTGACACTTCCTCCTCCATTGCGTTACAACTTATAACGAAAGAAAAAGTCAGTAACGCGATGTACGACACAGCGGAGGACGCCATGAACACCGAAGGACTCGTCGAGGTCTTCCTGCCGGGCAAGGTGGAGCCGGAAGGGCTGGAGATCCGGCACGGAGCGGTCCCCGCCGCCGGCCCGGGCCAGGTCGTGATCCGGATGGAGGCGACCGGAGTCTCCTTCGCCGAGCAGCAGATGCGCCGCGGCCGGTACTACGACCAGCCGGCGTTCCCGTTCGTGCCCGGCTACGACCTGGTCGGCACGGTGCTGGCGACCGGTGAGGGTGTCGAGCCCGGCCTGGTCGGCACCCGGGTGGCCGCGCTGATCAAGGTCGGCGGCTGGGCCAGCCATGTGATCGTCGACGCGGCGGACGTGGTGGAGGTTCCCCAGGGGGTCGGCGCGGCGGAGGCGGAGACCGTGGTGGTCAACGGCATCACCGCCTGGCAGATGCTGCACCGCAAGGCACGGATCCGCCCAGGGCAGATCGTTCTGGTACACGGCGCCAACGGCGGCGTGGGCTCGGTCCTGGTCCAGCTGGCGCAGGCTGCGGGCGTGAAGGTGATCGGCACCGCCTCAGTGCGCCACCACGACACCCTGCGCGAGCGCGGCGTCGTCCCGATCGACTACCGCACCGAGAACGTCGCCGCACGCGTCCGCGAGCTCGCCCCCGCCGGGGTGGACGCCGTCTTCGACCACGTCGGTGGCCGCGGCGTCGTCGACTCCTGGCGCCTGCTCGCACCCGGCGGCACGCTCGTCTCCTACGGCAGCGCCTCCACCCGGGACGACGAGGGGTCCAAGCAGGGCCCCGTGCTCAAGCTGCTCGGCCGGGTGTGGCTGTGGAACGCGCTGCCCAACCGCCGCCGCGCCTACTTCTTCAACGTCTGGTCCGGACGGGCCCTGAGCAAGGACCGGTTCCGCGCCCGGTTGCGCACCGACCTCACCCAGGTCTTCGCGGCCCTCCAGCGCGGTGACATCACCGCCCAGATCGCCGCCCAGCTGCCGCTCACCCGCATCGCCGAGGCCGTACGGCTGGCCGAATCCGGCACCGTCGCCGGAAAAGTCGTACTCACCCCGTAGCGCATCTCTTCCGCCGTGCGACGAGGCCCGGCCTCACCTCTCCCGGCTCCTGTAGGTGGCCCGCAGGTCGATCAGCTTCTCCCTGGCCACCTCGTCCAAAGCCCGGCGCCGATCCTGGTCCTCCTCCCAGGTGGCCTCCGCGCACAGGACCCTGGCCGCCTCGTGCGGCTCGGCGTCGCGCACCACATACCAGACGGTGTCGTCACAGCCGCGCCTGTCGTGATCGCGGCGCAGGACCGTCACGATGCCGGAGACGAGGATCTGCCTGGTCCACGGGTTTCTGGCCAGAACCTGCCGATCCACTGTCAGCCCGTCGTCCATGAGCTCACCGCCGAGCATGTCGTCCTCCCACCGCCACACGCGGCGGCTGACACCCGCCGGTACATACAGGGCGCCACGACCTTCGACGGGCACCGAGAACGTCCGCGTGCCGTCGCGGCACAACTCCTTGGCGATGCGCTCGCCGTCGGCGTACTCGCGCAGCCGATCCTCGCTCAGGCCTTGCCCGGACGACGAGCCCCACCGCGACTGCTCGGCGCAGTAGCGGTCGATCAGCGGATCCTTGAACCGCCGCCCCGCACGCGCCCGCGTCGGGGTGCAGGAGGCCGGGGTGAGGTCCACGCCGTCCTCGATGTCGACCCCGGCCGCGCGCAGCAACTCGTGAACGGTGACGCCCCTGCCCTCGGCCTTGCGGCGCAACCTGCGCAGCCAGCCGTCGAAGGTGTCCAGGTCCGGGTCCGCGCGCAGCGACGCCCAGTCCGCCGCCGCCGAGACCGGCACCGGCGCCTCCCGCCGCGCCGGAGGTTGCACGAGCCGCTCGGGCTCGAGGTCGATCGAGTAATACATCACCCCGCGCGCGATATAGGAGAACGGCGCCGCGTGCGTGATCGGGTCGAAGACATCCCGGATCGGCCAGAACCTCAGCAGCCACGTCTCCTCGCACTCACCCGTGGCATGCCCGTCGCCCGGCGCGGGCTCACGCAGGTACATGTGCACGCCGTACTCGAAACGCGGCGGCCCGATCAGGAAGTCATGCCCCCTGTTTTCCATCATCGCGACGATCGCGACCACACCGCTCTCCGCGACGAACGTCGCCGAACTGACCGGCGTCCACGAGGCGTCCGCGGGCTCCGACTCGGCGTCCCAGGACTCCAGCCGCACGGCCGCGACGAAGTGGTAGATCTCGTCGGTGGGGGAGCTCAACTCCGGCAGGTCGGTGCCGTCCAGCCCGAACGTGTTGTACTCGACGTAGACCTCGTCGTCGAGCCTCCGCAGCAACTGTGCCATGTCAACCCCTTCGCCTTGTTGGTGATCATCCTGGCTTGGCGGACATTGCCCTTTACAAAGTAGATTAAATAAAAAAGCCGGAGAGCAAAGCCGGTCGTGAGCGCCGCGATCTTCCCGCGATCGGTCACTCCTGGCGTGTGCCGTACAGCTCGGAGAGCCTGGCGACGGCGGCGATCATATGCTCGCGCAGCTCGGGCGGCCCGAGGACCTCGACGTCGCCGCCCAGGCGCAGCAACTGCCAGCAGGCGTGCTTGACGGACTCGGTCGGCAGGCGCAGGACGACCCAGCCGCGCTCGTCCGGAGGTCCGGCCGCGGCCAGCGCGGTGTCGACGGTCTCCGCCCCGAGAGTGTGGCGCAGCATCCCCTCGGCGTCGGGCGCCATCCGCACCAGGGCCTCGCCGGTGTGCAGCCGCAGCCGGAAGTCCGCCGCGTAACGCTGCCAGTATGCCGCCAGGTCGAAGTCGCCGGGGCGCTCGAAGCGCCCGTCCTGAAGCTCGGCGGTGATGATCCGCGCCACCTTGTAGGTGCGCGGCGCTCCCCCGTCCGCGGCGGCCACCATGTACCACGACCCGCCCTTGAGAACCAGGCCGTAGGGGTGAGCCAGGCGCTCGACGTCGCGCGGGCCCCAGCGGCGGTAGGTCATGCGCAGCGGCCGCTGGTCCCACACCGCCTCGGAGACCTCACCGAGGAAGGGCACCGCGTCGGCGTCGCGATACCAGCCGGGAACATCCAGATGGAAGCGCTCACGCATCCGGGCGGCGTGGAAGCGCGGCTCGGGCGGCAGCGCGGCGAGCATTTTCAGCTCGGCGTTGGCGGCCACCTCCCCCAGCCCGAGCTCGGCGGCGGGGCCGGGCAGCCCGGCGAGGAACAGCGAGGAGGCCTCCTCGGTGGTCAGGCCGTTGAGGCGGGTGCGGTAACCGTCCAGCAGCTGGTATCCGCCGGCGGGTCCGCGATCGGCGTATACCGGGACCCCGGACGACGACAGCGCCTCCACATCCCGGTAGATCGTCCGGATCGAGACCTCCAGCTCCCCCGCCAGCTCGGCGGCCGTCATCCGCCCCCGGGTCTGGAGAAGCAGCAGGAGGGACAACAGACGACTGGCGCGCATGACCGCCATTGTCCCGCACATTTGCCAACCTCACACGAGACATGTTCAAATGAACACATGGAAAGTTCAGATCGGATTCGGGCGATCATGTCCGCGCTACGCGTCAGCGACGCCGTCTCGGTGGCGGAGCTGGCGGTCGAGCATGCGGTGTCGGAGATGACCATCCGCCGTGACCTGGACGAGCTCGCCCAGCAGGGCGTGGTCAGGCGGGTCCGCGGCGGTGCGGTGAGCCTGCTGCTGCGCGGGGAGGAGCCGCCCTTCGGGGTGCGCGAGCGCGAGGCGGTGGAGGTCAAACGGCGGATCGCCGTCGAGGTCGCGGCGCTGCTCGCCGACGGTGAGGCCGTGCTCCTGGACGGCGGCACCACCTCCCTGGAGATCGCCCGCGCGATCCGCGACCGCCGCCTGACGGTCCTGCCGCTCTCCCTGCAGTCGGCCGGCGAGCTCAGCACGGCTCCGCGGATCCGCCTGGTGATCCCCGGGGGCGAGGTGCGCCCCGGTGAGCTGAACTTCACCGGGCCCCTGACCGAGAACTCCATCCGCTCCCTGCGTTTCGACACCGCGATCATCGGCTGCTGCGGCCTGTCCGCCGAGCACGGCCTCACCGCCCACGACCTGTCCGACGTCGCCGTCAAACAGGCCGCGATCGCCTCGGCCAGACGTGTCATCGTCGCGACCGACTCCGGCAAGTTCACCCGCACCGCCTTCGGATCCGTCTGCCCCCTGACCCATCTCGACATGGTCGTCACCGACACCGCGCTCCCCCACTCCGAGCGCGAGGCCCTCACCGCCGCGGGCGTCACCGTCCGTGCCGTCTGACCGGATCTCCTCCCCCTTGATGCCGCCTGATCATCACCGTTCGACTGGAGCCCTCCCCTGATGCACGTCATCCCTCTCGACCGGACCGCGCTCGTGCGTGGCCGGGTCGCGCTCCTCCTGCTCTTCCTGCTCTCCGGTATGGCCATCGGCACCTGGACGGCACGGATCCCGGCGATCAAGCAGGGGCTGGGGCTGAGCGACGGCCAGCTCAGCATCGGACTGCTCGGCATCGCCGCCGGGGCCATCGCCGGCATGCAGGTGGTCGGCCGCCTGGTCGACCGCTACGGCAGCGTCAGGGTGATGCTGCCGATGGCGTTCGCGCAGAGCGTCGTCCTGATCCTTCCCGCCTACATGCCGAACCTGGTCGGCCTGGCCCTCGCGCTGTTCGCCTTCGGCGCCGTGCACGGCACCCTGGACGTGTCGATGAACGCCAACGCCGTCGAGGTCGAGCAAGCCATGGGCCGGCCGATCATGTCGTCGTTCCACGCGGTGTTCAGCATCGGCGGGTTCCTCGGCGCGGCCTCCGGCGGGCTGATGGCCCACGCCGCGTTCAGTCCTGGGGTCACCTTTGTCGCGGTCGCCGTCGTGATCACCGTGCTCGCGTTCTGGGCGGCCCGCTGGGCGCTTCCCCTGACCGCCGAGCCCGCCCCGGCCGGCAGCGGTCCGGCGGGCGGGAGCAACGGCATGCTCCTGCTGCTGGGCGTCCTCGCGTTCTGCTGCATGATCGGTGAGGGCGCGGCGGCCGACTGGAGCTCGGTCTACCTGCTCGAGGACCTCGGCAGTTCCGCCGGATTCGCCGCGGCCGCCTACGCCGCCTTCTCCATCATGATGACCGCGGGCCGGCTCGCGGGAGATCGGCTGGCCGCCTGGCTGGGCCCGGTGACGCTGGTGCGCGGCTGCGGAGTGCTGGCCGCCTCGGGTCTCGGCCTGGCCCTGCTGATCGGTCATCCGATCGCCGGGGTGATCGGCTTCGGCTGCTTCGGCGCGGGGCTGTCATGCATCGTCCCGCAGGTCTTCTCCGCGGCCGGACGCCGCAATCCGGCCCGCGCGGGACAGGCGCTGGCCAGAGTGGCGAGCCTGGGATACATAGGTTTTCTCACCGGTCCCGTGCTGATCGGCGGCGCCGCCGAGCTCTTCGGCCTCCCCCGCGCGCTGGCCATCCCCGCCCTGCTGGCTCTGCTCGTGGCACTGGCCGCGTTCGCGCTCAGGACCAAGCCCCTTACAAAGTAAGCAGACGGCGGGTCGCTCGGTCGACATCCGCGTCGTGCTCACCCATTAGGACAGAGGATCGGGGCGGGTTCAGGCTGATGTGGGGTTTCCGGTGTTGGCGGGTGGGATGTTGTGATTGAGCCGGAAAGTGTTGTCCGGATCGTAGACGGCCTTGATTTCGGTGAGGCGCTGGTAGTCCTTGGGGTCGTACGCTGAGCGCACCTCCTTGGCGGCGTCCTCGCCATTCATGAAGTTCAGGAGACGACCGCCGGTGCTCCACGGGACGAGCGCTTCGAGCATGCGTTTGTGTGCCGGCCGAATTTCGGTGATGTCGGCACGTTCCAGCCGGGAGACCACGTTGAACAGGTATCGCGCGTCCCGGTTGCCCACGGCGTTGGCGACGGCCGGCGGGAGGGCAAGTCGGCCGCCGAGGTGACGTAGTTCGAAAATGTGCGGCAACGACGCGTGGGGTGGGGCCAGGTCGAGGATGGCACGTACTGCCGCGGTGTCGAGCTCACCGAGCAGGGTGGTACTGGCCTCGATGAATCCGGGAAAGGGCGGATCGGCGTAGATGGACCCGGCTTCCGTGTAGGGCAGTTCGCCGAGGGTGTCGCTCATCGGGCCGAGCGCCCGCAACGGCTCGACCAGGTTCTCAGCGGCATCGAGCACGTCCGCGGCGTAGGCGATGCGGACATGGACGGCCTGTCGGCCTCGCAAGGCCTCCGGGAACGCAGGGATGTCCGGGTAGGACATCTGCATGATCGACGAGCTCATCTCATCGGGCACGGTGGCCGTCCAGCGCAGGTAGGTGTCGAACACCTCGGCGGCCAATTCACCGGGGAACTGCAGTGATCCGCCATAGAGGGTGGTGATCGGCACGAGGTCGATCTCGATGCCGGTCACCACACCGAAGTTGTCCCGGCCGCCACGTAGTCCCCAGAACAGGTCCGGATAGGACTCCTCGGTGACATGCCGCAGCTGGCCGTCCGCTGTGACGACGTCGATGCTGCGCACGTGATCGGCGGCGTAGCCGTAGCGTCGGGAGAGCAGACTGAGCCCTCCGGCCAGGGTGTAGGACACCACGGCGAGGCCCGGATAGGAGCCTGACAACGGCGCCAATCCGGCGGGCGCGGCCTCGTGGATCACTTCGTCCCATCGGGTTCCGGCCGCCACCCAGGCCGTGTTCGCCTCGAGGTTCACCCGAACACCCGTCATCCGAGTGGTGTTGATCAGCACTCCGCCCTCACCGGCGACGCCCGCTGACGCATGTCCGGTGCCCTGCACGGCCACCGGGAGCGCGTGGCTCCTCGCAAATTCCACCGCAGCCCGCACGTCCGCGGTTCCGGTCGCGCCCACCACGAGGTCGGGTCGATGCTGACGAGCGAGCTGGTACCCGGCCCGTTCGGTGTCGTAGCCCTCGTCTTCGGGTGTGAGTACCGGGCCTCTCACCCGCTCAATCAGGGCCTTGACCTCGGCTGGGTCGATGTCGGCTGGCCGGAAGCGTTGTGGGTCCGAACTGTTCATGATCATTTCCTGGGGGTGTCGGCATTGGGTATTCGACCGGCCGGAGCGGCCGCAGGTAGTAAGGGAACCGTACTATCTATCGGCACGGTATTGTCAAGTCGCCTGACGAATCACGGCGGAAGAAGGGGCACCCAGGATGGCGACGCGCGCCGGAAGGCCGGCCGACGAAGGTGTGAGCGAGATCCCGCTTCCCGCTCTGTTCACGCAGGCCAAGGACGTCACACTCGCGGAGCTGCACCGACGGCTCGATGAGGAGGGATTCGAGGGGATCCGTTACAGCCACGGCGCCGTTTTCCGGTTCATCGACGCCGAGGGCTCACGGCTGACCGCGCTCGCCGCACGCTCAGGGCTCTCCAAGCAGGCGCTCGGTGAGGTGGTTACCGAGCTTGAGCGGCACGGCTACGTCGAGCGGACGACCGATCCAGACGACCACCGTGCGAAGACCATCCGACTGACCGAACGGGGAATGCAGGCCCAGGTTGCCGCCGCTCGAATCCTCGGGGATATCGAGCGGCGGTGGGCACAGCACCTCGGCCCGGATCGGATCGCCGACATGCGCATGGTGCTGGAAGAGGTCGTCCGCTCTGAAAAAAGCTAGGCAGCGGGCCTCTCGTTGTCGATCTACGACCCACCCGGCACGACGGCATGTACCAGAGTGTCGATCTTCGAACTGTTCCGGTGAAGGCCCCCCTATCCGGAACACTTGGAGCCGTGAACGGAACCGGTGTCGGCTACGCCCGCTGCTCGACCGACGAGCAAGACGTGATCATCAGCGGTCACCCGTCGAAATTGGACGTCACCCTTCGAAAGATCATTCTCAGCGCCAATGGCTGTTCCCGGGTTCCCCGACCCCGAGGACCGGCCGTCATGCGCGGATCTTCGCGCGGACGTGCATGCGGCTCCCCCGCCTTCCGAAGTGGCTGAGGATCTCAACGGGCTGCCCGTCCGCGCTGCTGAGCCGGTCGGGCATTCCATCCCGCTTTCCCGGAACCGGCAACAGAAGTTGCCGTCCCAGCTCCGGCGGGTGCACGCTCCCGGGCATGAGCCGACACAACGATTCCGGACCCGGAAACGACCACACCGACGTCGGCTGGGCGGCCATGGCCGCCCAGCCGGAGAACAGCGGCGAACCACGGCCACCGCTCCTCCCCCGGACGGCGACCCCCCTGGGAGAGCCGCTCGACCCGGAGAAAGAGGTCCGGCGCATCCTCGGCCTCGGCGGCATCACCGTACGGAGTTCACGGTGAAGCCGATCGGTGCGGGACAGGTCGGCACCGCTCTCGGCCCGTCGCTGGGCGGCGTCCTGATCGCCGGGCTCGGCTGGCGGGCGATCTTCCTTGTCAACGCACCGCTGGGCATTCTGACTTTTCTTCTCGCGCACCACCACCTGCCCGTTGATCAGCGGAAGCCCAAGACCGATCGGGCCGGCTTCGACACTGTGGGCACGCTGCTGCTCGCCCTGACACTCGCGGCCTATGCGCTCGCCATGACAACCGGGCACGGCGGTCTCGGTCCGCTCAGCCTGGCTCTGCTGGTGGCTGCCGCCTTCGGAGTGGGCCTCTTCGTGCGCGCCGAGGCGAGAGCGGCGTCACCCCTGATCCGATTGGGGATGTTCCGCGATCCAGCGCTGAGTGCGAGCCTCGCCATGAGCATGCTCGTCTCGACGGTGATGATGGCGACGCTGGTGGTCGGGCCGTTCTATCTCTCTCGTACGCTCGGACTCGATGAGGCTCTTATCGGACTCGTCCTGTCGGTCGGTCCGCTTGTCGCCGCGCTGACCGGTGTGCCGGCCGGTCGCATCGCGGACCGTTTCGGCGCACAACGCATGACCGTCGTTGGACTCATCGGAATAGCGGCCGGTTCCCTCATTCTCTCCATGCGGTCGAGGAAGATATCCGGCTCATCGAATCTGCCCCGAGGCAGTAACGGGAGAATCCCGCTCACTGCCTCGGAGCAGATATCACCTCCGGCGACGGACGGGGCCACCGCCGAGGCGATGAGGCTTCATCCGGGTCCTGCCGTCGCCCAGGTGCACGCGTGCGTCCACGTCCGCCCGTGCAGGAACGTGCGGACGTGGATCTTTCCCAAGTCTCGGCGCGGTACCGGATCGCCGTGCTGGGCAGCCAAGATCAAATGCTCGCACCGGCGACCGTACCGATGTTCCCTAAAGCCCGTATCCCTCCGGGTCAGCCGGCGGGGACCGGGGCCTGCTCGGCGGCGAACAGGGCGGCCCGCTCGTTGTCGGGCAGGAGGAAGCCCTGCGCGGCGAGCTTTCTGGTCGCCGCGGTGAAGGCCCGCACGTAGGCGTTGTGGGTCGGGTAGAGCTTGGCCAGCGTCGCCGCGTCGAACGGGACGGTCGTCCCGAAGAGACGGCAGAACGCCGAGGTCGGGTTGGCGTCGGCGGCCGTGTTGCCCACTCCGGTCAGCGTCGCCGTCGGCACCTCCAGCTGCGGCAGCCGGATCCCGCCCAGACCGTTTCCGAAGGAGTCCCTGGCCACGTCGGTGCCCGCGGCGTTGATCTGCATGCGCGGAGCCGTCGGCGGCAGTTTGCCCGAGACCACCCAGGACCGCAGGGCGGCGTAGGCGGTGTCGAACAGATAGCTCTGAGGGGCGGTGTTGCGCTGTGAGGTGCACACCGGGTCGATCGACTGCGGGGTCTGGCGATGGCTCTGGTACCCCATGAAGACCAGGATGTCGTTGTCCACGTGGGCCGTGCCGGCCGCCTCCCACAGACGGTGGAACCTGTCGTCGGGCTGCCTCGCCGGGAGGTGGCCCAGCACGTCGGTCTCGGTCTCGAAGTTGAGCACCGGCCGGGAGAGGTCGGTACGGAGGAACGTCGGCGTGGGCGGCCGCAGCGTGCCCGACAGGATGGCTCCGGTGGCGCCGTTGCTGTGGATGAGGTAGCCGTCGTAGACCTTCGCGGAGGGTGCGACGGCGTTGACGTAGGTGGTCATCCGCCCCGCGGACTGCGACTCGCCGTCGGCGATGAGATGCCTGGCGCGCAGGCCGCGCAGGGGGCCGCGCGGGTCGGTCGAGCGGAGCGCCTGACCCGCCTGGCTGAAGATGTCGTAGGAGTAGTCGTCGGACGGGCTGCTCAGGGAGCCGTACCTCTCGGGGTCCCACGCGGTGAGGGCGTTGAAGCCGACGGTCTGGGCGGTGACGCCGACGTAGGCGAAGCCGTCGCGAAGGAGCTGGTTGTATCCGTAGTCCCAGTCGACGTCGATGTCACGCCCCGCGGTGACGTTGAGCCACTCGACGACGACCGTGCCGTTGAACCTCTTCGGATCGATGGGCGCCCGCACCACCATCCGGGATTGGTAGGGCGCCGGGGAACCCTGCTGCACCTTCCACCTGCCGTCGCTGGTCAGCGGCTGCTCCGAGGTGAAGGTGTGGGCGGTGCCGGAGAAGAAGTACTCCTGCTCGGCGTACCCGTGCGAGCGCAGGTCGACCGCCGAGGAGGTGAACGGAAAACCGTGCGTGCCCCCGGTCACCGGGCCGCTGACGACGGGTGAGTCCACCGCCCCGGGCGTCCCCGCTTTCACGGAGGCGGCCGATGCGCCGAACCCCGCCTCGTTCGAGGAGGCCGCCGGTGCGCCAAGCGGCAGGGCCGTCGGCGTGCCGGGCACCGCGGCCTTCGAGGAGGCCGCCGATGCGCCGGCCGCGGACGCCGAGCCGGCGCCGGCGGCCACGAGCGCCACCACTGCGACGACCACCCCGGCGGTCCGCCACGAGGGTCGCCGGGGATGCCGTCGACGGCCACCGGTCACGGGGGAAGGTTCGATCAAACCGGTCACAGGAAGTACCTCCGAAGAACTTCGACGAGGCCCGCATGCAAGTGGGGGAAATGTCCCAGACGTCACCATGACGCGCAGACGTTACAGAGCTTTCCTCTAGTAGATCCTTCTGTCAATGGACCGGTGAGCGCGATCTCCGCCCGCCCTCATGGGCTCACCCCGCCGATCGAAACCGGTCGGAGTCCGCCGGATCCTCAGGCGGGCGTCATTCCGCGCGGCACGACCACCTGGACCGCGCTCCGCCCCGCGATCGGCTACGCGGTAACCCACCCGGAGCCGCGCACGCGGCAGACGGGAATCTCCGTCCTTCAGGACGGGGCGGATGTCAAGAGCCGAAGAACTGTCCGTAACCGAGCTTGACCACCATCGCGGTCACCACGCAGAGCAGGATGATCCGCACGAACTTGGCGCCCCGGCGCAGGGCCATCCGGGCGCCGAGCTGAGCTCCGGCGATGTTGCACACGGCCATGGTCAGGCCGAGCAGCCACAGCACGTGCCCCTGGTAGGCGAAGACCAGCAGGGCGCCCAGGTTCGTGCACGAGTTGACGATCTTGGAGTGGGCCGAGCCGCCCACGAAGTCCATGCCGAGGATCGTCGTGAAGGCGATGATCAGGAAGGTGCCCGTGCCGGGGCCCAGGATGCCGTCGTAGAAGGCGATCCCCACGCCGGTGACCGCGATCGCGGACAGGGTGCGGGCAGGGGTGCGCAGGTGGAGACGGAGGTGGGTGCCGAATGCCGGACGCAGGGTGACGAACAGCGCCACGCCGATCAGAACGACCATGACCAGCGGGGCCAGCGCGTCCTGGGAGATGGCCGACGCCGATGCCGCGCCGACGCCGGCGAACGCCACCGCGCCCAGCCCCGCGGGCACCGCGACCCGCCTGTCGATCTTCGTGGTCCTGGCATAGGTGACGGCGGCCGACGCCGTGCCGAAGATGGCGGCGAACTTGTTGGTGGCCAGCGCATTGACCGGCGGAACCCCGGCCACCAGGAGCGCGGGAAGCTGCAGCAGCCCTCCCCCGCCGACCACCGCGTCGACCCACCCCGCGCCGGTCGCGGCAACAAGCAGCAGGACAATATCCGCTATACCCACCAAAAGCCCCCGAGTCATAAATCGCCCGGCAGAGCGTAGCGGAGAAACGAAAACCGGCCGCTCCCGGCCTGTGCCGGGGGGCACACAGGCCGGGAGCGGCCGCCGAAGTGGGGCAACCGTGACGGGCCCCCTCCTACGGGAGGGCGACCCGTCTTCTGCGAGGTGGCGAGGTGATCAGGTCGTACGCAGCCACACGGCGGTGTCGGAGGGAAGCTCGTCGCCCTCGATGGAGCCGCTGGCCAGCAGGACGGACTCGTGGGGCGGCAGCCTCACGGGATCGGCGGCCAGGTTGACGACGCAGGTCAGGCCCGACTCGCGGGTGAAGGCGAGCACCTCGGGACCGAGGTCCAGCCAGGTGATGCCTCCGCCCACAAGCCACTCGCGGCGCAGGTGCAGGGCGGTGCGGTAGAGGTTGAGCATCGAACCCAGATCCGCCTGCTGGGCCTCGACCGTGACCTTCTTCCACGCCTCCGGCTGCGGCAGCCACGGATTTCCCGTCCCGAACCCGAACGGCGTCTCATCCCCCGACCAGGGCAGCGGCACGCGGCAGCCGTCCCGGCCGACGACGGCGTGACCCGAACGGTGCCACATCGGGTCCTCGCGGAGCTCGTCGGGGATGTCCTCGACCTCGGGCAGGCCGAGCTCCTCCCCCTGGTAGACGTAGACGCTTCCGGGCAGCGCCATGGCGAGCAGCGCCGCCGCCCTGGCGCGGCGGTAGCCGAGTTCGAGGTCGGACGGCACGCCGTCCCTGCGGTTGCCGTTGTCCCAGGAGGTGTTGGCCCTGCCGTACCGGGTGACCGGACGGACGACGTCGTGGTTGGACAGCACCCAGGTCGCCGGAGCGCCGAGTGGCACGTGCGTGGCGATGGTCTGCTCGATCGACGCGCGCAGCGCCGCCGGGTCCCACGGGCTGCCCAGGAAGTCGAAGTTGAACGCGGTGTGCAGCTCGTCGGGACGCAGGTAGCGGGCGAAACGCTCCTGGTCGGGGAACCAGACCTCGCCGATCAGGAGCCGCTCGTCGTACTCGTCGGACAGGCGGCGCCAGCTCCGGTAGACGTCGTGCACCTCGGCCAGGTCGGTGTAGCCCTCGGGGTCGCCACCGTCGAAGTCCTTGACCAGCACGGCGGCCGAGTCGATGCGGATGCCGTCGACACCGCGGTCGAACCAGAACCGCAGCACGTCGTGGAACTCCTGGTGCACCTCCGGGTTGGTCCAGTTGAAGTCGGGCTGCTCGGGAGCGAACAGGTGCAGGTACCACTGCCCGTCGGGGACCTGCGTCCAGGCCGGGCCGCCGAAGATGGACTTCCAGTCGTTCGGCTCGTCCTTGAACCAGAACCGCTCTCTGGCCGCCGACCCCGGTCCGGCGGCCAGGGCCTCCTGGAACCAGGCGCTCTGGTCGGAACTGTGGTTGGGCACCACATCGATGATGACGCGGATACCCAGCGCGTGTGCCTCCTCGATGAACTGCTCCGCCTCGGCCAGGGTCCCGAACGACGGCTCGATGTCCCGGTAGTCGGCCACGTCATAGCCGCCGTCGGCCATCGGTGACGGGTACCACGGGTTAAGCCAGATCGCGCCGATCCCCAGGTCTGACAGATAGGGCAGACGACTACGCAGGCCGGCAAGGTCCCCGATCCCATCACCATTGCCATCGGCGAAACTCCGCAGATAGACCTGGTAGATCGCGGCTCCCCGCCACCACGTTTCCGACATGCTGGAACAACTCCTCGCGGTTGAGTGTGGGTGACGAAGTCAGCCCTTGAGGCTGCCGGCCGTGAGGCCGGCCATGATGCTGCGCTGGAATATGAAAAAGACCACAATGGTCGGGATACTCGCGATCACCAGCGATGCGATGAGCACGTTCTGCGGCATCTGCGAGGAGAGCGAGGCGATGCCGATGCTGATGGACATCTTTTCGCTGTCCGGCAGGACGAGCAGCGGCCAGACGAAGTCCCGCCAGACGTTCACGACGGTGAGGATGGAGACCACGCCGAGGATGGGGCGGGAGATCGGCATCACCACCGACCACAGGATGCGCACCGGCGACGCGCCGTCGATCTCGGCGGCTTCGAGCAGTTCCTTGGGAATCGAGTCGAAGAAGCGCTTGAGCAGGAAGATGTTGAAGCCGTTGGCCGCGGCCGGCAGCCAGATCGCCCACGGGGTGTTGAGCAGGTTCCAGCCGAAGATCGGCAGGTCCTTCACCGTGAGGTACGCCGGGAGCATGATGACCATGGGCGGGATCATCAGCGTCGCCAGCATCAGGGCCAGGACGACCTTGCCGAGCACCGGGCGGAGCTTCGACAGGGCGTAGGCCGCCGTGACGTCGATGGCGAGCGTCAGCAGCCAGGCGCCGCCCGCGTACAGGACGGTGTTGCCGAGCAGCGTGCCCAGACCGAGCAGGTCCCACGCCTCCAGGTAGCCGTCGAAGGACAGATGCTCCGGCAGGAAGGTCGGCGGGATCGCGTTGAGTTCCTCGGAGGACTTCATCGCGCCGGTGATCATCCAGTAGAGCGGGAAGACGAACGCGGCGGTGAAGCTCACCACCACGACCACCAGCACGATCCAGTAGATGATCCGGCCGCGGGTGGTGTTGAGCTGGTGCGGCGAGACCGCGGTGCGGAACTGCGAGGTCATCGGCTTCCGGGGACGCCGGGGCGTGCGCCCGCGCTGGTGCTTCCCGGCGGGCGTGGGCGGCGTGCCGGCGGAGCGTCCCGGAGTGATGGTGATGTTGGACACGTTTATCCCCTCACACCGTGTTGTCGCGCGAGAGGCGCAGGTAGATGGCGGAGAACACCATAAGAACGATCATGAGCATCAGGCCGAGCGCGTTGCCGGCGTTGAGGTTGCCGAAGTTGAAGGCGTACTGGTACATGAGGTAGACGACGCTGACCGTGGCGTCCTCTGGGCCGCCTCCGGTGAGCAGGTAGGGCTCGATGAAGACCTGCATGGTCGCCACGATCTGCAGCATCAGCATCACCAGCAGGATCAGCTTGGTCTGCGGGATCGTGACGTGCCTGATCCGCTTGAAGAGACCGGCGCCGTCGAGCTCGGCGGCCTCGTACAGCTCGCTCGGGATGGTCTGCAGGGCGGCGAGGTAGATCAGCGTGCCGCTGCCCAGGTTCGACCAGGTGGAGACGATGACCAACGAGATCAGTGCGGTGCTGGTGGAGTTGAGCCACTGCAGGCCCGGCAGGCTGAAGATGCCGAGGATCTGGTTGAACAGTCCGTAGTCGGGGTCGTAGAACCACTGGAACAGCAGGACGCCCACCGCGGGTGGCAGCATGACCGGCAGGTAGACGATGAAGCGCAGGTAGGCGCGCGCATGCCGCAGCTCGTTGAGGACGATCGCGATGACAAAGGGGATCGCGTAGCCGCAGAGCAGGGCCAGCAGGGTGAACATCGCGGTGTTGATCCAGGCGGGCGCGAAGACCGGGTCGTTGAAGACCGTGCGGAAGTTCTCGAACCCCACCCACACGGCCGGGTCCACGAAGTTGGTCTGCTGGAAGCTGAGGATAACCTCCCAGACCATCGGGTACCAGGAGAAGAACGCGAAGCAGATCAGCGCGCCGCACAGGAAGCCGTAGGCGGTCAGGTTGCGTTTGACAGAGCGCCGCAGTTTCGTGGGCTGCCGCTGCTTGCGGCCCGCTACCGGGGTACTCGCTGTGGTCATCGTGTGTTTCCGATCTCGGCATGATTGCCGGGGCGCCGGCCGTGCGGGTGACGGCCGGCGCCCCGGATTATCGAACGGTCAGCCCTTCGAGGCCAGCAGAGAGTTGACCTTCGTCTCGGCGTCAGCGAGGAGCTGATCGATGTTGGCGTCCTGGCGGGTCAGCACGGCCGACATCGGGGTGTCGAGAATCTTGTAGATCTCCTGGGCGTACGGACCCGGCTCCGCCTTGGACGGGATGCCCTTGGAGCCCTCCACCCATCCGGCGAACTGAGCGGCGTCGATGTTGGCGTTGGCCTTACGCAGTTCGACGACGGCCTGGCCGGACGGGGTGTCCGCGCCGTACAGGTCGGGGTAGGGCTGGCCGACGGTCAGGTCAGCGTTCTTGGCCCGCACGTAGTCGAGCTGGCCCTTGCCGGGGGTGAGGAACTCGAACTCGATCCACTTGAGGCCGGCCTTGATCTGCTCCGGGGTGGACTTCGGGTTGATCATGTAGCCGGCACCGCCGTTGAACAGTGCCTTGGCCTCGGGCTGCGCGGTGATGGCGTAGTTCTCGAACTTGCCGCCGAAGTCGTTGCGCAGCGAGATGAGCACGTCGGGCGCGCCCAGCATCATGCCCATCTTGCCGGCGCCCATGGCCTTCATCAGGGCGGGCCAGTCGATGTAGAGGCGGGAGCCCATGCTGTTGTCGGCCCACCGCATCTGCTTAAGGTTCTCCAGCACGGCCTTGCCTTCGGGGGTGTTGAAGGCGGCCTTCGTGCCGTCGTCCGTGATGACCGAGCCACCGCGACCGTAGATGGAGGCGCTGAAGTGCCAGCCGCCCACGTTGTTGCCGCTGTACTCGCCGAAGCCGACGTAACCGGCGCCGAGCCCGGCGATCTTCTTCGCCGCGGCCTGCACCTCGGCCCACGTCTTGGGCGGGGTGTTCGGGTCGAGCCCGGCCTTGGTGAAGACCTCCTTGTTGTAGACCAGGCCCATGCCGTAGCCGTCGGTCGGCAGGCCGTAGACCTTGCCGTCCTTCTTGAAGAGGTCCAAGGAGCTGTTGTAGTCGGCGAACGTCTTCAGCTCGCTGGTGTAGGGCGTGATGTCGGCGGCCTGGCCGTCCGCCATGAGACGGCCCACGTTCGGGAAGTTGACGTAGAAGACCGTCTCAAGCTCGCCACCTGCGAGTTTGGCCTCGAAGGTGCGCGGCTCGTAGCAGGGGAAGGCGTCGGTGGCCTTGGAAATGGTGATGTAGGGGTACTGCTTCTGGAAAGCCGCGATGTCCTCTTCGAAGGTCTTGCGCTGCGCTGCGTTCGTCTTCGGCGGCATGCAGTTGACCGTGATCGACACCGGCGCCTCTGCGCCGGCCGCGGCGCCACTCGAAGACGAAGAGGCGGTGGGAGCGTTTCCGGCGCCGCTGGAGCCGCTGGAGTCGCTGGAGCCGCACCCTGCGGCGGTGAGTGCGATCGCTGCGGCTAGCAGCATCGAGAGCTTGCGGGATTTCATCGAGGAGACTCCTTGGCGGGTCGGTTGCGAGAAACATATAGAGGCGTGCAGGGAGTAGCAAGACTTCGTCATCAGTGATGCAAAAAAGTGACAGTGAGCGGTTGGCTATCGGCCCGTAATGTCCGGATAGCCGGGAGATATATGGGCTGACCTGCAGAAACGGCCATACAACACAGGAGATAATTGATCGTTTGCACGAAGATGTCCGTTGATGTCAATTTCTTGTGAGGATCTTGAGCGGCGAACTTCGCCGGAGACGCCCGCCAACGGCCTCGACCGGGCACCGCGGGCGGGCGGCGGGGCGGGCCTGAGACGATCAGGCTGCGGCATGTTTGCAACCGCCGGGCAGCGCTCGACCGGTGACGGGCCACGGCGGACATGCGGTCCCGGGCCGGCGCGGGGCCGGAACGGTCAGACCGGAACGGGTCCGCGACCCGGGATCGTCACGGACCGAGACCTCCGAAGCGGGATGATCACACGACTCCGGCCGGCCGGGACCGGCGCATTACGACGATCATCGGCCGATCACCCGACCCCGGACAGCCGCCGGCCGAGGGTCGCGGGCCGAGACCGGCACCCGGGGCGATCACCGGTCTGCTCCGCGGCCCGGGACGATCACCGAGCGGCTCCGCGGTCCGAGATGATCACCGGGCGGAGCAGCCCGGCAGGAACGGTCTGCGACGGGCCCGCGGGCCGGGACGGCCGAGCGACCGGGCAGGAACGGCCCGCGACGGGCCCCGGGCCACGACGGCCGGGCCCGGGCAGGACGGACGACGACGGACCGGCGGGTCGGGACGGCGCCCGGACCGAGACCTCGGGTCGAGGCGCCGGACCGAGGTGGTCCCGCGGACCGAGACCGTCAGGCCGCGACGGGCTTGCGGGTCGCCGGGGCGGTGGAGGCGCGTACCACCAGCTCGGGCTCGAACAACAGTTCGTCCCCCTGCACGGTGGCCGCGTCGATCTGGGCGATGAGCAGGTCCACCGCCGCGCGGCCCATCGCGTCGATCGGCTGGCGCACCGTGGTCAGCGGCGGGTCGACGCAGTTCATCAGGGCCGAGTCGTCGTACCCGATCACGGAGATGTCGCGCGGCACCGCCAGGCCGGCACGCCTGGCGGCACGGATCGCCCCCAGGGCGAGCAGGTCGCTGGCGCAGATGAGGCCGGTGAAGCCCCGCCGTACCAGCCGGGCCGCGGCGGCGTGTCCCCCCTCCAGCGAGAACATGGCGTGCTCGACGGACTCCTCGCCGAACTCAAGGCCGTGGGCCTGCGCGTAGGCGGCGAAGGTGTCCAGCTTGCGGCGGGAGGGCATGTGGTCGGAGGGGCCCATCACCATCCCGATGCGCTCGTGCCCGAGGGCCCGCAGGTGCCCGGCCGCCATCTCCGCCGCGGCGACGTCGTCGCAGGAGACCTGCGGGAAGCTGAGATGCCCGACCGAGGCGTTCACCAGGACGGTGGGCAGGCGCCGCTCCAGAATCCGCTCGTAGTGCTCGTGGGAGGCGTCCCCCTGGGCGTACATCCCGCCGGCGAAGACCATTCCCGAGACGTGCTGGGAGAGCAGCAGATCGACGTAGTCGGACTCCGAGACCCCGCCCACGGTCCGGGTGCACAGCACCGAGGTGAAACCCTGCTGGGCGAGCGCGCCGCCGACGACCTCCGCGAACGCGGGGAAGATCGGGTTCTGCAGCTCGGGGAGGACCAGGCCCACCAGACGGGCGCGGTCACCGCGGAGGCGGGTCGGGCGCTCGTAGCCGAGGACGTCGAGGGCCGTCAGCACGGCCTCCCGAGTCGCCTCCGAGACGCCACGCTTGCCGTTGAGCACGCGACTCACCGTCGCCTCGCTCATTCCAACCTTCTTGGCTACCTCAGCAAGCCTGCGCGTCATAGACGCAAGCATACGACAGTATGCGCAAGCAGTTACAAAAATTTTGCGATCCAGCGTCATACCGAATAGGTAGGGCCCAATGTCGATGACTCTGTATGAGAACTCTATGCCCTATTGAGAGCAATTGTCGGTGCCCAGGAGTGCCTTCTCGCTCCTCCGGAGCACCACTCCCCCTCGAATCCCCCTCCAACCGGCCTGGACCGGTCCAGGTTTCCGTAGACTCACGACTCCGAGGTGACGAATATCACTCAAATCTTTGCCATTTAGGCACGAAATATTGCGGACATATGATCGTAATTCTATGACACAGGCATCGCCTAGTTCCGGAACTTTGTCAAGACAGTGGCATCACCTCTCCTCTGGATCCGGTGCCGAAACGGTGAAAAGCGGCCTGGAACAGGCATAGAACAGGCCGGACAGCGGGCCTCCTGGAGTCCCGGCGGCCCCGGGGGCTCAGGTCCCGTTTGAGGGCGCTCCGGGGAGGAAGCCCGTACCATCGGCGACCTACGGGGATGAGGGACGATGGCGGAACGACTGGTGGTGATCGGCGGCGACGCCGCGGGGATGAGCGCGGCCTCCCAGGCGCGAGACAGGCGCGGCCCCGACGATCTGAGGATCGTCGCCTTCGAGAAGGGCGGCCACGCCTCCTACTCCGCCTGCGGGATCCCCTACCTGGTGGGCGGGGAGGTGACCGACGTCAAGGACCTGATCACCCGGCGGCCCGAGGTCTTCCGCGACGAACTGGCCATCGACCTGCGGCTGGACAGCGAGGTCGTCGAGATCGACCTCGGTCGCCGCGCGGTGTCCGTGCGCGACCATCAGGGCGGCGGCCCGTACTGGGAGCCGTTCGACCAGCTCGTGGTCGCCACCGGCGCCGTGCCCAGCCGTCCCGACCTGCCCGGCGCGGACGCCGAGGGCGTGTACGGCGTGCAGACCCTGGACGACGGCATCGCGCTGCTGCGCGCCCTGGAGGAGAAGCCGCGCAGGGCGGTGGTGATCGGCGCCGGCTACATCGGTCTGGAGATGGCGGAGGCGCTGGTACGGCGAGGTCTGAAGGTGTCGCTCATCGACGCCGCCGAGCAGCCGATGAGCACGCTCGACCCGGACATGGGCGCCCTGGTCGCCGATGCCCTGCGCGGCCTGGGGGTCGAGGTGTTTCTGGGCGAGCGCATCGAGGGCTTCGCCGAGTCCGGCGGGCTGGTCACCGCCGCCCTCACCGAGAACCGGACCCTGCCGGCGGATCTTGTCGTCCTCGGTCTCGGCACCCGCCCGAACAGCGCGCTGGCCGAGGCATCCGGCATCCCGGTCGGCGAGACCTCCGGGATCCGGACCGACCGGCGGATGCGCACCCCGGTCGAGGGCGTCTGGGCGGCCGGTGACTGCGTCGAGACCTTCCACCTGGTCTCGCAGCGGCCGGTCGCGATCGCGCTCGGCACCCACGCCAACAAGCAGGGGCGCGCCGCGGGCATCAACATCGGCGGCGGGTACGCCACCTTTCCCGGGGTCATCGGGACCGCCGTGTCCAAGATCTGCGAGTACGAGGTGGCGCGCACCGGTCTGACGACGGCCGGGGCGGCCGAGGCCGGGTTCGAGACGGCCGAGGAGATCGTGGAGTCCACCACGCGCGCCGGCTACTACCCCGGCGCCCGCCAGATCAAGATCAAAATGATCGCCGACCGCAGGACCGGCCGCCTGCTGGGCGCCCAGATCGTCGGCCAGGAGGGCGCGGCCAAGCGCATCGACGCCCTGGCCGTCGCCATCTGGCACGAGATGACCGTGGAGGACATGACGGGGCTCGATCTGTCGTACGCTCCCCCGTTCGCACCGGTGTGGGATCCCGTCCTGATCGCCGCGCGCAAGGCGGCCAAGCGCGTCGACCAGCTCAATCGGGAGGATTGACCCGTCTACGAGGCCGCTCCCCCGCCACGGCATCCGTGGCGGGGTCCGCGGCGGCGTCCGGGGCGGCACCGGCGGCGGGTGATCATGGCCGCCGAGGAAAAAGCCGAGACGGCATGGTTGGGTCGGATGAGAGCGGGCAAGGGCGAAGAATCCAAGTCCCGATACCGACAAGGAGTGACAATGCTCACATTGACGGACACCGCAGCCCAGGTAATCAGGGATCTCAGCGCTCAGGCGATGGATTCCCCCGACACCGGAGTCCGCATCTCATCCGAAAGCGACGGTACCGGGTCGCTCGTACTCTCGATCGTGGAACACCCCGAGTCGACCGACAAGGTGGTGGAGTCGGAGGGAGCACGGCTCTTCCTCGACCCCCAGGTCGTCGAGATGCTCGACGACAAGTCGCTGGACGCCGACGTCGACGAGGGGGGCGGCGTCGCGTTTCTCGTCACCGAGCAGCACCACTGACCATTCCGGGGAGACTCGGCCCGCGGCCCCGGTCCCCTCTCGGGGACCGGGGCCGCGGGGCTGCCGCCCTATCCGTTGCCTTCCGGTGGGCAGCCGTTTGCCTTCCGGAGCCACACAGCCATGTAGCTCCTCAGACACAGCCGCTCGGCCACCCGGCTACTTGTCGGCGCTGCTCAGCGCGAGCGGGTCCTGCGGCGCCTCGGACTTCGCCTTCTCCATCCGCTCGCCGATCTCCTGGAGACTCTTGCGCCCCATGGCCTCCCGCACCTGCGGGAACCACTCCTCTTCCTCCTCCTTGACGTGGTGGCGGACGTTCTCCATCAGCACCGTGACCTTGGCGTCGAACCGCTCGTCCTTGGGGTCCATCCCGCTCAGCTCGGAGAGCATCCAGACCACCACGTGATGCTCCTCCACGCTCTCCAGGACGTGCGAGGAGGTCGCGGGCACGCTCTCGCGGGCGGCCGGGTAGAAGATCTCCTCCTCGATGTAGGCGTGGGTGGTGAGCTCCTTGATCATCTGACCGACGAGTTCCTGCTTCTTCTTGTACGCCTGCTCTCCGGCCTTCTCGAACTCCTTGAACAGCTTCTCGACGGTCTTGTGGTCGTCCTTCAGGAGCACGATCGCGTCCACGACGTTCCTTTCGTCTCGGGGATTTCAGCCCGGGGGTTTTGGTTCAGAGGTTTTCCGGTTCGGGGTGTTGAGGCGGGTGGTCAGCGCACCCGGGGCAGGACCTCCCTGGCGTAGAAGTCGAAGAAGGCGTCCTGCTCCTGGCCGATCTGGCTGATGTAGACCTCGTCGAAGCCCGCGTCCACGTACTCCCTGATCCCCGCGGCGTGCACCTCGGGGTCGGGTCCGCAGGGCGAGCCCTGGCTGGCCTCCTCCTCGGTCACCGTCTCGGCGAGCTCCTCGAAGTGCCGGGGCAGCGGCAGCAGCTGCGACGCCTCGCCCTTGAGACCCTGGGTCGGCCAGAGCCGGTGCACGGTCTTGCGGGCCGTGGCCTCGTCGGCGGCGTAGCAGACCTTCATCCCGCCCTGGGTGGTCTTGCCCGCGCCTCCGGCCTTGTGGAACCTCTCCACCATCTCGGCGCTCGGCCGGGTGGAGATGTAGCCGTCGGCGATCCGCCCGGCCAGCCGCACCGACTTCTCCCCGAAGGCGGACATGTAGACGGGCGGGGGCTCATCGGGAAGCGTGTACAGCCGGGCGGTGTCGAGCCTGTAGTGGGTGCCGCGGTGGGTCACCAGCTTCCCGCTCCACAGATCTCGCATGAGCTCGACCGCCTCCTCGAGCATCTCCAGCCGCTCGGCGGCCGGGGGCCAGTGCGAGTCGATGATGTGCTCGTTGAGCGCCTCGCCGGTGCCGACGCCCAGCCGGAACCGGCCCTCGGACAGGACCGCGCTGGTGGCGGCGGCCTGCGCGATGATCGCCGGGTGGGTGCGGACCAGCGGACAGGTGACCGCGGTGGTGATGGGCAGCGAGGTCGCCTCGGCGATCGCCCCGATCACCGACCAGACGAACGAGCTCTGCCCCTGGACGTCCAGCCACGGATGGAAGTGGTCGGATATCCACAGTGCTTCGAATCCCGCTTGTTCGGCGAGTTTGGCCTGCCGGACGAGCTCCCTGGGGTCGTGCTCCTCGCTCGACAGGAAATATCCGAAAGCGGTCATTTTCGCCTCCTCAGCGACGTGAGCTGCATCAACGTCTCCCTTACCCCTTCCACGAAGGTCAAACGGGCGGCCCCGAATGAGATCGTTTCGGCCCGGGCATGACCTCGCCGGGGAAGCCGAACGGCTCCGCGACGAGCCCGGCCGGAGCCCCTTTCGCGACCCGGTTTCTGGTCATTTCGAGTGCGAGGGTGGCCGTACGAACGGCTCGGTTTCGCCCGTGCCCACGCGCTCCGTCTCGAATCCGGTGAACATCTTTCCCACTCCCTTTCGGTACGGCCGGGCTCGGCCGGGGATCTCAGTACGGCCAGGCCCAGTCGCGGATCTCGGCCGGGTCCTCTCCGTACTCGCGGGTGTGGGCGCGGGCGCGAAGGCGTTCGTCGACCATGTGCCGGCGCAGGTGGGCGGCCCCGGCGCTCGGCCCGGGGACCCGGTCGATGACGTCCATCACCAGGTGGAAGCGGTCGATGTCGTTGAGCATGGCCATGTCGAAGGGCGTGGTCGTGGTGCCCTCCTCCTTGTAGCCGCGCACGTGGAAGTTGTGGTGACCGGCGCGGCGGTAGACCAGCCGGTGGATCAGCCAGGGATAGCCGTGGAAGTCGAAGATGACCGGTCGGTCGGCGGTGAAAAGGGCGTCGAACTCGGCGTCGGCCAGGCCGTGCGGGTGTTCGGAGGGCTGCTGCAGCCGCATCAGGTCGACCACGTTGACCACCCGGACCTTCAGCTCGGGCAGGTGCTCGCGGAGGATGGCCGCCGCGGCCAGGGTCTCCAGGGTGGGCACGTCACCCGCGCAGGCCAGCACCACGTCCGGGTCCGAGCCGACGTCGGTGGACGCCCACTCCAGGATGCCGAGGCCCCGGGTGCAGTGCGCGACGGCCTCGTCCATGGTGAACAGGTCGAGCACCGGTTGCTTGCCGGCCACGATCACGTTGACGTAGTCGCGCGAGCGCAGGCAGTGGTCCGCTGTCGAGAGCAGCGTGTTGGCGTCCGGCGGCAGGTAGACCCGCACCACGGACGCCTTCTTGTTCATCACCACGTCCAGGAAGCCGGGATCCTGGTGGCTGAAACCGTTGTGGTCCTGGCGCCACACGTGGGAGGAGAGCAGGTAGTTGAGCGAGGCCACCGGCCGCCGCCAGGGAATCCTCTTCGAGGACTCCAGCCATTTGGCGTGCTGGTTGAACATCGCGTCCACGATGTGGATGAAGGCCTCGTAGCAGTTGAACAGCCCGTGACGTCCGGTGAGCAGGTAGCCCTCCAGCCAGCCCTGGCACAGGTGCTCGCTCAGCACCTCCATCACCCGCCCGTCCGGAGCCAGATGCTCGTCGGTGGGCAGCGTCTCGGCGTTCCACGCCCGGCCGGTGACCTCGAAGACCGCCTGCAGCCGGTTGGAGGTGGTCTCGTCGGGACCCATCAGCCGGAAGTTGTCCGGGTTCGCGGTGATGACGTCGCGCAGGAAACGGCCGAGCACCCGGGTCGGCTCGCTGAAGGTGGAGGCGGGAGCCTTGACCTCGACGGCGTGCTCGCGGAAGTCGGGCAGGGTCAGCGGGCGCAGCAGCTCGCCGCCGTTGGCGTGCGGGCTGGCGCTCATCCGGCGCGGTCCTTCGGGCACTGTCCGGAGGATCTCGGCGATGGGCCGCCCCTCGGCGTCGAAGAGCTCCTCGGGCCGGTAGGAGCGCATCCACCGCTCCAGCATCGCCCGGTGATCGGCGTTGTCGCGGACCGCGGCGAGCGGTACCTGATGGGCCCGCCAGGTGCCCTCCACCGGCAGGCCGTCCACCTCCTTCGGTCCCGTCCAGCCCTTCGGCGTACGCAGGATGATCATGGGTGGGCGACCGCCCTCGGCGATCTCGTCGAACACCGTGTCCAGCGTCTCGGCCATGATCTGGTGCACGGCCGAGGGATCGTCACCCGCCACGACGTGGGGGCGGAAGCCGTACCCCTGCATGAGCTTGATCAGCTCTTCCTCCGGGATGCGGGCCAGGACGGTCGGATTGGCGATCTTGTAGCCGTTCAGGTGCAGGATCGGCAGAACCGCGCCGTCACGGCCGGGGTCGCGGAACTTGCCCGAATGCCAGCTCGCCGCGAGCGGCCCGGTCTCGGCCTCGCCGTCACCGATCACGCAGGCCACGACCAGATGCGGGTTGTCAAAGGCGGCGCCGTAGGCGTGGGCCAGGGAGTAGCCGAGCTCGCCGCCCTCGTGGATGGAGCCGGGCGTCTCCGGCGCGACGTGGCTGGGGATGCCGCCGGGGAAGGAGAACTGCCGGAACAGCCGTCGCATCCCCTCGGCGTCACGGGAGATATCCGGATATTTCTCGGTATAGGACCCTTCCAGCCAGGCGTGCGCGACAGCCGCCGGACCACCGTGCCCGGGACCGGCAACGTAGATCATGTCCTGGTCCCGGTCGGCGATGATCCGGTTGAGGTGCGCGAAGCAGAAGTTCAGCCCCGGCGTGGTCCCCCAGTGCCCCAGCAGCCGGGGCTTGATGTGCCCGGGCTGCAGCGGCTCCGTCAGCAGCGGATTGTCCAGCAGGTAGATCTGGCCGACCGACAGGTAGTTGGCCGCCCGCCAGTAGGCATCGATGTGCGCGAGTGCGTCCATACACCCGACAGTTCCTCCGCTGAGGAATTCAAACCTCACCCCGTCGAAAACACGGTCACGTCATGTGATGTGAGCACATTCGCGGAGGGAACCGTTTGTCAAAAAGGGGCTTCCCCTGAAGACGTACGGCCTCAGCGGCCGGCGGGCTCCCAGACCCAGTTCTGGCGTTCGTACAGGACGCCGAAGCCGATCCGCAGCATGTTGTGGAGCGAGGAGTTGTGGGTGCCGGGGGCTTCCGTGCCGGTCTCCGCGACCAGCCAGCGGCAACCGGCGGCACCGGCGGCCCGGGCGCGCGCGGCCAGGAGCGCCGACTGGCTGCCGAGGCGGCGCACGTGCGGCAGGGTGGCCGCGCCGAAGAACTGGGCGGCGCCCTCGCGGACGTACATGGTGGCGGTCGCGACCAGGTCGTCGCCGTCCCAGACGGCGTGCGGGTACCAGCCCGGCCGGCCGACGGACGAGGCCACCATCTCCGCCATGTCCCCCTCCGGCATCTCGAAGCCACGCATCATGACCGACGCCCATTCCGAAGCCTGCCCGGCCTCCACGGGACCGACCCGCAGCTCCGTCTCCGGCTCCGTCCGCTCCTCGCTCCGGGCGACGGCCACCTCCGTGTCACAGACGAGTTTGACCCAGGACGAACCCGCCGAGATGTTCATCTCCGCGCAGATGTCGGCCCAGTCCTCGGGCAGTACGGAAGGCGCGAACTGAAGGACGGCCACCGGCGTCTCCTGCGACCGGTAGAAGTCGCAGACCTCATTGATCAGCTCCGCGGTGATCGGCTCCTCGAAGCCGAGCCCCAGCACCTTGCTCCAGAACCGGCTGGGGTCGTTGCGCATCGACAACACGACCCCGCCCCCAACCCGGAGCGCTTCCATGCCCAAGGCGGCTCGGATGTGCTCCGGAGCGCCGGTCTCGAAGTCGTGGAGGGCCTCGGCCTCGGACTGTTCGGCGAGAGCGGGCGAAATGCGTGCGGTCACGAGCCATCCTTCAGCCATGTGGGTACGTGTCTGGTGATACCTATAGTGCACAAACAACACTGAAGTGATGATATGACCGTATTTTTAGCTGTATTTCCATCAAAAAGCATCTAGCTTGAGCCCGCCACCGACGACGTGACCATAGAGGACGGCGGGCTCCCAGGGGTGCCAGGGGGACAGATCAGGTCCGCGGGTCACGAGCATGCGAGTGGCGGCGCCACCTGACGCCGCCACTTCGCGATCGATGCCCGGCCCTCCTCGGCCAGGGCGGCCCCGGACAGGTCGCGGATCAGCCGCGAGGCGACGGCACGCCCGGGTGGAGTGCCGTCGGCTCTCGGCGATCGGAACCGCTCAGTCGTCGTCCTGACCGTCGGCGTCGTCGCCGTCGTCGTCCTGATCGGTGTCGGTCTCGCTCTCCTGCTCCAGGATCGCGCCGGTGGTGGCGTCGATCTCGAAGTCGTGCTCGACGGCATCCTTACGGAGCTCGATCTCCCAGGTGGCAGGGGTCTCGTCGCCGTCGAACTCGGCCTCGGCCGGCTGGGCGCCGGGCACCTTGTCCTGAGCGATCTTGATGGCCGCCTCCCGGTTGACCTTCGCTGCGGCCTCGCCGGGCTCGGGAGTCCGCGGAGCCGCCGGGCTCACCGGTGCGGAGGTGGTCGTCCCCCCTGCGGGAGAGGGCGTGGGCGTCGCGCTCGCGGCGAAGGCGGCGCCGCCGCCGGCGACGACGGTGAGCAGTCCGGCAGTGGCGGCGGTGAGTCTCATCGTGTTTCTCATGCCTTGATCGTGTCGCCCGTCGCGATAGAGCCACGCTGCGAGAACCCTAAGCGATGGTTAAGGCGACGCGGGCGGGCCGAAGGTCACCTCGACGGCGGCCCCGCCGCCCGGAGCCGTGCCCACGCTCAGCGATCCGCCGGACGACTCCGCGGTACGGCGGGCGATGTCCAGCCCCAGCCCGGTGGAGTCGCCGCCGCTGCTGCCCCGCCCCAGCCGTTCGGTCCCGAACCCGGGTCCCCCGTCGGTCACGACCAGGCTCGCGCCGCCTCCGGCGCCGGAGGTGAGCCGCACGCCGAACGGCGCTCCCTCGGGAGTGTGCGCGAAGACGTTGCCGAACAGCGCGTCGACACACGCGGCCAGCTCGTTCGAGGCCACGGCGACCGGCAGAGGCTCCGTGGGGAGGTCGAGACCCATCACCCGGTCCTGGTCCTCGGCCAGGACCGACCAGAACCGTACGCGTCCGGCCACAACCGAGGTGGCGTCGCACGACTCCCGCACGGGTGCACGCTGCCGGGCGGTGTTGATGATCGAGGTCACGGCCCGCTCCAGATCGTCCACCCGGGCTCCGATCTGCTTCGCCTCGCCGGGGTCGGTCAGGGCCTCGGCGTTCAGCCGCAGGCCGGTGAGCGGTGTGCGCAGGCGGTGCGAGAGGTCGACGACCGACTCGCGCTCGGCGGCCAGCAGATCGTCGATCCGCCCGGCGAGATGGTTGAGTGCCAGCGCCACCGACCGGACCTCGGGCGGGCCCTCCGGCGAGGCCCGGGCGGCCAGTTCTCCGCCCGCCAGGCGGTGCGAGACCTCGGCCAGCGCGGCGATCGACGTCGTCACGGTCCTGGCCAGCCTGTCCGCCAGCGCGATACCGAGCACGGTCAGCGCCAGCCCGAGGACCAGCAGCCCGATCCACGCCTCCCGCACTCCCCGGCTGAGATCGGCCTCGCTCACGAACACCCGGACCACCACCGCGCCCAGCGACGAACTCTGCACCGAGACGAGGACCTCGTTGCCGCCGGGCACCCGCGCCGTGACACTGCGCCCCAGTGCCGCCAGGCGGACCGCGTCCGACCGGGGGACCGCCCGGCCGAGCGTCCTGCCCCCGGGCAGGAAGACCGTCAGGGGATAACCTCCCGACACCGTGACCTGCTCGACCGTGAGAGCCAGCTCCTCGGGTGTCAGGGTGCTCACCGCCGCCGCGACCGACTCCGCCGCGTCGGTCGCGCGGTCGACGGCCCCGTTCTCGGCGACGGTGCCGATCAGCAACGCCATCGGCACGAGAAGTGCGATCAGCACCAGCGAGGTGGTGGCCGCCATCACCAGCGCCAGCCAGCGCCTCACGTGGGCTCGACCAGCTTGACACCGACCCCGCGCACGGTGAGCAGGTAGCGGGGGTTCTGGGCGGTCTCGCCGAGCTTTCGCCGCAACCACGACAGGTGCACGTCCACGGTTTTGTCGGCTCCGCCGTAGGGCACCTGCCAGACCTCGGTCATCAGCTCCCTCTTGGTCACCACCTCTCCCGCGCGGGTCGCGAGAAAGTGCAGGAGGTCGAACTCGCGAGGCGTGAGCTCGAGCGGCGCACCGTCCAGGACCGCGTCACGGGAGCGGGGATCCAGCCGCAGCCCCGCGACCGTGACCGACGTGTCGGGAGAACGGTCGTCGCCCATGCGGCGCAGGACCGCCCGGACCCGGGCGTCGAGCTGTGCCGCGCTGAACGGCTTGACCACGTAGTCGTCGGCCCCCGAGTTGAGGATGGGAACCATCTCGGCATCGCCGTCGCGAGCGGTCGCGACGATCACCGGCACCCTGCTCACGGCCCTGAGCATGGGCAGCAGTTCGGCGCCGTCGAGGTCGGGCAGCCCCAGGTCGAGCACGACCAGGTCCGGCCGGTCGCGCACGGCCAGGCGCAGACCGTCGAGGGCGGTTGAAGAGGAGGAGACGACGTGGCCGAGCTCCCGCAGCCCTCGCGTGAGAGCGGTGCGGATCGTCACGTCGTCCTCGATGAGAAGGATTACCGCCATTTGACATCTTCCCCGGCTTTGAAAATCGGGGATTCCAGCACCCGGTCTTCCAACCAGGTCTGTCGGTTCGCGGTTCACCGGCCCGGGCAACCCCGAAGCCTCCCCGCGCAGACACGGCAATGCCCTGCCGCGCTCCAACAAAAACATGCCCCACTTGGCTATCGCGGAACACCCCAACCCTACCCAGCCCGACCCACGCAACAAGAGAAAACGCAACAAGCATTTCCTGCCGCCCCGAAGAACGAGGCATCCACGTTAGACGTCCGGTGAGTGGAGATACCGGCGGCAGGATGGACGTTGTCTTAATCTAGCTGTGACGCCGGAGGGGGAAAAGTATGGCGATGAGACGGCGATTGCTGCTGGCCGTGGCCGGCTGGCTGGTCACGGCGCTCGTCGCGACGGTGGCCGGGATCGCCGTTCTGAGCCTGCTGGGCGGGTCCCTGACCGGCGCGTCCGATCATGCCCTGGCCCCGGAGGAGGTCCGCGCCGAGCTGGCCGCCGCCTCCCCCCGCCCGCCCCTGCCGTCCTCGTCCGCCTCCGCGGACCTGTCCGCTCCCACGAAGGTGTTCAGCACCCGCGGTGGCACCGTGATCGCGCTCTGCCAGGACGGGCTGATCCGTCTGCGCTCGTGGAGTCCCGCCCAGGGCTACTCCGTCGACGACGTCGAACCAGGCCCCGCGCATAAAGCCGAGGTGGAGTTCGAGTCGGATCAGTCAGAGCTCAAGGTCGAGGTCCGGTGCGGAAGCGACGGCCTTCCCGTCCATACGGTGACGTCCTAGCGACCAGGGCTGACCATCGGCGAGGGCACGATCCGGCCCCGGGACTCATGACCGGTCCAGGCGGCGGAAGTGTTCACTCATCGGCGGCTACATGGCACCGAGTCTGCCCGATCAGCCGGCCCGATAACTCCCATCAGGCAAGGACCGGTGCCGCTTCCCGCGCGATGCGACGTCGTGCGAGGAGGTCGACCACCGCGAGCACGATCGCGGCGACGCACAGGAACCCGACCAGCGGGGCGACCAGTTCCATGGCGCGGTCGAGGCCGAGGCTGGTCGCCAGCTGACCGGCGCCGATGGCGGTCGCCGCCTGCAACAGGTAGGAGAAGAGGTACAGCAGCGAAAGGGTCGCGCCCCGGTGGGACGCCGGCGCCGTGCGGTTGATGAGCGACAGTCCTCCGGTGAAGGCGAACGAGTAGCCGATGCCTCCGACGACGCACCAGAGAAGCAGCACCGCCAGGGAGCCGGTCGTCGCCGCCACGGCCATCAGCGCCAGGGCGACCATCGACACGATGCCGCCGGCCACGACCGCCAGGTGCGCGTGGACGCGACTGAGGAACAGGGCCGTGACGCCGATACTGACCGCCGACGTCGAGAGGACCGCGCCGATGACAAGGAGGTTGGTCGTGCCGGTCAGCTGCCGTGCCATCTGGGCGCCGAGCGAGAGGAAAATCGCCCCGCAGGAGTAGGCGACCGAGACCGACAGCGTCGACACGATGAACACGCGCAGGATTCCACCGGGCAGGTGAAGCCCCTGCGGCTTCCAGCGCGGACGGCCGGCGCCGGCGTCATCCGGCGTCATCCAGGTGAGCGCGTAGGCGGCGGCGCTGAGCAGGAACAGGACGGCGAAACTGAGCACGAGCGGCAGCGGTGCCAGTTGCGCGAGAAGACCGGACAGAAAGACCGCCAGGGCGAGTCCGGCCGAGGTCGAGATGGTGGCGAGCGAGCTGGGGAAGCGGGCGTTGCCCGAGGTGTTGTTCTCCACCAGGGCCGCACTCGCCGCTCCGAGGGCGACGCCGGTTCCGATGCCCTGCATCACCCGGCCGGCGAACAGGAACCCGACGTTCGGGGCGAGCGCGAACACGACCGATGACAGGCCGATGAAAACGATGCCGAGCAGCATGGCGCGGCGACGGCCGATGCCGTCGGACAGCCCGCCGAAGAACAGCAGGACGACCAGCAGCGCGAGGGGGTAGGCGCCGAACACGGACGTTATGACGACCTGCGGCAAATGCCACTGCGCCGCGTACAGGGGATAGAGGACGCTCGGCGCCCCGCTCGACCACAGGCAGAGCATGAGCACTGCCGCGGCCGACCAGAAGGTGCCGCCCCGACCGAGGCGGAAGGTTCTTGTCACGAGAGCCAACCATACGGCTCTAGATTGGATTATCCAACTTAAAAAATTTGTGGTCGCGGATCATCGACGAGGTGCGTTCGCCCAGCCGGTGGGCCCCTTTCCCGGAGTCCCCCGGAGGCGGCCCCGCGACGGGGCGGCGCCCACCGACCGGGCGGTGCGTTGAGAGTTCGAGAAAGCCGTACCCTGTGGGGATGCGCATCACGGACGGCACCGTTCCGACCTGTCAGGTCGCGAGGGCCCTCGACGTCATCGGCGAAAAGTGGTCACTTCTCATCGTGCGGAACGCGTTGCGCGGCCAGACCCGTTTCTCGGAGTTCCGGGACCACATCGGCGCGCCCAGTGACATCCTCACCGCGCGCCTGGTCACTCTTGTCGACGCCGGGATTCTGGAGAAGCGGCCCTATCGCGAGCCCGGGCGTCGTGAGCGCTTCAGCTACCACCTCACCGAGAGCGGTGAGGGACTGCGCCTGGTGGTGGCGGCGCTCATCCAGTGGGGCGACACCTACAACCCCGCCCCGACAGGCCCTGCGATGCGGATCGTCGACCGCGAAACGAACGAGGGTGTCAGCCTCGCCTTCGTCGACGCCCACGGACGCCGCCTCGACACCCGCGACATCGCGATCACCTCAACCTCGGTCCCGACCCCGAGCCCGGCCTCGGTCCCGGCTCCGACCCCGGCTCCGGCTCCGACCCCAGCTCCGGCCAGCTGACAGCGCCACGGCCCTCGACCGGCCCCGTTTTCCCGCTTCGGCCCTCGCGTGACTGATTTTCGCCGTCGCCCCACCGGCGGCGGCTCCGGTCTGACGTAGTCTTCCCGAGGAAGAACCACCGAGCAGGAAAAACCGCCCGGCGCCTTTACGATGTAGATCAAATATGGGCGTTGACATCGTGTGGCGGGGGCTCCCGCCACGACGACCTCTTCCGCCGGTCCTCTTCGCGGACATCCCTCAGGAGAAGCGGCGGCCCTCGTCACGACGGTAGGCCCAGACGGCGAGAGCGCCGAAGACCACGACCCACACGCCCAGCATCACCAGGGAGAGCACGTTGGGGGCGAAATCCGTACTCGCCACCCAGACCAGCTCGACCGCTCCCCGGGCCGGCAGGTAGGGGGCGATGATCTGGATGAACTCCGGGGCGCCCGCCGGAGGGCCGGTGAGCAGCCCGGCGCCCACGGCCATCGGGAAGAACACCACCTGGGCGACGACGACCGCGGCCTTGGACGGCAGCGCGTAACCGATGAACAGGCCGATCAGGGTGAACGGGATCGATCCCAGCAGCACGGCGGCCAGGCCGAGCAGCAGTTGTGCCGGGGTCACCATCGCCTCGGTGAGGAAGGCCGCGATGAGCAGCACGGGAACGATCGCGATCGCCATGATCGCTATGACGCTGAGGATCCGCCCGGCGAATCTGGCCAGCGGACCGGCCGGCAGCGTGCGCAGGTAGGGGTCCCACGGCTGGGCCCGGTCCTCCGCCACCCCGATGCCGTAGGTGAACAGGCAGGCCGACATGACCGCGAAGACCAGCATCGCTCCGGTGGCGTAGGTCGCCGCGACCGGGTCGTTTCCGGTGAACGGCACCACGAAGAACAGCATCGACATCGCGGGGAAGATCGAGCTCCCGATCACCGCGATCGGAACGCGGACCGTCTCCAGGAACTGATATCGGGCATGGGTGAGAACAAGGGACATCGCAGGCTCCTATTGATGGACGGGCCGGTGGGTCAGGCCGTCTGGGATTCGCGGGCGGTGATGGTTTCGCGTGCGGTGATGGTGAGGAAGGCCTCTTCGAGGGAGGTGGGCCGGATCTCCAGGTCGGAGAAGGGAACATCGGCCAAGACCAGCTCGCGGACCAGGGCGTCGGCGTCGACGGTGAGCAGGTGCGTACGGGAGCCGTCGTGCTCGACGCCGAGGACGCCGGGCAGATCGGGAAGCTCTGCGCTGGTCAGGGTGACGCGGCGGATGCCGACCAGACCACGGATCTCATCCATGGTGCCGTCGGTGAGCACCCGGCCTTCGCCGATCACCACGACCCGCTCGGCCAGCGCCTCGATCTCCTCCAGATAGTGGCTGGTGATGACCACGGTCCCACCCTCGGCGTGGAACTGCCGGATCCCGTCCCAGAGCGCGCGGCGGGCCCCGACGTCGAGACCGGTGGTGGGCTCGTCGAGGAAGACCAGCCGGGGGTCGCCGACGAAGGCCAGCGCCACCGCCAGGCGTCGCTTCTGCCCGCCGGACAGCCCGCCGATCTGCCGCCGTACGAGGTCGTCGAGGCCGAACCGTTCCAGCAGCGCTCCCCGGTCGACGGCGGCGGGAAAGTGCGCCGCCACGAAGTCGACGCACTCGCCGACCCGGAGCGTCGGTGGCAGGCCGGTCTCCTGCGGGGTGACTCCGATGCCGCGGCGCCGGACCGGGTCCAGGGGTGAGCCGCCGAGCAACTCGACGGTGCCCGACGTCGGCCGCCGCAGCCCGGCGAACAGGTTGACCAGGGTGGACTTGCCCGCGCCGTTCGGCCCGAGCAGTCCGACCAGCTCTCCGGCGTGGATGTCGATGGAGACCCGGTCCAGCGCCGTCACCGCGCTGTATTTCCGGGTGACCTCGATGGTGCGAGCCAGGATCTCTGCCATGGGGGGGTCCTCTTCTACGTTTTCTTCTACGTCAGGTCGAGTAGTTCGCGGATGGCGGCGGTGTAGTCCTCGAAGGCACGGCGCCCCTGACGGGTCAGGGCGACGTAGGTCACCGGGGTGCGCACCCGGTGGGTCTTGACGATTTCCACGTAGCCGGCCTCCTCAAGCTTGGTGAGGTGCACCGACAGGTTTCCCGCGGTCATTCCGAGCAGGTCCTTCAGCCCCGGGAAGGTGATCTGGTTCTCCTCGCCCAGAGCGTTGAGCGTGGTCATCACCCGCAGGCGGGCCTGCGCGTGGATGACCGGGTCGAGGTCGCGCGGCGCGGTCATGCCCTGTCCCGCTGCCGCCACCACTGCACCACGCCGACGACGGCGAACCCGCCGCCCGCGCCGACGGACATGAGCAGGGCGTGCAGGCCGGGGCCTCCCACCGCGCCGATCACGTTGAGCACCGCGACTCCCGCGCCGAGGAAGAACATCATCGGCACCCGCCAGATCGCGCCCCCGGCCATGTAGAGGACGGCCACGATCGTCATGGACATCACTCCCCAGAGCAGGCCGCTCTCGTCCGGCGGCAGCAGAGGGCTGAGCCGGGTGCCGAGCGCGCCCATGCAGGCGAAGCCGAACGCCCAGGCGAAGCCGTACATCGTGCCCCGCACCGAGGACTCGCCCCGCACCTGGCCGGCCGCCCCCTTCCGCTGCGCGAAGGAGCTGATCGCCATGGCCAGGATCATGAGGGGGAACAGCACCGCCAGCGCCATGTTCTGGGTGATGGAACCGTAGGCGTAGTGCACGAACAGGGCGCCGAACCCGGCCAGCCAGGCGACTCCCCACGAGGTGTAGATCATCAGTGGGTCGCCGCCGAGTCGCATGCTCGTCCTGGCCTGCTGCTCCTCGATCAGCCGGAGCGTCTCCTCCGGGCTCAGAGGCCTCTCGTCGTCCTCAAGCCGGTCCATGAGCCCACCCTCAAACTAGTTTGCGCTTCAAACTTCTGGTTTGAAGCGTAAACCACGCTGTGGCTCAAACTCAAGGGAGGTTGCCGGTTTTCCGCGAAATGTCCGCAGTGAGCCGTCAGGGGGTGCCCTGGGTGAGGACCGGCGTCTCCCTGCCGGCCGGGGTGAGCAGCAGGAACCGCCGCCGATCCCGATTCGTGCCCGCGGGGGTCAGCACCTCCCGCAACGGGCCGATCGCCTGCGCGACCTGCGCCCCGGCCAGGTTCGTCTTGATGGAGACGACCGACAGCGTCCGGTGGTCCGGCGAGAAACCCATGCCGTGCACCAGCAACTGGCCCCTGTACGGTGCGGCCTATTTCGTCCGGGGGCGGTTGCCCCATTTCGGCTTGCGGAACAGGTCGCGCCGCTCCAGGAGGTAGGCGAGTTTCGCGGCGGCGACCTTGACCGTCTCCTCGTACCGGTGCCGCTTCTGCGGGACGACCGCGCTCCAGTGTTCGAGCAGGACGGCCATCTCGTCGGCGAGCTCGCCGATCACCCGGTAGCGGGTGCTGAAGGTGTAGAGGTCTCCGTGCACCTCGTTCACCAGCTCCTCGTCGACCCGCCGGGCCAGCGGCCTGATCTTCCTGAGAAGGTCGGCCTCCATGGCCGGGGTGACCGGCGCCCGGCGGGCGTCGCCGTCCGGAACCATGATGAGTGCCCGGATCCGCGCGATGGCCAGGGTCCGCTCCGTCTGCGGGGTCGCGGGATGCTCGGCGAGGTCCAGGAGACGCCGGAGGGTCTCCTGCGTCTTGTCGTCGAACATAGAAACCCAATCCGCCTTCGTGCCCTGTCGCACATGCCGCACAGGTGCGATCACATGTTATTCGACCGGGCGGTGCCCGTTCCCCGGCTCCAGGAGCCGGGGGGCACGCGGCGGACCGCCGGTCCGGGGCACCGGGCGAGCCGATCGGGTGGCGGCGGTCACCATCGAAGATCCTTCGAGGCCGTCACGCGGATGCCGGAGTCGCCCGTGCGATCTCCGTCGGCGGATGATCTCGGCAGGCGGATGATGATAGATGATGAAAGGCCCAACTTCATTCCCTCCATCAAATCCGGTATTCAACGGCCTTTTTGCTGGGCCATTTGCGCTAATAGCCCTACTTTTCCATTTTTCTCCTAATACAGTCCAGCCTTGTCGGGCGGTGACCACCCTTCGGGGAGGGGCGTAGGAGAGTGGACGGGGTGGCTGACGGCCATGGATCCGATCGGTGACGACCTGCTCAGAATCATGGAGCCGGAGCTCGGATACCGGGAGGGGCCCGGCCTGCACAGCAAGTTCGGCGAGTGGTACTCGCTCACGGTCGACCAGGACGCCCAGTACAAGACGGCCCCCTGGTGCGACATGTTCATCGCCTGGGCCGCGGAGCAGGCGGGCGTCGAGGAATTCGTCGGCCAGTTCGCCTGGACGCCCTCCCACGCCCGCTGGTTCGAGACGCAGGGCGCCTGGTCACAGACGCCCGAGGCCGGGGCCCTGATCTTCTTCGACTGGTCGGGCGGCAAGGACATCACGGGCATCGACCACGTGGGCATCGTGGAGCGGGTGGACGGTGGAACGATCCACACCATCGAGGGAAACGTCGACGGGGTCTGGCTCAAGCGCAAGGAACGCGACGAGAGCAAGGTCGTCGGCTACGGGCTGCCGCGCAAGGTCAAGGAGAACCTGACCGGCGTCACGACGGGGAAGGACGTGTCCACCCTGCAGGCGGCGGGGCGGATCGAGGTCCGCCCCGCGCTCGTACCCGGTTCCATGATCCTGACCGACTACTCCGGGACATCCCCGCTCTCCCTGGAGGTGGCCCCCGTCGCGGCGCTGCTGACCTTCATCCTCGGCATGACGTTCATCCTGTCCAGGCTGCGCCCCCAGCGTCCCCACACCTCGACGGGGCGCCACCGCAGGAAGCGCGGGCGGCGTGAACCGTACGGGCTTGATTAATAAGGTTAGGCAAAGCTAAGTTGCTCGCGACGATGTTCCCGAGCGAAGGCGACGCGATGACAGCCGGCAGCGATCAGACCCTAGAGCGTGCGACGGAGGTTCCCGCCTACCGCCCCTTCTCCGTGGAGGTCCTGCGCACGCGACGGCTCAGCCCGAGTTTCGTCCGGGTCACCTTCGGTGGCGAGGAGCTGTCCGACTTCGCCGACGAGGGCTTCGACCAGAGGATCAAGGTGGTCTTCCCGCTGCCCGGCGGCGGCTTCACCCCCGTCGGCGGCGGCGACGACTGGTACCGGCGCTGGCGTGCGCTCCCCGCGGACCTGCAGAACCCGATCCGCACCTACACCGTGCGCGCCGTACGGCCGGAGCGGTGCGAGCTCGACGTCGACTTCGTGCTCCACGGCGAGACCGGTCCCGCCTCCCGGTGGGCGATCCGCGCCGCCCCCGGCCACCGGGTCGTGGTGATCGGTCCCAACGCCGCCCACCCCGGCCCCACCGGCGGCCAGGAGTGGGCTCCGCCCGCCGGGGCGGCGCACCTGCTGCTGGTCGGCGACGAGACGGCCGTCCCCGCCGTCACCACCATCGCCGAGGCGCTCTCCGGCGAGGTGCGGGCCACGGTCCTGCTCGAGGTCCCCGGCCCCGGCGACGTGCTCCCCCTCGACGTCCGGCCGGGGGTGGAGGTCGTCTGGCTGTCCCGCGACGGAGCCCGCCACGGCGACCTGCTCATCCCCGCCGTCCGGGGCGTCCTCGCCGGGCTCACCGGGCCCGCCACGGCGGCGAGAACGGGCGCGGTCACATTGGAGGACGTCGACATCGAGGTGGAGACCCTCTGGGACGTCCCGGAGGTCCCCGACGGCGACGGCCTCTACGCCTGGCTGGCGGGCGAGGCCGGCATGGTCAAACTGCTCCGCCGCCACCTCGTCCAGGAGGCGGGGATCGACCGGTCGTCGGTCGCCTTCATGGGCTACTGGCGGCTGGGACGTCCGGAGATCGGCTGAGCCCCTGACGGAACGGCGACCGGGCCGGCGGCGCCCGATCGCCTCCTCGACGAGCGCCTGACCGCCTTCGCGGTGACCGCGCCCGGCTGTGGATCACCCCGCGGACGCCCCCACGCGGTGCTCCTGCGGGCTGATGCCACGCACGCGCTTGAAGGCGGTGCTGAGGGCGAAGGAGCTGCCGTAGCCGACCTGTCTGGCCACCGCGCCGACGGTGACGTCCCCCTCGCGCAGCAGATCGGCGGCCATGGCCAGCCGCCAGCCCGTGAGGAACGCCATCGGCGGCTCACCGACCAGTTCGGCGAAGCGGCGGGCCAGAGCGGCGCGGGACACGCCGACCCCCTCGGCCAGCGTGGCCACGGTCCAGGGGTGGGCCGGGTTGTTGAGCAGCATCCGCAGGGCCTTGCCCACCACGGGGTCACCGTGAGCTCGATACCACGCGGGGGCCTCGGCCGCCTGGAGGGAGAACCAGGCCCGCAGGACGGCGATGAGCAGCAGGTCCAGCAGCCGGTCGAGAACCGCCTCCTGGCCGGGCTCGTCCTTGACGATCTCGGCGGCGAGCAGCGGGACGAGGGGGCAGTCCCAGGCGTCCTCCGCCAGGACCAGCAGCGGGGGCAGCGCATCGAGCAGCCGCTGGCTGATCTCCCCGCGCATCTGGTAGGTGCCGGTGAGCATCATCGTCGAGCCGTCGGGGCTCTCGCCCCAGGTACGGACGCCCAGATCCATCGCCTGCTCCAGGTCCTCCCCCTGCGGGGTGGCGCAGCGCTGCCCGGGGTGGATCACGATCTGGGGCGGCGTCGCCGGGTCGTCGGCGACGGTGTACGGCTCGGGGCCGCGCACGATCGCGACGTCGCCGGGGCGCAGCAGCACGGGCTCGCCCCCGTCGGGGACCACCCATGCCTCGCCTCGCACGACGGCCACAAGGGTGAGCGGCGCCTGGTCCTGGATGCGCAGGGACCAGGGCGGGTCCATGATCGAGCGGAGGAGGAACGCTCCTCTGGCCCGAGGTCCGTCCAGAAGACCGGTGAATGCGTCCATGCGCCTCATTTTAGACGCAGGAACATGGAACTGAGCCTCTCAACCATGTTCCGTCTCACCGCGCGGCACTTTACTGATGGCATGGAAAACAACGCGCACAGGCAGAAGACGACCCTGGTCCTCGGCGGCACGGGTAAGACCGGCCGCAGGGTGGCGGAGCGGCTCACGGCGGCCGGCCTGCGGCCGCGGATCGGTTCCCGCTCGAGCGAGCCGCCGTTCGACTGGGAGGATCAGGCCACCTGGGCACTCGCACTGAAGGGCGTCGACGCGGTATACCTGGCCTACCAGCCGGACCTGGCGTTCCCCGGAGCCGTCGCCGCGGTCCGCTCGTTCACCGCGCTGGCGGTCGAGAGCGGTGTGCGGCAACTGGTGCTCCTGTCCGGCAGGGGCGAGGAGGAGGCCGGAATCAGCGAGCAGACGGTGCGCGACTCCGGCGCCGACTGGACGATCCTGCGGTCGAGCTGGTTCTGCCAGAACTTCAGCGAGGACTACCTGCTGGAGCCGGTGCTGGCCGGCGTGATCGCGTTCCCGGCCGGGGACGTGGCGGAGCCGTTCGTCGACGTCGAGGACATCGCGGACGTCGCGTTCGCGGCGCTGACGGAGGACGGACATTCGGGGCAGCTCTACGAGCTGACCGGCCCCCGGCTGCTGACCTTCGCGGACGCGGCCGCGGAGATCGCCGCGGCGTCCGGCCGGGAGATCCGCTACGTGCCGGTCTCCCCCGAGCAGTACGCGGCCGAGCTGACGGAGCACGGCGTACCGGCCGAGTACGCGACCTCGCTGCTCGACCTGTTCACCGGGGTTCTGGACGGTCGCAACGCCCACCTGACGGACGGCGTCCGGCGCGCCCTGGGCAGGGAGCCCCGGGACTTCGCCGACTACGCGCGGGCCACCGCCGCCACCGGCGTCTGGGGCGGCCGGTAGGGCGACCGCGGTCGCGCGCACGAGCCGGACGCCGCCCTTCCTCGCGACTGCCCGGGGGGCCGGAGTCTCCGCGGGAAGCGCATCCGATTTCGTGCTGGAAATTCAATTCATGTCATGGAGGATGAGATGTTGGGGTTATTCCGAGGTGTAGTACTGGTCGCGGCCACGGTGACCGTGGGGCTCATGGCGGGCCTCTTCTACGCCTACGCCAGTTCCGTCATGATCGGGCTGGGCCGGGCAAGCGACCGGACCTTCGTCGAGGCGATGCAGCGGATCAACATGGCGATCCTCAACGGCTGGTTCTTCGTGTGTTTCCTCGGCGCGCTGGTGCTGACCATCCTGGCCGCGGTGCTCCACCTCTCCGAGGACCGGCGATCCGTACTGCCCTGGATCCTGGCCGCGGTCGTCCTGTACGGGGCGCAGCTCGTCATCACCGCCGCCGTCAACGTGCCGCTCAACAACATGCTCGACGCCGCCGGAGATCCTCGCCACATCACCGATCTCGCGGCGGTGCGCGAGCAGTTCGAGGCGACGTGGGTCCGCTGGAACCTCATCCGCGCGGTGACGTGCACGGCCGCGTTCGTCTGCCTCACCTGGGCCCTCGTGCTGTACGGACGCCTCGCGACGCCGGGCGGGCCGTGACCTGCCGGCCGCTCCTCGTGCGCCGCCCTCATGATCGGGGGCGGGCGGCGCACGAGGAGCGGCCCACGTCTGCGAAACCGGCTCCCGAGGGCGGGCCAGACCCGTCTTCGGGAGCCGAGAAGACAGGTCAGATGCCGTACTCCACCGTCAGCACGGCGCGGGCCAGGGTGTGATGGTTGACCGTTCCGCCGAAGACGGCGGCCGTCTGGTCAGGGGTGACCTCGATGCTCTCGACGGCGAGGGCGTGGACCGCGAAAACGTAGCGGTGCGGCGCGCCGGGGGGTGGGGCGGCCCCACCGAAATCGAGCGTGCCGTAGTCGTTGCGGCCGTGGACGGCCCCCTTGGGCAGCCCTTCCATCTCACCGCTCCCGGCACCGCGTGGCAGTTCGGTCACGTCGGCGGGGATGTCGACCAGCAGCCAGTGCCACCAGCCGCTACCGGTAGGGGCGTCCGGGTCGAAGCAGGTGACCGCGTAGCCTCTCGTCTCCTCAGGCGCACCCGACCAGCGCAGGTGCGGGGAGAGATTACCTAACTCGTAGACGTGCGCGTCAGGCAGCACGCCCCCCTCCACGAGATCGTCGCTGACGACCGTGAATGCCGGAACCCGTCGCAGGTAGTCATAGGGCAGCGGTGCGCGCTCGGCCATCATTCCCCCGTGCTTTTTGTCGGCAAGTGCCCAACGCCGGTAGATCATGGTTGCTTTTTCGCGAATTATCAAGGGTTGACAGTGGCCTGGTTCTTAACGGCATACTCCCCATTTGGGTCATTAACACCGACGGGGTTGCATTTTGTCATCTTCCGGTACCACGCAGTAACCCTGCGTTCCGGTTGAGTAAATGATCCAAACCCGCATCCAACAGCGCGGAGTATCTATGAACAGCTTATTCGGGGACGAACCCGGCAATTACCTCGTTCTGGCGAACACCGAAGGCCAGCATTCTCTCTGGCCCGTGTCCATCGGGGTTCCACGCGGCTGGGATGTCGTGCATGAGGAAGACACCCGGCAGGGCTGCCTGAACTTCATCGATGCCAACTGGACCGACATGCGCCCCCGCAGCCTCTCACCCTCCTGAACGGTTCGCGGCTCCGCATTTTCGGGTCGCACCTGAGGTAAGCGGCGTTTACTCCATGCCGTCCTTCCACATGATCGAACGGCATCCATGTCATCAGCTCTTTTTTCATGTCGTCATGCCGTGAACTTGGAGATTGCATGAATCAGCTTCATATCCGGAAGAATCTGGCCGAGGTTTTCGAGGCGCGGGTGGCGGCGGCTCCGGATGCCGAAACGGTGGTCTGCGGCGAGACCCGACTGTCGGCGACCGAGCTGAACACCCGGGCCAACACCCTGGCCCGGCGCCTGACAGCCGCCGGAGCCGGACCCGAAACACCCGTCATGGTCTTGATGGAACGATCGACCGACGTAGTGGTGACCCTGCTCGCCATCATCAAAGCCGGCGCCACCTACATCCCCCTGCACCCCGGCCTGCCCCCCGCACGAATGCGCTGGATCGCCGAAGAAACCCACGCCCGCCTCCTCATCGTCGACCCCACCCACGCCGACCACGAACTGACCACCCACCTGCACACCCTGCTCATGAACACCACCACCACAAAAGAGCAGGACGCCACCGAGCCGCCCGCCCAAAACAGCGACCTGAAACTGGCGATCGACCCCGATCGACTGGCGTATGTGATGTTCACCTCCGGATCGACCGGAACCCCCAAAGGCGTCGCGATCACCCACCGCGCCATCACCACCTTCGCCGCCGACCACCGCTGGCACGACCACCACCGCGTCCTGTCGCACTCCCCCTTCGCCTTCGACGCCTCCACCTACGAAATATGGGTCCCCCTGCTCAACGGCGGAACCATCGTCATGGCCCCACCCGGCCCCCTCGACGCCGCCACCCTGCAGCACACGCTGGAGCACGAACAGGTATCCGCGGCGTTCCTGACCACCGCCCTGTTCAACCTCCTCGCCCACGACAACCCCCACACCCTCGCCGCCATCCCCCACCTATGGACCGGCGGCGAAGCCGCCTCCCCCACCGCCATGCACCACGTCCTGCACGCCGGCGGCACCCTCACCAACGTCTACGGCCCCACCGAGACGACAACATTCGCACTGTCACACCCCGTGACCAGCCCCTCCCCCAACACCATCCCCAACGCCATCCCCATCGGCAGCCCACTCGACGGCACGCGCGCCTACGTCCTGGACGACAGGCTCCGCCCGGTGCCCGCAGGCGTACCCGGTGAGCTCTATCTCGCGGGCCCGCAACTGGCCCGCGGCTACCTCCACCGCCCGGCCCTGACCGCCGAACGCTTCGTCGCCGACCCCCACGGCGAACCCGGCACCCGCATGTACCGCACCGGCGACCTGGTACGGCGTCATGACGACGGGAACCTGGAGTTCGTCGGCCGGGCCGACGATCAGGTGAAGATCCGCGGCTTCCGCATCGAACTCGGCGAAATCGACACCACCCTCGCCCGCCACCCCGCCATCGCCCACACCACCACCATCGCCCGCGAAGACCACCCCGGAGACAAACGCCTCGTCACCTACCTCGTCCCCCACCACCCACCCACCACCACCACCGAACTCACCGAACACCTACGACGATTCGCCGAAGAAACCCTCCCCACCTACATGATCCCCACCGCCTTCGTCATCCTCGACCGCCTCCCCCTCAACCACAACGGCAAGATCGACCGCCACGCCCTGCCCGCACCCACACGGCAGGAGCCCACCGTCATGACGCAGGGGCCCAGGACCGAAGCGGAGGAACTGGTCGCGGAAGTCTGGGCCGAGGTGCTCGGGGTGGACGGGGTCGGCGTGTACGACGACTTCTTCGCGCTGGGCGGCAACTCGCTGCTGGCCATCAGGGTCGCCGCCAGGATCAGGGCGGCCGTGAACCTAGAGATCCCGGTCAACGCGGTCTTCACCGATCCCACCGTCGAGAAGCTGGCCGACACCGTCGAGGCATTGCTGATCGCGGACATCGAAGAACAGGCCCCTCACTCCCAGCACGGAAGGAACCTCGGTTGACCGAGCAGTTGTCGGAGCGCGCCACCGCCCTCACCGCCGACAAGCGTGCCCTGCTGTCCCAGCGACTGCGCGGCCGGGCGGCGAGCACCACCGTCCGGCCCCGTCCCGGAGGGACCGAGCCACCACCGTCCAGCGGGCAGGAGCGGTTATGGTTCATGGAGCAGCTGTCACCGGGAAACACCGCCTACACGGTCCCGCTGGCCCTGCGGCTGAAGGGCGAGCTGAACACCGCGCTGCTCGAAGACGCGCTGACGGCCCTGGTCGCCAGGCACGAGGCCCTGCGGATGCGATTCCTCACCACCCAGGACGGCCGGCCGAGGGTCGTCGTCGACGAGCCGGGGCCCGTCATGTTGAAGGTCGCCGAAGCGAGCACCGCCGAGCGGGCGGTCGAGCTTGTCGGCGAGGAGCTGACCCGGCCGTTCGACCTGGAGACGGACGCGCTGCTGCGGGCGCTGCTGGTCCGCATCGAGCCGGGCGATCACGTGCTCCTCCTCGCCGTCCACCACATCGTGAGTGACGGCCGGTCGCTGGAGATCATGGCTGACGAGCTCCTCAGCCTGTACGGCGGACTCCACGAGGGCGCGCCACCGGTGCTGCCGGAGCCGCCCGTCCAGTTCGGCGACTTCGCCGCGTGGGAACGGGAGCGGCTGGCGGGACCGGCCGTCGAGCCCGATGCCGCCTTCTGGCGCGAGCAGCTGGCCGGGCTGCCCGACCTGGAGCTGCCCACCGATCATCCACGCCCGGTCGAGCAGCGCTTCGAAGGCGCGGTCCACTCCTTCACCTGGGACGCCGAGCTGGCCGAGGCCGTGCGCGAGCTCGGCAGGGCGCACACCGCGACGCTCTACATGACCCTGCTCGCGGCCTACCAGGCGGTGCTCGCCCGTCACGCCGGCCAGGACGACTTCGCGGTGGGCTCGCCGGTGGCGGGACGCGCCTACCGCGAGCTGGAGGGCGTGGTCGGCTCCTTCGTCAACATGGTGACGCTGCGCAGCCGTACCGGGGACGATCCCACGGTCGCCGAACATCTGCTCCGCACCAAGAAGACCGTGCTCGGCGCGCTCGCCCACCAGGACCACCCCTTCCACCAGCTCGTCAACGACCTGAACGTGGAGCGCGACCCCAGCCGTTCGGTGATCTTCCAAGCGACCTTCGCGCTCAGCGACCAGACCGTCCGTGACACGACCGTGGCCGGGCTGGACCTCAGCCCGTTCGACCCGCCACTCGCGATCAGCCAGTTCGACCTCGCGCTCTACATCACCGAGACCGGCGAAGGACTGACCGGCTCCTTCACCTATCGCACCGACCTGTTCGAGCCCGCGTCCGTCGAGCGGATCGAAAGGTCGATGCGGCACTTCCTCCGGGGGGCCGCTGCCGGTCACGACCGCCGCCTGTCCGAGGTGCCGCTGCTCGGCGACACCGAGCGCGAGTCCCTGCTCGGCGACTGGGCGGGCACCCGTACATGGCGGCCCTCGCACCGCACGCTCGGCGAGATGGCCGAGGCCCAGGCCGCCCGGACCCCGGAGGCTCTCGCCCTCGTCGCCGGAGAGCGGTCGCTCACCTTCGCCGAGCTGCACCGCCGTGCGAATCGACTGGCCAGGGATCTGCGAGACCGTGGTGTCGGCCCCGACGCGCGCGTCGGGATCTGCCTGGACGGAGCCGTGGACGCCGCCGTCGCGATCCTCGCGGTGCTCAAGGCGGGCGGCGCCTATCTGCCGCTCGACCCGGAGCAGCCACGCGACCGGCTGGAGTTCCTGCTCGCCGACTCCTCAGCCGTCATGCTGGTCACCGACTCGGCGCTGCGCGATCGGGTGGCCGGTTTCACCGGCCCGGTCGTCGAGCTGGACCGGCTGACCGGCGAGGGCGACGACGCTCCGCCGGAGCCGCTCGCGAGTCCCGGTGACCTCGCCTATGTGATCTACACCTCCGGCACCACCGGGCGGCCCAAGGGCGTCGGTGTCGAGCACCGGCACATCGTGGCCTACCTGGAGTACATCCGCGAGGAATACGGCATCGTGCCCGGCGCCACCTTCGGCCTGCTCCAATCGCTCGCCTTCGATTTCAGCATGCTGATGTTCTACCTGCCGCTCACCGGTGGCGGCACCCTCCACCAGTTGCCCCGCCGCGGCTCGGGGCCCGAGCTGGCCGACGCCGTGCGGGATCTCGACTATCTGAAGATGACGCCCTCCCACCTCGCGGTGCTGGGCGCGGAGGTCGAGCCCGAGCGGCTGTTGCCGCGCCGCGCGCTCATCCTCGCGGGCGAGGCGTCACCGACCGCCTGGGCCCGTGATCTGGCCTCCCGCGCGGGCTGTTCCATCTTCAACAGTTACGGCCCCACCGAGACGGTCGTGGCGGTGACCACCGAGCGGGTGGATCCCGAGGCTCCCGCGGCCGGTACGGCCTGGCCCATCGGCCGCCCGCTCCCCGACGCCCGCGTCCACGTGCTGGACCGGGCGCTGCGCCTGGTCCCGCCGGGCGTCGCGGGAGAGCTCTACGTCGGCGGTGACACCCTGGCCCGCGGCTATCTCGGGCGTCCGGGACTGACGGCCGAGCGCTTCGTCGCCGATCCGTACGGCGAGCCCGGATCGCGCATGTACCGCACGGGCGACCTGGTCCGCATGCTCGACGACGGGCGTCTCGAATTCCTCGGCCGCACCGACCACCAGGTGAAGATCCGCGGCTACCGGGTGGAACTCGGCGAGATCGAGGCCGCGCTGGGCACGCTCCCCGGGGTCGTCCAGGGCGTCGTGGACCTGCGCGGCGACCGTCTCGTGGCCTGGCTGGAGAAGGAGCCGGGCGCGGAGGAGACCCCGGTGCCGGAGGTGCGGGCGCATCTGCTCGACCTGCTGCCCGAATACATGCTCCCCGGCCGGTTCGCCTGGCTCGACCGCTTTCCCCTCCAGGCCCACGGCAAGGTGGACCGCGGGGCGCTGCCGGACCCCGATCCCGAGCCTCTGGGCCGGCGGCCGGACCACGTCGCGCCGGCCGACCCGATCGAGGAGGCCATCGCCGCCATCTGGACGGGCGTCCTCGATCTCGAGGGGGTGGGCACCGGCGACAACTTCTTCGATCTCGGCGGCCACTCGCTGCTCGCCACCCAGGTCGTGGCGAGGATGCGCAAGACATTCGTGGACAGCAAGCCTCCGATCGGCGTGCTGGAGATGTTCAAGCACCCCACGGTCGCGGAGCTCGCCAGGCTCGTCGTCGAGCGCCGGGGCGAGACGGCCGCGCCGCGCCGGATACTGGCCGAGCTGACCCGCCCGATCGATCCGAAGGAGCATGTCGGCTCCGTCATCTGCGTGCCGTACGGCGGCGCCAACGCGGTCGTCTACCAGGCGCTCGCCGATGCGATGCCCGCCGGCCACTCCCTCTACGCGGTCGCCGCCCCCGGGCGCGAGCCGGGTGAGGAGGGACAGTTGCCCTACGAGGAGGTGGCGAGGCGCTGCGTCGAGGAGATCGCCGAGCACGTCCGCGGCCCGATCGTGATCTACGGGCACTGCGCTCCCGGCAGCGCGCTGGCCGTGGAACTGGCCCAGCGCGTCGAGGCGTCGGGACGGGAGCTGGACGCCCTCTACCTGGGTGGCGTCTTCCCCTTCGCCCGGCCCAGGGGCCGTTTCCTCGGCTCGCTCAGCAGGCTGCTCAATGACCGGCTGAACGGCACTCGCACGGTCGCGGCCGAACTGCGCGCGATCGGCGGCGACATGACGGGTCTCGACGAGGAGCAGGTGGCCTTCACCGTCGAGCTGATGCGCGAGGACGGCCGGATGGCCGAGGAGTACTTCACCGAGATTCTGGCCACCGAGCAGCCCCGGCTGAAGGCGCCGATCGTCTCGGTCGTCGGCGAGCGCGACCCGGGCACCGAGTTCTACCAGGAGCGCTTCAAGGAGTGGTGCTTCCTGTCCGACTCGGCGTCACTGGTCGTCATCGACGAGGCCGGTCACTTCTTCCCCAAGTATCGGGCCGACGAGCTCGCGATGATTCTCACGGGCACCCACGCCGCCGACGCGGACTGGCGGCAGGCACACTCGCGCGAGGCGGGCGGCACCTGGTGGCTCCAGGACTCCGTGGAGCGGCGGGCCGTGCGGGAGGAGCGCGAGCCGAGCATGCGCCGGTTCCTGCCCGTCGCGCTGGGACAGCTGGTCTCGCTCACCGGGTCGGCGCTCACCGAGTTCGCGGTACCGATCTGGATCTACACGGTCACCGGGTCGATGGTCCATTTCGGGCTCATCGCCCTGCTCGCGCTGGTGCCGGGCATCATCGTCGCCCCGCTGGCGGGCGCCGTGGTCGACCGCTACGATCGGCGGCGGGTGATGATCACCGGTGACCTGGTGTCGGGTGTTACCCAGGCGGTGATGCTCGGCCTGCTGCTGACCGACCGGCTCTCGGCCGGCCCGCTCTACGCGCTGATAGCCCTCGTCTCGGTCTCCGTGACATTCCAGCGGCTCGCCTACCAGGCGTCGATCCCCCAGCTGGTGCCCAAACGCTATCTCGGGCACGCCAACGGCATCGTGCAGCTGGCGATCGGCACCGCCCAGTTCCTGGTCCCGCTCATCGCGGTCGGCATGCTGGCCGCGATCGGGCTGGAGGGCATCCTGACCATCCAGGTGGCGGCCTACGCGTTCGCCGTCATCGTGGTCCTGCTCGTCAAGTTCCCCACCACCCTGGGCCTGCGCCGTCGCGAGCCGATCTCGGCGGAGATCGTCAACGGGTTCCGGTTCTCGCTGGGGCATCCGGGCTTCCGCGCCATGCTGTTCTTCTTCGCCGGGGTGAACCTGTTCCTGGCGCCCATGTTCGTCATGATCTCGCCGCTGATCCTCTCCTTCGCCTCGCTCCAGGCGGCCGGCACGGTGGCGGTCGCGGCCGGCGCGGGCGCGGTCATCGGCGGCGTCGTCATGAGCCTGTGGGGCGGCCCGACCCACCGCAGGCTGCGCGGCGTGATCGCCGCGACGATGCTGATGTCGGTCGCGGGCCTGCTGACCGGCCTGCGGCCCAGCCTCTGGCTGATCGGCGCCGGAGCCTTCAGCATGTCCTTCGCGCTGGCCCTGATCAACGGCATGATCATGACGATCATCCAGGTGAAGGTGCCGCAGCGCTTCCAGGGCCGGATCATCGCGGTCAACACCATGATCGCCGCGGCCACCGTACCGCTCGGCTTCGGCGTCATCGCCCCGCTCGCCGGTCCGCTGCTCGACCCCCTGATGGCCGTCGGCGGCCCGCTCGCCGGCACCGTCGGCGCGATCATCGGCACCGGCCCCGGACGCGGGGTCGGGCTGCTCTATCTGTTGTGCGGCCTCGGCATCGCCCTGCTGGTGCTCGCCGGCACCCGGATCAGAACCCTGAGGCGCTTCGACGACGAGGTGCCCGACGCCAAGCCCGACGACCTCATCGGCATCGAACAGCTGGAAAGGACTCACTCATTGTGAACGCCACCATCGCCTGGGAGGTCAGGGACGGCCGTCCCGCCGCGGCCGACGCCCAGGGCACGGACCTGGGGGAGACCTGCGCATGGCTGCGGGAGAACCGCGACGCCATCCGCGCGGGCCTGGACGAGCACGGCGCCCTGTACCTGCGGGGGCTGCCGGTGAAGGACGTGGAGGACTTCGCCGAGGTCCGCGACGCCCTCATCTCCAAGCTCGCCGGGTACGTCGAGAAGGCCACTCCGCGCAGCCACTTCGGCAAGGACGTCTACTCCTCCACCGATCTGCCGCCGTCCCAGACGATCCGCCCGCACAACGAGAACAGCTACGCGCTCAGCTTCCCGGGGCTGCTGATGTTCGGCTGCCTGATCGCCCCCGACACGGGTGGGGCGACCCCGGTGACCGACGTGCGCAAGGTGCTGGGGAACATCCCGCAGCCGCTCGCCGACCGGTTCCGCGCGCACGGCTGGTCCCTGGTGCGCAACTACGGCGACCACATCAGCCTCGGCTGGCGCACCGCCTTCGGCACCGAGGACAGGGACGAGGTCGCCGCCTACTGCGCGGACAACCGCATCTCCCACGAGTGGGTGGGCGACGACCAGCTCCGCACCGTGCAGCGCCGCTCGGCGACCATCCGTCACCCCGGCACCGGTGAGGAGGCCTGGTTCAACCACACGGTCTTCTGGAACGAATGGGCGCTGGACCCGGAGATCCGCGAGGTGTTCCTGGAGGACCTGGGGCGTGACAACCTGCCCTTCAACACCGCCTACGGCGACGGCGAGCCGATCTCCAAACAGGACGTGGAGGCCATCGACGAGGCCTACCGCAAGGCGACGGTCAGGGAGACCTGGCGGCCGGGCGACATCCTGATCGTCGACAACATCCTCGCCGCGCACGCCCGTGAGTCCTTCAAGGGTCCCCGCAAGATCGTCGTGACCATGGGCGACCCTGTCCCCTTGGAGGCCTGCGACCCGACCGTCCCGCCGCAGGCGGGCTTCGCCAGAGCCGCGGCCGTGGAGACCGCCAAGCCCGCCAAGGCGCGCCGCTGGTTCGGCCGCTCCTGACGCGGGCGACGGGCACCCCGGCAACCCGCCGGGGTGACCGTCCCTCAAGCGAGGGTGCTTCCTGTCGGCCCAGGTCGGCGAGCGCCTTCCGGACCTCCTCAGCCACCCCCCGGCGTGCTCCCTTGTCGCTCAGGCCGCGACGTGCCGTGGCGCCAACTCGTGTGCCCTGCCGAAAGCCGGCCCTGCGGGTGTCTCGATGTCCGGGGTGATCCCGGCACCTTCCCGGTCGGTATCCGTGATCGGGTTGATCGCCCGGCCGGTACGACGGCCTCCAGGGGGTGTCCACCCGGTAGCGGCCTCCCGGGTGAGCACCCCCTCGGTGCGCTCCCCGACGACGACCGCACGCTTGATCTCCCGGTGATTCTTCCCGTGATGCGCAGGTACTGCTCCAGGCGGTCTTCCATCGGCGAGGAAGCCAGCGGTCATCGTGCCGGCCTCCCGTACCGGGTGAGGACGGCTGCGCCGACCGGCTCAGCCGACAGGCACTCCAGGTACGCGGGAGGTTCGCCGGTGGCGAAGAATCGCCGGCCGCTGCCGAGAATCGTGGGAAAGGTCAGGAGCCGGTACTCATCGATCAGGTCGTCGGCCATCAGCGCACGCACGACGCTCAAGCTGCCGGTGATGATCACATCGCGCTGCTCGCGTTTGACCACGTCGATGAGGTCACCGTCGATGACCTTCGAGTTCGCCCATGCCGAGGTGTCGGTCAGCGTACGAGAGGCGACCAGCTTCGGCACGGCGTTCATCCGCGCGGAGAACGCGTCATCGCGGCCCGGCCACAGCCGCGAGAACAGCTGCCAGGTCGTACGCCCCAGCAACATGACGCCGTCGTCCATCGTGCTCCCCAGCCGGAACTTGTCCCCGGCGACGGTCTCGGGGCCGTGCCGGAACGCCCAGCCTCCGGTCGGCGTGCCCCCGGAGCCGTCCGGGTCGGACACGATCCCGTCCAAGGTGATGAACTGAATGACAATGATGCTCACGGTGAGTGTCCCTTTCGATCGATGCTCACCTGTATGTACCGACGGCATCGGCCCGACTCATCGCGCCCGGCCGAATTCGTCCAATCAGGTTTTCGGGAACCGCGGGCACGCGGGAAGGCAACAACGGGTGTCATGACCGAGAGCCGAGAGGCCGGATATGAGCGAAACGAGCCGGACCCGGACGGGGGATCGTGACATCTTCCCCGCCGACGAGGCGGAGGCCGACGACGCCTTCCTCATCGAGCGGTCCCGGCGAGAGCCGGAGGTGTTCGCCGGGGTCTTTCACCGGCACGCGCCGGAGATCAAGCGCTACGTCACCCGGCGGCTGGGAGCCGACGCGGCCGAGGACGTCGTGGCGGACACCTTCCTGGCGGCGTTCCGCGGGCGGGAGGGATACGACCCGTCGCAGCCCAGCGCACGCCCGTGGTTGTACGGCATCGCGACCAACCTGATCAGGCGGCACAAGCGCGTCGAGGTGCGGCAGCTGCGCGTTCTCGAACGGACCGGCGTCGATCCGGTGACCGTCCCGTTCACCGAACGCAGCGACGAGCGGCTGAGCGCCGGCGCCGTGCGGCGGAGGCTGGCGGCCGCCCTGGCGAGGTTGCCCGCGGGCCACAGGGACGTGCTGCTGCTGGTGACATGGGGCGGCCTGACCTACGTGGAGGCCGCCCAGGCGATGGACATCCCGGTGGGCACGGTCCGCTCGCGCGTCAACCGGGCCAGGAGCAAGGTGCGCGAGGAACTCGGCGGAGTCGACCCCACATCCGTCAGCGAGGAGACCTTCCATGAATGAGATGACCCAGTTGAACCGGCTGCGCTCGGAAGTGCCCTGGCCGGACCCGACGGAACTGCGCGCCGAGGAGCAACGGCTGCTGTCGGAGATCGCCGCTTTCGGCGCCTCGTCCCCCGCGCGTCCGCCCGGCCGGACGTACCGCCTGCCGGACCGTCCGGTGGGCCTGCGGGGGATTCTCCGGGTGAACCTCAGGACGAGCCTCGCCATCGGGGCCATGGCCGCCGCGATCACGGCAATCGTGTACTTCGCCCCTTCCGCGCCCGACAAGGGATCGGCCGTCCAGGTGGCGCCCGTGGCGATGTCGGCGGTCCTCCAGCGGGCCGCCGACACCGCGAGCGAGCGAGACGATCTGGCCCCGAACCCCGGGCAGTTCCTTGCCTACGAGTTGCAGGTCATGTTCCCGGTCAAGCTGAAGGAGGACGGCAAGGAAGTCCGTTACCTCGACCGCAGCCTGTTCAAGGTGTGGCTGCCGGTCGAGGGCTCCCCCTTGGACGGAGGGGTCATGTCGAGCGAGCATCTTGAGCCGAAGCCGTTCCCGGGAGAGTCGCTGCCCGCCGAGGCCAAACGGCGGGAGGGAGGCGTCGCGGCTCCGTCGAAGCTCACGGGCTACGACATCCGCCCCGACCACCGGCGTACCGACTACGCCTACCTGAGCCGGTTGCCCACCGATCCCGCGGGGATGCGCGAGCACCTCTACCGTGATCTGGCACGGGATCCCCTGGCCGACTACACGGCGTGGGGGAATGTCGGCTCGATGATCACGCGGGCGTACATGCCGGCCGCTCAGAGGGCCGCGCTGTTCCGGGCGGCCGGCACGATCCCCGGCGTCGAGACCGTCAACGAGGCCGAGGACGCCGCCGGGCGCAGGGGGGTCGCGGTGGCCATGGTCAACAAGTTCGGCGGGGTGCGGCACGAGTACATCTTCGACCCCACCACCTATCTGTACCTGGGCGAGCGCGTCGTCGTGGTGGACGCGGCCACGGCGGGAGCGCCCGAGGGCACCCTGCTGACCTCGACGGCGCAGCTGAAGGTCGAGGTGGTCGACCACGCGCCCGAGGTGCGGACCGGGTAGACCAGACCGACACCTGCGAGCTCGGCCACGTCACTTACGCGACGTCGGGCCGTGTCATCAGCGGCGACCGCAGATGCGACACCAGATTCGGGCTGGTCAGGGGCATGGTGCTCCACGTCGCGACCGCTGTGCCCGCGTCTGCGTCGACCACCAGCCGGACCCGGTGCGGGGTGGTGATGACGTAAAGCTCCGCGACGAACGTGCTGCCCTGCCAGGCGCCGGCCGCGACGACGGGGCGGCCGAGCGGTGAGCTTTCCCGCCATTCGCCGTGGCCGGCCTCGACGTTGAGGGACGACCCGAGTCGCAGGAGCCATCCACCGTCCACGGGATCGACGATCACCGTGGTTCCGTCGGGCAGCGCCGAGTCCTCGGCGGAGGCGTCGAGTCTCGCCTTGACGGAACGCTCCGGGGCGGCCGAACCCGGCACCGGCGCGAACGACAGCCGCCGCAGCCGCTCGGCGAGGATCTCGTCGTCCCGGGTGCTTCCCTCGTGGTCCAGGCCGGGCAGCAGGCACTCCCATATCGCGTCGAGCACTGCCTGTGCCCGCGTATGGGCGCCGGTCACGGCAACCACGAGATCGTGCGACGGGACGACCACGCATTGCTGGCCGAAGGAGCCGTCACCGTGGTAACCGTGACGCGACATCCAGAACTGGTAGCCGTACCCGCGAAGGTAGTCGGCGTCTCCCGATCCGTCCCCGAATCGCAGGGTCTCGATGTGCCGTCCGGTCGCGAGCTCCACCCATTCGCGCGGGACGAGCCGCCGGTCGCCCCACAGGCCTCCGCGCAGCAGCAGTTCGCCGAAGGCGGCGACGGCCTCGGTCGTGAGGTGCAGTCCGTGGAATCCGAAGGCGGCACCGCTCGCCACCCGGTCCCATTCGGCGTGGTCGACGCCCATCGGCGTGAAGAGGCGCTCGTCGAGCAGTTCCGGGAGGCCGTGGCCCGTGACCCGTTCCACCATCCGGGCCAGGATGAAGGTGGTCGGATTGTCGTAGGCGTGCCGTGTTCCCTCGGCCTCGGGAAACGGTACGCGCAGGAAGCCCTTCACCAGGTCGCCCGGTTCCAGTCGCCAGGCCTCGGCGAGGCTGTCCGTGCGGTGTCCGGTCGTCATGGACAGCAGGTGGTGAACGGTGAGGCGGCGGCCCTGCTCCGAGATGCCGGCCGGAACGTGGTCGGGCAACACGTCCACCACCCGATCGTCCAGCGAGAGCAGCCCGTCGGCGATCGCGAGCCCCACGGCGACCGAGGTGAACGACTTGGTCAGCGAGTAGAGAAGGTGCGGGCGTTCCGCCGAGTACGGCGCCCACCAGCCTTCGGCGACGACGTGACCGTGGCGCACGACCATGATGGAGTGGCACTCGATGGATTGCGCTTCGAGCCGGTCCAGCAGCGCGGTAACCGCGCGGGACGACATCCCCGAGGCGGCCGGGGCCGACCGTGGCAGTAGCGCGCGGTGAGAAGGCATCCAGGCACCCTAACAAAACCGCCCCATCGGGTTGGCCGGAGGCGACGCCGAGCAGGCGAGCGCGGCACGACGGGCCCGGGATCGGATTCGGGATCCGGACGCGCCGGATCCCGTTCCGTGTCATGCCGCCCCTGGAGGTCAGGCGCCGTCTTCGAGGTCCCCCTCGGACTTGAGGTAGACCTCCTGCAGATCGCGCAGGATGTCGGGGTCGGGGTGCTCCCACATGCCCCGCCCGGCCGCCTCCAGCAGCCGTTCGGCGATGCCGTGCAGCGCCCAGGGGTTGGACTTGGCGAGGAAGGCCTGGTTCTCCGGGTCGAGCACGTAGGTCTCGGCCAGCTTGTCGTACATCCAGTCGGCGACCACCCCGGTGGTCGCGTCGTAGCCGAACAGGTAGTCGACCGTGGCGGCGAGCTCGAAGGCCCCCTTGTAACCGTGCTTGCGCATCGCGGTCAGCCAGCGGGGGTTGACCACCCGGGCGCGGAAGATCCTGGAGGTCTCCTCCGAGAGCGTCCGGGTACGGACGGCGTCCGGCCGGGTGCTGTCGCCGATGTAGGCCGCGGGGGCCTTGCCGGTGAGCGCGCGGACGGTGGCGATCATGCCGCCGTGATACTGGAAGTAGTCGTCGGAGTCGGCGATGTCGTGCTCGCGGGTGTCGACGTTCTTGGCCGCCACCGCGATCCGGCGATAGGCCGACTCCATGTCCTGCCTGGCCGGGACCCCGTCGACGCCCCGGCCGTAGGCGAAACCGCCCCACACCGCGTAGACCTCGGCGAGGTCGGCGTCGTCACGCCAGTTGCGGCTGTCGATCAGCGGCAGCAGCCCGGCGCCGTAGGCCCCCGGCCGGGAGCCGAAGATCCGCATGGTGGCCCGGCGCTCGTCGCCGTGGCCCTCCAGGTCGGCGAGCACGTGTGCCCGGACGTAGTTCTGCTCCTCGGGCTCCTCCTGGGCGGCGGCCAGCCGTACGGCGTCGTCCAGCATGGCCACGACGTGCGGGAACGCGTCGCGGAAGAATCCGCTGATCCTGACCGTGACGTCCACGCGCGGGCGCCCGAGCTCCTCGGCGGAGATGGGCTCCAGCCCGGTCACCCGCCGTGAGGCCTCGTCCCACACCGGCCGCACGCCGAGCAGCGCCATCACCTCGGCCACGTCGTCGCCGGCGGTGCGCATCGCGCTGGTCCCCCACACCGACAGGCCGACCGAACGCGGCCAGTCGCCGGTGTCGGTCCGGTAGCGATCCAGAAGCGAGTCGGCCATCGCCTGGCCGGTCTCCCAGGCCAGGCGGCTCGGCACCGCCTTGGGGTCGACGGAGTAGAAGTTGCGGCCGGTGGGAAGCACGTTGATCAGCCCGCGCAGCGGCGACCCGCTCGGCCCGGCCGGCACGTAGCCGCCGTCGAGGGCGTGCAGGATCGCGTCGATCTCGTCGGTGGTCCGCGCCAGCCTGGGCACGATCTCCGTCGCCGCGAACCGCAGGATCCGCTCCACCCGTCCGATGTCCACCACGGCGCCCCCCACGACACCCGCGACGGTGTCGAGGGACAGGACGGCGGCGGTGACGTCGGCGGCGGCGGACGGCTCCCAGGCCCGGTGTTCCATGGCCTCGACCAGGGCGCGGGCCAGCGTCTCGGCCTCGTCGGTGCCGATCCGGCCCGCCGTGCCGTCCTCGGCAAGACCGAGGGCCTCGCGCAGGCCGGGGAGGGCCTCGCTGCCGGCCCACATCTGGCGGGCGCGGAGCATCGCCAGCACCAGGTCGATCCGCGGCTCGCCCTCGGGGGCGAGGCCCAGCACGTGCAGGCCGTCGCGGATCTGAACGTCCTTGACCTCGCACAGCCAGCCGTCGACGTGCAGCAGGAAGTCGTCGAACTCGGCGTCGTGCGGGCGGTCGGCGAGGCCCAGGTCGTGGTCGAGTTTGGCGGCCTGGATGAGGGTCCAGATCTGGGCGCGGATCGCCGGGAGCTTCGCCGGGTCCATCGCCGCGATCGAGGCGTGCTCGTCGAGGAGCTGCTCCAGCCGGGCCATGTCCCCGTAGGTGTCGGCGCGGGCCATCGGCGGGACGAGGTGGTCCACGAGGGTGGCGTGGGCGCGCCGCTTGGCCTGGGTGCCCTCGCCGGGGTCGTTGACCAGGAACGGATAGATCAGCGGCAGGTCGCCGAGCGCGGCGTCCGGGCCGCAGGAGGCGGACATCCCGTTGGACTTGCCGGGCAGCCACTCCAGGTTGCCGTGCTTGCCCACGTGGACCACGGCGTGGGCGCCGAAACCGTCGGCCAGCCAGCGGTAGGCGGCCAGGTAGTGGTGGCTGGGCGGCAGGTCGGGGTCGTGGTAGATCGCGATGGGGTTCTCGCCGAAGCCGCGCGGGGGCTGCACCATGACCACGACGTTGCCGGCGCGCAGCGCGGCCAGCACGATCTCGCCCTCCGGGTTCTGCGACCTGTCCACGAACAGCTCGCCGGGGGCCGGGCCCCAGTGCGCCTCCATCCGGGTGCGCAGGTCCTCGGGCAGCGTGGCGTACCACTCGGCGTAGCGGCTCGCCGCGATGCGCACCGGGTTGCCGGCGAGCTGCTCCTCGGTGAGCCAGTCCGCGTCCTGCCCGCCCGCCGCGATCAGCGCGTGGATCAGCGCGTCGCCGTCCTGCTCGGTCACGCCCGGCAGCTCGCCCTCGGCGCCGATGTCGTAGCCCCGTTCGCGCATGACGGCCAGCAGCCGCACCAGGCTCGCGGGGGTGTCCAGGCCGACGGCGTTGCCGATCCGGGAGTGCTTGGTGGGGTAGGCCGACAGCATCAGCACGAGCCGCCGCTCCCCGGCGGGGATGTGCCGCAGTACGGCGTGCCGTACCGCGATGCCCGCCACGCGCGAGGCCCGCTCGGGGTCGGCCACGTAGACGGTCAGCCCGTCCTCGTCGATCTCCTTGAAGGAGAACGGCACCGTGATGATCCGTCCGTCGAACTCGGGGATCGCGACCTGGGTGGCCGCGTCCAGCGGCGACAGGCCCTCGTCGCTGTCCTCCCACGACGCCCGGCTGCTGGTCAGGCAGAGCCCCTGCAGGATGGGCACGTCCAGGTCGGCGAGCGCGCCGACGTCCCAGGCCTCGTCGTCCCCGCCGGCCGACGCGGTCGCCGGCCGGGTGCCGCCCGCGGCGAGCACGGTCACCACCAGGGCGTCCACCGTACGGAGCTCCTCCAGCAGGCCGGGCTCCGCGGTGCGCAGGGAGGCGCAGTAGACGGGCAGCGCCCGGCCGCCCGCGTCCTCGATCGCCGAGCAGAGTGCCTCGACGAAGGCGGTGTTGCCGGAGACGTGGTGGGCCCGGTAGTAAAGCACCCCGACGACCGGCCCATCCTCACGACGGCCCTCGCGCTCCAGCACGCCCCAGCTGGGAGTGGGCGCGGGCGCGGCGAACCCGTGCCCGGTGAGCAGCAGGGTGTCGGACAGGAACCGGTGGAGTTCGACGAGGTTGGCCGGTCCGCCGTGGGCCAGGTAGGCGTGCGCCTCGGCGCAGACCCCGCCGGGCACGGTGGACAGCTCCATCAGCTCGGCGTCGGGCGCCTGCTCGCCGCCGAGCACGACGACGGGCCGTGGCCCGGCGAGCAGGACGTCCAGTCCCTCCTCCCAGGCCCGGCGCCCGCCCAGCAAGCGGACCACCACCGCCTCGACGCCCTCCAGCAGGGTCGGGATGTCCTCGGCGGAGATCCGGGCGGGGTTGCCCAGCCGGTAGTCGGCGCCGCTCGCGCGGGCGCTGAGCAGGTCGGTGTCGGAGGTCGAAAGCAGGAGGATCACGCGCCACACTCCAGGGAAAGCGGGACGGTACGGCCCGGCGACGCCACGAAGTGGCGATGGAACAACGAGAGCGGGGCGGTACGGCCCGGGGATGCCACCAGGTGACGGGGAAAGGGCGAGAGCAGAGCGGTACGGGCCGAGGGTGCCACAGCGTGACGGAAGAACGGCGAAAGCGGGGCGACACCGCCCGGGAGTCGGGAAAGCGAAAGCGGGGCGGTACGGCTCAGGGAAGCCACAGGGTGGCGGGGGAACGGCGAAAAGCGCACGGAGCTTCCTCCCTCGGGGTCCTCGCCCCGGGTCGTCGTCGGCTACGACGGCTGGAGTCTCCTGGCTCCCGGATCGGTGCTCACCCCGGCCTTCCCGCCCGTCGTCGGACAGTGGCCCGGGTGGGGTTCGCTCCCCGGTTACAGTGGCGGGACCGCGCCGGATTCACACCGGCTTCCTCCCTCTGCCATCGCAGTGATGACACTACGGCAGTCCCCTTCCTTGCAAGAAACTGGCGTTAACATCCTGAGCGTGGTCATTGCGCACTTTTCAGGACGATCGCGACTTGACGCCTGTCCCGGGGCGCTCCAGGTGCACGCCGCCGCCGACGGCGGCCTGGCGCGCGTCCGCGTTCCCGGGGGCAGGTTGACGACCTCCCAGCTGCGTGAACTCGCCGGAGCCGCCTCCGCGTACGGCAGCGGTGTCATCGAGCTGACCTCCCGGGCCAACGTCCAGGTGCGCGGCCTGGGTGAGGGAACCGCGTTCGCGAACCGCATGGCGGCCGCGGGCCTGCTGCCCTCCCCCACCCACGAACGGATCCGCAACGTCCTCGCCTCTCCCCTGACCGGTCTCGACGGCGGCGGGCTCACCGACGTCACCCCGCTGGTCGCCGAGCTGGACCGGCGCCTGTGTGCCCTGCCCGGCCTCGCCGCCCTTCCCGGACGGTTCATGTTCGCGCTCGACGACGGCCGGGGCGACGTCGCCGGGCTCGGCGCCGACGCCACGATCCTGCCGACCGGCCCGGACGAGGCCGCGGTGATCCTCGCGGGCGCCGACAGCGGTCTGCGCGTCCCCCTGGACGCGGCGGTGTGGGCCCTGCTCGCCGCCGCCGAGGCCTTCCTCGCGGAACTGGCCGCCCAGGAGATCACCGCCTGGCGCATCGGCGAGCTCGACGACGGCCCGGCCCGGGTCGCGGCCCGCCTGCGCACCCGCCTCGCCGAGGGCTCACCGCCCCTCGATCACGACCCCGTACGGGCCACGGCCCGGACGCACACCCGTCCCGGCGAGGACCGGCCGCTCCCCGATCACGACCCCGCGCAGGTCACGGCCCGGACGCATGCCTCGCCCGCCTCCGCCGAGCCGGTGGATCCCTCGCGGCTCCGTCCCGTCGGACTCGGGCCCGTGGGCGTCATCGAGCAGTCGCCCGCGCCCACCGGCGCCCCGGTACGGAACGATCCGACCGGCCCCCGAGCCGGAGCGGACACCGGCCGGCGGGTCGCCCTCGGAGTCGCGGTGCCCCTGGGGCGGCTGACCTCGGCCCAGGCCGAGCTGCTCGCCGACGTGGCGTCTCTCGGAGAGGTACGGCTCACACCGTGGCGGGGCATGGTCCTGCCCGGACTGGCCCCGGACGAGGTCGCCGGGACGGCCGCCCGGCTGGCGGAGGCCGGTCTGGTCACCGACCCCGCCTCACCGTGGATCGGCGTGACCGCCTGCACCGGTCGTCCCGGCTGCGCCAAGTCACTGGCGGACGTGCAGGCCGACGCGGCCCTCGCCATCACCTCGGTACGGAACGACCCGACCGGTCCCGAAGCCGGGGCGGAGACCGGGATCGGTTCCGGAGCTCGGGCCGGAAGCGAAACCGATCCGGGAATCGAGGACGGGATCGGGGCGGGAACCGGGAGCCGGATCGGTCCCGGAGCCGGAGCCCTGGCCAAAAGCGGCTCCGAGGCGCGGGCCGAATCGGTGGTCTCCGGGTCAGGCGAAGTCACCCCGTATGTGGTGGATTCACCGCGCACCGGTACGCTCCCCGTGCACTGGGCGGGCTGCGAGAGGCGCTGCGGTCGCCCCAGGGGACGAGTCGCGGACGTGGTCGCCACCGGCGACGGGTACCGCCTGGACCTGGACGGCCGGAGCCTGACCTGTGCCGACATCGAAGAGACCGCGGCCGCGATGACGGCCGCCAGAGGGGAAATGTGATCGACTACGTCCGTGACGGCGCCGAGATCTACCGCCGTTCCTTCGCCACCATCCGCGCCGAGGCCGACCTGGGCGGCATGCCCGCGGACGTCGCCCAGGTGGCGGTCCGCATGATCCACGCCTGCGGGATGGTCGACCTGGTGACCGACCTCGGGTGGTCGCCCGGCGTCGTGGCGTCGGCCCGTGAGGCCCTGCGGGCGGGGGCCCCGGTGCTGTGCGACGCGACGATGGTCTCCTCCGGGGTGACCCGGCGCCGCCTTCCCGCCGGCAACGAGGTGATCTGCACGCTGGGCGACCCCCGCGTACCGGAGCTCGCCGAGCGCATGGGCACCACCCGTAGCGCGGCCGCGCTGGAGCTGTGGCGCGACCGGCTGGAAGGTTCCGTGGTCGCGATCGGCAACGCGCCCACCGCGCTGTTCCGGCTGCTGGAGATGGTCGAGGAGGGCGCCGGGCGACCGGCCGCCGTGCTCGGGATACCGGTCGGCTTCATCGGCGCCGCCGAGTCCAAGCAGGCCCTCGCGGAACATCGGGCGGGCCTGGAGTACCTGGTCGTACACGGCCGCCGTGGTGGAAGTGCGATGACCGCCGCCGCGGTCAACGCGATAGCGAGCGAGGACGAATGAGCGACATGGCGACTGGACGGCTCTGGGGCGTGGGGCTCGGGCCCGGGGATCCCGAGCTGGTGACCGTCAAGGCCGCCCGCCTCATCGGCGAGGCGGACGTGATCGCGTTCCACAGTGCCCGGCACGGGCGGAGCATCGCCCGATCGGTGGCCGCGCCGTACCTGCGGGAGGGTCAGATCGAGGAGGCCCTCATCTACCCGCTCACCACGGAGACCACCGACCATCCCGGCGGTTACCAGGGGGCCATCGACGACTTCTACGCCGCCTGCGCGGTGCGGCTGGCCGTCCACCTGGACGCCGGGCGCGACGTGGTGGTGCTGTGCGAGGGCGACCCGCTCTTCTACGGCTCCTACATGCACATGCACAAACGCCTGTCACACCGTTACACCACCGAGGTGGTCCCCGGCGTGACCTCGGTGAGCGGCGCCTCCGCCGTCCTCGGGCGCCCGCTGGTCGAACGGGACGAGATCCTGACCGTGCTGCCGGGAACGCTCCCCGCCGAGGTCCTCGCCGAGCGCCTGGCCGCCACCGACTCGGCGGCGGTGCTCAAGCTCGGCCGGACGTTCACCAAGGTCCGCGACGCGCTGGCCACGGCCGGGCGTCTCGACGAGGCCTGGTACGTGGAGCGCGCCACCACCGGCGCGCAGCGTCTGGCCCCGCTCGCCGAGGTGGATCCGGACAGCGTGCCGTACTTCTCGCTGGCCCTGATCCCGAGCCCGGCCAACGCCGCGCCGGCCGTGCCCGCGCGCGAGGCCGAGACCTCGAACGCGCGGACTCGGGGCGAGGTGGTCGTGGTCGGGCTCGGCCCGGCCGGGCGGCCGTGGCTGACGCCGGAGGCGCAGGAGGCGCTGGCCGCCGCCGACGAGCTCATCGGGTACGGCCCCTATCTCGACCGGGTCCCGCCCAACCCGCGCCAGCGCCGCCATCCCACGGACAACCGGGTGGAGGCCGAACGCGCCGCGCACGCGCTGGAGCTGGCCCTCGCCGGATCCCGGGTGGCGGTGGTCTCCTCGGGCGATCCCGGGGTGTTCGCCATGGCCAGCGCGGTGCTGGAGGTGGCGTGCGAGCAACGCTTCACCGGCGTCCGGGTGCGGGTCCTGCCGGGCCTGACCGCCGCGCACGCGGTGGCGAGCCGGGCGGGAGCGCCCCTGGGCCACGACTACTGCGTGCTGTCGCTGTCGGACCTGCTCAAGCCCTGGGAGGTCGTCGCCGAGCGGATCAGCGCCGCGGCGAAGGCCGACCTGGTCCTGGCGATCTACAACCCGGCCTCCAAGAGCCGCACCTGGCAGGTGGCCGCCGCGCGGGACCTGCTGCTGGAGCATCGCGCGCCGGAGACCCCCGTCGTGATCGGCCGCGACGTCGGCGGGGCGGGCGAAAGCATGATCTTCACCACGCTCGGCGAGCTCGACCCGGCCGTGGTCGACATGCGCTGCCTGCTGATCGTGGGATCCTCGACCACCCGCGTGGCCGAGCGGGGCGACGGCGGCCGGGTGGTGTTCACCCCCCGTCGTTACCCGGCGTGAACGCCTTCGGGGCCCGCCACGGTCTCCAGCCAGGCGACCGCGGCCTCGACCGTCTCCACCGCGGCGACCCCGTCAGGCGGGGGCGGGCGCCGTACGATCACGACCGGAAGCCCGAGCTCGCGGGCGGCGAACAGCTTGGCCGTGGTCATCTCGCCCCCGCTGTCCTTGGTGACCAGCATGTCCACCCGGTGCTCACACATGAGCGCCAGCTCCCCCTCCACCGTGAACGGACCTCGGCTGAGCAGCACCTCCAGGCGGCGCGGGAGGGGAGGCTCCGGCGAGTCCACCGAACGGGCCAGGAACCACAGGCCGTCGAGGTCCGCGAAGACCGGCAGGCTGCGGCGGCCGGTGCTCAGGAACACCCGCTCCCCCAGCTCGGGCAGCAGCTCGGCGGCGGCGGCGAGCGAGGGCACCCAGCGCCAGTCGTCACCGGGGCCCTCCTGCCAGCCGGGGCGCCGCAGGATCAGCAGCGGCACGCCCGCCCCGGTCGTCGCCTCGACCGCCGAGGCGGTCATCCGCGCGGCGAACGGGTGCGTGGCGTCCACGACGACGTCGATCCGGCGCTCGGCCAGCCAGTCCGCGAGCCCCTCCGGGCCGCCGAAACCGCCCTCGTGCACCTCCCCGACCGGCAGCTTCGGATTGCGCACCCGGCCCGCCAGCGAGGACACCAGGTGAATCCCGTCACGCCCGGCGAGGGCCGCGGCCAGCCGCCTGGCCTCGTCCGTGCCGCCCAGCACCAGGATGTTCAGCACACCGTCACCTTCTCCGTATCCACTGTGTGTTCCGTGTATTTCGCGTGTCCCCCGGTGCGGGACCTCACCCCGCGACGTTCTCCGTCGCAGAGCATCGCCCTGCCGTCTCCCCCGCCGCGAATCGTCGCCCCGCCACATCCTTCGGCTCGGCACCGCCCCCCGACGCGCCCTTCGTCACAGAGCATCGCCCTGCCGCCTCCCCCGCCGCACCCTTCCCCGCAGGACGTCGCCCTGCCGTACCGATCGACTCTCACGCCATGAGCACGCCCCTGCGCCACGGGTGGACCACCGGCGCCTGCGCGACCGCGGCCACCACCGCCGCCTACACCGCGCTGCTGGGCGGCGGCTTCCCCGACCCGGTGGAGATCACGCTGCCCAAGGGTCAGCGCCCGTCGTTCGCGCTGGCCAGGGAGGAGCTGGCGGGTGAGCGGGCCATGGCCGCGGTGGTCAAGGACGCCGGCGACGACCCCGACGTGACGCACGGCGCGCTGATCTCCTCGACGGTACGGCACGGCGCCCCCGGCACCGGGGTGGTGTTCGTGGCGGGCCCGGGCGTCGGCACCGTCACCAAGCCCGGTCTCCCGCTGGACGTGGGCGAACCGGCGATCAACCCGGTGCCCCGGCGGATGATGCGCGAGCACGTCGCCGAGGTCGCCGCCCGGCACGGGGGCAGCGGCGACGTGGTCGTGGAGATCTCGGTGGAGCACGGCGAGGAGCTGGCCCTGCGCACCTGGAACCCCCGCCTGGGAATCCTGGGCGGGTTGTCGATCCTCGGCACGACCGGCGTCGTGGTTCCGTACTCGTGCTCGGCCTGGATCGACAGCATCCGGCGCGGCATCGACGTGGCCAGGGCCGCGGGCTACACCCACGTCGCCGGATGCACGGGAAGCACGTCGGAGAAGGTCGCCGCCGAGCTGTACGGGCTGCCGGACGACGCCCTGCTGGACATGGGCGACTTCGCCGGAGCCGTGCTGAAGTATCTGCGCAGGCACCCCGTCCCCCGGCTGACCATCGCCGGGGGCATCGGCAAGCTCTCCAAGCTCGCCGACGGCCATCTCGACCTTCACTCCGGGCGCTCGCAGGTCAACCCGGGCATGCTCGCCGAGATCGTCCGGTCGGCGGGCGGTACGGAGACCCTGGCCGGGCAGGTACTGACCGCCAACACCGCGCTGCACGCCCTCCGGCTCTGCCAGGAGGCGGGCCTGCCGCTGGGCGACCTGATCGCCGAACGGGCCCGTCTGGCCGCCGTCGGCGTGCTGCGCGAGGCGCCGGTGGCGGTGGACGTGGTGGTCATCGACCGCGCGGGCGTGATCGTCGGCCGCGCGGAATGAACCGGTTCAGTCACGGCAGCGGGCCGCCGAGTACAGGTGACTGTCGGGGAACTCCGAGGCGGTCAGCACGCGTCCGACGACGATCACCGCGGTGCGGAGGATCCCCGCGGCGCGGACCTGACCCGCGATGTCCGCCAGGGTGCCGCGCAGGATCACCTCGTCGTCCCGGCTGGCCCTGGCCACCACGGCCACCGGGCAGTCGGCGCCGTAGTTGGCGACGAGCTCCTCGGCGACCGCCTCGACGCGCTGCACCGCCAGGTGGAGGACCATCGTGGCCCGGCTGCGGCCGAGGGTGTCCAGGTCCTCGCCGTCGGGCATGGGCGTGGCACGCACCGAGGTCCGGGTCAGCACGATCGTCTGGCCCACACCGGGCACGGTGAGCTCACGCTTCAGCGACGCCGCGGCGGCGGCGAAGGCGGGCACGCCGGGAATCACCTCGTAGGGCACCCCGGCCGCGTCCAGCCGCCGCATCTGCTCGGCCATCGCGCTGAACACCGACGGGTCGCCGGAGTGCAGCCGGGCCACGTCGTGCCCGGCCTCGTGAGCGGCGAGCAGCTCCGCCAGGATCTCCTCCAGCGCCATCCTCGCGGTGTCGACCAGCCGCGCGCCCGGCGGGCAGGACTCCAGCAGCTCGGCCGGGACCAGGGATCCGGCGTACAGGCACACGGGCGAGGACGCGATGGCCCGCTGCCCCCGCACGGTGATCAGGTCCGCCGCCCCGGGACCCGCTCCGATGAACCGCACCGTCATCGTTCGCTCCCCGCCCGAACCCGTTCCACGTGAACACCTCTCACCCGAACACACCCCACTCCAACCACACCCACGCGAACACGGCCCGTCCCGGCGCGCCGCCCTCCGCCGCGCACCGTCACTCCCCTACGCGTCATCGCTGCCCGGCGTCCGGGGAAACGGCTTGACGACCGTCCAGTCCGCCGCGCACCGCCGCTCCTCTATGCGTCATCACTGCCCGGCGTCCGGGGAAACGGCTTGACGGCCGTCCAGATCGTCACCGGCATCATGGGCCGCCAGCCGGTGAACCCTCCCACCGGGGCCGCCCTGCCGACCGTCAGCCGGATCAGGTCACCGCCGAGCTCGCCGTACCGGGAGGCCAGCACGGTCTCGGACTCGATCGTCACCGCGTTGGCCACCAGACGCCCGCCCGGGCGCAACGCCTCCCAGCAGGCCTCCACCATTCCGGCCGCGGTCACCCCGCCCCCGACGAAGACGGCGTCGGGCCGCTCCAGCCCGGCGAGCGCGGCCGGAGCGGCGCCGGTCACCACCTTCAGGCCGGGGACGCCCAGTTTTGAGGCGTTGCGCGCGATCCTGGCGGCCCGCTCGGGGTGGTTCTCCACCGCGACCGCCCGGTTGGCCGGGTGGGCGCGCATCCATTCGATCCCGATGCTGCCCGCCCCCGCGCCGACGTCCCACAGCAGCTCGCCGGGGACGGGCGCCAGCCGGGACAGGGTCACCGCGCGCACCTCGCTCTTGGTGAGCTGGCCGTCGTGCTCGAACGCCTCGTCCGGCAGGCCCGGGAGGCAGGGCAGCGGCACCGTGCCGGCGTCGGCGCGGCACTCCACGGCGACGACGTTGAGGTCATGGGCCACGGAGAGGGACCAGCCGGACGCCGTACCGGAGATCACGCGTTCTTCCGCGTCGCCGAGACGTTCCAGGACCGTCATCGGGCTCTCACCGTACCCGCGGGTGGTGAGCAGCTCGGCGATCCGGGCCGGGGTGCGGCCGTCCGCGCTGAGGATCAGGACGCGGCGACCGGCGTGGATCGCGGTGTGCAGCGACTCGACCGGCCGCGTCACGAGGCTGACCGCCTCGACCTGATCGACGGCCCAGCCGAGCCGGGCGCAGGCCAGGGAGACCGCCGACGGATGCGGCAGCACCCGGACCCGGTCCACGCCGAGCAGCCGGACCAGCGTCGTGCCGATGCCGTGGAACATGGGGTCGCCGCTGGCCAGCACGCAGATCCGGCGGCCCCGGTGAGCAGTGATCAGCGCGGGTAGGGCCGGGAGCAGCGGCGAGGGCCACGCGACGCGTTCGGCGGCCGGTTCGGGGACGAGCGCGAGCTGCCGGACGCTGCCCATCAGGACCTCGGCGGCGTGCAGCTCTCGCCGCGCCGCCGGGGAAAGACCTTCCCAGCCGTCGGCGCCGATGCCGACGACGGTGACGACCGCGGCGGCGACGGTGTCAGGACCGGCGATGGAGCCCGGGCCGGAAACGGTGACAGGGTCGGGAGAAACGGTGACAAGGTCAGGAACGGTCTCAGAGGCGGGACCGGTGGTGGAGCCGGGGTCGGGAACGGTGTCAGAGGCGGGACCGGTGGAGCCGGGGGCGGGAACGGGAACGGTGTCAGACATTGCCCAGTATCCGGGTGATGTTGATCTCGATCACGACGCGGGCGGGGTTCTCCCGGGGTTGCCGGTAGCGCTCGGCATACCGGCGTTCGGCGTCGGCGACCGAGGCGGGATCCCTGCGGATCACCGCACGCCCCTCCAGGGTCGACCAGCGGCGCCCGTCCACCTGGCAGACCGCGACCGCCGCGCCCTCGTCTCCGGCGGCGAGCACGTGGCGAACCTTGTGCGAGCCGCCCGAGGTGATCACCCTCGCCGTCGCGGAGTCCACGTCCAGCGTCACCCCGACCGGGACGACGTGCGGCGTGCCGTCGGCGCGCACGGTGGTCAGCGTGCACAGGTGACGCTCCCGCCAGAAGTCGCGGAATCCCTCTCCGAGGTCCTTCAACTCCCACCCTTTCCTTATGTCCTTAGTGTCTTACATGTCCTGATACCGGGCGACATGCTAGACCGCTCGACCCGGGGGTCGGCGGGCGCACCGCCGGAAGGCGGCATCCTGGTAAGCATGAGTTACCGCGTGTGTCTGGTCTGCCTGGGAAACATCTGCCGCTCCCCGATGGCCGAGGTCGTCTTGAGGAAGACCCTCGACGACCACGGTCTGGGCGACCTCGTCACGGTCGACAGCGCGGGCACCGGGAGCTGGCACCAGGGCGGACCGATGGACGAGCGGGCCGCCGCGACGCTCGCCGACCACGGCTACGACGGCTCCCTGCACCGGGCCAGGCAGTTCCTGGGTGACTGGTACGGCCAGATCGACCTGGTACTGGCCATGGACGGTGAGAACCTGCGTGCCCTGCGCCGCCTGGCTCCCGACGGCGCCGACGTGCGGCTGTTCCGCTCGTTCGACCCGGCCGCGCCCGAAGGCGCAGAGGTTCCCGATCCCTACTACGGCGACGGCGAGGGTTTCTCCGAGGTGCTGAAGATGGTCGAAGCGGCCTCCGAGGGCCTGGCCGGATATCTGGCGGACAGGCTCAGGTGAGATCCGGTTCTTCCCGGTCCCCGAGTTTCCCGTTCCCGCCCGGGTCATCGCGACGCGGCGCCCTTTACAAAGTAATTCACAGACGGTCGCCACGTGTGAACGCGCCCGGCGAGCATACGGGACGACCGGAAGCGTCAAAAATATCCGTACAATATTGGTTTTTCTGATGCTTAAGTGACTCAGGAGGCCGGAAGTGACGCCGCTCAGCCGCCGGAACATGCTCAAGGTCGGTGCGGGAATCGTCCCCGCCCTCGGGCTGATGCCTCCTTCCCCCCGGCCCACCTTGCTGCCTCCTACCCCTCACTACACGGCCCGTCCGATCGTGGTCCCGGTCATGACCGTCTCCGGCGTCGTCCCCGCCGCCCTGGCGGTGTTCGACACCGCCATGAAGACCTTCATCACCGAACGCAAGATCTCCTGCGCGCAGCTCGCGGTCGCCAAGAAGGGCAAGATCCTATTGGCCCGGGGCTACCGGTTCAGGAACGGCTCGCCGATTCCGCCGCCGGTGGCCCCGACCTCGCTGTTCCGCGTCGCGAGCCTGAGCAAGCACATCACGTCGGCCGCGATCATGCGCCTGGTCCAGGACGGCAAGCTCAGCCTGTCCTCCCCGGTCACCACGCTGCTCGGGCTCTCGGCCACGGCCGACCCCCGGCTGCAGCAGGTGACCGTGCTCCGCCTGATGCAGCACCTCGGCGGCTGGGACCGGGACGCCTCGGTGGACCAGCTCTGGATAGACCACCAGATCTCCGCCACGCTGGACGTGCCGCTGCCGATCGACCACGCGGACATCATCCGTTACGCCACGGCCCGCCCCCTCGACTTCGCCCCCGGCTCCAAAATGGTCTACAGCAACTACGGCTACATGCTGCTCGGCCGGATCATCGAGAAGGTCTCCGGTCTGAGCTACGAGTCGTACGTCAAGCAGAAGCTCCTCGCTCCGGCCGGCATCAGCCGGATGCGACTCGGCCGCAGCCTCAAGTCGGAGGCCGTCTCGACCGAGGTGCCCTACGAGTCGCAGTACACCGCCAAGTCCGTGGTGGACGAGTCGGGCGCCAGCGTGCCGTTCCCCTACGGCGGGTTCAACATGCCCAACCAGGATGCCAACGGCGGCTGGCTCGCCTCCGCCGTGGACATGGTGAAGTTCTCCACCGTTTTCGACGCCGCCGGCCCGGTGCTCAACGCGACCTCGATCGCCAAACTGTTCGCCAAGCCGGAGACCGGGATCACCAGCGGCGGATCCTGGTACGGCGGCGGCTGGTATGTCCGGACCTCGGGCAGCGGCCTCAACACCTGGCACACCGGGTCGATGCCCGGCACCTTCACCTTCCTGGCCCGGCTGAGCAGCGGCGTCTCCTACTGCGCCGTGTTCAACCGCCGCGAGGAGACGGGCTCGCCCGACTTCGACGGGATCGACCCGATTCTCGGCAAGGCGGCGGGCGCGGTGACCTCGTGGCCGACGACCGACCTCACTTCCACCTACTTCTGACCGGGAAGCCGTCCGCCTCACCCCGGTCTCCGCGAACCACCCGGCGAGAGGCAGGCCCCCGGCGGCGGACCTCGTCACGCCGTTCGCCTCTGATCGAGAACTCGCCGTGGGAGACACCGTGGAATGGGCGGCGGAACGGAGCCGTCCATTCATTCTGCGATCGCCTGTCGCCCGTGTTCCTGCCCCCTGAACCGATCATCTAGTCTCCAAGTATGTCGAGCCTTCCGGACCGGGATCCGCGGGAAATACGAGCCGCTGACGGCGACCGCGACCAAACTGCTGCAATCCTCCGCAACGCGGCCGGCGACGGCCGGCTGACCATGGAAGAGTTCCAGGAAAGGCTCAGCGAGGTCTACACCGCCAAGACCTACGCCGATCTGGAACTTCTCACCCGCGACCTGCCGGACCTCCCCACCTCGGCGGCCGCCCAGAGCTACACCGACAACTACGCCGGCGGGCAGGCGGGCGCGCCGACCAGCACGGTCGCCGTCGGGATCATGGGCGGGTTCAACCGCACCGGCCGCTGGCGGGCTCCCAGAAACTTCACCGCCCTGGCCTTCTGGGGCGGCGGCAAGATCGACCTGCGTGAGGCGGTGTTCACCGGCGGTGAGATAAAGATCCGGGCGTTCGCCCTCATGGGAGGCATCGAGGTGATCGTGCCCGAGGACGCCGAGGTGTTCGTCACCGGGGTCGGGATCATGGGCGGGTTCGGCGACCAGGCGAGCGGAGTCGGCCGGCCGAACGCGCCCAGGATCGTGGTCACCGGAATGGCCCTCATGGGCGGGGTCGACGTCAAGCGCAAGTCGCGTAAGAACAACAAGAAGCTCGAGTCGTGAGAGCCGCACCCTCGCGGCTCTCGAGTCTCACCGCGGAGGAACGGAACGCGCCGCCGACCCGCCCCGCGGGCAGCGGGGCCGATGCACAGCGGATGCCGATTTGACCTTGTCGTAGCGTCAACGTTTCTAATGAGGGCATGCGGATCGGCGAGCTTGCCGCGCTGGTCGGGGTGTCCACCCGGACCGTGCGCCACTACCACCACCTGGGTCTCCTGCCCGAACCCGTACGGCTGGCCAACGGCTACCGGGAGTACCGGCTCCGTGATGCGGTGGCCCTTGCCCGCGTGCGGCGGCTGACCGAGCTGGGCCTGTCGCTGGACGAGATCCGTGACGTCCTGGCCGACGACCGGGGCCGGGAGCTGCGTGAGGTGCTCCTGGAGCTCGACGCCGACCTGGCCAGGCAGCAGGAGGCGATCGGCGCCAGCCGGAACCGGCTGGCCGTGCTGCTCACGGAGACAGACCTGCATCCCGACTCGACGATCTCTCCCGACATGGCGGCGGTGCTGCGTGACCTCCCCGCCGAGGGCTCGAAGTTCGCCGAGATCGACCGTGAGCTGCTGGCGCTGATGGACACCGTGGCCGACCCCGCCGACCGGGCTCGGATGCTCGACCTGATGCGCCCGTTCACCGAGCCCGACGCCCTCGCTCGATCGCACGCCCTCTACAGACGGCTCGACGAACTCGCCGACGCGGACCCCGGCGATCCTCGCGTCGCCGTGCTCGCCGCCGACCTCGCCGCCCATGTCCCCGAGGAGATGGCGACGGTGATAGTCGCGAATCTGGACTCGGTTCCCGAGCATCTGCGCCCGCCCGGATCCGGCCCGGTGGAGGACACGGAGGGCCGGCGGTGGATGGAGACGATGCACGCCGAGGTGTCCCCCGCCCAGGTCGAGGTGTTCCGGCTCGTCATGATCCTGCTGAAGGAGAGAATGTGATGCTCAGGATCGCGCGCGCCGCGCTGTTCGCCGTACTGCCCGCGGAGCTGCTGCTCGTGACCCTGCTCCTCTCGGGGGTGTCCCTGCCCGTCCCGGTGGTCGTGGTGGCCGAGCTGGCCGTAGTGTCGGTGTTCGTGCTGGAGGCGGTGACCGCGTACCGGCTGTTCCGGTCCGAACGCCGGGGCGGCGCGGGCCCGCGGGCGGCGCTCCTGGCGACCTTCCATCGCCTGGTGCCCGTACAGGTGCGCAAGGCCACGGAGTTCGAGCTGAAGGGCGTGGTGAGCCTCGTCCTGTGGATCGGGCGACGCCGCAACGGCGTGCCGCCCGGAGCCACCGCCGTGCCGTACTCGAAGGAGCAGACGCCGCTGCTGCTGGTGATCCTGTTCGCGATGATCGTGGAGACGGTGGCGGTGGATCTGCTGCTGATCGCGCTCGACGTCTCGGACGGGTTGCGCGTCCTGGTGCTGGTGATCGACCTCTACGGGATCGTGTTCGGGCTGGCGCTCGGCGCGGCCTGCGTCACCCGGCCCCACGTCGTCACCCCCGACGAACTGCGCATCCGCTACGGCGCGTACTTCGACCTGCGCGTCCCCCGCGAGTTGATCTCCTCGGTACGGCTGTCGCGCAACTACAACGAGTCCGGCATGGTCACCGCGGCAGACGGGCGGCTCGGCGTGGCGGTGTCCTCCCAGACCAACGTGATCGTCGAGTTGACGGAACCGATCATCGCCGTCCGGCCCCTCGGCAGCCGCGTCGAGGTCACCACGATCCGTTTCTTCGCCGACACCCCGAACGCCGCCCTGAACGCCCTGCGGCCCCTCCAGCCCCGCGACGCCCCCTGACCCGCGACGCCCACGCCGACAGGACTACGGGCTCAGAGCGATCACAACAACAGCCCCGATACTTCCGCAAATATCACTTCATAACGGTGAGCCCGGCTGGCATGATCGCGGTTATGGCTCGACCCCTTGCTCCACAGCACCGGTTGCCGAAGGCTTAAAAAGCCATCTATATGCGAATTCATGAAATCCCCAGGTGACAGAACCCAGGCGAAGAGCCTTGGCCCCGGCGTGAAATGCCCACTCCCATGCGGCCGGTCCGGGCATTGCGTCCAGCCAAGAGGTCCGACTATAAGAAATCACTTCATGTAACTGGATCCTCGCATATGTATTTACCGGTCGACGGACAGTCCCGACCTTCCCGGGGCACGATCCCTTTTCAGGGATCCGGGTCCGGCTCAGTGAGCGCTCATTCCCTGGACGGCGAGCAGATTCGGGTCCGCATGAGGCAGGCCCCGCCGGCTCTCCTCGGGCTCACCGACTTTGTGGGTGCCCAGGTGCCGGGGGCCGGTGACGTGAAGGTTCACGCCACCGGCCCCCGTGGTGCCCGCGGCCACCGGACGCGGGATCCGCTGAGCGGATCCCGCGGCGCTCAGATCGGCAGTGCCTCCACGACGGCGGCCCCACCCGGCAGTTCGATCTGCCGGGTGAGCCGGAAACCGGCCCTGCTCAGCAGCTCGCCGTACTCGGAGGTGCTGCGCTCCATGCCCTCCCCGAACAGGGCGAGCATCCGCATGTCCAGGTCCTTGCTGATGTGGGGAAGGTCGTCGTCGGGGACGACCATCTCCACCAGCAGCACGCGGCCGTCGTCGGCCATGACGCTCCTGATGTTGCGCAGGATCCGCAGGGCGTCCTCGTCGGACCAGTTGTGGATCACGCTGCCCAGCAGGTAGGCGTCCCCACCCGGGGGCACCGCGACGAAGAAGTCGCCGCCGACGTATTCACACCGGTTCTCAAGGCCAGCCTCGGCGAAGAACTCCGAGGCGCCCTTGACCACCTGCTCCTGGTCGAACAGCACTCCGCGCATCTCCGGATAGGCGTTCAGGATGGCGGCCAGGATGTGCCCCTTGCCTCCGGCCACGTCCACCAGGGTGCGCACACCGGAGAAGTCGTAGCGGGACGCCACGGCCTCCGCGAACGGCCAGGCCCTGGACGTCATGTAGTCGTCGAACAGCGCTCCGGCCTCGGGGTTGGCCTTGAGGTAGCCGTACAGGGGCCCGTGGTGCTCGGCGAAGCCCGACCTGCCGGTGCGCACGCTCAGCGGGAGCTTGCCCATGCCGTACCAGAAGCCCTCCTCGATGATCATTCGTACGGCGGGGCGCAACGAGTTGGGCGCGTCGCTGCGGAGGGTGGAGCCGGCCTCGGTCAGCTCGTAGATCCCGGGGGCCGTCGTCGCGACGATGCCCATGGAGACGAGCTGGCGGAGCATCCTGCCGAGCGCGGACGGGTCCGCGTCACAGCGGGCCGCGAGCTCGTCGACGCTCAGAGGACCTTCTCGCAGGTGGTCGGCGCAGCCCAGTTCGGCCATCGCGGCCAGGGCGGTGAAGCGGGAGACCCCGCCGATCGCATCCCAGATCGGCGCTTGCGGGTCGCTCATTCGTGTTCCTTTCATCCGGCACGCCGATGTGGTCTTTCGGCGGGCCTGTTCGGTTTCCGTGATCTCGGGGGTGGCAGGGCATCAGGCCGGCTGCCGGGCGGAGCGGTGCCAGGACAGGACACGTCGTTCGACCGCGAGGAACGCCGCGTTGAACGCGTAGCCCAGGGCGCCCAGGAGCACGATGCTCCCCCACACACCCGCCAGGTCGTACGATCTCTGGGCGTCCAGAAGCTGGAAGCCGATCCCGTCGGTGCTGCCCACCAGCTCGGAGATCACCATGAGGATCAGCGCCAGCGACAGGCTGACCCGCAGCCCGGCGAAGATCTTCGGCATGGCCGAGGGCAGGATGATCCGGAGCAGTCTTTCCCTGCCGCGCAGCCCGAAGACCCTGGCGGCGTCCAGGTGCTGGCGGTCGACGTGCCGGGCGCCCTCGCAGGCGTTGATCAGAATCGGCCAGACGATGCCGAACGCGATCACGTTGATCTGCATCCGCGGCCCGATCGCGAACAGCGCCATGAAAAACGGCAGCAGCATGGGCGGGGGGATGGCCCGGGCGAACTGGATGAGGGGGTCCACGAAGCGGAAGAGCAGCGGGGAGCGGCCCAGCGCGACCCCGAGCGTGACTCCGGCGGCTCCGGCCAGCGCCCATCCGGCCAGCAAGCGGCCGACGCTCGCCGGGATGTTCGTCAGTGCCGCGTCGCTGAGCCAGAGCCGTTCGGCGGGGCCGGTCAGCCACATCGTGTGCATGGCGGCGGCGATCCGCGACGGCGGCGGGAAGGCCGGCAGTTCCGCGCCGCGGGTGATCAGCTCCCAGAGCACCAGGGCCACCGGCACCGGCCACAGGCGGCCGATGACGCGCAGCACGCCGTTGGTCACGCCGCCTCCGTACGGGCGCTGTGCCAGCGGAAGATGCGCCGCTCCGCCAGCACGAACAGGCCGTTGGTGACCACGCCGATGACGCCGGCCCAGAGGGCGGCGGCGATGATGTACTCCATCGGGTTCAGGTCGCCGGCCGTCTCCAGGACAAAACTGCCGATGCCCTCGGAGCCGCCGCCCAGCAGTTCCACGCTGATCGCCACGATGAGCGCGATCGCGGAGGCCAGCCGGACGCCGGTGGCGATGAACGGCGCGGTGCTCGGCAGCGACACCCGCCAGAGCACGGCCAGCCGGCCGAACCCGAAGCTGCGCAGCGTCTCCTTGGCGAGCGGGTCGACGTCCTTGAGGCCGTACATCGTGTTGATCAGGACGGGCCAGGCCGCCGCGTAGGCGATCAGGGTGATCTTCATGTCGAACCTGTCGGAGAACAGGGTGAGGGCCAGCGGGATCAGCGCGATCGACGGGATGGGGCGGAGGAACTCCGTGATCGGCCGGAGCGCGCTCTCCACACGGGGCAGGCTTCCGAGCAGGAACCCGGCGGGTACGGCGACCGCGACGGTGACCAGCAGGCCGAGGGCCCACACGCCGAGGGTCGAGGCGACGTCGGAGAGGAATTCCGCGTCGGCCACGAGCGAGGCCGCCCGGCCCACCACCGTGGAGGCCAGCGGGAACGCGAGCGGGTCGATCAGCCCGGTCCGGCCGGCGACCTCCAGCACGCAGAACAGTCCCGCGACGCCGGCGGCGCCGCAGAACAGTCTGCTGTCGAGGGGGTTGCGCTCGATCACCCGGCGTTTCCGGGAAGGAGAGACTTGGCCTCGATCTTGCTCTTCAGGTAGCCCTGCTCCAGCATCACGTCCGCCACCCGCTGCAGGCGGGCCTCGTCGACGCCGGTGGGGAAGGTGCCGAGCGTGATGACGGCGGCCGTGGCCGCGTCGATCTTGGTATAGGTCGGCAGGATCTCCTCGACGGCCTTGCGGTCGGCGGCGGAGATCTGCTGGGCCCTGGCGATCGCCCGCTGGAAGGCGGCCGTCGTCTTGGGGTTCTTGTTCGCGAACTCCTCGATGACGACAACGCCGGCGACGGGGAAGCCCGCCAGGGGGCCGACCATGGTGTCGGCGAGTTTCCGGGCGCCGATGGTCTTCTGGACGGCGGTCAGGTGCGGCTCGGTCATCCACGCGGCGTCGACGATGCCGGTCTTGAGCTTGTCCGCCATCTCGGGGAAGGGGAACTCCAGGAACTCGACGTCGGTCTCGGCGAGCCCCTGGGTCTTGAGCAGCGCGGTCACCGCCAGGGTCCCGACGTTCTTCCTGCTGTTGACCGCGATCTTCTTGCCCTTGAGGTCGGCGGGCGTCTTGATCGGGGAGTCCTTGGGCACCATGATGTCGAACGCGTCCGGGGCCGCCTGGTAGAGGTCCGAGATGACCTTCATCTTGATGCCGGCCGAGACGGCGAGGAAGGCCGAGACGTAGTTGGTCTGGGTGGCGTCCAGGGAGCCTCCGACGAGGGCCTGCTGGGCCTGCGCCCCGCCCGCGACCGACTCGATGGTGACGGTGAGGCCCTCTTCCTTGAAGAAGCCCCTGCTGTTCGCGATGTAGAGCGCGGCCGAGTCGGGGATGGGTAACGCCCCGATCTTGAGCTGGGTCTTCTCCAGGCCACCCGTGTTCGCCGCGGTGTCTGCCGATTCGCCGGAACCGGTACAGGCACTCAGCGCCAGAGTGGCGGCGACGCCTGCGATGACCACCCGGCTCGCAAGTCCGAACCTCATGAGGTCTCCTTAGCTGCGTTCGATCGCGTCGGACGGAACTCGCCGTGCAACTCGCCGGACGGCATGAGGGGACCCCCGAAGGTACGGGATCAAGGACTATGCCGACCGCGGATCAGAATAGGGAGAAGATCGCCCCAATTGCAAATATATTGCCCAACTCCTTTAAATATCAAATATGCAATATGTGAACTACCCGCTAACCACCCCGGCCGGTGGATGGAGTTATTTAGCGGGAACTATGGGACATGTCAAGAAACACATTTCGCAACTCTGCGGAATTGCGCGGTCACCGAACGAAAGGCCATTGTCTGATTACAACCGACATGTGACATTTTGAGACAAAAGTAAGTTGTGTGAAGGTGGTCGATCGTGGTCGCCTCAGCTCGCCGCCGCTCGCATCAGCAGTCGCACGCGATGCCGGACGAGAGGGCGGTCAGGTCGTCGACCCGACGGGCGTGGCGGCCCTCGGCCGTCTCCACCGGGAAACCCTCCCGCACCCAGTACTCATAACCCCCGATCATCTCCTTGACCCGGTAGCCGAGCGTGGCGAACGCCAGCGCGGCCCGGGTCGCGCCGTTGCAGCCGGGCCCCCAGCAGTAGGTGACGACGACCGCGGCCGGATCGATCAGGCTCGGCGCCCGCGCGGCGATCTCCGCGGTCGGCAGGTGTACGGCGCCCGGCAGGTGGCCCTGCTCCCAGGCCTGCGTGTTGCGGGAGTCGATCACGACGACTCCGGGGGCACGGGCCTCCAGGTCGGCGTGAACGTCACTGACATCGGTCTCGAAGGACAGCCGGGCCGCGAAGTGGGCGGCGGCCTGCGCCGGCGCGGCCGGCGGGATGGAGAGTACGGAGGACATGCCCACGATCCTGGCGGGGACGAAGCCTCTCGGACAGTGGCGTGAATGACGCCGTTCGCTAAGTTAACGCCATGCATGTCTCGCAAATCACCCGCCCTGGCCGGTCCGTCTCCGTACTGGCCTACGACGGCATGTCCGCCTTCGAGCTCGGCATCGTCACCGAGGTGTTCGGCCTGCCCCGTCCGGAGCTCGACGTCCCCTGGTACGACCTGACGGTGTGCTCGCAGGGGCCGGGGCCGGTACGCGTCGTCGGCGGCGCGTTCCTGAACACCCCGCACGGCCTGGAGGTCTTCTCGGCGGCTCACACGGTCATCGTCCCCGGCGTCCCCGACGTGACCGGCGATCCGGCACCGGAGCTGACAGCGGCACTGCGGCTGGCGCACCGGCGGGGGGCACGCGTCGTCTCCATCTGTTCCGGCGCGTTCGCGCTGGCGGCCGCGGGACTGCTCGACGGACGCCGGGCCACCACCCACTGGCGCCATGCCGATCTGCTGCGCCGCCGTTACCCCAAGGTCCGCGTCGACGCGAACGCCCTCTACGTCGACGAGCACGACGTGATCACCGGCGCGGGCAGTGCGGCCGGCCTCGACGTGTGCACGCACCTCGTCCGCAAGGACCACGGCGCGGCGATCGCCAACGCCGTCGCCCGCCGGCTGGTCATCCAGCCCCACCGCGACGGCGGGCAGGCCCAGTACATCGAGACGCCCGTGACCGCGGGCCCCGGCGACGACCGGATCGCCCGCAGCATGGCCTGGGCGCTGGAGCATCTCCCCGAGGCCCTCACCGTGGAGACCCTGGCCCGCCAGGCGCACATGTCGACGCGCACCTACCTGCGCCACTTCGCGAGAGCGACGGGGACCAGTCCCATCCGCTGGCTCATCACCCAGCGGGTGCAGGCCAGCCTTCCCCTGCTGGAGACCAGCGACGCCTCCGTCGAACAGATCGCGGCCGCGGCCGGCTTCGACACCGCCGTGACCTACCGCCACCACTTCGGCCGGATCATGCGGACCTCCCCCACCGCCTACCGCCGGGCGTTCCACACCGGCGAGGTGGGGCCGGCCTCGCGAGCCCTGTAGCGGGACAGCGCCGAGGACCGTCTCGGCCCTCGCCGGTCTCCAGCCCGGTGAAGCCCGCACCGACGACCACGGCCGCGCATCGAGCGCAGTGGCGCCCGGCAGCGAGCCCGCCCGCGCCGGTGACCCTCCACATGTACAACACCCTCGACAAGGCCCTGAATGTGGTGACGCTGGGACTCCTCGCCGTCGCTTCGGCCGCTCTCCTGCTTCCCGTCGCCCGGAGTCGGTCTGAGAGCTCCCACGCCGTCACTTTCAGAATCCATGATCGGCATACCCGGTTATGACCCCTGAGCCCGCCGGCCGGGCACGGGGATGCCGGTCATTCAGGGGTGACGGGCACCAGCCGTTCCCGAGGGGCTTCCGGCCGCGCGTGGCGCAGGCGGGCACAGGCGGCGTCGAGCGTGGCGGCGTCGATCATCTCCTCGTGGGTGCCCGGGCTGCCGCAGGCGTACGCCCCGGAGACCGAGCCCGCCAGCACGCACTCCGCCGGCTCCGCGCCGGCCAGCCACGCCCGGGTGAAGGCGGTGCTGAACGCGTCGCCCGCGCCGTTGCTGTCCACGACGGGCCGCTCGGGCGTCACCGCGGGGAAGGCCCGTACGACACCGTCCGCGCGTGTCAGCATCCGGCAACCGTCGGCGCCGTCGGTCGCGACGACCACGGTGGCGCGACCCTCGTCGAGGATGTGGCGCATCACCTCCTCGCACCGGTCCCCGGCCGTCGCCGCGCTCATGAAGACCAGGTCGGAGCGGAAGGCGTAGGGGTGCGCCCAGGGATCGCGGCCGTCCCAGGAGTGCAGGTCCGTCGAGACGGACCTGCCGAGACGCTCGGCGTCGTCGAACACGGTGCCGGGATGATAGGCACGCGATATGTGCACGTGCCCGCAGCGTTCGAGGAAGGGCAGGTAGAACTCGGGCGGCAGCCTCAGGTCCGCCGGGTGCCTGCCGTCGTAGAAGGAGAAGCGCCGTCCCTGGCCGTCCACCAGGTTGACGCTGCGCGGGGTGCCGTTGGGTGCGGGCAGGTGGCTGAAGTCGAGCCCGACCGCGGCGTACCTGTCGAGGATCAGCCGCCCCTGCGGGTCGTCGCCGACGAAGTCGACGAACTTCGTGCGCAGGCCGAGGGCGTGGAACCCGAGTGCCACGCCGTTCCCGGAGTGGCCCACGTAGTCGTGGATCGGAGGGACGCCGACGGAGTCTCCCCCGGGTACGGCCAGCGCGTCGACACGCACGATCGTGTCCACGCCGGTGCCGCCGACCACCAGGACGTCATAGCCGACCATCAGCCGCCTTCATCTCTCAATTGGGCATTAAGCGCTTTTTTCACCCTACGGCTCAGTACTTCCAAAGATCAGGCGAGCCGCGGAATCTCCCGCCGGCACCGTGAAGGGGTGCGGTGACAACGGGACCACTATTCGAGCGGGTTGTCAGATTGGCTCTCCGGCGTCCCGGGCCGATTCGGCGCCCTGACGGAACCCCTCGGCCACCGTGAGCACAACGAGCGTCAGCAGAAGGGGAGCGACCAGGCCGAGCGAAAGGGCGGGCGGCGCGCTCACCGGGCTGTCCGGCCCGCCGAGTCCGAGGCGGGTCAGCACGAGGTCGCCGGCCACGTAGGGGAACACCTCCGCCGAGACGGCGGCGACCATGATCAGGCCGGCGATCGCACCGAGCCTGGCGGCGTTGCCGGACCGGAAAGGGCGCCTGGCGGCGATGGAGAGCAGCAGCGTGCGGAGCAGCAACGCCCCAAGTCCGGCGCACACGCCGACCAGCGCGACATCACCACGCCCGGCGAGCTGCTCCGCCACCGTGGAGTCCCATGCGGTCAGCATGAGCGTGCCGGTGCCCGCCTCCAGCCAGCTGCTTTCCGGGAGTCCGGGAAGACGCAGGAGGATGCCCGAGACCTCGGCCGGCTGGCGCAAGGGGTGCTCGGTGCCGGCCCCCGCGCCATCGGTGAGCGGGATCCGCAGGCTGTCCACGGAACGGACCTGCACCGGGACGGTGATGTAGCCATGAGCCTGCGTCGCACCGTTCACGGCGAAGGCGATGCCGCCGATCGGGACCGTCACGGCGACGACCAGGGCCAGTCCCGCCAGGAATCGCACCAGCGCCGGGCTCGCGAACCCCCTCCGGCCACGGACCGGGGGTGATGCCTGATCGGTTTCCATCACTGTCCTTCTTCCGCGAGCGACGCGATTCTCGCCGGACTGAACCCCATCGATTCAACTCCCTCCGTGCGGGGAGGACAATCGGCCGGAGAGGGAGATCGCCGTACTCCGGGCACACACGAGATAGAGGCGGCGGGACCTCCCAGGTCACGTGTCCCTTCTCACCTTCCAGGTCACGCGTCCCTTCTCGCGAGCACAACCGCCCCCGCGCCGAGGGCCACGATCACGTATGCCGGCAGTACGGCGAGCGCGCCGAGCGGCGGCAGGCCTCCCACCGCGGATGGATGATCCACGAGCCGGGCGGCGAGGTTGGAGGGCAGCACCGAGGCGATCCGGTCGTTCCACGGATCGGCGAGGAGGTTCACCGCCAGGGGCGACACGAACAGCAGGACGCAGACGGTGACGATCGCTCCGGCGGTGGATCGCATGACCGTTCCCAGGCCGAGTGCGACCAGCGCGATCACGGCCACCGACAGGCCCGAGGCGAGCACCAGGCTGTGACTTGTGGACCGCCATCGGCGGGATGAAAAAGGTTCAATGTCTGATCCGAAAATCGGACAGTCAGTGGGCAGGCGGCAGCGGACCCCGGGCTGGTAATCGTCGCGTCGGGGTCTGCCGGGGCGGTTGTGGTCAGGCGGCGGGTTCCAGGGTGACGGTGAATCCGAGGGCTTCGAGCTGGCGGATGTGATCGCGTTTCTTGCGTTCGGGGTTGATCCGGGACTGGTAGAAATCGGCGCCCAGGTCTTTGAATCGGGCCTGAGGATCGCTGAGTAGGTGCCAGACGATGACCAGAATGGACCGGCCGACCGCGACGATGGCGCGTTTCTTTCCCCGGCGCCGGGCGATGCGCCGGTAGCGCTCGCCGAGGAAGGTGTCGGTCCTTCCGGCGGTCACAGCGGCTTCGCCCAGCACGCGCGCCAGGTACCGGTTGCCGTGACCGGTGGAGTTTCGCCCCTTCTTCTTGCCCACCGATTCCTTGGCTTTGGGAGCGAAACGTGCCCAGGAAGCCAGATGGCCGGCGGTGGGGAAACGGCTCATATCCAGGCCGATCTCGGAGATGATCGCGTAGGCGGCGGTCGGGCCGATCCCGGGAATCTCATCGAGGCGCTCGACCGCATCAACGAAAGGGGCGATCTCTTCTTCGATCTTTCTGTCCAGTTCTGCATCAGGCTCCCGGGTTGCCGTTCACGGGAACGGGGACATGGCGGGGTCGTGACGGCATGGAACGGTTCCTGGCCACGTTCGGCGAGGTTTGGGAGGTCGACCGGATCCTGTCGCATCCCGATCATCTTTGATCTAGAGCCAGAAACCGTCGGTGGCTCGCGCGGAATTAATGGGCTCTGACTCACTCTCGATGATCAGTTACTCAGGGTGATACCGAGCGTGGGCGGGACGTCAGTGGCCCTGCACGTCGAAGACTGCCCTGGAGAAGTCGCGGGTGGCGAGGTGGTCCCGGCGTATGCCCCAGATGATGTGCGCCCCGTCGCCCCAGATCATGTGCTCTGTCTCGTCCAGCTGAAGGAGCGCCACCCACTGACGGGCTTCGGTATAAAACGACTCTTCGTCGTACCAGCCTGCGCCCTGACGTTCGGCGGCAACGGCCTCGAACGGTGACTGCAGGACCATGGCATGGCCGCCGACCTGGTGCCGTGAGCCATGGTGGCGGCGCTCATACTCGCCGACCACTTCCATGAACTCCCGTCCGGCTGACACATGGTTCCAGATCGCAGGAAACACCGCCGAGCCTCCGCCAAATGCTTCGGCGAGCTCCGGCTGAACATTGTCCGGCCAGGTGAGCACGGTTCGCGCGGTAAGCGGCTCCTCCGGGTAAACCCAGCCTTCGGACTGCTGAAGCGTAGGCGTCCCGACAGGAACGTAGATCACGGCATCGCCGTCGCCCTCGAACTCGACAAAGAACAGCAGCGTGCCATCCCCGGGCAGCTCGATGTCGACCTCATACGCAGCCAGCCGCGCACAGTCGAGGGTGGCGACGAGCGACAGCGGATGCGAGCTCGGACCGGTCGGCCAGGACACGCCTTCCGGCAGGTCCGCGGCCCCGCCCAGCCGCCCGACCACCGGCTGGTCGTCCTGAGCGATCGATAGCTGGATTGCCGGACGTAACAGCGCGAGCAGCCGGTCGGCGGTGTCAGCGGGCAGATGCGCTCGGGCGAGGTCGGTGAAGTCCGTCATACCTGGGGAGCATGCCACGGTGCACCGACATTTAGTCCGTGTGGGGACATTCAACCCACGCCCTACATCAGGGCGAGGCCAGCTGGAGATCCTGGCGCACCTCTCCGTTGTATCGTGATCTTGTAACGGCTCGTGCGCAGAGGCCGCCGCTCGTCAACGATCTGGTCTGTCGAGAACCCGGGCATCAACGAGTGGCCGTGAGGTCAATTGTGCTGCATGCGCCGGCGAGCGAGAACGCCTGCTGCCTTCGTTTGTTATGCCCCGCTCCGCGGGAGATGGATGTCCTCAATGTTGAGACCCTCGGTGACACCGTGCTGATCGAGGCGCGTACCGTGGCGAGTGAGGCCTCGCGCCCTGAGTGTGGGCTGTTCTCGCCCCGGGTGCATAGCCGGTATCGCCGGACCGTGTGGGATCTGGCGACGAGCGGGCGGCCGGTCAAGGTCGAGTTGAAGGTGCGCCGCTTCTTCTGGCAGTCCTCAATGGGCATCGACCCACTTTTGAACGCGTTCAACTCGCTGAGTTAGGCTCGTCCCACACGCCCAGGGGGAGCCTGATGAAGATAGTGATACCCGGGGGAACCGGGCAGGTAGGTGCGATCCTGAATCGCGCGCTGACCGCCGCAGGCCATGACGTTGTGGTCCTGACCAGAAGGCCGGTGCGCGAGCGTGAAGTCCGCTGGGACGGCGAAACCCTGGGTCCATGGGCGCAGGAGATCGACGGCAGCGACATCGTGATCAACCTGGCCGGACGCAGCGTCAACTGTCGCTACACCGCAGCCAATCTGCGGGCCATGATGGATTCGCGCGTGCACTCCGCCGGGGTGGTGGGTGAGGCGATCGCAGCCGCCGTGCGTCCTCCCCGGGTCTGGCTGCAGATGAGCACCGCCACGGTCTACTCCCACCGCTTCGACGCGCCCAACGACGAGGCGACCGGCGTGCTCGGCGGCACCGAATTCGGCGTCCCGGATTACTGGGCCTACAGCGTCAAGATCGCAAAAGCGTGGGAGCAAGCGCAGGCGCGAGCCGAAACCCCGCACACGCGCAAGGTCGCCATGCGCTCTGCCATGGTGATGAGTCCCGATCGCGGCGGCGTCTTCGACGCCTTGCTACGGCTGGCGCGGCTCGGCCTCGGCGGCCCGGTCGCGGGCGGCGCGCAGTACGTGTCCTGGATCCACGACCGCGATTTTGTCCGCGCCGTCGATTTCCTGGCCGGCCGAGACGACCTCGACGGGCCGGTGAACCTCGCCGCTCCCGTTCCTCTACCCCAGCGCACGTTCATGCGCGTGCTGCGCGCCGCGTGGGGTGTCGCGGTGGGCCTGCCCGCAGCGAAGTGGATGGCCGGACTCGGCGCGTTCGCGCTGCGCTCGGACACCGAACTCCTGCTGAAAAGCCGCCGAGTCGTCCCCGGACGCCTGCTCGAAGCGGGCTTCACCTTCGACCACGCCCAGTGGCCGGAAGCCGCCGACGACCTCGTGCGACGCGTGCGCGGCGGGCCTGGCCTCACCAAGTGAGCCTTCGGCATTCATCAACGGGGTCGCCCCACGTCGCGGCGGCCCGGCCGGAGGAGGCCAGGGACGCGCTGCGCGTCATCGAGACCACGGGCCGGGACGCGCTGACCGAGATGCGCCAGCTGCTGGGCGTGCTGCGTTCGGACTTCGGCGCGCCGCCCGATCTCTCTCCCTCCCCCGGCCTCGCCGGCCTGTCCGGTCTGGCCGACCAGGCGGCGATGGCCGGGGTCCACGTCGAGCTGGACATCCGGGCGGCCGACCTGCCGGAGGGAGTCGAGCTGTCGGTCTACCGGATCGTGCAGGAGGCGCTGACCGATGTGGTCAGGCATGCCGCCCCCGCCCGGTGCCGTGTCACGGTCGAGGACACCCGGGGCACGGTCAGGATCGAGGTGACCGACGACGGGCCGGGCGGACGGGTTCTGCCGGGACGGCCCGGCCACGGGCTGATCGGGATGCGGGAGAGGGTCGCCGTGTACGGCGGGACCTTCACGGCCGGGCGCCGCCCCGGGGGCGGTTTCGGGGTGTCGGCGTGCCTGCCGTACGGGGAGCCCGCATGACCTGGGATAGCGTGATCCGCGTGCTGGTCGCCGATGACCAGGCGCTGCTGCGCGGCAGCTTCCGCGTCCTGGCGGACACCGCGCCCACCCCGCTAGGTCCTCACCGGCGCCGGATCCCGTTCGGCGACCATAAAACCTTGATCACGTCGGAGGGCGAACAGCTCAGCCGCGCCGTCGCGACCGGCGGCCCGGTGCTACCGTCCGCCCCCGGGTGGAGAGGCCGGGTCCGGTGGTGCGGCCGGGGGGTGTGGCAGGACGGAGACGGCGCCTTTGGCCTCGAAGATCGCGAGGTGGATGCCGTCCGGGCCGTGGTGGCCGTGCTGGCGGAGCACGGCGTCGAGATCGGCTCTGGTGAGTCCGCAACGGCGCAGGTTGCGCAGGTTGACGTGCCCGTCGTGGATCAGGATCCGCAATGGTGGGTCGACCAGACGGCTGATGGCCGGTACGAGCCGCATCCTGGTGATGGCCGCGTGGGCGGCGAGCAGGGCCAGCAGCGCCGCGGTGCCGGTCAGCCATGAGGCGTCGGTCGCCGTGGCGGTGCGTCCCACGATGGCACCGACCGCGACGGCGGCGACCCAGTCGAACGGGGCGAACTCCGCCATGGTCCGGCGCTCGGTGAGCCGGAACGCCACCGCGGCGGTCACGAACAACGCGATCGCCTTGACCGCGGCATGGGCCGCACGGTGCCAGTCGCCGATCAGGGCGTCGCCGAAGCTGTCCATGACGGCCACCTTCAGCCGGCGCCGTCGAGAGCGAGCAGGATCCGGCGGCTCCCCGGACCGGCGATACCGGAGTCTTGGCCGGTCACGGCCCGGGGCGGCGCGGATTCCAACGGCTGTCTCATACGACCAGGCTAAACCTGCAAGGCGCTTCGACCATGGCGAAGCGCCTTGCGGGCAGCGTCGGGTATCACGAGGGCGGATCGCGAAGGTGGGGGTTCAGCGCATGGTGACGTCGAGGGCGGAGATCAGAGCGGCGAGTTCGCGCTGCCGCGATGTGGCCGACCAGACCGCCCATGTTCTGCGGACGATGGGATCGCCGATCAGCGGATGCCACACCATGCCCTCGGGCAGTGGGCGGGCCCAGCCGGGCGAGGCGAACGCGAATGCTCGTCCCGTACCGACGGCCGCGAGTTTCACCTCGGGAGTGACCGGCCGATCCTCGTCGGCGGGCTGGTCGGCGACAGCGACGCCGTGACCGCGTAGTGTGGCCGCGACCTGGTCGTACCAGGCCGGCGTGTCCGACCGTGCGAAGCCGATCCATGCCAGCCCGGCGAGCCGGTGCAGCCGGACCCCGGCCGCCTCGGCGATCTCCTCCGAACGCGCTGTGGCGAGGATGACCCCCATCGACTCCTCGACGGCGAGCACGGCGTCGAAACGCGGATCTGCCGGCCGGTCCCGGACCAGCGCCACGTCCAGCTCGCCTGCCTGCAACGCGGCCAGTTGCACGACGCTCGAAGAGTGCCGGACCTCGACTCTCAGGTCCTGATGCACCGTGCTCAACTCGGTGAGCACGGTCGGCAACAGATCGGCGGGAAGCTCGAGCGGCACACCGATTCTCAGCGATCCGGTGGCCGCGGGCAGCCCGCTGACAGCGGCCATGATTCGATCATGATGTCCGATGAGCTCGCGAACTTCCTGAAGCAGCACCTTGCCCGCGTCGGTGGGTCGTGCCCCGGTGTGGCTGCGCAGGAGCAACTGGACACCGAGCTGGCGTTCCAGCGTCTGCACCGTCTGTGACAGCGCGGATTGGCTCATATGCAGTCTGCGGGCCGCAGCGGACAGGCTCCCTTCCTCCACCACGGTCACGAACGCACGCATCTCTCGTATCTCCACTTCCTCATTGTTGTCGATTTCCTGGTGTGCGGTTGCGGCCGGATTCAGCTAGCGGCTGTGCTTATGGCCGCTATCGGTAATGGCGGGATCCGATCGGCAATAGCGAGTCACCGGCGGAAGTTGCCATCAATGAGTCGCCAAAGGAGCGCCGCCTCGTACGGGTGAGCCCCCTTGCCGGCAATGGGAAAGTCAACCAAAACGGAGATTCGACAACATGGAATTCGCAAACCAGATCGTGCTGATCACCGGCGGCACCGCGGGAATCGGCCTGGAGGCCGCGCGTCTGTTCGCCCGTGAGGGCGCGCAGGTGATCATCACCGGCCGCGACACCGAGCGGGGCAAAAAGGCCGTCGACGCGATCAACGACACCGGGCGCGTGCGCTTCGTCCAGGCCGACCTGGCCGACCTGGACTCGGTGAGCTCGCTGGTCGAGCAGAGCGGCCCGGTCGACGTCGTCGTCAACAACGCCGGAGCCTTCCCGGTCGCGCTGACGGTCGAGCAGGATATCGCTGGCTTCCAGACGATTTTCGACACCAATGTGCGCGGCGCTTACTTCCTCGTCGCCAAGCTTGTGCCGCACATGCTCGAAAGGGGCCGGGGCAACATCGTCAATGTCACCACCATGGCCACGTCCAAGGGAATACCCGGAGCATCGGTCTACAGCGCCTCGAAGTCCGCGCTGGCCTCTTTCACTCGTACGTGGGCCGCGGAATTCGGCCCTCATATCCGGGTCAACACCGTTGCCCCCGGCCCGACCCGGACCGACGGGGTGCTCGTCGAATGGGGTGAGAGCATCGAGGACCTCGCCAGGACGTTGCCGTTGGGCCGCACCGCCCGCGCTCATGAGATCGCCGAGGCCATCCTGTTCGTCGCGTCCCCGCGCGCGAGCTACCTCACCGGCGCGACGATCAATGTCGACGCCGGCGCCACCGCGGTCTGATGTGCTCCCGGATCGGGGATCGGCTCACCCCGCGGGGCGGACGTCCGGCTCGTCGTGCGTTATGTTCCCAGAGAGCCGGCGCCGCGGGACGGCCTGACGCGGGCCGGCGGGGCCAGGCGGGACGAAGTCGTCATGGGCGACCTGCAACCGCGGAAGCCGACCGCGGACCAAACCGGGGAACCTGCTTGGCTACTGCGGCTGCCGGGTATCGAAAGGACCGTCGCCCAGGATTCCCGACCGGTCCGGCAGCCCGATCGCCACACGGAGCCTGGCGAACTCGACCGCGAGGGCCTGAGGCGGATAGTGAGCATTGAGGCCGCTGGGGTTCGGAAGGACCCACACGCGTGCACCGGCGATGGTCTCGGATCGCAGGCCGACCACCGCACCGGAGACGCCGAAGGCCGCGCGGTAGCCGGTGACGCCCAGCAGAGCCAGCCACCTGGGCCGCAAGGACTCCATCCTCTTGACCAGGTCTCTGCCTCCCTCCACGTACTCCTGCGGGGTGAGGTCGGCCGCCCGAGCCGTCGGCCTGCGCACGATGCTGGTGATGCCGGCGCCGAGAGGGAGGAGATCTCGCTCCTCCTCGGCACGGAAGAGGCGAGGCGTGAACCCGGAACGGTACAGCGCAGGCCACATCCGGTTTCCCGGGGTCGCGAAACTGTGCCCTCGGGCCATCGACGCGAGCCCGGGGTTGATGCCGACAAAAACGACGTCCAGGCCCTCGGCGAGGACATCTTTCAGATAGGGACGCGTCTCGATGACGTACTCGCATTCTTCAGACGACACTGTTCTTCGGACCACACCGCGAACCGTGTCCGCGGTCTCAGGCACCGGGGCATCCGGGGCATCGTTCACGCCGCGTGTTCGAGGTTCCGGCGGAACCGTGCCGGCGTCGACCCGGTCGCCATGCGGAACGCCCGGCTGAACGCGGACTCGGAACGGTAGCCGACTTCGGCGGCGACCGAGGCGACCGTGAACTCGGTGTCGGCGAGAAGTTCGGCCGCGGTCATCAACCGGACGTGGGTGAGGAACGCGCCGACGGTCATTCCGGTGCTGCGGGAGAAGTGCCGGATGAATGTGGCCCGCGACATCGCCGCCACTCGCGCCAGGCGCGCGATCGGCCAGTCGGCGCCGGGCTCTCGAAACACCTCGTCGATGACGGCACGGATCCGCTCGTCGTGGGCGGCGGTCCACAGCGCTGTCTCGGCGAGTCGTCCATTCGACGTCCGCAGCACCATCGCGAGCAGTGCGTTGCAGAGGGCCGAGAGGATGGCCGTGGTGCCGGGTCCATCGTTCTGCGCCTCCCGTCGCATGATCGCGCTCAGCATCCGAACGTTTTCGTTCGCCTCGCCGGATTCCGCGAAGGACACGCGCAAGGGGTCGGGAAGGCTCCGAAAGAGCATGGCACCCGCACCGGGACCGAACGAGTAGTGCCCGCAGAAGAGGTCGATCACGCTCTCACCCGCTTGACTGCGGATGGTGGAGAACGCGCCGCCGGGAGTTTCGATGATCCCTTGCCCGTGCCCGGCTCCGGTGGTGCGGATGCGGTGCGGCGTGCCACGGGGAAGCAGCACGACGTCGCCCGGCTGAAGCTCGATGCGCCGATCGGGAAGCTCGAGCACGCACGCGCCGTCGAGCAGGACGTGGAAGTGCGCCTTGCCCTCACCCTGCGGGGGCACATCCATGACGGTCGCGCCGGCGAGAAGGCAGCGCTTGTCCAGGGTCGCCTGCGGTCTCGCCAGGCGGACGAGATGACTGACTGAATCCATGATGAGACGCTCACGAGGAAAATTGAGATTTATAAGCCTTGTGAGCTCAATTCTACCTATCGAGACTGGAGGCATGGACACCACCAACGACACCCTTCACGCCGATCTCCTTGTCATCGGCTTCGGCAAGGGCGGCAAGGCCGTCGCCAACACAATGGGCCGCCTCGGCAAGCGCGTGGTGCTCGTCGAGCAATCGAACCGGATGTACGGAGGCACCTGCCCCAACGTCGGCTGCGTGCCGACCAAGGCACTGGTCCACCACGCCGAAAAACGCCGCACCAGCGACCCGGCCCAGGAATGGTACGCACGCTCGGTCGAAGAGGTCCAAGCCCTCACCGCGCTGTTTCGGCGCGGCAACTACGAGGCGCTGAACAACGCCGAGACCACAACCGTCCTCACCGGCCGAGCCACCTTCCTCGACCCGCACACCGTCGCCGTCGAAGCCGGCGGCGAACGCCTCATCGTCTCCGCCGAGACCATCCTGATCAACACCGGCGCCGAAACGATCATCCCCGACGTCCCCGGCCTGCGCGAGAGCAAGCACACCCTGACCAGCA
>NZ_FZOD01000056.1 GCF_900188345.1 Streptosporangium subroseum | reverse complement strand
CGCTTCCAAGCAGCCTGCCGGCATTGGGGAGTGGTCCAGTCGATGGGCCGGGTCGGCTGCGCACTGGACAACGCCGCCGCCGAGTCGTTCAACTCCACCCTCAAGGTCGAATACGTGCACCGACACCGTTTCCGCACCCGGGCCGAGGCCCGGTTGAGGATCGCGACCTGGATCGCTGACTTCTACAACGCTCGCCGACGACACAGCGCCGCTGACGGGCTACCACCGATGGTCTACGAGCAGCAGATCATGACCGCTCGAATAGCCGCCAGGGCGAGGCTTCAGGAGGCCAGGGCCGCATAATCGAATCTCCACGCTTTCAGGGGATAGACACAGCAGAGGAGCTGACTGGCAGTCGCAAGTCCCAAAGGTAACTGGGACAGATCTACTAGAGAACACTCCGAGTCCGGGTGTCGTGCCCGTTGCGTGCCCGTCAGGAGGGTGATCAAGGGGGACTCACGGGGAATCACGGGTAGCCGAAGCACTCCCCCCGCAGGTCAGTGTTTCCCCAGCTCAGCGACCAGGTGCGATAGAGACTTCCCAAGCTGATAATGCAGATCGCTCTATTCCACGCCAGCTTGCCTAGATCGTTCAGAGTTCAGCCAGTATTGAAAGGTTGAACTCGTGGATTTGAGCACGGTGGGATCACGTGGCGGCTCAGGCCAGATCTGCAGGAAGTAGTGATCACCTATTTCGATCGCGACTTCTTCGTCCATACCTCTGACGTGGTATCGCAATCGATATGTTCCAGGACCGGCAGGCAGCGGAGGAAGAGTATGGGCCCTCCCCCCTCCCCACTCCTCCAGCGAAAGCCGACCCGATGGGGACTCGTAACTGATCTCGACGATGTCTTCGTAGCCATCGAGGTCGGCACCCGGATCCCGATCGGCGACAGCCACCGTGAACTTCACCGTTGCCCACTGAGGGCCCACGGTCAGGAGGGCACTGCCTTTCTCCACTCGGATGATTCCCACAGGAGGGCTTGGCGCGTTATCGAAATCGAACCCGCCCACACTGCGCCCCTCGTCCATGAGATAGGCCTGGTAGTAATGCACCTCCACGTCCAGATGCTTGACGTGCACGACAGGAGTTCCATCTCTGGTCATGGACGGGAAGCATAGGCTCCGCCACCGACAAGATCGGTTGCCAAAGGCAGCGCAACCGGGATGCCGCCAAGCGATGGACGACGAGCGAGTTTTCCGTGCCAGATGCGTGCCAGAACAGGCGGGGAACCGCGGTCACTCAGGGGGACTCACGGGGACTCGACCCGCTCTGACCTGCACCCCTGTTTTCCCAGCTCAGGATGCCAAGGTCAGTAGATGATTCCCAAGCTGACAGCGCGGGTTCGATTCCCGTCACCCGCTCCACTTCAGGAAAACGGCATCTTCCCGGCCGTATAACCCACATGCTCGGGATCATGCCCTGATGTCACACTGTCGCGGTGTCCCGAACCGACCTCAGCGATATCGAGTATCTACGTTACATCGAGCACCTGGCGCGCGAGATCGTCAACGCGGCAGACGACGAGGGATGGCTCACTCTCACCACCACCTCTGATGAGGCCACGCCACTTCGGCGAGCAGTGATCGAGACAGCCCGCCAACTCCGTCACCATCACTTCGAGGGGGACGGATGTCTCGACGAGGACCTTCCACTGATGAAACTCGCCGGGGCGGTCATCCTCCGGCCGCACGCCCTTCCCGTCGGCATGGAAGAGAGCTACACCGAGATCTGCGACCGCCTGGACGTTGAAGCCCGGTCCGGAGGGTGGGCGATCTGGAACACCTGGGCCAAAGACGGCCAGCCCATCTCGATCGTCCTGGTCGACTCCAGCAGCACCGAAGGACTGCTCACGAACTGGGCACAGGGCGTCGAGGTCTACCCGGTCGCCCCTCTCCCGGCTCAAGTGGTCCTGACACGGCAGGGATGGCTCACCCCCATGACCCTGTCCCCTGCCAGTGCCCGGAAATTGGAGGCGACTCGGCCCATCCGTACTCAGTGATCAAGAGATCTTCGGAAAGATCGAGCGACTCCACACCGTCGCTGCTGAGTCCGCCACCGAACCCAATCCAGAGCTTTGACCGTCAGGCCATTAGCGGGCCATTAACCAGGGTGACGAGGGGTCAACCACGGTCGCTCACGACCGGTCCGACACCCAGGCCAGCCGCCCTACGAGGCGTGATCGATGTACTTCCCAAGCTGACAGCGCGGGTTCGATTCCCGTCACCCGCTCCAAACGAAAAGGCCCAGGTCAGAGGATGATTCCTGACCAGGGCCTTGATTCTTTTTGGGGCTGTTGCTGACTCGCCTGCCAGATTCGTGCCAGATAAGTTGATCTTGGTTTCGGTGAGGGCGGATCATCGCGGTCGTGTTGGCGAACTCCCTGACACGCCCTACCCGACACGCGCGTGATCGATGAACGCGGTCAACGCGTCCACAGTTGCGTCGGGCTGCTCATCGGGAATGAAGTGCCCGGCTTCCGGGATGACGACACCGGTCACGTTCTCTGCCCAGGGGCTGATGGAGGCGGCCATGTCGGGGATCGAGCCGTGGGAGCTGGAGATTCCCAGGACCGGGATGGTCAAGTGCCCTCGTCCGGGAGCGAGAGCGTCCTGGTTTTTGCGCCCTGATTCCGCGGCGTCGCGGAAGTAGCCGAGAGACGCTCGGAGCCCTCCCTCGGCTGCGATGGAGGCGGCGTAGTGGTCGATATCGGCGCTGTCGAACGTGTTCGGGGACAGTGACTTGACCCTGAAGAACCAGTCCACGTAATCACGCTCGCGGCCGGTGATCAGCGTCTCGGGCAGTTTGGGCACCAGGTGGAATGCCAAGTGCCAGGTCTTCCAGGCCCGTTCGGGATCCGTTGGGATGGCGTCCGGGAGGGTGATTCCGGGAATGCCGGCGTCGAGCAGGGCGACGCCGTGCAGGCGGTCTTGGTACCTCAGGGCGAGCGAGAAGGCGACGCAGGCCCCGATGTCGTGGGCGACGAGCCAGTACTTCGGCACGTTGAGCGCGGTCACCGCGGCCTGGACGCGCGAAGCGAGGGTGTGAGTGTCGTAGCCCCCTTGGGGACGGTCGGAGTGGCCCTGTCCCGGCAGGTCGATCGCGATCACGTGGAAGCGCTCGGCAAGGCGCGGCATCGCCTTGTGCCAAGCCCACCAGGTCTGCGGGAATCCGGCGAGCAGCACGACGGTGGGGCCACTCGACCGACCGCCTTCCACGGCGTGAAGCCGGATTCCTTCCGCGTCGACCCAGCGGTGGGTGAAGCCCGCGAGGTCGCGCAGCGGCAGCCCGGGGACGTGGTTCTGGTCGGGAGAGCCGTTCGGGGCGATGGTGGTGTCGGTCATGCTCGAATCTAACACATCTTGGACTGTTCAGTTCAAGATAGGATGGGCAAGGCCACGATGGACTGGCTCAAGAACGGGGTGCATGCGGGATGGCCGGGAAGAAGCAGTTCGACGTGGACATCGTGCTCGACGCGGCGATGGTCCAGTTCTGGCGGGCCGGGTACGCCGACACCTCGCTCGACGACCTCTCCAGGGCGACCGGATTGAACCGAAGTTCCATCTACTCCTCGTTCGGTGACAAAGACTCGCTCTACCTGCGCTGCCTGAACCGCTACGCCGTCCGGTATGGAGACAGGTACGAGCAGGCGCTTTCCTCCGGTGCCGGGGAACCGCTGCGGGCGATACAGGCGTTTTTCGAGGTCACCCTCCAACGCATCGCCGACCCCGACGTGCCGGACGGATGTCTGGTCGCTCAGACCGCGATGGCGACACCAGTACTCAGCCCCGCTATCGCCACGCGTGCGATCGAAGCTGTGGGGCTTCAGCGCGCGCGGCTACGGACCGCCTTGAACACCGCGGAGTTGGCCGAGGGCGACGCCGAGAACTACGCCACTCACATCGTGGCGGTCAACCAGTCGCTGGCCGTGATGAGCAGGGCCCGGGCGAGCCAGAAGCAGCTCCGCACGATCGTCGACATCAGCATGAGCGCGCTCTCGCAGGCTTTGCACAGCCGGGGCTAGAGCCTGTCTCTTGGACCGTTCTCAGCGGCACACCCGGGTCAACGATCAAATGAACTGAAACGTGCGCCCTAGGTGTACTGACCATGGACGTTGGTGACAGCGGGGTGGGATCAGCGACACGCTGTTGATGGTCTTGAAATGGGTGAGGACCCTCTGGCGTGGTGCGCGGAACGGAATCGACCACGCCTGGCCTACGAGGAGGTGGCATCAAGATTCGTCAAGCCAAAACCGAGCTGGGTGTACAGCTCTAGCTGATCGAAGTATTCCCGATGAGTGGCGATCTTTTGGTTCTCCACAAAGGCAGAGCATGAGGCACGGAGGGTGATGGGGCGGCCGGTTCCTTCCAATTCGCGCCCGTCCGGCAGAAGGAAGCGTCCCGTGTGAGTACCGGTGACCGTCCATTCCGTGACCGCGGGGTTGTCGCAGTCGGAGACCTCGAACCACGCCGTCAGGTGATAGTCCGGGAAGCCCTTAAACATCTGCTCATAGAGCCAGGCGATCTGCTCATGTCCTTCTGCCATGCCTGCCGGTGAGACGTAGACGGCGTCCGGGTGGTAATAATCGAGCACTCGGTGCAGGTCGTGAGCATTGATCGCTTCGGTCAGACGGTGTTTGATGTCCCAGGAGGTAGCCATACCACGGACCTCCTTTGATGTTGGGGCCGCCGAGATGGCGATGCGGCGGCGCTGAGGGCGGATCGACGCTGGTCCGAGCATCGATCTCCTTAAACGCTATCCACTGGGCGGTCAGTCGCTGTTCACGATTGCGTCATGTGCGCCCCACCGAACGTCATGACCCTGGTAGGAGCGTTTCCTGGAACACCAGTTGCTGCACCCGGGGCCGGTGGAAGGCGGCGACGACGTAAGCGATGGCCGCGCCCCAGTCCTCGCCGGCGACGCGAAACTGGTCGAAGCCCAGGTGGGTGACCAGTTCGGCGACGTCACCGGCCATCGTGGCGGTGTCGTAGCCGGTCAGGGGGCGCTGGGAGCCGCCGAAGCCTCGGTTGTCGACCGCGATGACGGTGTAGTGCGGGGTCAGCAGTGGCACGACGTGGCGCCAGTCCGACATGGTCTTCGGCACGCCGTGCAGCAAGAACACCGGCTCGCCGGCGCCGCCGATCGCGTAGTGGATCTCCACGCCGTTGACCTTGGGCTTGCCGTGTGTGAGCCGGACTCCGGCGTGGTCAGTGAGGTTCATCTCGGCGAACTCCTTCTTCTCTTCGGCCGTGTAGGAGCCGACCGGGTGGTGGATCTTCCGGAGCGGCATTTCTGCATCCCCATCTTGTCCCCGTGGCCGCGGCGGCCGTTGGGCCGGCGTCCACGGTCGGCATGGAAGTTTCGCCCGGTACAACCGCGCCTCCGTTGCCGCCGATGTCGCCTGCGTCGCACCTGTCGCAGATGGAGTCCATCTGACGATCAGATGGTCGCGGCATGAGGGCACCGGCAGCCGCGCCACTTCCGAGGCGACAGGGCTGCGTTGGCTAACAGGCGCCGGTTAGCTGCCCGCGGGGTGGATGCGCAGCAGCTGATCGGCGAACCGCCGTGCTGCCGGACTGGTCTCGCCCACCGAGGGCAGGATCAGGCAGATGTGCCTTTCCAGGCGCACGCCCTCAACCGCGATGAGCCGCAGAACGCTATCTGGTGAGGTCAGCACCGGGTACTGCAGGCCGACTGGAGCGAAGCCGATACCGACGCCTGAGCTGACCAGCTCGAGGAATAGCTCCCAGTTGCCGACCTCACAGACGACGCGGCGCGGTATTCCTTCGCCGGCGAACGCGGCGTCACTCAACAGGCGAGCCGTCCACCCTGCGGGTACATCGACGAACCGCTCGTTGGCGAGTTGTCTGATGTTGACCTCAGCCTGCTCCGCCAGGCGGTGATCAGCACGGCAGACGAGGTGCAGCGGCTCTCGCGCCAGGCGAGTTATCCGGAGGCCCGGGACCTGGCTGACCGCGGGTCCGATCACGCAATCCAGTTCTCCCGTCTCGACCATCGAGATCATCGTCAACGCGGGCGCGTGCTGCAGGCGCAGGTCGATGCCGGGATGATCGCGAGTGAACTCGCCGAGATAGGAAGCGAACGGCACCAGATGCTGAGCGGAGCGCGAGACGCCGATGCGCAGTGTGCCGATGAGCACATCACGGGTGTGGTGTACGGCCTGTTCCGCCTGCTCAGCGCTGGTCAAGGTCCGGCGAGCCGGGCCCACCAAAGCCTCGCCGGCCGCGGTGAGTCGGACGGGCCTGGTTCCGCGGACGTAGAGGGGCGTACCGAGTTCGCGTTCGAGGGCCTGGAGCGAGTACGACAGGCCTGACTGCACGATGAGCTCGCGCTTGGCGGCGCGAGTGATGCTGCCTTCCTCGACCAACGCCAGGAAGTGACGTAGCTGTCTGAGTTCCATCGGCCACCGCCTCTAGGCCTGAATTGCAGCACATCTGGACAGTGTCATCTGTCAGGCAGATGCAGTGTATCTGTGCGCCCTGCCGCCGGACCGGCATCGGCGTTCTGCCGGGCGTGGTTGACACCGATGACCCAGCAAGGAACACAGTCAGGACAGGAGATCCGCCAATGGCAGACCACTCGATGAATGGCGCCGCGCCACTGCCCGCTGCGGGCGGCTCGCGGCGGGCCGTGTTTGTCATCTCGCTGATCTGCGCCGCCCAGTTTGTGCTGCAGCTGGACTTCAGCATTGTGAACGTGGCGCTGCCGTCGATCCAGTGGGAGCTGGGCATGCCCGCGGCGGCGTTGCAGTGGATCGTCACCGGGTACGCGCTGGCGTTCGGGTCGCTGCTGCTGGCGGGCGGCCGCCTGGCGGACCTGCTCGGCCGGCGGCAGATGCTGGCCATCGGCCTGGCCCTGTTCGGGATCGCGTCGCTGGCCTGCGGGCTCGCGCAGTGGCCGATCATGCTGATCATCGCCCGGATCGTGCAGGGCGCGGCCGGGGCGATGGTCTCCCCGGCCGCGCTGTCGCTGCTGACGACGACCAACACAGAAGGGGCGGCGCGCAACCGGGCGCTGGCGATCTGGCAGGCCACCACCGCGGCGGGCGCGACCGCCGGGATCGTGGCCGGCGGGCTGCTCACCCAGTACTTCGGCTGGCGGGCGGTGTTCCTGATCAACCCGCCGGTCATCGCCATCATATTCGCGCTGGTCCCGCGGCTGCCGGCCGGGAAGCGGTCCGGTGGCGGCGGCAGCGTCGATGTGCGCGGGGCGCTGCTGGTGACCACCGGCATCGCGGCGCTGATCTTCGGGCTCAGCAGCGGGCAGCAGCACGGCTTCGCCGCGCCCGCCACCATCATCGCTCTCGCCCTGGCGGTGCTGCTGACCACGGGCTTTGTGGTCGCCGAAAAGCGGTCGGCGGCTCCGATGCTGCCCCTGTCGATCCTGGCGGAGCCGGCCCGGCGGGCCGCGATCGCGGCGATGCTGCTGATCGGCGCGATCCTGGCCGGCTACGTGTACTTCGCGTCGCTGTACATGCAGAGGGTGCTGGGGTTCAGCCCGGTGGCGACCGGCCTGGCGCTGGCCCCGTCGACCGTGACCGTGGTGCTTCTCTCCACCTTCGGTACCCGCCGGCTGCTGGCCCGGTTCAGCATCAAGGCCGTGCTGCTGGCCGGGCTGGCCTGTATGGGCGCCGGACAGCTGTGGCTCGCGCAGATCACCGCCGGGGCCGGCTACCCGGCGGCGGTGCTGCCCGGCCTGGTACTGACCGCGGCCGGGGTCGGGCTGGCGCTGCCGACTGCGTCGATCGCGATCACCAGCGGGGTCCAGGCCAGCGACCAGGGACTGGCCGGGGCGCTGTTCACCACCAGCCAGCAGACCGGCGCCGCGGTCGGCCTCGCGATCCTCGCCGCCGCCGCCGCGGCCACCGCCGGCCATAGCGGCTCCCTGGTGGACGGCTACCGCCTGTCGTTCCTCATCGCGACCGGTCTCGCAGTCCTCGCCGCGATCATCGTCGCGCTCCAGCTCAGCTCGAAATCCCACCGCGTTGAACCCGGGCACCAGCAGGCTGGCCTCAGCGCACCGCCCCCCGCGCCGCCCGCCCCGGCGCAGCTCGGTAAGAGCTGACAGGTCCTACTGCGGGCTGACCGGAAGCGTTTACCTGGCGAGCTGTTCGCCGGGCCGGGGGCGCGTCATCGATTCGGGGTGCGACGCGGGTTCAGCTGTAGACGAGGGATCCGTCATCAAGGTCGGCGTTCGACACGCTTTCCACCGGCGCCTCCGACCCACGCGGCGGCGTGTACCAGATTCGCGGCGACTTCGCCGTCGGCTGGGGACTCAACAACACCCAGGACGGACTGTTTCCGATGGTGTGGAACGTCGCCACCGGCACACGCACCGCATACCCCATGGCCAACCTGAACTCGATTAGCAAGGACGGCACCACGGCCGGCCACGTCTCCAACGGCAGCACCCGCATCGGACTCATCGGCAGCATGCCCGGAGCCGAGGCCCAGCAAGCATGCGGCGTGCCCGTTGCGTGCCCGTACGGTCGGCAACCTGCGGGGACTCACGGTCACTCGACCCACATATGCCCAGGTCAGCGTTTTCCCAGCTCAGGCCACCTGGCGTTGAAAGACTTCCCAAGCTGATAGCTCAAGGACGGAACACAGCCAGAGCGGACAGTTGTCGGTCTCCTCTGCGAAGATCATCGTGGGTTTAATCCTTCAGGAAAGGCATGTTGATGAGCGGCGCAGCGGCAGGAGAGTACGAATGGCTCTATCAAGAGTTCACTGATGGTGCTGGCGATACCTGGCTCTGCGCCAGCTTCGTGCAAGGCCTACCCCCTCGCGAAGTTCTGCACCGAATCGACGTCGTTCCTGGAACCGTCGGCGATTTCGGAGTCGAAGCTTACGCGGCCGACGGAGGAACAGTTCTGATCGACTACGGATGGGGCACGTCGGGGGGCACGGCGCCAGGGTTACTGTCGTCGGGCACGACGATGGCCACGGTGTTTGCCAACATCAAGGGCGACGATTTCAGCCTCCTCATCGACGGGGATCCGATCACCGAATTCGGCTTGTACGGTTACTCCTATCGCTCCGGAGAGGTCCCCGAACATCTTCTCCCCGATCTTCACGAACTGGGCCTCGACCGTGATGACTTCACCGAGAACGCCGTCCCCGCGGCTCTCGCCTTCGCATCCCGCGCCACTGGTGTGCGTTTCTCACAGAGGAACTACGCCCGAGATGCCCTGACCGGTGCAAGCGACCACCTCCAATGACCTGTATCTATACCGCTGCCGTGTTTCCTCCTGTCGACGACCCGGCCTTGATCACGTGCCAGATGCGTGCCAGAACAGGCGGGAACCACGGTCACTCACGGGGAATCACGGGGACTCGACCCACCCTGACCTGCACTCCTGTTTTCCCAGCTCAGGGCAGCAAGGTCAGTAGATGATTCCCAAGCTGACAGCGCGGGTTCGATTCCCGTCACCCGCTCCACTTCTAAGGCCCAGGTCAGGGATGAACTCCCGACCCGGGCCTTAATCGCTTCTAGGGCTCTTTGATCTTCTCGTGCCATTAGCGTGCCATTAGCTCTCGATCAGCTCACCGGGACCGGCATCCCCGCCGAGCCGTCCTCCTCGTCGTCGCGCCCAATGATCTGCCGGTCGATCGCGTCCGTGATCGTTCTGTCGGCACCCCGCACGGCGTGCTGATAGATCATCGCGGCGCGCACATTGTCGTGACCCATCCGGGCCATCAGGTCTTTGAGCCCCGCGCCGGACTTGGCGGCGAGCATGTTGCCCGTGTGGCGGAGATCATGGAGGTGGAGACCGGGAAGACCCATCTCCTTGACCGCATCCACCCAGCGCGTGCGGGTGTTGAAGCCGCTGCGCCGCAGTGGGCCGCCCTTGGCACCGGGAAAGACGAGCGCGCCGGGCGGGACGACGGCGGACGAGATGATCAGGCAGGCGGCTTATGCGCGTCGCGCGTGATTGTCTAGGCTGGCGGCGATCTGGACGACTCAGGGGGGCGCGCATGGGTGGGGCGACAGCGGCAGACTACGCCTGGTTGAGCGAACGGTGGACCGATGGTGTCGGTACCACCGTCTTGTGCATCAACTTCGTCCGTGATCTATCCCCTGCGGACGCTCTGCGGCGGATCAAGGTCACCCCGGGTACTCTCGGCGAGTTCAGTGTCGCCGCATACGCCACTCAGGGCGGAACCGTCCTGGCCGACACCGGATGGACGACCAAGTACGTCAGCAACGTGGCCGAGCCGTTGTCATTGAGTACGGCCGTGGCCACGGTGTTCGCCGATGTCGAGGACTCGGACTTCACCTTCAGGCTGAACGAGCGGCTGATTACCACGTTCGGCTTGTACAGCTACCGCTACCGGGAGGGCGACGATCCCGATCGGCTCCTTGCGGATGTCCGTGACCTGGGCCTGTATGACGACGGCGACGGATACAGCGAGGACCCCATCGCCAGCGCTCTGGCTCTCGCCTCCCGCGCTACCGGCGTACACCTATCTCGCGCTCACTACGCCAGACCAGCCCTAACCGGTTCAACTGATCATCTGCAAGCCACCTGGTGAGTCCGGGGAGGGACGCCATGTTAGCTCCTGATCGTCGTGCCATTAGCGTGCCATTAACCCCGGCAACGAGGGGTCAACCACGGTCACTCGCGGCCATCCCGGCAGCCCCGCCGACCAGGCAACCCGAGGTGCGCTCCCCGTGAGCGCTGCAATTCCCAAGCTGACAGCGCGGGTTCGATTCCCGTCACCCGCTCCAAACGAAAAGGCCCAGGTCACGGATAACTTCCGAACCCGGGCCTTATTCTTTTCAAGACTCACTTCGATCTTCCGTGCCCGTTACGTGCCCAATCCCCTTGATCTTGGGCCTTTCTCAGCGCCTCGTCGGCCAGTCCGCCCATGCCATCGGCGATCATCTGGTCCCGCCCGTTCTCGGTATGCAGATAAATCAGCGCGGCCCGCGTGGTCGAGTGCCCCATCCGGTTCATCAGCTCCCGCAGCGTCGCACCCGACCGAGAAGCGAACTTGTTGCCCGTATGGCGAAGGTCGTGAAAGTGGACACCGGAGAGCTTCGCGTCCTTAAGCGCCCTGGTCCAGATCCGGGTGAAGGTGAACCGGCGCAACACGGCACCCTTCGCACCCAGGAAGACGAACGCCCCATCATGGTCATCGGTGTACTTGTCGAGATGCGCACGAAGCTCGGAGATCACCACCTCGGGCAGAGCCACCGTGCGCATACCCGCCGCGGACTTGGGCGGGCCGATGGTCACCGAGCTGTCCTTGAGTTCGGTGGTGGAGCTTGCGATCTTGACCGTCCGGGCGTCCAGGTCGAGGTTCCTCCGCTGGAGCGCCGCCAGCTCACCCCATCGCAGACTGCCGAAAGTCGCCAGGAGCACCAGCGCCCGGAAGCGTGGTTCGATCGCAGCGGCCAGTGTGAAGACCTGTTCCACGGTCAGCGTTGGCCGTTCGGGTGACTCCTCCTTGCCGCCGCTCTTGATCCGACACGGATTGGACTTGATCATCCGATCCTCCACCGCCGTGTTCATGATTGCCTTGAGCAGTCGGTACGCCTTGGCCACGGTGACCGGCCCGACCCCCGCATCCAGAAGCGTCTTGCGCCACTTGCGCACGTGAGCCGCCTTGATCTCACTCACGGCCAGGTTGCCGAAAGTCGGAACCAGGTGAAGGCGGAGAAGGCCCTCATAGAGCTGGACCGTCTTGGATCGCAGGCCGGGGCGCTCGTTCACCCAGTCGGAGCCGTACTTCTTGAAGGACACCTCGGCCACAGCGAACTCATGGGGTGGGCACATGAGATGTCTGCTTGGTTTGCCCTGGTCGAAGGCCGCTACGAAGACGTGGTCACCGCCGCCCGCATGGGCCAGGCCGCCGCCGGCAATCCAGTGCCATGGTCCAACTCACTCTGCAAGAGGCCCGCGGACTGGCTCGCATCGGTGACCGCCGCGAAGCCGACAAGGCCCTGACCCGCGGAGCCGATGTTCTCGCTCGCCTCCCTATTCCCGGGAACCCGGATCATCACTTCGTGTTCGACCACGCCAAATGGGTCTTCTACGCTGCCACCGCTTACACCTGGCTCGGCGACGACGACCGCGCCGAAGAACATGCCCTGGAGACAATCCAGATGCACACCCGCCCGGACGGCACGTCCAACGCCCCCATGCGCGTCGCCGACGCTCACATCGACCTCGGCATCGTCCACGCCCGGCGTGGCAACCTCGACGCCGCCGTAGAGCAGGGAATGACAGCGTTCGACATCGACCGCAAATCTCTCACCGACCTGGTCAACCGCGCCGCAGATCTGGACCGCGTCATCCGCCAGCGCTACCGTCGCGAAGCTCTCGCCGAGGAGTTCCACGAACGTTATGTGACCGCCCGCCGCGCCCTAATCACTCGCCGCCCCGAACTCCTTGATTGACTGCTTTAGAGCGACCACCAACGGCACCCTTCAAACATGTCCCAGGACTGATATGTCAAGCATGTCCCGGAGCAGTACATATAACAACACATCCCTGTAAATCCTCAGTTGATGCTTGACGGATCAGTCTCGGTTGATGCTTTCCACCAGGCCTAGATCCTGTAATCGATATGGCCACTTGCTCGCAGCCGGTTGACCTCCTTGATGAGGGTTCGGGGATGCACCGACAGTTCCTCACCCTCGAACAGCACCCGAAATCGGGTGTCTTTCAAGACGATGGTGACGACCTTGCCGCGGTGGACCTGGCCGATCTGGAGCTTGCAGCCAGCCACCATCAGGTTGCCGTTGCCGGCCACAACCCGCTGCACCTGGGGGAAGCGGCCGGTGACCGCGTTCGGACTTCGGGCCAGTCGGACGCCGTGCAACCGGCCCCGCTGCGAGGGCGTCAGCGGGCTCGGCTTGGTGCGCACCAGCACCCCGTTGGCGATCACCCGGACCGTCTGCGCGTCGATCCGCAATGTCACCCGCTGACCGGCGAGCGGGGCCCCGACGCTCAGCAGCTTGCCCGCCAGACCCACGCACCCGGCGTTGTTGACCATCCGGTCGACCTCCACCACCGCATCAGCCGCCAGCGGTCCCGACGGCAGCGCGATCGCCGGGGCCGGACGGCCCGCCCGCCCACCACCAGCCATCAACCGCCCCAGATCGGCGCTGGTCAGCGTCACCGGATGCGTCTTGAGCAGGTCCTGGCCGCTGAACACGCACATGGTGGTGGCGCTGGCCCAGACGATGATCGTCTGCCCGGCCCGCGCTCGCCCGAGCCACACCTGCCGCCCGCACGCGGTCAGGTTGCCGCTCGGCGGCACCACGCGCTCCACCTCCACCGCCACGGGCACCGCCTCGGCGATGAGCACGCCCGACGCCTCACCGGTCGGTGCAGATGAGCCCGGCAATGCGACCAGATCCGCCGGAAGCCGCAACGGCACCTCCGCCACAACGCCCGCCAGCACGCTCGACCGGAGGGAAAACCGACTGGCCGGAGAAGCCATGTCCAACGCCTGGTGCGGCCGCACCGTGTTGTAGTCGGCCACCCACGCATCCAACGCCTGGACACTGGCGAACGGCTCATGGGCGGCCAGGAACTCCTCGCGCACCGTCTTATGCCAGCGCTCGACCTTCCCGGTCGTGGTCGGTGAGCGCACCTGGGTATTACGCGCCTCCACGCCGTTCTCCCGGCAGATCCGCTCTGTCTAGTTTCACGAGATGCCTGACGTTTCTGTCCCAGGACATGGGCGACAGATGATCTAGGAAACATACGGACAAGGGCTACATCGGAGCCGGGATCGGCATCCGCGTCCCGGTCGGCCGCCCCAAGGCCAGTCCGAGAAGGCTCTTCCCCGTCGATACCCGCGTGATGAACGTGCTGATCGGACACGTCCGAGCGCTCGGCGAGCGCACCGCCGCCGAATTCAATGAACGCTGGCGTGCTCTCAAATCAGCCTCGGCCCCAGCCGCATTGGCGACATCGCCCGCGCCGCTCTCGTCTTCAACAACCATTTGAAGTGATCTTCACTGAGAAAATCTCACTGCGGCACGGGATCCACTCCGCCTCATGCCAGGTACGCACTCCGTGTGGCGCTCATGTCGTACGCGTCCTGGTGGCGTCGGATCTCGGTGTGCTGTTCGGCGCTCCAGGCGGCCAGATGCCCGATGGCCGAGAGCAGGGAGGCGCCGAGGCCGGTGAGGGAATACTCGACGCGGGGCGGCACCTCCGCGTAGGCAGTGCGGTCGACCAGCCCGCTGCGCTGAAGGCGCTTGAGGGTGAGGGTGAGCATGCGCCGGGAGATGGCGGGGATCGCGGTGTCGAGGTCCGAGTAGCGGGCGTCGCCGCCGGCCAGGACGCCGATGACCAGCATGCTCCACTTGTCGCCCACCAGGTCGAGGATCTCGCGAATGAAGTCCGTGTCCCGCTCGTCCCAGCGCTCACACGGGCCCGAGAGGCGCAGCACGTTCACCCGCGCCTCGCCGGTGGAGGCCGCCTGGCCCTCATAGTTACTCACCGATGACGCCCTTCCGGTGTTCCTCAGGAACATAGACATACCTTTTGTAACCCTCGTCGCATTCCTGCACAGTGGGCCTACGCACCAAGCGTCAACGCACTGGTCGAAGCGGTCGTTCTGCGCATATAGCGGTAACTACCAGGCACTTTAGGCGTATTCCCGCCTCATCGCCTCCGGCACCGTTGCCACCTGCCGCGCCGCCGCCGCACCCTCACAAGCAGAAAGGAATGCCCAGCAATGGAAGGGCTCAAGGACAAGGTTTTCATCGTCACCGGGGGTGGATCGGGCATCGGCGCGGCCACCGTACAGCGACTGCTGGCCGAAGGCGCCCGAGTGACCGCGGCCGGTACCAATCCCGACAAGCTCGCGCGGACCCGCGAGCAGGCACCGGAAGCGGCCGACCGGCTGCTCACGGTCCAGTTCGACCTTCGGGAGGAGGATTCCATCGCCTCTCTGGTCGCCCAGACCACTGACCGGTTCGGCCGACTCGACGGCGTCGCCAACGTCGCCGCCGCTGTCGGCGCGGACCTCATGGCCCGTGACCAGGGCGTCGACACCATGGACCCCGACGCGTGGGCCGAGATGATGCGGATCAACGTCACCGGCACCGGGCTCGTGATCCGCGAAAGCCTGCCCGCGCTGGTCGCCTCGGGCGGCGGCTCGATCGTCAACGTCTCCTCCCTGGCGGCGTGGCAGCGGGAGCTGTGGCTCACCGCGTACTCCTCATCCAAGATCGCCCTGCACGCGCTCACCCGCCACACCGCCCACGCGTGGGGCCGCAAGAACATCCGGTGCAACGCCGTCGCCCCCGGGGTCGTCCTCACGGAGAACGTCCGCACCGGCACGCCCCCCGAGGTCCGCGAGGCCCTGTCGGAGAAAACCGCGCTCCCGCGGCTTGGTGAGCCCGAGGACCTCGCCTCCATGATCGTCTTCCTCCTGTCGGCGGAGTCCAGTTGGATCACCGGCCAGATCCTGTCGGTGGACGGCGGCCTGACCATGCGCGAGTAGCGCCGCTCACCACCGCGAACCAAGATCCACATCTCTCTCAGTCGTATTTGCTCCGTCGGCACGTCTATGTCTGGAGAACCCATGCCCGTCCACATCCTCGCCCTCGTCGGCAGCCTGCGCTCCGGCTCACACAACCGTCAGCTCGCCGAGGCCGCCGTCAAACACGCCCCCGAGGGCGTCACGGTCACCCTTTATGAGGGCCTGGCCGAGGTGCCCTTCTACAACGAGGACATCGACACCGACGAGCAGCGTCCCGCCGCCGCCACCCGCCTGCGCGAGACCGCCGCGCGCGCCGACGCGTTCCTGCTCGTCACCCCCGAGCACAACGGCACCATCCCTGCTGTGCTGAAAAACGCCATCGACTGGCTGTCCCGCCCGCTCGGCTCCGGCGCCCTGGCGGGTTCGCCGACCGCCGTCGTCGGCACCGCCTTCGGTCAGTACGGCGGCGTGTGGGCCCATGACGACGCCCGCAAGTCCGCCGGTATCGCCGGCGCCACGATCCTGAAGGACGCCAAACTCGCGATACCCGGCTCAGTGACTCGCTTCGCCGAGACCCACCCGGCCGATGACACCGAAGCCGTCGCGCAGCTCGTGCAGGTGCTCAGCGCCCTCGCCGCCGCCACCAAGGTCCCCGCGTCCTGAGCCCCGTACCCCCGGCACGTTCCGAGCGGAGTCGTTCCGGGGCCCGGTGGCGGGCGGGGGACGGCCTTCCATCCGGTGTGATCCGTACACAAGGCGCACGGGCGGCATGAGAACGTGGGCGACGTTCTGTTCCCCGCACCGGCTCCATAAATGACCGGGGTTACCGCACTCAGCAGTCGGCGTGGGGGCCATCTGGGGCCGAGCACCTTGATCGTGCGGATGGTGTATGCCAGATCGGGACAGGCTGGTGGGATGAGAATGCAACGGCAGACAGGGTGACCTCTGCCGACAGCTCGTCGGTCAACCGGGCCCCCTTCAGGAACGCCGCCCAAGCCACCGCCGCCGTCTGCTCCGACGTGATGGGTGTGAGCGGCCGGGCGATCCTTGAGGCCCTGGTCGCCAGGGTGAGCAGACGCTCGGCCGACTCGACACTGCGCACCTGCCACCCCGTCAGGCCCGAGGCGCGATACCGCGACACCCCGATCTCAGCGGCGACCTCACTCACCCGCGCACCCGCCAACACGGCCAGCACCGCGTGATACCGCTGCTCCACAACAGACAAATCAACCAGAGCCAATCCCGGCCTCCTGACACGCAACACCCGCAAACGACGCACGCCAGACTGAGCCGAAAACGGCACCTGTCAAGAATGTCCTGGGACTGACATGTCAAGCATGTCCCGGGACACGACAACAGCTGCGGGAAGCGAGTTGCCGAATTGTTCTTAGTGGGTATTCAAGGCGGCGGCGCGCCGCGCCGTACGCCCCGCGCCAGCGCTCCTGCGCCGCGCATGCGGCCTGGGGGCCGGTCACGGCGCAGGCGCCGCGCGGGGCATCGCCGTACGGACATCGCACCGTACGATGCCAACCCGCCGACCGACGGCACACCGCCGCCAAACTGGCTATTCCCGTCCTGACTCGCCTGTCATACGATCAGCCGCCATGAGTCCCAACTTCTTTGACGTGCTCTTAGCGATTCTCCCTCTGGCCGCCTTCGGTAATGCTCTGTACCGCGCCGCCCTAAACCCCGCAAACTCAGCTCGGATTTTTCGGACGGCGTTCCTGGCCAGCGGTGTTGTCTTATTAATACTCGCGCTGATCGGATCGGTTCGGTTGTTGGGTCGCTTCTTCGCTACCACCTCCGACACCCTCGACATCGCCGTTAAGGCAGGGTTTGGGATGATGCTTGGAGCTCTCGTCTGCGCGATGATCGAGAGGAAAGACCGTGCCTCCGGCGGGGGCACTCGGCTCCAGGATGATCGCCATGATCAGAGCAAAGGCTCATAGATGGCTGAGGAGCCGGATCTTCCCGTCGGGAGAAACCTGCGGGTGGCGTCTCCGCACTCTTTCGCCGTGATCTGCCGACATGGGATGATCTTCGCTGTGAATGAGCCAGAGGACACCACACCCCGCGAGACAAAAAGCGACGTGGAGACCGTGAGGGCCTGCGGGAATGTGGCCTTCACTCTTGGTGTGGCCCTGGCCCTTTTGCTCTTTATCGCCAACGACGGCGAGCTACCTGACCAGGCTCTCACAGGAACGCTGATCTTGGCTGTGATCGGCGTTGGCCTACGAATCGAGGCGGCGATTCGGGAGCGTGGACGCTAGCTTGAGGACGTTATCCCCGAGCGTCGCTGGCTGGTCTCGATCGCCGAGCACCGTCCCAAGCTTGACGGCAACCGTAGGACACTCCGAATGATCACGCTGGCACGAAGAAGGTCAGTTCGTTGCCCCCGTGCCCGTTGCGCGCCCGTCAGTAGGGGGAGCAAGGGGAACCCACGGGGAATCACGGGTAGCCGGAGCACTCCCCCGCAGATCAGCATTTCCGCAGGCGAGGGACCAGAGCGTTAATAGACTTCCCAAGCTGACAGAGCGGGTTCGATTCCCGTCACCCGCTCCACGCTTCAAGGCCCAGGTCAGGGATGGATTTCCGCCCCGGGCTTTAATCGTTTCTCGGACTGTTCGATCTTCTCGGGCTATTAGCGGGCCATTAGCTCCGCGATCACCCTGCGGGCATCTCATCGACTTCACCGTCATTCCGCTTTTCCAACCGCCTGCCGATCGCATCCTTGATCACCCGGTCGGCACCCCGTACGGCGTGCTGATAGATCATCGCGGCGCGCACGTTGTCGTGCCCCATCCGGGCCATCAGATCCTTGAGCCCTGCGCCCGACTCGGCGGCGAGCATGTTGCCCGTGTGCCGGAGATCGTGAAAGTGCAGACCCGGCATGCCCATCTCCTTGACCACGTCCACCCAGCGCGTGCGGGTGTTGAAGCCACTCCGCCGCAGTGGCCCGCCCTTCGCACCGGGAAACAACAACGCGCCCGGCTCGTCCTGAACGTAAGTGGCGATGTGCTCGCGCAGCGCCGAAACGATGTCCTTGGGAATGCCGACCACGCGCCGACCGGCCTTGGACTTGAGCGGACCAAGGACCAGACCGCCGGTCAAGCGCTCAACGTAGGCCACTCGGATACGCACTGTTCCCGCATCAAGGCGACGGCGCGGCGCGCCGCCGCACGGCCCGCCGCCCGAGCGTGCGGCGTGGGCGCCGGTCACGGCCGGGGCCGCACTCGGGCACCCGCCGCACCACACCCACGCCGCACCCAACCGTTGCCCGTCGCACGTGGGCCGCACCGCCGTTCAGATGCCGCACACGATCCGTCTGGTCTCCGATCAGGAAACGATCGGTGGCCCACAGCGCCTCCTTCCTCCGAACGGAAACCGCAGCCGGTGCACGACCAGGCAAGACGAGAATGCATGAATGCATACAGCCCCGTGGATGGTCCTCATTGGTCCGGCCGCAACAGGAAAGAGCACACTCGGTGACGGACTGGCCTCAGCGGCAGAAAAAAGCTTCGTCGACATTGACGCACTCGGCGAGACCTATTACGCCGAGGTGGGATGGAGCATGGACAAGCTGCGTGACCGCATCCAGGCCGTGGGCCGAGTCGCAGCCGAGCAGGAGTGGGAACCTGCGCGCGCTCATGCCGTGGAACGCATTGTCGCTGACCACCCGGGCACGATCATCTCCCTGGGGGCCGGCCACAGCCACTACACGCAACCCGAACTGTTCCAGCGTGTCCAGACTGCGCTTCGCCCTGTCAACCATGTGGTGCTTGTGCTGCCCTCCCCCGACCTCGAACGATCTGTCCAGGTACTGCGGCAGCGCAGCCTCGCCGCGAAGGGAACCAACTGGATCAGCAGGGACGGGTACGACTTCCTCCATCAGTGGGTGCACAACACGGGGAATCACGCTTTCGCGACGACAGTCCTCTACACCGAGGGAGAAGAACCCGAACAGAGCATCCGTCGCCTCATGACCATGTGCGACTGATCTCAGATAGTCGAATCGAACCAAACGTCTGCCGCACTCGTACCACTCTCACGATCGCCTGGTGACGGCTGATCTCCATACGGGGCTGGGGCGATCGACAGGCCGAGACTTCGTTCCTCAGTCCCGGCCCACCGGGCGCCAGGTAACGAAGGACCAGACGTCCCCCATGCCCGTTGCGTGCCCGTCAGGAGGATAAGCAAGGGAGAACCGCGGGGACTCACGGGTAAGGCGAAACCGTCTCTGAACTGGAACGCAGCAGGCCGGAGCGTCACGCACCGCAATCTTCCAAACTGGTTACGACGATGGCGGGTCGGCCAGAGGCCTCTAACGGGAGTAGGATCCCTTATTGCGAGGAAGTCGCAATAAGGTGTCCGGTAGGTCTGTGATGTTCACGAAGGGACTGACGGTGCTTGGTACCCCGGCCAACGCCTCTGAAGACGTCGGAGCCCTCCCGGAAGTGGCCGCGGCCTGGGTACAGGGATGGACGCTCTCCCGCGCGACCGAATCACCAGTGGCGGTGCCGGACGGTTACAGGATCGATGTGGGACTGTCAGGCCACCTCATCCGCTACGTGCTGCCCCGATTTGATCCGGCAGCCCTCCGCCGTCTGACACGGGAGCCGCTCGCCCCGGGAACCTGGCTCAAGGTTTGCGCGGAAGTGGAGGCCGTCGCCGCCGTACTGCCGACCGGCTGGCTCGTAAAGGACCCCGAGTACATGATGACGGTTTCCCTGCGCTCCGCCGAGTTCTCCATGCCGACCGGTTACGCACTGCGGGTTACGACACAGGGTGCCGTCACCGATGCAGAAGTCCTCGGCTCCGATGAGCAGATAGCCGCCAGGGGGCGGATCGCACGGACCGGGTCGTTCGCGATCGTCGACCAGGTGGAGACTCACCCATCGCATCGCCGTCGAGGGTTGGGCAGCCGCGTCATGAGTGCCCTTGGCCACTACGCCGCGATCCAAGGAGCGCGAACCGGTGTCCTCGTCGCGACCCGGGACGGACTCGGGCTCTACCGCTCCCTGGGCTGGACGCTGCGTGCGCCCGTCACAGCAGCCGTCTTCCGCCCCGAAGAGGCCGCCTAATCAGCGAGCTGTTCCGGTCCGGTCTAGGCAAGTGATCGCAGGTGGGGCGGAAAGAGTCCTGTTGCACTTCCAGTTGCAATTCGAAGTCGTCCCAGACCGTTCAGGATGGACCACGTATACCTGCCGGTCTGCGTTGAACCGTCCGGAACAAACCCCAGCCGATCTTTTAATCCGCAGGTTGTGAGTTCGAGCCGTGCTGCAGCGCGGGCAGATTCCGGGCAGCGGAATACGGTGCCAGCCTCTCAAGGTCGGCTGTCGGACATGGCATCGTGGACGGATCAGCCAACGACGCCACTCATGAGCGGCCCTTTGACAATCTCCGGGGTCAGCACCACGCCGGTCAACCGGGCTGCGAGGAGAAGTGCCCCGGACGCGGACGACGGTGCCTCAGCACCGGTTCCGGGTACGTCGTCGGGATCAAGGCCCACCTGCCTCATCAGGTCGTTGAGCCGATCGGGATCACTCCCGTGCCGCCATTGGGGAATCTTGGGATTGAAGTGCGTGACCAACTCCCCGTCCACCGCGTAGACGAAGCCGTCGGATGCGTAGTCGTGCCGCAGCACCGCCACGGCCACGGTCCCGGCCGAGAGGGCCCGTGCCTTGTCGGCTTCCGTGCACGTCCACCCGCTCTCCTCGATGAGCACCGTCCAGTCGCCCACTCGCCCCACCAGCACCGTCTCAGGAAAAAGGCCATCGTCTATCAACTCGTCATAGGTGAGTGGCCGGATACTCTCCTGGTCGGCACCCAGCCGGCGAAGCGCCTGCACCTCGCTGACTCCACGCACGAAGGTCAGACACCACAGATCGCCCAGCTCGTCGTCTTCGGCCAGCCAGGCAACATCGACGTAGGTAAACGCCATCCGCAACACCTCATCTGTTGATCGTCGTGCCATTAAGGGGGCAACGAGGGATCAACCGCAGTCACTCACGACTGACCCGAAGCGCAGGTCAGCCGTCCTACGAGGCGTGATCCATACGGTTCCCAAGCTGACAGCGCGGGTTCGATTCCCGTCACCCGCTCCACCCTTGTCAGGCCAGGTCAGCCAAGCACTTTCGGTAGAAGCGTGAACGCCGGCACATGTTGAGGTCGGATCAAAGTGAAGTCACGTCGGTCCAGCGTCGCGATTTAAGTAACGTTCAGGCGCTCTGCGATGGCGACCACGGACACGTCAGCCGGGTCGAGTCGAGCGTCTCGGTAGGTGCGGACGAGCTCTGCCATTCGTCGCACATCGACTGGCACCAGATCGACCAGTTCAAACTCCTCAATCGCTAGATCAAGAAACTGCGCATGCACGCGAGGCCCCATGTGCCTGTTAATGGTCCACCCCGCCTCGATCAAGATAGTCGAAGGCAGCAGGAGTGGCCCCTCCAACTCTTCGAGGAGACGCACGCATGAGGCGTGGTGCTTGTCATCTCGATCAACAACAGCGATCAAGGGGCCAGTGTCCAGGAGCGTGGAAGTCACGTTGACCGATTGAACCGCTCCGCCAGCAGATCTTCGACCCGTTCCGACAGATCCCCTTCACCGGAGGCACCGATCCCCGCGATCGACAACCGCCGACGCCGAACCGGCTCATCGGTCTCTTCGTCCACGGTTTCAGCCAACTCCGGATCCGTCTTCACCAGACGCAGCAGACGGCGCGCCTGGTCCGGAGAAAGTCGATCGACCAGATGGTGGAGCTCCTCGTGCGCGTGCCCGGCAGTCATACCTCTGAGTCTACGTAAGCGTCTGCGCTTACCCCAGCCCAACCGCCGTATCAGCGATGCCTTGACATCGAGACTTCGTGCCAGATGCGTGCCAGAACAGGTGGGGAAGCGCGGTTACTCACGGGGACTCACGGTCACTCGACCCGCCCTGAACTGCACTCCCGTTTTCCCAGCTCAGGACAGCAAGGTCAGTAGATGATTCCCAAGCTGACAGCGCGGGTTCGATTCCCGTCACCCGCTCCAAACGAAAAGGCCCAGGTCATGGACAACTTCCGAACCCGGGCCCGATTCTTTTCGGAACCCACTTCGATCTTCCGTGTCCGATCCCTCTCGATCCTGGGCCTTTCCCAACGCCTCGTCGGCCAGTCTGCCCATGCCATCGGCGACCATCTGGTCCCACCCGGTCTCGGTGTGCGGATAAATCAGCGCGGCCCGCGTGGTCAAGGCGACGGCGCGCCGCGCCGCCGTACCCGGCCCTCTGCCGCCCGCCGCCCAGGCATGCGGCGTGGGCGCCGATCCCGGCCGGCAGCGACCCGAGCCGTACCCGCACCGCACGCCCGCCATACCCAGCTAATGCGCCGACCACCGGCCCGCCGCCGCTACACGTCGTCAGCTTCTTCCGCTTCACGCCCTCGAGCCGCTCGCTCCTCCGCTTCTTGCTTCTGCGCTGTTCTCTCCACCGCCACACGCTCCCGCAGCTCCGCATCCGCCACATCGCGCGGACGCGGAACCTGACTCCGACGATCATGTGTGAGCGCCAGCCGTATCGCCACATAGATCACCAAGAACAGCACCGCCACCGAGAATAACCACGAAAGCACTCCCCACAGCCACACAAAAAGCTCTCTCAACTCGCCCACCCTGTCCTCAGCATCTGATCATTATTTCGATCAAGCCTGCCCTATCCACCCCCATACCGTCTATTGCCTCCGGCGGGAGGCCTCGGCTCCGGGATGATCGACGTTCCGACGCGAGAGCCGTAGATGGCCGAGGGGGCCTGATTGTCCCGTCGGGGAGAACCCCGTGCGTCCGCACAGGGTTCTCAGGCCGCACCATTCACGTGTCAGCAAGGCCGGGGAATGAACGGGGATCACGAGCACTCACGGGCAGTGCAAGGCCGCCTCAGAACTGGGACGTTGCAGCTCACAGGGGCGCGTACCGAGATCTTCCAAACTGGTGATGTGCTACTGCAATCGAGATTGCTCTCATGACCGCTATATTCATTTACGGGAGTGAACCCATGGCCTTCAAACGCGGAGAGTGGACTGACATGCTGTAGGCATGATCGAGAAGCAGCCCGCAATCCCTCGTCGGCACCAGAAAAAATCCTCGCGGTTCAGGACGTTCATCGTGTGCTCCGTCACCGCAGGCTTGGTACTCATCGGCGGCCTGTTCTTGCTTAATCGTGACGATTCTCAGCAGGCAGACATGTCTATCGTGCTCAACCAGATCCGTTCGGGCAAGGTCTGGACCGCCACGCTCATCGACGCCGAGCGGAGGATCGAGATCACCACGATGGACAAGAAGCACTTTCACGCTTATTGGAGCGAGGCCAGCGATCTGGGTTTAGAGCTTGGCAACGAGCTCGAGAAGGCCATGCTTCCGGGTGGCTATACAGTCGAGGTTCCCAAGCGCTGGGGGTGGGGCAGCTGGGTATCGGGAGTGCACTTCTGATGGCGCTGCCCTCAACGTATATTGGCGCCACTTAAAATTGACCCAGAATGACAGGAGTAGCCGCGTGATCGAAGTGCTGTATCAGCCCTTATCCTTGGCTCTTGGTGGGTTCGTTTTTGTAACGCTCTTCCTGGCCCTACGCCGTACACGGCTGCGCTCAGAGCACCTTCTTTCGCCAGCCGTTGCTTGGTTCCTGGCTGCCATTGAAGAATGGTACATGCTCACCTACGAACCTCAAATGAATATTCGCATAGACGCACTGCTCTTTATGGCACTGATAGTGATTACGACACCGGTCGGTATTCTGCTGACAGTTCTGCATCGTCGGCCGCCACCACTGCCTTCGTGATCGCCTGCGGGTTGCTGATCTCCGTACGGAGCTGGGGGCGATCGACGGCGCAGACATTCCCCGTGCCCGCCAGGAGGGTGATCAAGGGAAACTGCGAGCGCTCGGCCCTCTCCCCTGCAGGTCAGCGCTTACCCAGCTCAGAGGTCAAGTGCGTTGGAGACTTCCCAAGCTGACAACGTCAGCTCGGTTTCATGGTTCATTCGATGCTCAGCTGATCTCGAAGGTACGAGCTCGTGGATTTGAGTACGGCAGGGTCATACAGCGGCGCAGGCCACATCTGTAGGAGATAGTGATCGATTGCTACATCCGAGGTGTCCCTTGCGTTCGCCTCATCCATCCCTCGCGCGTGGTATCTCAGACGGTATGTTCCAGGGCCGGCAGGCAGCGGCGGAAGATGGTGGATCGCCTCATCGCCCCATTCCACCAGCGAGATCAGATCCGATGAGAACCCGTAGCTGATCTCTACCACGTCTTCATAGCCATCAAGATCGGATCCTGGATCACCGTCCGCAACGGTCACGGTGAAGTCCACGATGCCTGTGTGGAGACCGGTGTGCAGGCCGACGAAGCTCCCCTCATCCTGGATGATCTCGGCAGAGCAAATCGGCGGCCCAGCCTGCCAACGGGCCCAGGCCCAGCCTGCCAACGGGCCCAGGCCCAGCCTGCCAACGGTCCCAGAAGTCCTCGCCATCAGCGAGGTGGACCCCGTGATAATGCACTCCAAGATCTATCTGCTTGGTCTGCACCAGGGGAACCCGATCTTTTGCCATGATCGGGAATCCTAGATTCACCCACCGACAAGATCGAAGATGTGGGACAACATCGGCCGGGCGATCGCAAGCAGGAAGGACAGCACCCCGTGTCCGTGCCAGATGCGTGCCAGAACGGGCGGAGAAGCGCGGTTACTCACGGTGCGAGCCCCGGCCGTACGGCACAGGCCCCTGCGAGCCGTTCAGCGATGTTCGCGTGGTTCGATCCGGCCGAGATCGTCTTCGACGGACAGGACGACCTCGTGGACGGCCTGGCTGTTCTTACCTGGCTTGATCTCGCCGGTGCCCTTGAACTCCGCTGCCCGGTCCCGCCCATCCGCGTGACTACGTCAACAAGCTCGCGGCCGCCGAAGCCATCGGGCATGGCATCTCATGAGGTGGTGACGAGCCGCCTGACGGACCAAGCGGCCGTATCAGCTCGTGAGCATCCATCGGCCGCGGTGTGCGCCGTCGCGGAAGGCGCGGTACGCGTACGCGGCCTCCTCCAGGGGCAACGTGCCGGCCCGGCGCGGTTCCAGGACTCCCCGCGCGGTCAGCGCGAGCATTTCCCGCAGGAGGGCGCCGTCGGGGACCACCACCGCGGAGGTAACGGTGGTGCCGCGTTCGGAGGCGGGTTCGAGGCCGGGGAAGACCCCCGCGTAGGTTCCGTGGTCGTGGACCGGCCGCAGGGCCGCCTCGTTCAGCAGGGCGGTGTCCAGCACCGCGTCGAAGCCGCTCGCCCCGTCGAGGGTTGTGCGCGTCTCCGCCGCTCCGGCCCTCACGTACTCGGCGGCCGTTCCCGCGGCGGCGTGCGGGGCGTGCGGGAAGGTGAGCGCCGCGACCGGCGTGCCGACGGCGAAATCGCGGACGCCGGGCCCCGCCATGTCGACAACGCCGGCCACGTCCAGCCCCAGGCCGAGGTGCGGCACGGAGCCGCCTGTCCTGACCTCATCGCGTGAGGCGTCGATGATGTGAAGATCGGCCGCGTTGACCGCGGCTCCAGCCATTCTGATGCGAATCTGTCCCGCCGCGGGCCGCGGATCGGGCAGGTCCACCAGTTCCACTTCATCGTCCGCCCCGGGGCGAGCGGTGACGATCGCGGACCTGATCGAACGCCTGCTCTCCACGGCGATGTACGGACTGGCGACGCACGGGTAGCGACGGCAACCCTTGATCAGTCCACCGGCACCGGTGTGTCGGCCTTCCCCTCCCCTTCGTCGTCATCACGCTGCCGACCCGCGTGGGCGACGATCTCGACGGTGGTCAGAACGGTGCTGACGAGGCCGACCCGGGCGGCCTGCCGGGTGCCGCTCTCGACGAGTGCCTTGAACACGTCAGCCGACTCCCGATCGCCGAATATGGCCGTCGTGTGGCTCCTGCCGCTCTCCGGATCGTGCATCCAGTAGCCGGTCAGGAACCCGGGCTGGCGCGTGACCAGCGGGATGATCTCCTCCCGCAGCAGGCGGCGTTGCTCGTCGTGCCAGGCCGGGTCCACGGTCCAGATGCCGATCACCGCATGCATCACGCTGCTTCCTCCCTCGGCCGATCGACCGACGCCATCGGTCACGCTAGGCGTTGCGGTGGCGGTGGCCATCCGGGGGACCACTCAGGCCGGTACTCAGCCTGTGTGCCGGCGTGCGGTGTACCAGGCGGCGACGCGGGCGCGGGAGTCGAAGCCGAGCTTGGTCAGGATGTGCGTGACGTGGTTTTCCGCCGTGCGTTCCGCCATGCGCAGGCGGTGGGCGATCTGCCGGTTGCTGAGCCCCTCGGCGACCAGTTCGGCGACCTGTTCCTCGCGTGGGGTGAGCACGCCCGCGCGTCCCCGGGCCTCGTGCAGCGTCTCGGCGTCGGCCAGCAGCGACGGCATGCCCACGCGGCGGGCGATCCGCACCGCGCCGCCAAGGTGCTCGTCGGCGGCCGCGCCCGCGCCGGACGGCGGGTGCAGCCGGAGCATCCGGGCCAGTTCCAGCCGGGTGTACGCCTCGTACGGCGCCGAGCCCATCGCCTGGCAGGATGCCAGCGCGGCGTGCAGATGCGCCTCTGCCGCCTCCCATCGCCGCAGGAGCGTCGCGAGCATGCCGAGATACAGCGACACCGGGCCGGAGCCGGGGGTGTGCGACTCGGGGGCGACCTGCCGGTCCGCGTACGGCAGCAGTGCCTCGTAGACGGCGGCGGCCGTGACGCGGTCGTCGAACGCGACGCAGAGCTGGGCGTTCCCGGCCCCGGAGACGATCCACTCCGGTGCGTCGCGGGGGAAGGCGGCCAGATGCGGGGTGATGGCCTCCCAGAGCGCCTTGGCGTCGTCGCGTCGTCCCATGCCGGCGAGCACGAGCGCATGCCAGCTCCGCGCCAGGTAGGGTCCGGTCTCCACGAACCCGCGCACGGCGGCCTCGACCTGATCCAGCCCCGTCCCGTCCTGCAGGCCCAGGTGCGAGCGGAAGACCAGGTGGACGAACTCCGCGCCCTCGTGTCCACCGCGCAACCCGATCGCCAACGCCTCGTCAGCCAGCAGGCGCGCCTGTTCGAAACGGCCCTCCAGCAGGGCCGTCGCCGCCTGCATCGAGATGAGTCTCCACCGCCACAGCGGCTCTCGCAGCTGCGCCACGACCGCGCCGAACGCCTTCAGCTCGGCGTCGAGCTGGATCCGCCGGCCCAGCTCCCAGAACGCGTCCAGCCGCCAGGTGTGTCCCCACGCCGCGTATTCGTAGTATCCGGTCTCGCCCGCGAGCCGGATCGCGCGCTCACCGATCGACAGTCGCTCCAGCACGTGCCGGCCGTTGCCCAGCTCGGTGTAGCGCGCCTGCATGGCCAGGAACCGTGCGTCGGGGTCACCGGTCGCCTCGGCCATGCGCAGGGCGCGCAGGCTCAGGTCGCTCTCGCCACGTTCGGCGAAGGGATCCGCCGTGATGACGAGCTGAGCCAGCGCCTTCGCCTCGCGTACCTCGTCGGAGCCGCCCAGCATGGCCAGCGCCTCCCGGCACAGCACGTGGATCGCAGCCGTCACCGGCGAGTTGGAGATGCCCCGCAACACGGTCGCGGCATCCGCGACGACCGCTCCCTCGCCCGTCGCCCGCCCCAGGTCGGCCGCCGCCTGGCACGACCGCCACGCCTCCTCCACCGCGCCGGAACGGAACTCGCATCGCGCCAGCTCCAGCAGCAGCTCCGGCCGTTGGGCGGCGCCGTACGGCACCAGCGCCAGCAGGTCGAGCGCCGCGCGGTACTGGAAGGCCGCGTGCTCGTAGGCCAGTTGGGCACGTGCCCTCGTCGCGGCCGTACGCGTGACCCGCAGCGCCTCCTCCGCGTTGCCGAGCGGAGCGGACTGGCGCAGGTGATACGCCAGGGCATCGACCGGGATCTCCCCCGCACTCGTCGACCTGACGACGTCGGCCGCCCGCGCGTGCAGCCGACGGCGCGCGGCGGTGGGCAGCTCGGCGTACAGCACCTCCTGCGTCAGCACATGTGTGAAGCGCAGGGAGTGCCCGTCGGCACGGATCACGTTCGCCGCGAGTGCGGGGTCGAGAAGGTCGAGCACATCCTCGATCTCCTCGCCGACAAGCGCGCCCACCGCCTCGCCGGTGAACTCGCGCCCCAGCACCGCGGCGTGCCTCAGCAGTCGGCGGGTCGCCGTCGGCAGGCCGTCCAGGCGGCGTCCGACGACGTGGCGCACGCCGCCGGGCAGTCCGGGGTCGAGGCTCCCGACCGTTTCAACCAGCCGCAGCAGTTCCAGCACGAACAGCGGATTGCCCTCGGCGCGCTCATCCACCGCGCTCAGCAGAGCAGGCTCCGGGCGACGCCCGAGCACACGCGCGGCCAGCTCGGCGACCTCGGCCGGGGCGAGTCCTCCCAGGCTCAGACGGGTGGTGGCCCGCTCCCTGGTCAACGGCCGCAGCGCCTCGGCCGGCTCGGTATGCGGGGACGTGTCGCGGGTGCGGCAGAGCCCGATCACCAGCAGCCGGGAGTCGGCGACCGTCGACGCGACCGCCTCCAGCAACCGTATCGACGGCACGTCCGCCCAGTGCAGGTCATCGAGGATCAGCAGCAGGCCCGCGTCGCCGGCGGCGCCGTGGAGCATTCCCACCACGTCCTCGAAGACGTGGAAGCGGCTGCCCGTCTCGGTGACAGCCGGATCGAGCAACATCATGGAGGACTGCCCCAGCCCGCGCAGGATCTGAACCCACGGCTGGTAGGCCGGCGCGCCTTCGCCCTCGCGGCAGGAGCCCCACGCCGCCCGCACACCGGCACGCCGCGCGCGACGCACGATCGAATGGGCCAGTGCCGTCTTCCCGGCACCGGCCTCGCCCTCCACCAGGACCAGCGCGCCGCTGCCCTCGCGGGCCGCGGCCACGCGCCTTTCCAGGTCCGCCAACTCCCGGACCCGGCCGACGAAAACGCCGTCCTCCATTGAGTGATCGTAAACCGCGATCCCGGGGCGTGGTGGGTCTGAGTACTCCGCTGAGTGGTTTCCCGGATGGCGCCGCGCCCGCCATTCCCTACCGTCCGGCATATGAACATCACCTCCGCAACCGGGACGCGGCCCGGCTTCGTACGCATCTCCGGGCGGCTCTGCCTACTCGGCGCGGTCATCGGCGTGCTCGTCGCGCTGGTGGGCCTCCTGATCTCGCCCGCCGTCGCCGTCGACCGGTACAGCTACCCCCACACTCCGGGGGCCTTCGTCGTCTCGGAAAGTCTGCTCATCGTCAACCACCTGCTGCTGCTCGCCGGTGTGCTCGGGCTCATCCGCTCCGGTGCGGCGGGAGGTGGTCTGGGACGCGCCGGTTCGTGGACGGCGATGGTGGGTCTCGTGGCGCTGACCCTGTGCGAGGCCGGCGCGATCGCGCTGGCGGACTCGGCGTATCCCACGCCTCAGAGCGACACCCTCGATGCGGGCTACGGCATCTCCAGCATCGTCATCGGCATCGGGTTCGTCCTGGCCGGAATCGCCACCGTCAAGACCAGACGGTGGACGGGATGGGCCATGTACACCCCGCTCGCCTGCGGCCTGGCGGTCTTCCTGCTGGTCCTCCCCGGTGTCTTCCTGTCCGGCGATGACACCTTCACCGTCGGCCGGCTGACGCTCACGGCCTGGATGCTCACCTTCGCCGCGCTCGGCCTGGCTCTCGGCCGCCCGGACACCGGTGGAAACGACCGCGAGTCTCCGGCCCGCTCCGAGTGATCGGTGAGGTTCGCGGCCGCACGTTGCCGGTCGCGCTCCGAGAACGACGAGGTCCCCGGCCCGCGACGGCGGATCGGGGACTCGACCGGCTCTGACCTGCACCCCTGTTTTCCCAGCTCAGGGCAGCAAGGTCAGTGGATGCTTCCCAAGCCGACAGCGCGGGTTCGGTTCCCGTCACCCGCTCCACGCTCAAAGGCCCAGGTCACGGATAACCTCCGGACCCGGGCCTGATTCTTTTTCGATCTTCCGTGCCCGCTACGTGCCCGATCCCTCTCGATCCTGGGCCTTTCATCGGGTCGATCGCGGGCGGCGCATCCACCGCTGGTGCCCGCGCTCCGTCAACGGGGTCTCGCTGTCGAAATCACCGCTAGAGTGCCATTTCGGTCGATTGCTTAGGGAAAGGTGCAGGGCGTGAGCCTCCTTGATGTGCCCTCGAAGCCAAGGAGAACCCGCCGGTTCGTCGCCGTGATCATGGCTTTGGGGCTGTTCGGCGCCCTCGTGGCCTACTCCTCCCTGGTCGACGTCCAGGACGCGACCGGCATCTCTTCGGCGCGTTCGTCCCTCGCGGAGCTGGTCACCGTACGTCCCGACGGCAGCGTCATGATCGCCCAGCCAGGCGTGGAACGCCCGCTCCTTGAGGTGTACGAGGACTACCAGTGCCCGGTCTGCCAGGAGTTCGAGCGGGGGAACGGAAAAGCAGCCCGGGAGGCCGCCCTCCGCGGCGAGTTCGCGCTGCTGATTCACCCCATGACGATCTTCCAGGACTCGCCGATGCACGAGAACTCGCATCGTGCCCTTACGGCGGCCCTGTGCGTCACCGACCCCGAGCAGTGGCTCGCCTACCACGACGCCCTGTACGCCGCGCAACCCAGCGAGGCGCAGGACGGCGGCTTCGCCGTCCGGGACCTGATGGTTCTGGCCGAGAAGGCCGGAGTCCATCAGGCCGACTTCGCCGCCTGCATCTCCTCGAAGGAAACCTCCGACAAGGCCGAACAGCTGTCCATGACGGCCCTCGCCCAGGGAGTCCAGGGCACCCCGACGGTCCGGTACAACGGCCAGGACATCGATTGGAGCACTCCCTGGGCCGCCCCGAGCGCGACGACGGTCTAAGGGATCGCTGCCCTACGCCGTCAACGAACAGGGTCCGGTTCGAGGACCTGCCAGTTCAGGCGCTCTCGGTGGAGACGCTCCATGGCTATCCAGCCGAGCGAGAACGGCAAGCCGCCCAAGGCGACGAGTCCCAGGGTGCCAGGTCCGGTGACGTCGAAGACGGCCCCCGGGCCGTCGAACAGCTGGGCGACGGTCTGGAAGGCGAGGTGGAAGCCGATGCCCGCCCAGATATCGCCGGTGGCGACGCGGAAGCCGCCAAGGACGAGGGCGAAGAAGAGGAGGATGAGGAGCCTGTCGAGGGAGGTGGCGGCCCCGACGAGAAATCCGAACAGCGTGAACAGCGCGGCCTGCCCGATGACCGCCTGCCAGGCCGGCAGCACGGTGACGAGGTTGCGCTGCAGGTAGCCGCGGAAGACGAGTTCCTCCGGCAGCGCCTCGTACAGGAAGGCGAGCACGACCAGGAGCGCTGCCACTCGGAGCGCGTCCGCAGCCGAGGTGCGCAGGCTGATCTCCACCCAGCCGAAGCCGAGACAGAGCGCAAAACCTATGGCTGCGGGGATGAGCCAGCAGGCCATTCCAAGCAGCAGGCGCCGCCCGCCGACACGCAAGGAGGGCAGGCCGAGGCCGCTCCAGGGACGACGGTCGAGCAGGCGGCGGGCGGCCACAACCATGGGAACGATGAGAACCGTCGTGAGGACGGCCCTGGCGGCATGGGTAAGGCGGTCGTAGTCGTAGGCGAGCGGGGTGCCGTGATAGACGAACAACCAGAGCAGGACGGTGACGGCGAACACGATGAGAATTCGCCAGAGCAGAGCGGGGCGAGAGTCGGGGGTTGTCTGGGGATCAGACACGTCAGGCTCGCTCTCTACGAATGGCCTGGCAGTGGATCTCAGATTTGATTCTAAAGCGGTACGGCACGCTCCGCTCAGCGCCTGCCCTACGAGATTTACCTTCGGCCAAGCGCATCGCAGCCTTCACCACGACCGAGCAGGCGATGGCGTAGGCGTCTTCCGACTCGTGCCGATCGGCCGGGAGCAGCATCTCGACGATGACCATGGCATGGCCGCGTAGACGCCCAGCAGAGGGACGTTCTTCGGCATGTCAGGCCGCTTGGCCTCATCGATAGTGGGCATACGCTCCTCTACCTCACCTGCGCGGGCGTATTTTTTCGGCAAGTGCACGGTGGTTATTGTCTTGGTTCTGCTGCTCTGGGCGGATCTGCCGTGGGCAGATCGGGCTGTGGCCGGTGCGTGCGGTGGCGCAGAGTGAAGGCATGAGCAATGAACAGAAAGTCCCGTTGTTCAACGAACGAATGCGGCGTGAGCTCTACCAAGAACGTGTTCTTGTGCTCGACGGCGCGCTCGACGACGACAACGGCACGTTGCTGGCAACGCAGCTGATCACCCTGGCGAAAGTGGATTCGTCGTCCGATATCGCGCTGTGGATCCATTCCCCCGGCGGATCGGTGCCGTCGATGCTTGCGATCCGCGATGTCATGCGGCTCATCCCGTGCGACGTGTCCACGATGGTGCTCGGCATCGCCTACAGCGCCGGCCAATTCCTGTTGTCGTCCGGAACCCGCGGCAAGCGCCGCGCCATGCCGCACGCCCGGGTGCTGATGCACCAGGGCTCCGCCGGTATCGCCGGCGCCGCCGTCGACATCGAACTGCAGGCGGGCGACCTGCGCCACACCCGTGACACGGTGCTCGGGCTCATCGCCGAAGACACCGGCCAACCCCTTGAACGGATCTTCGAGGACTCGCTGCACGATCGCTGGTACACGGCGCGGCAAGCGCTCGAATATGGGTTCATCGACATGATCGTCAGCAGTTTCGACGAAGTCGCGCCTACCAGCCATCGTCCCATCGGGCTCGGCTTCCCGTCCGAAGGAGCCGTCCGATGAGCACCTACACGATTCCGAACGTCATCGCGCAGCACCCTCGCGGTGAACGGATCATGGACGTCTACTCGCAACTGCTGACGGAGCGGATCATCTATCTCGGCACCGCCATCGACGCGGGTGTCGCGAACGCTCTCGTCGCGCAGTTGCTGCACCTGGAATCCGACAGTCCCGACCGCGAGATCCAGCTGTACATCAATTGCGAGGGTGGAGACCCGAGCGCGATGCTCGCCGTGTACGACACGATGCGCTACATCCGTCCGCAAGTGGCGACGACGTGCGTGGGGCAAGCGGTCGCGGTCGGCGCCGTGCTTCTTGCCGCGGGCGCTCCCGGCAAACGCGCCGCGCTGACCCACGCCCGCGTCGTCCTGCACCAGCCGATGGGGCAGGGGCGAGGAGCGATCCCGGACCTCATTCTCCAGGCGGACGAGGTCGTCCGCGTGCGCGCGGACATCGAGAGCATCCTCTCCCGGCACACCGGGCAGGACATCGCGACGCTGCGCGCCGACACGGATCGCGATCGCGTGTTCACCGCGACGACAGCGCTGGACTACGGTCTTATCGACCATGTGATCGAGGAACGGCAACCGATCCCCACGTAGGGAGAATCCGCCTATGCGGCCAGCGCGTAGGCGACCTGGCAGGTCGGGCCCGCCGGAGCGGTTCCGATCGGCGCGGCCCGCAGGCTCGTGGCGACCTCGAGCGTCAACTCACCGAGCGTCACGTCCAGGGCACCGGCGACTGCGGCGATCATCTCACTCGAAGGCTCCTTGACCCCGCGTTCCATCTCGGAGAGGTACTGCGGCGAGACCCCGGCACGGCGGGCAGTCTCGATCAGTATCTCGCCGCGCTCGAGACGCAGGCTCCTCAGGCACTGGCCGAGCGCGTCACGCCACAGCGGCTCCGTCGTCCGGCGTGGCGCGGTCGGTTCGTCGGAGGGCATGGGCGGTCGGGTGGTGTCGGGCATACGCACATCGTAAGTCGGTGGCCCGGTCAGCTCCTATGCGTTCTGCCCACCGCAGAACGGCGACCCCTGGGTTTCCCCAATGACGACCGAACCATTGGCAGGCCATTAACCAGGCAGGGTGACGAGGGGCCGATCACGGTCACTCACGACCGAGCCGAAGCCGAGCTCAGCGACCTCACCTGCCGTGATCGACGTTCGCCGGTGGCGCGGAGATGAACCGCCCCGAGTTCGATGGAGACCTCAGCGGCTGATTCCGGCGAGCTGGCTGGGGTGCTGTCGAGCGTAGTAGACGGCCTCGTACTCCTCGGGTGGGAGGTGCCCGATCGCCGGGCGCGGGCGTTCTTGATCTTGGCGCTTCATCGGCCGGTCCGCCCATGCCGTCAGCCCGAGAAACTCGCAGCAAAGATCAGAGGCGCCATTCCTGAGGTCATCGGACCGGCTTGGTCCAAATGAGCGAGTAGCGCCACGACCGGCTCGACAGGGGCCCGCCGGGAAATATGAGAGGGGTGCCCCGCAGGTTGCGGGGCACCCCCTTCGGGAGAAGCGCCGGGCGGAAAGCCCGGCGCCCCGGGCCGGGCTTAGACGGGCGTGCCGCCGTTTTCCACGATCAGTGAGTTGGCGTCGCGGATGAGCGTCGCCTTCACCGTCGAGTCGGAGATGATCTTCGGGTCGTTGGCCGCCTCGATGAAGCGGTCAAGCTTTTTGACGATCTTCTTCTTGTCGCGCTCGCGTTCCTTGTCCTCGGAGACCATGACCTTGGAGATCTTGTCCTGGAGCTTCGCGGCACCGGTGGGCGACAGCTGGCCGGCGGCCTGGAGTCGCTCGATCAGGGCGGAGATCTCGTCGGTCGAGGTGACGGTGGTGAACGTCACCGACTGCTCGTACGTGCCGCCGGGCTGGGCCTCGACGGTGACGGTGAGCGTGTGGTCGCCCAGGGCCAGCTTGTGGAGCTGCTGGACGGTCCCGGACGTGAACGGCTGGTCGTCCAGCGTGCCGGTCACGGTCTTGATGCCGGCGCCGGCGACCTCCCAGGCGATGGTCACGTCCTGGCTGTCGCCGTACTCGACGCCGTCCGCGACACCGGAGATGAGGATGGTGGTCCCGGTGTCCGGGAGGGCACCGTAGACCTTCATCTCGTATATCGAATAGCCCCACTGGCCGGCCTTCGCGGTGCCCTGCATCCGGATGTACCGGGTGTCGGCGTTCAGGTCGACGAGGTCCGTGCCGCCGTTACCCGCGGTTTCGGTGAACGCGTCCGTCCATTTCTGGCCGTCGGGAGAGGTCTGCAGCTTGTATCCCTTGGCGTAGGAATCCTCCCAGTTAATGGCGACCTGGTAGACGGTGTACGTGTCCCCCAGGTCCACCTGCAGCCAGTTGTCCGCGCTCTCGCTCGCACCCCAGCGGGTCGTGCCGTCGCCGTCGAAGGCGGCGACGGCGGTCTGCTGGGCGTTCGAGGCCGAGGACGCGGTCGCCGTCTTGCCGAGGGCGATGTTCGGCGCCTCCTGGCCGTACACCTCCATCTCGTAGAGCGAGTAGCCCCACTGGCCGGCCTTCTGCACACCCTGCATCCGCACGTAACGGCCCAGCGCGCTCACCGGGATCTTCTCCGTGCCGCTGCGTGAGTCGGACTGGGTGTGGACGTCCTTCCAGCTGGTGCCGTCCATCGACACCTGCAGCCTGTAGCGCTTGGCGTAGGAGTCCTCCCAGCTCAGGTCGACTTCGTTGAGGGCGTAGATGCCGCCCAGGTCCACCTGGAGCCAGTTGTCCGCGCTCTCACTCGCGCTCCAGCGCGTGGCCGGGTCGCCGTCGAACGCCTTGGCGGCGGTGTAGTCGCCGCTGGACTCCGAGGAGGCGCGCGCGGTCTTGCCCTGGGCCAGGTTGACCCGCGTCGTGTCCTTCAGCGTGAGCTCGAGCGTCACCGTCTGGTCCTTCTTCAGCGGAAGGACGCGGGCGATGCCGCCGAGCGGCGAGTTCTGGACCTGGATGTCGGCGCTGGTGATCTCTTCGATGCCGGCGCGCTGGATCAGCGTGAGGTTCTGGTCGACGTCGGAGGTCAACGTCACCTTCACCTTGCGGGTGTCCATGTCCCAGTCGAGGTCGTCGATGCTGAACCGGCTCTTGCCCAGCATGCCGGAGATGGAGCCCTTCTTCAGACCTTTGGGCAGCGCGGGAAGCAGTTCCAGCGTGCCGGGATCGGTCTTGGCCAGCATCTCCATCATGATCGTCGGTACGGAGTTGACGACGTCGGTGGCGAACACACCGTGGTTGTTGTAGTGCGACGTCGCCAGGCTGCTGTAGTAGTAGTCGTCCTTGGCGAACCGCATCAGTTTCGCGTTGACGGACTCGGCGTTGTTCAGGTCTGCGGCGATCAGCGCACCGTGCAGCAGGCCGTGGCCGGCGTTCTCGTAGTTGCCGCCGTCCTTCTTCTGCAGGAACACCTTGGCCGCGTCATACAGCGTCTTGTTCTTCTCCGGCGTGATCTCGCGGTACGGCCAGACGGGCATCAGGCCGCTGGAGTGCCGGTGCTGGTAGTTGTTCTTGTTCGCCAGGTCCGGCGAGGCCCACTCGGCCAGCGCGCCGTCGTTGTTGACCAGGTACGGAGGCAGGTTGTCGAGCTTCTCCTGCCAGACCGCGATCTTGTCCTGGTCCTTGCTGAGCAGCTTGCTCGTCTCGATCAGCGTCGACAGCGCGAACCGGGCGCCGGAGATGTCGTAGACCGAGTTGACGGAGAGCGGCACGCCGCCGGCCGGGCGGTTCTCCGGCGAGATGGACCCGGCGAAGATGTACTTGCCGTTGGCGTCCTTCTCGACGAGGAAGTCCTCGTAGAAGTCACCCATGTCCCGGATCAGCGGGTAGTACTGCTCTTCGAGGAACTTCCTGTCCCCCGTCACCTGGTAGTGCTCCCAGAAGGGGTAGAGCAGCCACGACTCGCCACCCGTGACGTACTGGTACGGGTAGTCGAAGTTGATGTTGGAGATGAGGCCTTCCCCGTTGGGCGTGTTGCCGCCCGTCAGCATGCCTCGCGTGCCGAGCAGCTTCTGGGCGTTGGTCCGGAAGTCCTCCTGCCACTGCTTGTTGAGCCACCAGTAGCCCTGCATCGCCTCCGGCATGTTGCCGATGTTGCCGCCGGAGATCTGCAGGTTGAGGTTGGCGTCCAGGTGGTAGTAGCCGTCCCAGCCGACGTTGCTGTCGCCGGTCCAGTTGCCGAGCAGGTCGGGCGCGGCCGTCGGGCTGCTCGACGCGAGCAGGTGGTAGCGGCCGGAGTTGAACATCCGCTCGAACAGCGCCAGGTTCGGCGTCGTCGCGGTCTTCTGCGCGGCGAGCAGTTCCTCGTTGGACTTCGAGCGGTCTTCGGGGCTCGCCCCGAAGTCGACGGAGACGCGGTTGAAGATCTCGCTGTGCTTGGCCACGTGACGGCTCAGCAGCGTCTGGTAGTCGCCGGAGAGCGCCGCCAGCTTCGTCTGCAGGAGCTGCTTGTTCCACTCCTGCTCGGCGGGGACGCCGCCCTCGTACGTGCCGTCGTAGCGCTGGGTCAGCGACAGCAGCGTCACGTAGGTCGCGCCCGTGACCTGCACGTCGGTGCCGGACATTGTCTTGACGCCGTCCGTCACGATCCGCGTGACGCCCTCGTACCCGGCGTTGTAGCTGCCGTTCGGGTACTTCACCCGCAGGTTGAGGTAGTCGACGGTGGAGTTGTTGACGGCCGTCAGGCCCTTGTTGAGCAGGTTCATGCCCGGGTCGATGGACAGGCCGAGCTTGACGTCGAGCTTCTGCCCCGCCGGGGCCGGCAGATACTGGACGGTGGCGCCGTCCGTCTGCGACACGAAGGAGTCGCGCTTCCAGTCGCCCTTGTCGTCGCTCCAGTTCACCGAGACGACGCCCGAGGAGTAGTCGGTGGACCGGACGTAGTTGACGACCTCACCGGTGGCCGGCGACTTGAGGGTCATCTTGAAGCCCGGGTGCTTGCTGCCCTCGCCGCCGCCCTGGTATCCCTGCACGTCGGCCGCGAGCTGGTTGGCCTCCTGATACTTGCCGGCGATCACCAGGTCCCGGATCTTCTTGATGTTCGCCTGGCTGACGGCGTTGAACGTCCGATGTGGACGGGCCTCCGACCGTGCCATGAAGAAGTCCCGGTCGTTGAAGACGACCGTCTCGTCGTTCGGGTCGCCGAAGACGATGATGCCCTGCTTGCCGTCGCCCGCGAGCAGGCCGTCCTCCCAGTCCGCGTAGGTGCGCGGGTAGGAGGTGGACAGCGCCCTCGTCGCCGGGTTGCCGGACGTCGTGAACGTCTTCGTCAGGCCGCCGCTCTCGTTGCCGTTCGCGTCGAGCGCCGTCACCTTCACGGTGTAGGTCCGGCCGGCGGCCAGGCCCGTCACCGCGTAGCTGCGCGCGTCCGCTCCCAGCGTGCTCTTCAGCGCCTGGCCGAGGTAGACCTTGTAGCCGGTCACCGCCTGGCTGTCGGTCGCGGCGGGCCAGGTGGCGGTCGCCGATGTGCCCGTCACCGCGCTCACCTGGAGCTGCGCCGACGCCGGCCAGTCCGGGGCGGTGTCGGCCGGCTTCACCGTGCCGTACACCTCGAACTCATAAAGCGACAGGCCCCACTGCGTCGCCGCCTTGGTGCCCTGCATGCGGACGTAGCGGCCCTCCGCCGGCGGGTCGAGCGCGATCTCGTCCGTGTGGTCGCCGGTGGGTGAGGAGTCGTCGTGGGAACGGACATCCTTCCAGGTGCTGCCGTCCTCCGACGTCTGGATCTTGTACGTGGAGGAGTAGGCGGATTCCCAGGTGAGCACGACCTTGTCGAGGACGTGCGTCTTGCCCAGGTCCACCTGGATCCAGTTGCCGTCCCCGCCGCCTGAGCCCCAGCGCGTGGCGGGGTTGCCGTCGAACGCGCGGAACGCGGAGCGGTCGTTCTGCGGCTGGCTGTCGTGCTCGCCGCTGCCGTCGTTGGACTGCGACGACGCCGTGTACGCGGACGGCGGCAGGTTCAGCGCGACGTTGACCGGGGCCTCCGGCACGGCGGGGGTGCCGTACACCTCGAACTCGTACAGGGAGTATCCGTACGGCGTGTTCGGCAGGACGCCCTGCATGCGGACGTAGCGTGCGGTCTTGCGGATCGGCACGGTCTCGACGCCGCCGCCGCCGGTCGTGGTCGTGTAGACGTCCGACCACTTCTCCGCGTCGTCCGAGACCTGGATCTTGTACGACTTCGCGTAGGCCGCCTCCCATGACAGGACGGCCCTGGACACGTCGTACTCGTCACCGAGGTCGACGTAGATCCAGGCGTTCGGGTCGTTGCTGTGGTCGGTGGACCAGCGCGACGAGCCGTTGCCGTCGATCGCGTTCGCGGCGAGCAGGTTGCCGTCCTGGTAGGAGGCGACGGCCTTCGCGTCGGCGCCCCGCGACAGGTTGACCGGCACGTCGACCGGCGGCTCCGGCGGTGTCGGCACGGTCTGGCCCGCAGGCGGCCACAACGTGAAGGAGTTGGCACCGTCCTTCGCGCCGGCGAACGGTCCGGCCATGACGTTTCCGGCGTTGATCGGGTTGCCGAAGAAGTCGGTGGTCACGTCGGCGGCGATGCTCTCGCCGGCGTTCGGGATGACGCCGACCCGGGCCTTCGTCACGGGAGTCAGGCCGCTGATGCCGGAGGCGTCGAGGTCGAAGCCGAGCTTCACCTCCCGGTTGGTCGCCGTGACCTGGATGCCGGACAGGGCGCCGGTGGAGTTGCCCTCCTTGACCTGCGTCTTGCCGGAGGCGTCGGCCGGCAGCGTCGACCCCTGGACCAGGTTGTTGTACCAGAAGAACTTCTGGACGGAGGTGGGCGCGGTCGTCTCGTTCATCGTGCCCGGCTGGAAGTAGTAGGCGTCCCTGCCGCCGCCGTCCACGTTGATGCGACCGTTGTCGACGAACAGGTTGTTGGCGAACACGACGCCGGTGGCGTCCAGCATCCGGATGTCGCTGTTGCCGATGAAGACGTTGTTGTCCACGAGGATGGGGCCGTGGACGGCCTCCGCGTAGTAGCCCCACGGGCTGTTCATCACGATGTTGCCGGTGATGCGGACGTTCTGGTTTCCCCAGTCCGTCCAGATGCCCGCGGAGTTGCCGCCCTTCGAGTTCTTGATGTAGTTGCCCTGGATGAGCCCCTCGTTCATGTAGTGAACCTTGATCGGGGCCGTCTCCGCGCCGCTGAACTCGCCGCGGTAGTTCGTGTCCTCGATCATGTTGTACTGAATGTCGGAGTTCCAGGAGAAGACACCCGCGATGCCGGACTGGCCGGACTTCGCGATGTAGTTGTTGCGGACGATGTGCGAGCCGTACTTGTCGGTGTCGCGGAAGTTCGTCCGTGTCTGGCCGGGCCGGTTTCCGGCCCATTCGTCACAGCCGAGACCGATGTCGATGGCGATCGTGCGCGCGTTGACGACGGTGTTGTTCTCGATGATCCACTTCAGTCCGCCGTTGACGCTGATGGCGCCGGCCTGCCGCCGGGAGGGACTGCTCGGGAAGTCGGAGTAGGTGCCGGCCGCGTGCTTGACGGTGAACCCGTGGACGGTGATGTAGCCCAGACCCCACGCGTCCGGCGCGAACACCTGCCGGCGCACGTTGATCTCCGCCAGCTTGGCGTTCGGGTCGGCGCCGTCGAAGTTGGCGTAGATGACGGTGGTGCCGCCGGACACCTCCGAGTACCAGGTGTCGGGCGCGGCCGCCACCTTGTCCAGCGAGGCCTTCTCGTAGTAGGCCTGCTCGTTCAGGTAGACGTCACCCGCGGTGTAGCCCGGGAAGGCGCCGCCTTCGCCTCCCTGGGGCTGCCCGGTGGCGTAGGGGTTGTAGTCACCGAAGAAGGTGGCCGGCAGGGTGACCTTCCAGACGTCGCCGCTCTGCCTGACCCAGGTGTCGATCTCCTCCGAGCCCTTGATGACCGCCTCTCCGTCGCCGGCGTTCGTGTAGGTGATGCGGCTCGTCTCACCCTCGCCACCGCGTGCCGGCTTGACCGTCTCGCGGTACAGCCCGGCATGGACGACCACCGTGTCGCCGGGCTGCGCCTCCTGTGCCGCGTGGTTGATCGTCAGATACGGCGCGGCCGCCGTACCGGCGTTGGTGTCTTTTCCGTCCTTGGCCACGTGGATCTGGCGACCGGCCGGGGCCGCCTGCACCGCCGCGATCGACGGCACCGCCGCCGCCGTGACCACGACGGCGCTGAGTATCGCGCCTAGCGCGACCCTGAGGGTCCTTCGGAGTTTGTTCATGGGGTTCCTTCGTTGCAGAGCGAATTCCCAGCGGAACCGGTGACCTCCCCGAAGGACCGGACCGAGACGTCGAGCAGTGTGGTGGAGAGAGCGGCGGCACGGTCCGGAGGGATCGCGCGGCCGTCTCGGCGGATGATTCGGAACACATGGCTCTCGCCCGGCAGGAGCGTGACGAGGGCGTCGTCCACGGCGAGCGAGGGCGGCTCCAGACCGAGCGGCTCGGCGAGCCGGTCGGCGGACACGCACACGTCGCGCAGCATGGTCACGGCGGTGACCGTGACGTGCAGCGCGCCGTCGACGACGGAGACGTCGACGACGCGCTCGGGCCGCGGGGCCGTCGTTTCCCGTTCCGGGCGATAGGACCAGGTGGTCCGCACCCCGTCGGCGTCGACGACGAGCAGTTCGGCCCGCGGGTCGGCGGGCCGTCCGACCGCGGGGTCGACGGCCAGCCGGACGAGGCCGCCGGCCGGGCAGTCGGGCCGTACCCGCGTCCGTGCGTGCTCCCGGCCGTCCAGCCCGACCCGCCGGATGAGGACGTCGGGACGCCAGGCGGCGTCCGCGTCGTTCACGAGCACGAGCACGAGACCCTCGTCGCCGGTGGGGTCGTGGGTCGGCCCGGGACTGACCGGCTGGACCGTGGCCAGCCGGGGGGCGAACGAGCGGCGGAGGGCGTGCCAGAGGGGCTTCTCGATGCCCTCGCTGTCGACGGCCGACCAGCTGATCACCGGCCAGCAGTCGTTGAGCTGCCATACGACGGCCCCGCCGCAGCGCTCGCGCGAGCGCAGCCACTCGACGCCGGCCGAGACCGCGCGGGCCTGGACCACCTGGGTCGCGAAGTGCCAGTCGGCGTCGCTGCGAGGGGTGGGCACGTGCGGCTGGAGGCCGCGGGTCAGCTTGTGCACGCCGTCGATCGCGCGCAGGTGGTGGAGGGTCTGGGGCGAGTCGGGCCCGGGCGTCTCGCCCACGACGACGCGCCCGAGCGTGGTCCACGCGGGGGGACCGCACCAGCCCATCTCCGCGACGAACGCCGGGTCGTGGTCGCGGTAGTGGGCGTAGTCACGCTCGTTCCAGGCGTCCCACAGGTGGCTCAGGCCGTGCGTGTCGACGAGTGGATCCCGGTCGACGGTGCCCGACCAGGGCGAGTTGGGCACGTAGGGCCGCGTCGGATCCAGGCGGGCCAGGACACCGGGCAGCACGTCGAGGTAGTAGCGCGCGCCCCACCCGCGCAGCCCGACCTGGTCGGCCCACCCCCAGTGGTGCCAGCCGAGGACCGTCTCGTTGCCGCCGCACCAGAGCACCAGGCTCGGGTGGGCCGACATCCGCGCGACGGCCTGTTCCGCCTCCGCGGTCACCAGCTCGACCATCTCGTCGTCCTCGCTGTAGGCGGCGCAGGCGAAGAGGAAGTCGTGCCAGACCAGGACGCCGCGCTCGTCGCAGGCGTCGAGGAACTCCCCGGTCGCGAAGTGGCCGCCGCCCCAGACGCGCAGGAGGTTGGCGTTTCCCGCGACGGCCTGGTCGATCCGTCGCGCCACCCGTTCGGGCGTGGCGCGGCTGGCGAGGGTGTCGTCGGGGATCCAGTTGTAGCCGCGTACCCGTACGGTCCGGCCGTTGACGACGAGCGCCCAGCGCGTCCCGAGCTCGTCCGGGGTCTCGTCGACCGCGACGCTGCGCAGGCCCACCCGGACGGCGGTGGAGTCGAGCACCGTGCCGGCGTGATCGAGCTCCACGCGGAGGCGGTACATCGGCTGCGCGCCGAGGCCGACCGGCCACCACAGGTCGGGGTCGTCGACGCGCAGGACGATGGCCGCCTCGTCGCCGGCGACGGTGCCGACGGCCGACCCGGCGGGCCGGCCGTCGGGGTCGATCAGGTCGACGCGCACGTCCGAGCCCGTGGGTGCGTCCACCCGCACGTGCGCCGTCACGTGGGCGACGGCGTGGTCGGGGTCGAGGTGGACGAGCGGCCGGACGTGGTCGATCCGGCCGACGTAGGTCTCCAGCCGGATGTCGCGCCAGATGCCGGCGGTGACGTAGTGCGGTCCCCAGTCCCAGCCGAAGTTGGCCGCGGACTTGCGCACGTGCGGGTAGGGCTCGTCGTACGGGCTCGGCAGCGGGCCGTGCTCGCGTTCGTGCTCGCGGGCGGCGTCCCAGGCCGAGGCGAAGCGCACCTCGACGAGGTTGTCGCCCGGTACCAATGCGTCGTCCACGCGCCACCGGTACGCCAGGTGCTGGTCACGCGCGACCCCGATCCGCCGGCCGTTGACGTAGACGTCGGCGATCGTGTCGAGGCCGTCGGCCACGAGGTCGGTGCGGGCCCCGGGCGTCGGCGCCCACTGGACGCGGCGCCGGTAGACCCAGTGCGAGTGACCGACCCACCGCTGCGCCAGCTCGCCCCACCCGACGTCGGGATCGGCGAGGAGGCCGGCCGCGAGGAGCGCCGTGTGCACCTCGCCGGGCACCTGCGCGGGGATGGCCGCCGTGCGGACGGCCTCGGGGACGTCGTCCGGGCCCGCCGACCAGGTCAGCTCCCACTCGCCACCGAGGTCGAGCCGGGTGGCGGCGGAGGTGGTTACCTCTGTGGTGATCTGTATCATCCCTTGACTGCCCCTGCGGTGAGTGCTTCTTGCATGCGACGGTTCATGAGCGAGTACACGACGTACACCGGCAGGACGGTGAGCACGGTGCCGGCGGCGAGAACGCCGAGGTTGGTCGCGTCGGAGACGAGCATCGGCAGGGCGACCTGGACCGTCCGCACGTCCGGGCCGGTGCCGGTGATGGTCAGTGAGAACAGGTATTCGTTCCAGAAGGTGAGGAGCTGGAGGATCGTCACGCTGACGACGCCCGGCATCGCGATGGGCACGAAGACTCGGGTCAGCAGCAGCCAGTGCCCGGCGCCGTCGAGGGCGGCCGACTCCACCAGTGCCTGCGGCACCGTGCGCATGAACTGCGTGAGGAGGAGCACCGACAGCGGGAGCGCGCTCGCGGGCAGGAACAGCATCTGGAACTCGCGGGTGCCGTAGAGCCCCACCTGGATCGCCAGGACCACCGTGGGGATCAGCGCGGCGAACGGCGGGATGAGGAACCCCGCGGAGAACGTGCCCGTGATCACGCGGGCGAGCCGGTTGTCCGTCCGGGCCAGCGCGTACGCCGCGGGCACCGCGAGGCCCAGGGTCAGCGCGATGGCCACGAGCGAGACGAGTACGGAGTTGAGCAGGGCGCGCCCCAGGTCGGCGGTCTGCCAGGCGGTGCCGAAGTTCTCCCACAACCAGTTCGCCGGCAGCGCGAACGGCCGGGTGAAGATCTCGATGTTGGACTTCATGGCACTGACCACGAGGTAGTACAGCGGGATCCCCAGGATCAGCACGTACAACCAGGACAGGACCGTCGCCAGAGGGCTGCGACTGCGGCGTGGTGTGTTCATCGGGAGTCCTCCTCGGAGCCGCGCAGCAGCGCGCGGATGAGGAACATGCCGGCGACGCCGAGAAGGAGCAGCACGACGCCGACCACCTGGCTGTAACCGAGATCCCGCTGGGAGAAGGCCTTGGCGTAGACCAGGTACGACAACGTGGTCGACGAGGTGCCGGGCCCGCCCTTGGTGAGCAGGAGGATCAGGGCGGCCGAGGTGAACAGCGTCCAGAGGAACTGCAACATCGCCAGCGTGCGGACGTAGTCCTTGACCATCGGGAAGGCGATCCGCCACATGATGCGCATCCGCCCGGCGCCGTCGATCTGGGCCGCCTCGATCACCTCGGCCGGCAGGCTCGCCAGCCGGGCGGCGAACAGCACCGCGGTCCAGCCGATGCCACGCCAGAGGTCGATCGCGATGAGGCTCGGCAGCGCGGTGCTCGGGTCGGCGAGCCAGGCGGTGGCCCAGGAGTCGAGGCCGATGCCGCGCAGCAGGCCGTTGACCCCGCCGTTCGGGGACAGCACCCCGTAGAAGATCATCCCGGTCATGGAGATGGAGATGAGGCCCGGCGAGAAGTAGAGCACCGACAGGATCCGGTAACCGCGCGGCTTGGTGGTGAGGTGGTAGCCGAGCATGAAGGCCAGCGGGATCATCACCGGGATCGCGATGGCGACCTGGATCACGCTGTTGCGCACCGCGGCGTGGAACGTCGGGTCGGCGAAGACGCGTCCGATGTTCTCCAGGCCGATGTACGTGGGCTCGTACAGCAGCCCCTTCCACCGCAGCGTGGCGATGACGAACATGGCGGCGAGCGGGCCGACCGAGAAGACGGCGAACCACACGAGAGACGGGACGGTCAGCCAGAGGACCCGGGGCGAATGCACGCGGGTACTGGTCAGGGACATCGTGCGTTTCCTTCGGGCATGGTGGGGCCGCCTGGCACGGCGGCCCCACTCAGCGATCGGGTCTCAGCCCTTGGTCGCGGTGTCGAGGTCCCCGCAGATCTCCTGCGGGGTCGCCTTTCCGTAGGCCCCGGTCAGGACCTGGGTGATCGGGTCGGACGCGGAGCCGATCCAGACGTCGGGCAGGACCGCGTAGTCGACGTCGGCGTCGAGGCCGAGCGAGGCCTTCAGCAGCGGGTCGGTCGCGGACGAGGAGAAGTCGCCGGTGACCGGGGGCAGGATGCCGGCGTCCTTGACGAAGTCACCGACGGCCGGCCGGCCGTAGAACTTCGTCACGAGCTGACGGATCTTGTCGATCTTGTCGGGCTCGGCGCCCTGCTTCGTGATCATGAATCCGACGCCGGTGAAGCCCTGGTAGGCCGTCGGCTTCGGGTAGACCGAGCCACTCGGGACGGGGAAGCCGCCGAGGGCCGTGCGCGTCTCGATCCCGGTGCCCGAGGCCTTCGACTCCGTGTACGCCCACGAGCCCGCGGACATGATCGCGGCCTTGCCGGAGTAGTAGGAGGCGTACATGTCGTCGGAGCTGAGGCCGGCGACGTTGTCGACGAACACCTTGGCGTCGCGCAGGTCGGTGAAGAGCTTGATGCCGTTCATGACCGACGGCGTCGCGCAGTAACCGCCCTCCTTCATGACCTTCTGCATCGTCGCGGCGTCGGTGAACGACTGCGCGATCTGGTAGAAGAGCTTCTGGCCGCTCCAGTCGTTGCCGCCGACGGCGACGGGCCCGACACCCGCGGCGCGCAGCTTCTTGGCGGCGGCGATGAGCTCGTCGGTGGACTTCGGGACCTCCGTGACACCGGCCTTGGTCAGCAGCTCGGTGTTGTACCAGAACGGCCAGCTGAACCCGGAGAACGGCAGGCCCTGGAGCTCGCCGCCGGCGACGCCGCCGACCCGCCACTCGTCGAGGGCCTCCGGCTTCATCGTGGCGGCGAGGCCCCAGTCCTTGACGTACTGGTCGACGGGGACCGTGACGCCCGCGTCCAGCCAGCCCACAGTCTTGTCGAACAGGTTGACGATCACCAGGTCGGGGGATTTGCCCGCCGCCACGGCGGTCTCCACCTGGTCGTCGATGGCTTCGAGGCCTTCGGTGATGTTGATCTTGATACCCGTCTCCGCGGTGAACGCGTCGAAGACGCGCTTCTGGGCCGCGGCAGCCGAGTTGCCCGCCGTCCAACGGGTGACGACGTCGATGGAGCCGCCGCTCGCCGCGGTCGCCGGGCCCGCCGCCGATTCGTCGGAGCCGCAGGCGGCGAGGGAGAGAAGCAGGGCTCCGGCGGCGAACGCGGCCACCCCGCGTACGGCCCGAGGCATGGTGCGGTGCATGGGGCTTCCTTTGCTCATGTTCCGGGGGGGTGGTCGGGAGGCGTGTGTCCCGGGGGTTACTCGTGGGTTGCGCAGACATTGCAGAGGCTGTTCGCACCACAGCGTGCAGGACCGGAAGCCCTGAAGTCAATAAGAAAGATTAGTAATCTATTAAATGCTCGAGCCACGAACGACCAGCGTCGCCGGCGCGGCCGTGATCATGCACGGCGTCACCCCCGCCAGCACCTCGGCCACGGCGTCGCCGACCAGCTCACCCAGTGCCTGCACGTCATGGCTGACGGCGCTGAGCGGAGGCTCAGCGAGCTGGCAGAGAGCCGAATCGTCCCACGCCACCAAGGACAGGTCGGAGGGGACCCCCAGTCCGAGACGGCGCGCCTCGTGGAGCGCGCCGAGCGCCATGACGTCGTTGTCGAAGACCAGCGCCGTCGGCCGGTCGTCGATCCCCGCGAGAGCGGTGACGGCGCGCACCCCGGCCGCCTCGGAGTAGTCGCCGTCGAACGTCGTCGTCCGCACGCCGTGTTCCGACGCGACGGCGTGGAACGTGCGGCGGCGGATGATCGTGTGCGCCATCTCCGCCGGCCCGGCGACATGGCCGAGATGCGTGTGCCCGCCCGCGACCAGCGCGGCGACGACGTCGCGCATGGCCACCTCGTCCTGCGTCCACACCGCGGACAGCCCCCCGGCGGTGACCGGGTCGCCGATGACCACGGTCGGCATGCCCAGCTCGCCGACGAGCGCGACCCGCTCGTCGCCGGGAAGCAGGTCGATCAGGATCATCCCCTGCACCTGCCCCTGGGCCGCCCACGCGCGCATCCGGTCGCTCGCCTGCTGAATCGTGGCGACCACCTGGAGGAGCACGGGCACGCCCAAGGGGACGAGGACCCGCTCCATGCCCGCGATGAACTCATGGAAGAACGGCTCGGCGCCGAGGACCTCAGCGTCGCGTACGAGGGCGAGACCCACCGGTGTGCCCGTCCGCGGACGTGTCTCCGTGCCCGTCCATGCCGCGACCATCGGTGCCCCTCCCTCGTGCACTGCCTGCGTGAACTAACCTCGTGCCCTGTAACGTAGTGCTGCCGTACGCACGGCCGGGGCGAGAGGCGGTTGAGCGTGGCCCGACGAGAGTCCGCGGCCGCAGGGCCCGGGAGCCGTGCGCTCATCGTCGACCTCATCCGGTCCTCCGGGCCGATCAGCCGGGTGGAGCTCGTCGAGGCGACCGGGCTGACCCAGCCGACGATCTCCAACATCGTCCGCCGCCTGCTCGACGACGGCGTCGTCCGCGAGACCGGTGCCACGGTCGCGACCGGTGGCAAGCCACGGACCCTGCTCGTGATCAACTCCCGCTCAGCATACGGCGTCGGGATCCGCGTCGGGGCCGACACTCTCACGTGCGTCGTGACGGATACGCGTGGCGGCACGGTCGGGCGCGAGCTCGTCTCCGCCCCTCCCTCCGAGAAGCCGGAGGACGTCGTGGCCCAGCTGGCCGCGCTCTACGGCGACGTGACGCAGGGTCTGGGTCTGTCGCCGCAGAGCGTGGCGGGGCTGGCCGTCGTCGGCCCGGGTCCGGTCGACGTCGCACGGGGCAGGTTCCTCGCGCTCCCGGGGCTGGAGCGGTGGTCCGAGCTCGACCTCGGCCAGGCCCTGACCGCCGAGCTGGGCGTGCCGGTGCTCGTCGACAGCGACGCCGCCGCGGCCGCCGTGGGTGAGTTCTGGGGGCGGCAGGTCTCGCGGGAGCGGACCTTCGGATGTCTCTACATGAACTCGGGAATCGGCTCCGGGGTCGTCCTCGACGGCGCGCTCCATCGCGGCGCCAGCTCCAACGCGGGTGAGATCGGTCATGTCTCGGTGGTCCGTGACGGTGCACGGTGTCACTGCGGCGGCCGGGGCTGCCTGGAGCTGTACGCCGCACCCTCCGTGCTCGTCGAGCGTGCCCGGGCCACGCCGGGCCTGGCCAACCGCCTGAGAATCCGTCCTGACGACCCGGACGCGCGGGCGTTCGACGTCCTCGCCCGCGCGGCGATCTACGGCGACGGGCAGGCCCGCGCGCTGGTCGACGAGTCGGCCCTGCTCCTCGCCGACGGCGCCCTGATGCTCGCCAACATCTGGGACCTCGACACGCTCGTGCTCGCGGGGCCGGGCTTCGCCGTCGCCGGTTCGCTCTACGTCAGCGAGATCCGCCGCCGCCTCGCGGAGCGGGCATTCTCGCGCGGGGTGCACGCGGTGGAGGTCGACCTGTCGAGCAATCCCCGCGACGCCGCGGCCATCGGCGGAGCGGCCCTCGTGCTGCAGGGATCCGTCGCCCCCGGCCACGGCCCCCAGGTCACCGCACCACAGGCATAACGCGGCCATACTCCCTGGTCACATGCCGGTGCTGCATTCGTGGCGGCGATCCCCCGCAGAGCAGTGTCCTCCCGGCTCTGGGGCGATCGGGAAGGTACCGTCGTACGCGTTGCCGCAGGCTGTGGAGGCGGCGGGGAATGTCGGGTCTGGCGCGGAGGTTAATGGTTTTCATGACAACTGTTGGATTCATCGGCAGCGGAAATATCGGTGGCACCGTCGCCCGGCTCGCCGTCGCGGCCGGCTATGACGTGGTGCTGAGCAACTCGCGCGGCCCGCAGACCTTGAAGGAACTGGTCGACGAGCTCGGGCCGAAGGCCAGTGCCGGGACCTCCGCCGAGGCCGCAGCGGCCGGCGACCTGGTGGTCGTCAGCATCCCGCTCAAGGCTTATCGCGACATTCCGGTGGAGCCGCTGGCCGGCAAGACCGTCCTCGACACCAACAACTACTACACCCAGCGGGACGGGGCCTTCCCGGAGCTCGACGCCGCGTCCACCACGTCCAGCGAACTGCTGCAGCGGCACCTGACGACGTCCAAGGTCGTCAAGGCCTTCAACAACATCTACTTCGAGCATCTGCGGGCGCTGGCCCGGCCCACCGGTGCGGCGGACCGCAGCGTCCTGGCGATCGCGGGCGATGACGCCGGCGCGAAGGGTGAGACGACCGCGTTCCTCGACCGGATCGGCTACGACACCGTCGACGCGGGATCGCTCGCGGACGGGTGGCGTCTCCAGCCGGGCACCCCCTCGTACGGCTTCCTTTACTCGGGGGGAATCGAGAACTTCTGGGAGTCGCCGGGAGTGCCCGTCGACGCCGCGGCGCTCCGCGCGAAGCTGGCCGCCGCCCAGCGTTGACCTCCGGACCGGCCGAGGTATCAGCAAACCGGCAGGCCCCTCAGGGGCCTGCCGATTGACGACTTGCGTGCTCACACCGCTTCCACCGAGATCATCACCCTGGGAACAAGCACGTTGTCTCTCTACGGGCCCTCAGCGGTGCGGGTCCGATCTCCGTTGGCTCTCCCCCGCCGGTGGCCGGGGACCCCGCTCTGGCGGAAACTGCTCCGGTAGGTGTGAGGGCTGACCCCGGCGACGCGTTTGAATCGGTCGCGGAAGGCCGTGGGCGAGCCGAAGCCGACCCGGGCGGCGATGCGCTCCACGGAGTGGGGGGTGGTCTCCAGCAGGTGCTGGGCCTGGCGGACACGGGCCCGGTGGAGCCACTGCAATGGTGTGGTGCCGGTCTGCTCGCGGAAGCGCCGGATCAGGGTGCGGGTGCTCGTGCCGGCGTGGTCGGCGATGTCCGCGAGGGTGAGGTCGCGGGAGAGGTTGTCCTCGATCCAGCGCAGGAGGGGCTCGATGGCCGAGCCGCGAGGGATGGGCGGGTACTGCTGCACGATGAACTGCGCCTGACCGCCCTCGCGTTCCAGCGGCATGACGGACAGTCGGGCGGCGTCGGCGGCGATGGCGGAGCCGTAGTCCCGGCGGATCATGTGCAGGCACAGGTCCAGTCCCGCGGCGGCGCCGGCCGAGGTGAGGATCTGCCCGTTGTCGACGTAGAGCACGTCCGGGTCGACGTCGATGTCCGGATAGGCGGCGGCGAGCTGGGCGGCGGCGAGCCAGTGGGTGGTGGCGCGCAGCCCACCGAGCAGTCCGGCGGCGGCGAGGACGAAGGTGCCGGAACAGATGGAGGCGATCCGGGTGCCGTCGGCGGCGGCCCCGCGGAGCGCGTCACGGACGGCCGGTGGCAGGGGTCGGGCGGGGTCGGCGGTGCCGGGCACGATGACCGTGTCGGCATCCGCGAGTGCGTCCAGTCCCCACGGGGCGCGCAGGGTGAAAAGACCGGCGTCCACGTCGGGTCGTTCGGCGCAGACCCGCACCCGGTAACCGGGGCGGCCGTCGGGTAGCCGGCTGCGGGTGAACACCTCGATGGGGGTGGAGAGGTCGAAGGGGATCACCTGCTCCAGCGCGAGAACGACGACGGTGTGCATGGCGACAACATACCCCTGCACCGAATTCTCGCCAACGCCTTCTTACTGCTCTTTCTCGGCCTGTTGAGCGCAGGGAGCGGCTGGCGATATTCCGTTGGAAGTTGTCATTCCTGCCACTGGGAGCCGAGGGACGCCGCCGGTTAGCCTCGACGGCGTCCTGGTAATTCTCAACCGGAACGGACACATTCGTGATCGCCCAGCTCGATGCCATCACAGCCCCCGGGCTCCTCCACGCGGACGGCACCGCGAGTACCTCCGCCGCGCCGGGCGGCCGTCGGCAGGAGGGACGCCGACGATGAGCGTCGTCGCACCGATCATGATCGGCGTTCTGTACGTGTGCCTGATGTCCCTGATCCGCGAACCGCACCGGCGCAGGTTCAACGCGATCATGGTGGCCGGAGCCGGGGCCGCCTACCTCAGCGGCGGGGGTTTCGGCCCGTGGGAATTCGCCTTCACGGCCGTCATGACCTACTGCGCCTACCGCGGCCTGGAGTCGTGGACGTTCGTCGGCATCGGGTGGCTGCTGCACACCGGCTGGGATCTGCTGCACCACCTGCACGGCAATCCGATCATCCCGTTCGCGGACCTCTCCTCCCTGGGATGCGCGATCTGCGATCCCGTGATCGCCGTTTGGTGCTTCGCGGGCGGCCCCTCGGTCACCGGCCTGCTCCGCGCGCGTCTCGGCCGGTCCCGCGTCGGACGGCCCGCAACGCCACCGCCCTGATCGCGCCGGCCCGCTTCCCCTCCGGGCGGGCCGACGATGTACGGAATGCTCAAGGGGGCGGGGCGAGCGGCCGGTGACGTGCGGCGGTGTCCGACGCGTGGTCAATCCCCGAGCGCGGCGAGGTCCTGAGGTGTCAGGCGGATACGGCTCGCCCCCATGTTCTCCTCCAGGTGGTCGAGGGAACCGGTGCCGGGGATGGCGAGCAGTACGGGTGACCTCGCCAGCAGCCAGGCGAGTGCCGTCTGCGCGACGGTCGCCTCATGACGGGCCGTGACCTGCGCCATCCGGGTCGCGTCGATCGGACGATAACCACCACCGAGCGGGAAGAACGGCACGAAGGCGATCCCGTCCTTCTCGCACTGCGCCAGAAGCTTGACGTCACCCTGGTCCTGCACGTGAAAACTGTTCTGCACGGCCGCTACCGGGGCGATCGCCTGCGCCTCTGCCAGCTGGGCGGCATCGACGTTGCTGATGCCCAGATGCCGGATCAGCCCTTCCTCGCGCAGCTCGGCGAGGGCCGCGAACCGGGCGGCGATCGACTCGCCACCGGGGCCGGTCATGCCACCCACCCGCAGGTAGACGAGGTCGAGCCGGTCCACGCCCAGGCTGCGCAGGTTGTCCTCCACCAGGCCCCGGAGCTGGTCCGGCCCGGCCTGACCGCTCGGAACCCCGTCACCACCGAGCAACGGCCCGACCTTCGTCGCGATCACCAGGTCGTTTCCGTACGGGGCAAGCGCCGTTCGGATGAGCTCGTTGGCCACCACCTCGCCCCTTCGGTAGAACCACGCCGTATCGATGTGGTTGACGCCCAGCTCGACCACACGGCGAAGCACGGCGACGCCGGTTTCCGGGTCACGGGCAGGCCCCTGGAAACTGCCGGTCGGGAGCCGCATGGCTCCGAAACCGAGCCGGTGTACGGGAAGATCTCCGCCGAGGAGGAAACTCCCCGAGAGAGCCGCGGGGGTGGCCGAACCTGAGTGTGCGTTGTCCGTCGTCATGTCTGTCAGCCTTCCCTGTTTATGTACAGTGGCCCAACGCGGTGGCAGCAAGCTGCCACCGCCCGCACGATGACGGGGGTGACGAACGGATGACCGCTGACCAGGTCCTCACCGTCCGCGGCGACGCGGAACTCGTCGCCCGGGCCGGTCATCTGTTCGCCGGTGCTCAGCAGGAGTTCGTGTGCGTGGCGCGTGACCTCGACACGTGGTCCCAGCCGGCGGCACGACAGGCGATCAGCGGTCGGATGCGCGCGGGCGGCGAAGCCGGCTTCGCGGTGAACAAGCTCCTCAGCCCGGCCGCCCTGGCCGACGAGGCGACAAGACTGCACCTTCACCAGGTCATGGAGAAGGGCGCCCGAGTCCGGATCAGCTCGACCCCGCTTCCTCACGAGACGATCATTATCGACCGGCGGGTGATGATCCTCGCCGGCCGTGACGCGCCGGGCCTCCGCGAGTTCACGGTGACCACCTCGCCCACGATGGTCGGCGGCGTGTACGCCCTCTTCCAAGCGGCCTGGGAGACCGCCACCGACCTCGCCGCCTATCTCGGTGGAGACGTGCCCCACCTCGACGCGGACAGCCTGACGATCCTCCGCGCCCTCGGTGCGGGGCACACCGACGAGACCGCTGCCAGGCAGCTCGGCCTCTCACTACGCACTTACCGGAGACGGGTCGCGGAGCTGATGGCGAAGCTGGAGGTCAGATCTCGGTTCCAGGCCGGGCTGCGCGTGGGCGAGCTCGGACTCAACGGGTAACCGACGGTGGCCCGCCGATGCGCTCGTCCATTGTTTCTCGGACTCTTTGATCTTCAGCCGGTCGTGACCGATGCGGTCACGGGCTGTTTCACCGTGACCGTGCCCCGCTGTCGGACCCCTCTCGCGTCCCGCAGGAGACGGACCGCGCTATGGGAGAACGACGATGCGCCCGCGGGGGTGGTGGGGCTCGGCGCCTTCTTGGAGGCGGTGGGACCGGGCGGCCTCGGTGAGCGGAAGCCGCGTCCCGATCCGGGAGACCAGGGTGCCGCGGGCCAGGAGGTGGTTGATCGCCGTGGCCGCCGCGGCGAGTTCGGCCACGGTGGCGTTGCTGATCACGAAACCGCGGAGGCTGGCGTCGCGCGTGTAGAGCTGTCCGACCGGCAGCACGGGGGTGACGCCGAGGCCGGCCATGATGATCATCCGGCCGCCGCGGGCGAGCAGGGGAACGGTCCGCTCCAGATGGTGGCGGCCGGCGTTGTCCCAGAACACGTCCACCCCGTCGGGAGCGAGTTTGGCGATCTCCGCGTACATATCCGGGTCGTGGTAGTCGACGACCTCGTCGGCGCCGCACCGCCGGCACCAGTCGAAGTCGTCCGGGCGTGCGGTCGCGACGACCCGCGCCCCGGCGGCCGCGGCGAGTTGAACGGTGGCCGTGCCGACCCCGCCGCCCGCGCCGGCCACGACGACCGTCTCCCCGATCCGCAGGCCCGCCTCCCTGAACAGGCCGATATGCGCGGTGGCGGCGGTGTGCAGGGAGGCGACCGCGTTCTCCGGATCGACGTCGCCGGGCAGGTGGTAGAGCCGGTCGGCGGGTACGGCGGCGTACTCGGAGAAGGACCCCTGGCGACCGTCGAGCCCCAGGCTGTCGCACCACACCGTGTCGCCGGGGGCGAATCCCGGCGCCGTCGTGACCACGGTCCCCACCAGGTCGCGGCCGATGACAAACGGGTACGGCAGGCGCGTCCGATAGGCGCCGGAGCGGACGAAGGTGTCGACGTGGTTGACGGCGAGGGCCCGCACCTTCACCAGAACCTCCGACGAGCCGGGCTCGGGCATCCGAAGCCGGCCGACCCGTATCTCGTCCGCCGGGCCGGGCCGCGTGACGTACGCCGCGGTCATGGTCTCCTGGCCGCTCATCATCCCTCGTCCAGGTCGGCCAGGTACGTGTGTGCCCACGCCTGCCTGAGATCACCCTCGTCGGCGTCGCCGAAGGTGTAGGCCGGAGACAGGATCGGCAGCGCCCTCTCCACGTGCACCAGAATCACGCGATTGGCGGGGTAGCCGGGACCGTTCAGGTCGAGCAGCCATGCGTGCAGCCACTCGTACACGGGGTCGCCGGACTCGCGGAACTCCGCGGTGCCCTTGAACCGGTAGCCCCGCCTGCGGAAGACGTCGATCGAGTTGATCTCGATACGCGGATCGCGTTCGAGGTTGCCGACCGTGTTCGGGGACGCGATGTCCATGAAGGCGATGTGCTCGTCGTCGTATACCCGCATCGATCCCTTGGGCGAGAGATTGGGTGAGCCGTCGGGGCACATGGTGGCCACGAAGGACAGCCGCGCGGTCTCCACGATCAGGCGCATATCGTCGTCGATTGTCTTCACGTCTCTCCTCCTGGTGCCCCGTATTTCGGCCTCAGGGAGGAGGTCAAGGTCTCCGCGCAGGTCACGCCTTGATCGGTCGGGCCGTTGAGAGGGGTGGCGAACGGTCCCTCACGACCGGTTCCCTGCCCAGCTCAACCCTCCGTCAAGCCATGATCGACGCATCGAGGCCTCCGATCAGGAGGCGCGACAGCCCCTCCGGGTCGCCACAGCTTTTCTGCCGGGACCACCCGATGTCAGTCGTCCTTACGCGGCGGATCCCAGCGCCATGGCGACGACGACGGGCACCAGGTACAGCAGGGGGAAGGGGATGTGACTGTAGGAGCGCGCGCGGATCACGGTGATGACCGCACCGATGAAGTACGCCACCAGGCCGATGCCGGCGGCGACGCCGATGGCCGGGACGAACAACCCGACGACCAGACCTGCGGCACCCGCGGCCTTGGCGGTACCCAGCCAGGGCCACCATGCGCGAGGAACGCCGTACTCGGCGAGCGGCTCCACCACCCACTTGGCGCGGATGAAGATCGAGACGGCCGAGAACCCCACCCAGACTGCGGCCAGAACGGTGACGATGACATAAGCGGTGGACATCAGAGATTCTCCTTCGGTGCGAGGGCCGGACTCGCCGCTGCCGTGAACCGGCCAGAAGCGGCCCGACACTTCAATGACACCGGGGCTCGGGCGAATGTGACGGGCATCCTTCGGCCACAGACGGACTGTTCGGGCCGGACATCGCCTACTTGCCGGTCCGGGACATGAATCCCCTGTCCTACGCCCTGGTGTGGCGGAGCGAAACCGAAAGCCACCTCATCCGCGCCCTCGCCCGCACCGTCCGCGACCTCGGCTCCCTGACGTCCGCAAGCTGATCGCCCGGGCGTGGAGCCTTGGGGGGCTGGTCCCGGCCGGCGACGCCTCGGGCCACAACCGCAACGCACCCGCCGTACTCGGAACGCTCACCGGCCCCGGCGACGCGCCACCGCCAGGTCGCTCCGGACGTGGCATCGCGAAGACGGCCCTGATCCCCTTACGGCGGGGTGCTCGCCGTTACGAAGGGTGCGTCAGATCCAGCACCCCGACCGTCTGATCCTCACTCTTCTCACCGGTGAGCCGGAATCCGAGCCTCCGGTAGAAGCCCTCGGGCCCGTCCTCTCCCGGTTCCCACGTGACATACATCCGCTTGCCGCCGCGACGCCTGATCTCGGCGGCCACCGATTCGACGGCGAAGCGGCCGACACCCCGCCCCTGTGCGTCGGGCGCCACGTTGAGGCGCCACAGTCCCGACCGGAAGTCGACCCCCTCGCCGTTCCAGTCGATATCGAGGAAGGCCATCAGGAAGCCCACGGGACGGTCACCGTCGAGGATGAGGCGCGGCCAGGCCACCTCCGGGTGGACGTAGGCCTCGGCCAGCGACTTCACCACCGGTGAGACGAAGCGCTCCTGGTCGGGACGGACTTTCACGGCGATGGCCGCCTCGACATTGGCAGGAGTTATAGGCGCCAGCCGGAGGCTCTGAGTCATGCGAGAACCATACGGGTTTGCCACGCGCGGCCCCGTACGGCCGGCGCCCCTGCCTTCCGGCGCGAGAGACGCCTCTCCGGACGGTTCCGGTTCGACGAACAGGGTCCGGTTCGAGGACCTGCCGGTTCAGGCGTTCTCGATGGCCGTCCAGCCGAGCGAGAACGGCGACCCGCCCAGCGTGACGATTCCCAGGATGCCGAATCCGGTCACGTCGAAGACGGCCCCGGGCGCGATCCATGCCTGCTCCGGGCCGATGGCCCACCCAAATAATAAGTAAAGCTTCTTATTGACAATATTAGTGACTCGGGTGTTACATCCTCTTAATTTAACTAGTAAACGTACTTCCGACAACACAGGCACGTCGGCGCGCGCCTCCACACCGTGAGGGCGTGGGCCGGAAGCCCGTGCCCCGCAGGACCACAGACCGGAGGCTTCCATGCGCAAACCCCGGCTCCTCCTCATGGCCGCAGCCATGCTCCTCACCCTGACCAGTGGCCTGGTCGCCATCACGGGCAATGATCGGGCCGAAGCCGCCATCGGCCCCGTCACCTGGTCTGACGAGTTCAACGGCGCCGCAGGAACGTCCATCGACGGTTCCAAGTGGAAATTCGACACCGGTGGCAGCGGCTGGGGCAACAACGAGCTGCAGTACTACACCAACTCGACCCGCAACGTGTCCCACGACGGGCAGGGCCACCTCGCCATCACCGCCCGCCGGGAAAACCCGTCCAATCTCCAATGCCACTACGGCGCCTGCCAGTACACCTCCGGCCGCATCCTGACCGCCGACAAGTTCAGCCAGGCGTACGGCCGCTTCGAGGCCAGCATCAAGATCCCCAAAGGTCAGGGCATCTGGCCGGCGTTCTGGATGCTGGGCGGCGGCAACTGGCCGACCACCGGCGAGATCGACATCATGGAGAACGTCGGCTACGAACCGAACACCGTCCACGGCACCGTGCACGGTCCCGGCTACTCCGGCGGCAGCGGCATCGGCGGTGGTCGCACGATCGGCGCGCCGCTTGGCGACGCCTTCCACACGTACTCGGTCGACTGGTCTCCCAACCTCATCGTCTGGTACCTGGACGGCTCGGAGTACTTCCGCGTCACGCCGGCCAACATCCGCGGCAACCAGTGGGTTTACGACCACCCGTTCTTCATGATCCTGAACGTGGCGGTCGGCGGTAACTGGCCGGGCAACCCGAACTCCAGCACCACGTTCCCGCAGACGATGCTGATCGACTACGTCCGCGTCTCCGCCTGGACCAACGACGGACCCGGGACCGGCAACGCCCTGAGGTCCAGCCTGAGCGGTCGCTGCGTCGACATCCCCGCCGCCAACCCCGCGGACGCCGCCCGGCTGCAGATGTACGACTGCAACGGCAGCGCCGCCCAGCAATGGTCCGTCAACAGCGACGGCACGGTCCGCGCGATGGGCAAGTGCATGGACGCCGCGGCGGCCGGCACGGCCAACGGCACACCGATCCAGCTCTACACGTGCAACGGCACCGGCGCCCAGCGCTTCACGCTCACCTCGGCAGGCGACCTCGTCAACACGGCCGCCAACCGATGCGTGGACATCGTTGGCCGCAACACCGCCAACGGCGCGCAACTCCAGCTCTGGGACTGCACCGGCGCATCCAACCAGAAGTGGACCCGTTCCTGACAGAGAGGATTACGGGAACGCGTCGCCCACCGCACGCTGGACCCGTACACCCCGCCGTACATTCGTACGGCGGGGTGTCACCGTCTCGTGGGAAGGTCAGACGAGGCCTCGGCGGCTGGCCTGGGCGCCCGCCTGGAAGCGGGTCTCGGCGTTCAGTTCGTCCAGGAGGCCGCGCAACCGGCGGCGGAGGCTGCGCGGGCTGGTGCCGAACTGGCGGGCGATGGCGTCGTCCTTGAGCCCGGCCGAGAGCATCGCGAGGAGCCGTCGATGCTCCGGGCTGAGTTCGGCCCACTTCTGTTCCTCGCCCCGGCCGGGGTCGCCGGCCGGTTCCGGCGCGCCGTCACCGGGCGCGGGCGGCCACATCGGAAGCGCCTCCTGCCACAGGCGCTCGAACAGCTCGACCAGGGCCACCACCATGGTGGACCCCTTGATCAGCACGCCGCGCGTCAGCGGCGGGTCCATGTCCAGCGGCATGACCGCCAGCCACCGGTCGACGATGGCCATCTTGAACGGCAGCGCGGGCAGGACCCGAGCCTCCTCGCCCGCCTTGACCAGGCTGCCCACCTCGTCGAGCGCCCCCGCGTGATCGAACGCCTCCGGCACGTAGATGGTCCGGTAGCGGACGCCCTTGCGGAGCAGGCCGGTCTGCACCGGGTTGTGATAGTCCAGCACGTACGGAGGCCGGTCGAAGGTCAGCACCTCCTCCTTCGCCTCCTGCTGCAGCCGGACGTACCATCGGGCCTGTTCCTCGGGCCCCGCCAGGACCTCGAACTGCCCCCCCTCCTTCAGGTCCTGGCCGACGGTGCGGAAGGCCGCCTCCAGCTGGTCGGCCGTGTCGGTGAGCCGGTCCAGGTCACTCTGCAGGCCGCGCACCAGCGAGCGGATGGCGGTCCCCGGATTCGTCGCCGTCCAGCGGGGCGACCGTCCCCACAGACGGCTGACCAGGCCCTTGGTACGGAGCCTGCTCAGCGACGTCTGGATGCGCCCCGAGCTCTCCCCGCTCCTCATGACGAGCTCCTGCACCGCGATGCCGGGGCAGGCCAGCACCTCACGGTAGATCCGCTCGTCGAACGCGCTGATCCCCACCACTTCCAGCGCGGGACCGTCATCAAGCATGCCTAGGATCCTGGCCACTTTCGGCAGTTGCCGCAATAGGCCACACGAACCACCTTGTCACCAAAATTCACATACCGTTAGAAATCGGGATGTGCTTCAGAGAACCCCCCTTATCGGCATTGTGATAGCGGCCCTGGTAGCGGCCGCCACACCCGCCCAGGCGACGCCCATCCCCACCCCCACGGCCCCGGCCCCCACCCAGGACGGGCAGGCCACCGCGAAGGCCGGACCACCCAAGACGATCACCCTCATCACCGGGGACAAGGTCACCCTTCGCCCGCTCCCCACCAAGCAGGACCAGCTCGACATCAAGCCCGGCCCCGGCAGGGAGAAGATCAACTTCATACATCGCCGGGCCACGGAAGGGCTCAGCATCGTCCCCGTGGACGCGATGCCGCTCCTGGCCGCGGGCAAGCTGGACCCCCGGCTGTTCAACGTCACCCAGCTCGCCGCGTTCGGCTACGACGACGCCGCCAGCCAGGCGCTCCCGCTGATCGTGACGTACCCCGGCCAGACCGACGCCGCCACGTTGCGCGTCGCGGGCGGGCGCCCGCTGCCCGCGATCAACGGCATCGCCCGGAGCGAGCCCCACGCCGACGCGGGCACACTCTGGAAGTCCCTGACGGGGCAGGTCGCCAGAGCGGCGGCCGGGCCCGAGAAGATCTGGCTGGACGGCAAGGCCAAGCTCTCCCTCGACGTCAGCGTCCCGCACATCGGCGCCCCCCAGGCATGGGCGGCCGGTTACACCGGCAAGGACGTCCCCGTCGCGGTGCTCGACAGCGGCTACGACCCCGGCCACCCCGACCTGCAGGGCCTGGTCGCCAAGACCGAGAACTTCACCTCCGAGCCCGACGTCCGCGACCTCAACGGCCACGGCACCCATGTCACCTCCACCATCGCCGGATCCGGCGCCGCCTCGGGCGGCAAGAACAAGGGCGTCGCCCCCGGGGCGAGGCTACTGATCGGCAAGGTCTGCGAGCAGAGCGGAAACTGCCCGGACTCGGCGATCATCGAGGGCATGACCTGGGCGGCGGAGAACGGCGCCCGCGTCGCCAACCTCAGCCTCGGCGGCCCCGACATCCCCGGCGACGACCCGCTGGAGCAGGCCGTCAACACGCTGTCGGAGAAGTACGGCACGCTGTTCGTCATCGCGTCGGGCAACGACGGCCCCCAGGCGCTCGGCTCGCCGAGCAGCGCCGACCGCGCGCTGTCGGTCGGCGCCTCCTACCGCGACGACGACACGGTCGCCGGGTTCAGCAGCACCGGCCCGCGCGTCGGCGACGCCGCGGTCAAGCCCGACCTGATCGCGCCGGGCGTGGACATCGTCGCGGCCAGGGCCGCGGGCACCTCCGCCGGTTTCCCGGTGGACGACTCCTACACGGCGATGAGCGGCACGTCCATGGCCACCCCGCACGTGACGGGAGCGGCGGCGATCGTCGCCGGCCTGCACCCCGACTGGAAGGCCGCCCAGATCAAGGCGGCGCTGATGGCCTCCACCGCGCCCGGCTACGAGCTGGGCGCCTACGTCCAGGGCTCCGGCCGCGTGGACGTCGCCCGCGCCGTCACCCAGCAGGTCACGACCGAGCCCGCCTCGCTGAGCATGGGATACGTCGAGCTGCCCCATCCCACGCCCCTCGATCGCACGCTCACCTACCGCAACGACGGTGACGCCGCCGTCCGGCTGGACCTGAGCGTGACGGCCAAGGACGGCCGGGGTGAGACGGTGACTCCGTTCAAGCTCGGCGCCACCACGGTGGAGGTGCCCGCGCACGGCACCGCGCAGGTCAAGGTGACCGCCGAGCCGAACGCGATCGGCATGTACAGCGGCACGGTCATCGCCACGGGCACCAAGGTCTCCGTACGCACCGGCATCGGCATGCAGGTCGAGCCGGAGAAGCGCGGGCTCAGGCTGACCTTCACCGGCTCGGACGGGAAGCCCGCTCAGAACGCCTTCGCCGGAGTGATCGACCTCGATACCGAGGAGCAGGTCAACTACGACATCTCCGGCGGCTCGCTGGACCTCCGGCTGGAGAGGGGCCGCCGCTACACGGTCGTCACCCTCCTGGCCGACCAGGACGGCACCGTGGTGATGGCCGCGGACCCGGAGTTCACCCTCAACGCCGACCGCACCTTCGCCGCCGACGCCCGTAAGGCCAAGCCGGTGGACGTGCGCACGGAGGAGCCGACGGCCCGGCTGGCCGTCGGCCTGCTCGGCATGCTCCAGCTCGTCGACGGCAAGCAGCCCTTCGGCGTGGACGTCGACCTGGGCGGCATGTGGGGCGCGGACCGCGTCGAAGGCGTCAAGGCCATCCCCACGACCCGCACGGCGAGCAAGAAGTTCGCCTTCTACCGCTGGACGCAGTGGGCCAAGCCGAAGGGCGACGGCACCTACGACGACAGCCCGTACTTCTACCACCTGATGAAGGCCGAGCCGCGCATCCCCGCCGACCCCGGCTACCGCCCGCGCCGCCGCGACCTCGCCGAGGTCACCTCCACGTACGGCACCCAGCAGGACGGCAAGCAGGGCGAGCACTTCGCCCTGCCCGCGCTGTACGGGACGGAGCTGGCGTGGATGCCGTACGGCGGCGTGTCCCAGTTCTCGCTCCCGTTCCACCGGACCGAGTACTACACGCCCGGTGACACCGGCTGGTACCCGTCCTTCATCCAGTACAAGGCGGACGCCTGGGACAACATCGACCAGTTCTTCTTCCACAGGAACGACAAGACCATCGTCTACCGCGCCGGCCAGAAGACCTCCGAACGCTGGAACACCGGCGTCTTCGCGGCCGGGCTCACCCCGGGCGGCGACCTCTCCTGGCGCGAGGAGAACCTGCTGCAGTTCGCCTCCGGGCTGTTCGAGGACAGCACGCTCGAACGCTTCTCCATCGGCGACTATCTCACCTCGCAGGCCAAGCTCTACCGCGACGGCAAGGAGATCTACGCGGCCGACTACCTGCTCGGCAACGTCGAGGTGCCCGTCGACAAGAAGGAGAGCCAGTACCGGCTCACCATGACCTCCGACCGCAGCCCGGTCATGACCAAGGTTTCCACGAAGGTCAGCGCCGAGTGGCGGTTCAGATCGAAGACGCCCGCTCCGGGCAAGCGGCAGGTGCTGCCCCTGATGGCCGTCAAGATCAGCCCGGAGCTGGATGACCGCAACCGTGCCTCCACGGGCCACATGCGCATACCGCTGCACCTTCAGCGCCAGGACGGCTCACCCGACCTGAAGGTGACCACGCTCACCATGGAGATCTCCTACGACGACGGCCGCACCTGGCTGTCCACGCAGGTACACCCGTCGGGCAAGGGCGACTGGTCCGCCGAGACCCGGCATCCGGCCGGCACGCGCGGCAAGTTCGCCTCGTTGCGCGTGAAGGCCGCCGACACCGGCGGCAACGCCTTCACCGAGACCGTCATCAGGGCCTACGAGATCAAGTGAGTCCTGGAACCCCCGCCGCGTCTCCCGGACGCGGCGGGGGTTCCGTCATCGGATCAAGGGGGACTCACCGGAACCACCGATCCGAAGGCTCCTCTCGCACCGTCGGCTGAGACGATAGATCCACCATGGTCCGCCACTGACCGCATTCCCCCCGATCACCACATCGAGGAGAACAGCATCATGGATCTGAAGCTCGAAGTCCTGGTCATTCCCGTCTCCGACGTCGACCGCGCCAAGGCCTTCTACGAGAAGCTCGGTTTCCGCCCGGACGCCGACTTCCCGGTCGGCGACAGCTTCCGGGTCGTTCAGGTCACCCCACCCGGGTCGGAGGCGTCGATCATCTTCGGGAACGGCGTCTCCGCCGCCGCCCCCGGATCGGCGCAGGGCATGCACCTGATCGTCACCGACATCGAGGCCGCCCGCGCCGAGCTGCTCGCCCGCGGCGCCGACGTCAGCGAGGTCTGGCACGACGCCGACGGCGTCTTCCACCACGCCGGTACGGAGAACCGCGTCGCCGGGCCTCACCCCGACCGCGCCGACTACGGCTCCTTCGCCTCGTTCACCGACCCCGACGGCAACGAGTGGACCCTCCAGGAGATCGTCACCCGCGCCCCCGGCCGCTGAACACAGCACGGAGAGGAGAGCTGAATGAAGCCCATCGACACGACCGAGATCATCCTCGATCTCCTCAACCAGGCAGCTGCCGCGCACGACCTCCACGAGAAGGAAGACCTCGGCGGCCGGCGCGACGAGGAGTGGCCGCAGTGGTACGCCGACCACATGACCCGGCAACTCGCCGAACTCGGCTACCGGATCGTCCGCGCTACGGACGGCTAGGACACATGACGCCTGTCCCGCCGGCCACAGGACACCGGAGCCGACGGGACAGGAAACGACGGGTCGGGACCCCTCGCCCACGTGCCGGGCGCGGGCCGGCGACGCGCTCAGAGGCCGGATCGCTCAGGAGCCGAACCGATCGGGGCCGGGCCGATCAGAAGCCGGATCGCTCAGAAGCCGAACCGGTCAGAAGCCGAACCGGTCAGGGGCCAGGCCGTTCGGGAGCCAGGTCGCTCGGGAGCCGAACCGATCAGAAGCCGGGCCGTTCGGGAGCCGGGCCGTGCGGGAGTCGGGTTGTTCGGGAGCCGGTTCGCTCTCTGGATGGTCATGGGGAAACTCCCTGTTCGGTGACGATGCGACGGGCCAGCGCCTGGCCGGCCGGCAGGCCGGTGACGAAGGCCCGGAGAAATCCGGTGATCTCATCGAGGTCGTGGCCTTCGGACGCGGCATCGATGGACCGGTAGAGATCCTCTTCGATCTCGATGATCTGCCTGGCGAGGCGCAGCCCCTCCTCCGTGAGGGACAGCTCGATGTGGCGGCGGTCATGTGCCGGCACCTGGCGGTTGACGAGACCCGCGGACGCGAGCCGATCGACCAGACGGCTGGGGCTGTTGCCGCTCTCGCAGACCAGCAGGTCACCGAGACCGTTGAGGGTGAGCGACCCGCGATCCTGCAGGATGCGGATCACTTCGGCCTGGGAGGAGGTGATGCCGAGCGGCCGCAGGGCTTGGCCGAGCAGCCGGTTGCCCTCTCGCTGGGCGGCCAGGATCAGGTACCGGAGTTCTTCAGCCGGTCGCATACGAACGCGCCTCCCGTTTCCCGGTGAAGGCCCCGCTCACGGCGGCCAGGCGTGCGGCCGCTCCGGGATCGTGCGCCGGCAGTATCACCAGCCCCGGGTTCTGCTCCCGCAGTGTGTTGATCGCCTTGGTGGTGTCGTCCAGTTGCCGCCTCTCCCCGACTCCCGGGACCAGACCTTCCCGCAGCCGATGATCGTCGTACGTCACATCGCCGACCATGAGCAGCGGCGGATGTCCGGCGCTCCGGACCAGCAGCGACAGCGACCCGGGAGTGTGGCCGGGGGTGGGCAGCAGGACAAGACCGCCGTCGCCGAACAGGTCGTGGCCGGTCGTGAAGGGCGCGAGCCCGGGGTCGTCGATGGGGCCGGGGTCGACATGTCGCCAGCGCAGCCCGGGGAGGTCGATGTGGGACGGCAGGAACCCACGCGGCTCCGGCAGGGGCTTTCTGAAGGATCGCCATTCCTCACCGCTGACCACGATCTCGGCATGGGTGAGCTCGCGCAGCCCCCCGATGTGGTCCTGGTGCAGGTGGGAGAGCACCGCCGTGTGCACGTCGGCGATGTCGTAGCCGATGGCGGCCAGCCCGTTCGTGAGAGTTTCGGCGGGGCCGATCTCGAAGCGTGCCAGCCTGTCGTACACCAGGCCGTTGAGACCGCCGGGGAAGTAGCCGGGGTCGGTCACCGACGCGCGATCCTGACCGGTGTCGAACAGCACCAGCCCATCGCCGCGCTCGATCACATAGACGTTGATCGGCAACGGAGCGGTCCACCTGCGCGAGGTGAGCAGCCACCAGTACATCGACTTGCGGGTGGGGCCCACGTGCTCGGGATGGATCGACACGCTCCCGGTGCTGACCACCGACACCTGCTTGATCGTGCTCGTCGCACCTGTCGTCTCGTTCCTCATGAAAAATAGATTACACGACATATATGTCGTGTCAAGTATTTCTGACCCGGTATCGGCCGACACGGCTCCCGGCGGGAGCATCAGCGCGGCGGCATCGTTCCGGAAAGGTCGCGTGTGTGTCGTAGTGCACGCTCGGCGCTGAGTGTGCGTTTGTACGCAGAACGGGACGTTGCGCCTGCCTAATGTCAGTGCTGTCCGGAACGAGCGGCCATCAAAAAGCTCCCCGGACACCAGGCACCACACGCTCACCCCGAGCGTCCTCACCCCAAAGGAAGTCCCCTCATGAGCAAGCTTCGCAGCGTCCTGGTCGGCACCGCCCTGGCCGGCGCACTCGCGGCCGGCATCGCCGCCGCCCCCGCCCAGGCCGCCACCGCCACCACCGCCAGCACCGCTTCGGTCGCCCAGGCCCAGTACACCAAGCACTGGTTCTCCGGCTCCTCCGACTTCGGCCGCGGCGAGTCCCGCGGCGAGCGCTCCAACTAC
>NZ_FZOD01000043.1 GCF_900188345.1 Streptosporangium subroseum | reverse complement strand
CGGTGAACCTTCCCTGCACGCTGGACAGCCCGAGGTGCTGCGCGGTCGCGGCCACCTTCGAATGAGCGGGATCGATGGTCCACACGCCGGGCGGCGGCAGTTCCACACCGCCCTGCCGGGCGAGCACGAGGACGCCCAGCTCGGCGGTGCCGGACGTGGTCGCGATCGCCGTCGAGGCGATGGGTGAGTAGCCGACCGCGGTGACGACGACGGTGTAGACGCCGGGCGCCAGCGGAGCGGTCATCACCGCGCCCTCGGCGTCCGCCTCGGCCCGCACGACCTGGTTGCCGTACCCGTCGGTCACGGTGATGATCGCGTGCTGTACCGCCCAGCCGTCTTTGGTTCGCACCAGGGCATGCAGGCCGCGCCGCTCCGAGGGGGCGCTTTCCGTGGCCTGAGGGCTGGTGTACATGGTGATCCTGCTTTCACTCGCTTACTGGGTGACTGCGCCCGGGATGTCGGGCGCCTCGCCGTCGGGTCGCGGTGCCGGGTTTCCGGTTGCCGGACCCGCCGGGCCGGTCCCTTCCGTGGACGCGGCCCGGCGTACCCGAGGTCATTCCGGATGGCCGAGCCAGAGGTCGTGCCCGTCGTCACCCTGCCCGGTCAGGTTGAGAGTGCTCGCCACGGGCGGGTACCCGGTGGCGATGACGGTGTACTGACCGCCCGTGAGGTCGGCGAAGGCGTACTCCCCGTCCTCGCCGGTCGTCGCCGTGCCGATGACGTTGCCCGCCGCGTCGAGCAGCGTGACCCGGGCGTCGGCGAGCGGGCCGTCTCCGTTCTTGACACGGATCGTGCCGCGGACCCGGGCGCCGGGCAGCAGCTCGATGTCCTGCCTGGTCTGGCCGGTTCCGACCTCGACCGGCACCGCCACCGGGCGGTGCGCCCCGGCGCTGACCGCGAGGGTGTAGGTCCCCGCGACGACCCCGCCGAAGGCGAAGACGCCGTCCGCGCCGGTCACGCCCGTGGTGACCACCTCTCCGCGCACGTCCGTCACGATGACCATCGCCTGTGCCACCGGCGTGCCTTCCGCGTCGCGTACGGTGCCGGTGAGCTTGCCCGAGCCCGTGAGCATCAGGTCGAACTCCAGCGGCTTGTCGCCGACGACCAGGGTCGCGACCTGAGGGTCGTGCTCGCCGGCGGAGGCGATCAGGACGTACGTGCCGCTGCCGGGGGTCCGCAGGCTGTATGAGCCGTCGGCCTGCGCGACCGCACGACCGATCTGGTGGCCCCGTACGTCGATCAGGGTGAGGGTGGCGTGGCCCACCGGCGTTCCGTTGTCGCCGCGGATGAAGCCGCGGATCCCGCTGCCGCCGTACTGCGACTCCGTCGCGTACGCCGTCTCCTGGGTCGGCAGACCTTGGGATGACGGGCTCTGGAACGGCAGGCCCTGGGCCGGCGTCTGGGCGGCGGCGAAGCCGTTGAAGCTGTTCTGGCGGTCTGCGCCCACGGGGAGGAGCTCCTGCGGGTTGCGGTTGGCGTGGCGCCCGGAGATCACGCCGTTGGTCGAGGGCACGTCCGCCTCGACGGGAAGCGGCGCGCTGTCGGAGGTCCGCAGCGGAACCTCCTTGATGAAGAGGATGGCGATCAGGGCCAGAAGCGCCGTGGGGGCGGCGTACAGGAACACGTCTCCGACGCCGTCGCCGTACGCGCTCTGGACGACCGCGCGCACCGGGGCGGGGAGCGCGGAGATCACGGGGATGGAGCCGTCGCTCACGGAGTTGTGGATGCCCAGCCTGGCCAGGCCGTCCTCCGTGTACTGCATGATCCGGTTGCCCAGGACGGCACCCAGTGCCGAGACGCCGATCGCACCGCCGAGCGTGCGGAAGAACGCGACCGACGAGCTGGCCACGCCCAGCTCGCTTATCTTCACCTGGTTCTGGACGGACAGGACGAGGTTCTGCATGGTCATGCCGACGCCTGCGCCCATGGCGAACATGTAGATCGCCAGGAGCCAGTACGGGCTGTCATACGCCAGCGTGCCGCCCAAAAGTCCCAGGCCGGCGGTGAGCAGGACAGCGCCGCTGATCAGGAAGATCTTCCATCGGCCCGTCCGGGTGATGATCTGTCCCGTGATCGTCGACGACAGCGCCAGGCCGGCGATCAACGGCAGGGTCATGAGCCCGGCCTTCGTGGGCGTCTCCCCACGAGCCAGCTGGAAGTACTGGCTGAGGAACGTCGTGGCGCCGAACAGTCCGACACCGACCATGAGGCTGGACACCACGGCCAGGCTGATCGCCCTGTTACGGAACAGCCACAACGGGATGATGGGCTCGCTGGCCTTCATCTCCGCGAGGATGAAAAGCAGGGCCAGCACGATCGCGCCGCCGACCATCGCCCCGGTCTGCCACGACAGCCAGTCGTACTTGGTGCCGGCGAAGGAGACCCAGATCAGAAGCAACGACACCGAGGCGACGATCAGCAGGGCCCCGGCCCAGTCGATCTTGACCTTGCGCTTGAGCACCGGGATCTTGAGCGTCCTCTGCAGGACGATCAGCGCCAGGATGGCGAAGGGCACGCCGACGTAGAAGCACCACCGCCAGCCGAGCCACGAGGTGTCCACGATGACGCCGCCGATCAGCGGCCCGGCGACGGTGGCGAGGGCGAAGACCGCACCGAGATAGCCCGCGTAGCGGCCCCGCTCACGCGGCGAGATCATCGCGGCCATGATGACCTGGACCAGGGCGGTGAGACCGCCGGCGCCGAGGCCCTGGATGACCCGGGCCGTGATGAGCATCGCGGGATTCTGGGAGAGGCCGGCGATCGCCGAGCCGATCACGAAGATGATCAGGCCGAGTTGGACCAGGAGCTTCTTGCTCATCAGGTCGGCGAGCTTGCCCCAGATGGGGGTGGAGACGGTGGTCGCGAGCAGTGTCGAGGTGATGACCCAGGTGTAGGTGGTCTCGCCCGCGTGCAGGTCGGAAATGATCGTGGGCAGTGCGTTCGACACGACGGTCGACGACAGGATCGCCACGAACAGGCCGAGGAGCAGTCCCGACAGCGCTTCCAAGATCTGCCGATGCGTCATCGGGGCAGCCGAATCAGGTGCCGCCTCCCGCGCCTCGGCCGGTACTGCGGTTGTCATCGAAGTCCTTTCACTGTCTGAGCCGTGCGGGGGAGATACGGGACGTCCTTCGGTGACATGACCGCCTCCACATGGTTGCCTAAGGCAACTATATATAATTGCCTCGGGCAACCTTATGGAGGGTATGTGATTCGATGTCCAGTCTGAGACCGGGGTCGGTCGCGAGGTGGGGGAGAGCGGGCCGGTATCCCCTGCCCGGGGATGCTCGGGCCGCACGTCAGGCCCATGGTGCGGGCCCCCGCGCCCGGTGATGTTCCGGCGTGCGTCGGGCCCACGGTGAAGCAGCGAACCGGGCCTCGCCGTGCCCGGTGATGTTCCGGCGCACGTCAGGTCCATGGTGAAGCAGCGAGCCGGGTCTCCCCGTGCCGGGGTGATGTTCGGGGGCGCATGATCAGGCCCGTCGCGAAACGCGGAGTCCCGAAACGGAGGGGAGCCGTCCTCGCGAACGCGGAGTCCTGAAACGCGGAGGGGAGCCGCCCTCGGGACGGCTCCCCTCGCACGCTTGAGGATCAGGCCTCGCGGTAGTAGGGGTCGGCGACCTCGCCCTCACCCTTGTCCGCCGAGAAGCTGTAGACCTCGCGGCCCTCGATGAACACCCGGAGCGCGCGGCTCATGATGTCGAGCGGGTCGCCCGACCAGATGACGACATCGCCGTCCAGTCCCGGCTTCAATGACCCGACCCGGTCGTCCAGGCCCATGATCTTGGCCGGGTTCAGCGTGATCGAGCGCAGCGCGACCGTGGGGTCCAGGCCCTCCTTGATCGCCAGGGTCGCCTGGTGCACGAGGAAGTGGATCGGCACGACCGGGTGGTCGGTGGTGATCGCCAGTTCGACGCCGGCGCGGGCCAGGATGCCGGGGTTGCGCAGCGACCGCTGACGCAGCTCCACCTTCGACCTGCTGGTGAGCAGCGGGCCGATGATCACCGGAATGTTCTTCTCCGCGAGCACGTCGGCGAGCAGGTGTCCCTCGGTGCCGTGGTTGAGCACCAGACGGTAGCCGAACTCGTCGGCCAGCCGCAGGGCCGTGGCGATGTCGTCGGCCCTGTGCGTGTGCTGGCACCACGGCAGCTCGCCGTCGAGCACCCGGACGAGGATCTCCAGCGTGTTGTCGCGGTCGAACGGCTTGCCCTCGCCCTGGGCGTGCTCCCGCTTGGCCTTGTAGTCCTGTGCCTTGACGAACGCGTCGCGGATCACCGCGGCCACGCCCTGCCGGGTGGAGGGCAGCTTCTTCTGGTCGCCGTAGACACGCTTGGGGTTCTCGCCCAGCGCGCTCTTCACGCTCACCGGCTCGCGGAGCAGCATGTCGTCGACCGTACGGCCCCAGCACTTGACGGCGACCGTCTGCCCGCCGATGGGGTTGCCCGAACCGGGCTTGATGACGGCGGTGGTGACGCCGCCGGACAGGGCGTCGGCGAAGCCCACGTCGGCCGGGTTGATCGCGTCGAGGGCGCGCAGCCGGGCGCCGTTGGGGTCGGTCATCTCGTTGGTGTCCTGGCCGGCCCAGCCCTCGGCCTCCTCGTGGACGCCGAGGTGACCGTGTGCCTCGACAAAACCGGGCAGCACCCACGAGCCGCCCGCGTCGATCGTCGTGACGCCCGCGGGCACCGTGACCTCGGCGTCGGGGGCGACCGCCACGATCTTGCCGTCCTGGATCAGGACGGTGCCGCCGTCGATCGTCTCGCCGTCAACGGGGACGACAAATCCATTGGTAATAGCGATGTTCATGGAATGCAACTTATCGATACCCTGCCGTACTGGTACAAGAGGGGCAATCGCCCAAATATGTGTTTTTTCGCATCAAAGGGCTCATCGGACTCCTGACGCATGAGCTCGTGGTCCACGCGCGGTAGCCGGCGATGCCGGGCGGTCAGGTCCTCCGCGGTCAGGCACCCGTGGGACGGGGGCCGTCGTTCGGCGACCTCGATGCCGTTGCGCGTGATGCGATAGACCTCGCCCGCCTTCACCGCGTCCGTAGCGGTTGACCTCTCCTCGATTTATGAAAGAAACTTGACAATTAGATTTAACAGAACTTGAATTAAGCCCGACAAGAATCGCCCATGTGGCTTACCGAAATGCCGGCAGGCCCGGTTGTCGTCATGCCCGTAGGCAGGACGGGTTCCGCTGTCATGCGGTGATGTCGTCCATCACGAGATAGAGGGCTACCTACATGACCAGGGACAACATGGTGGGCACAATGCGGACATGGATGCGGTTGATCGCCCTGTTCGCCGTCGCGATAGGCCTCACGGCCATCCCGGCCCACAATGCCGCCCAGGCGGCGGCCGCCCCGAGCTTCAAGGTGCTCGCCTTCTACAGCGGCACCTGGGACGCGGCCCACATCAACTTCGTGCAGGACGCCAACAAGTGGTTCCCACAGGCCGCCGCGCAGAACAACTTCTCCTACACCTCGACCAACAACTGGAGCCTGCTGAACGCCAGTAACCTCCAGCAGTATCAGGTGGTGCTCTTCCTGGACGACCTGCCCCAGAACGCCGCCCAGCGATCGGCGTTCGAGCAGTACGTGCGCAACGGCGGAGGGTGGATGGGATTCCACGTCTCCGCGTTCAACACCGACCCCCAGAGCTGGTCCTGGTACCACAACGAGTTCCTGGGCACCGGGGCGTTCAAGTCCAACACCTGGGGTCCCACCTCGGTCACCCTGCGCACGGAGGGCGGAACCCACCCCTCCACCGCGCGGCTTCCCGCCACCTTCACCTCCTCGATCAGCGAGTGGTACAGCTGGAACAACGACCTGAGGAACAACCCGAACATCAAGATCCTCGGGTCCATCGACCCGTCGAGCTTCCCCGTCGGAACGGACCCCAACCAGTCCTGGCGTAGTGGCTACTACCCGATCATGTGGACCAACAAGAACTACAAGATGCTCTACGCGAACTTCGGCCACAACGACATGAACTACAGCACCAACACCGGACTGTCGTCCACCTTCTCCAGCGAGGTGCAGAACCGGTTTGTCATCGACGGCCTGAAGTGGCTGGGCGGAGTGAGCACCACTCCCACCCCGACGCCCACCCCCACTCCCGACCCCACGGACCCCATCTCGCCGACCGCTTGGTACACCCTCGTCAACAGCGGAAGCGGCAAGTGCGTGGACGTTCGCGCGGCGGCCACGACCAGCGGCGCCGCGATTCAGCAGTACGCCTGCAACGGCACCCTCGCGCAGCAGTTCCAGGTCCAGCCGACCAGTGGCGGCTTCGCGCGGATCAACAACCGCAACAACGGCGCCCAGTCTATCGACGTGACCAACGTCTCCCTGGCCGACGGCGCTCCCCTCCAGCAGTGGACGTACGGCGGCGGCAACAACCAGCAGTGGCAGGCGGTCTCCGAGGGCGGCGGCAACTACCACTTCGTCAGCCGACTCAGCGCCAAGTGCATCAGCGTGCCGAACGCCTCGACGGCCGACAGCGTCCAGCTGGTGCAGCGCACCTGCGACAACACCGCCGCGCAGTCGTTCCGGCTCACCCGGCAGTCTTAATCCTGAGCTTCCACAGGAACGGGGACCATCGCCGCCCCGGCGATGGTCCCCTTCCGTTCGGTCTGCTAGAGCATTCCCGGTAGGACGGAGAGGTCATGAGAGCCGGTCTTCCTCAGCTCCCTGGCCCTGCCGGTGTGGACGTTCACCGCGTAGAGCTTCGGCGTGACGCGGTCGCCCAGCTTGGATGATCCGGGTACGGTGCGCACGGTCACCTCCGTGTCGCTCACCCAGGCACCCAGGTCGCGGATGACCTGCTCCTCCGGGATGTCCTCGACCGGCACCGGCGGCCTTTCGCCGCCGCCGACGGCGTCAAGCACGATGATCTCCCGGGAGAACGGGCCCGTGGTCCGCCCGGAGGCGGCGCCGAGCCTGACAAGGGTGCGCCCGTCCGGGCCGAGGGCGCTGAACTGGCGCGTGGAACTCTTGATGGTGATCGGCTTGTTGCCCAGAACCCAGATTTGGGTGGTCTTGCCACGCCACTTCGTCAGCGTGACCGGACTGCCGCCGTCGCCGACGCTCAGGGGAAACCAGTCGGCACCCAGGGTGGTCGTCCTGCCCGTCTCCATGTCGACCAGGACGCTGGACCACGTGGACCCGTTGCCCCAGCGCGCGTGGATCAGGTGCAGGCCGTCGGGGGACAGGCGTAGGACGTGACCGCCGTCGAGGTCGCTCTCTCCGATTTTGAACGGCGCCTTCCAGATCCGGCCGCTCGCGAGGTCGCGCACCTCGATGGCCCGCTGCTTCTCGCTGTAGTAGGCGATCCGCCGGCCGTCCTGCGTGATCGTCACCGGACCGATCACGCGCTTGGAGTCCGCGAGCGCGAGGCCCATGGCCTCGGTGAGTTCGTAGGTCGCACCGGAGGCGGTGGACACCCGCCACCGGCCGCCGTCGCATGCCTTGGAAGTGTCGGTCGGAAATCGGCACGGAGCGGAGTAGGCGCGGATCAGCGGGCCGACGCCCTTCTTCGGCAGCGGGGGAACGGTTTCGGGGACAGCGGGAACGGTCTCGGGGACAGTCGTGAACACGACGGGCCTTTCGGCGTGCGGGGCGCCGTTGACCAGGACGGTCGTGCCGCCCGTCACCACGGCCACGGCGGTGGCGACCGTCAGTGCCATCGTGCCCGCGCGCCTGCGCCTCGCACCCCTGATGGCACGTTCGGCCAGATCGACCGGGGGAACCTCGTCGGCGATCCCGTGCAACTCGTCGCGGAGCAGGTTCATAGGTGCACCTCCGTCGGTACGTCTCAACCGATCGGTTGAGACGGTTCCGAGCGCGATGGGCGATGTGCCGGACAGCTGTTCACCGGGATTCTCAAGGTATGGCGATTATCGAAGTCAGCGGGCTGCGCAAGGCCTACGGGGGCAGACCCGTCGTGGACGGAGTGTCCTTCTCCGTGGAGGAGGGCGAGATCTTCGGGATCCTCGGCCCGAACGGCGCGGGCAAGACGACAACCGTGGAGTGCGTCGAGGGACTGCGCGTGCCCGACGCCGGCACGGTCCGGGTGGCCGGTCTCGACCCGGTCGCCGACCACGAGCAGGTGACCCGGATTCTCGGCGCTCAGCTGCAGGAGAGTGAGCTGCAGGAGAAGCTCACCGTGCGCGAGGCGCTGGAGCTCTACAGCGCCTTCTACCCGAAACCGGCCGACTGGCGGATCCTCGCCGAGCGGCTCGATCTCACCGACCGGCTCACCGCCCGCTTCGGCAAGCTCTCCGGCGGCCAGAAGCAGCGGCTGTTCATCGCGCTGGCGCTCATCGGCAACCCCAGGGTCGTCGTGCTCGACGAGCTCACCACGGGCCTGGACCCGCGGGCCCGCCGCGACACCTGGAAACTGATCGAGGACGTGCGGGACTCCGGGGTGACCGTCCTGCTGGTCACCCATTTCATGGAGGAGGCCCAGCACCTGTGCGACCGCGTCGCCGTGATCAACACGGGCAGGGTCGCCGCCCTGGACACCCCGGCGGGCCTCATCGGCCGCTCCGCGCACTCGACCGTCATCTCGTTCACACCCTCGCGGCCACTCGGCGACGATGATCTGGCCACCCTGCCCGCGGTCGCCACCGTGGAGCGCAAGGACGGCCGGCTGGTCATCAACGGAACCAACGAGACCGTCAACGCGGTGCTCTCACTGCTCGCGCGGCATGGGATCACCGCTCAGGAACTCCGCGTCGCCGACGCCACGCTGGACGCCGCGTTCCTCGACCTCACCGCGGGCCCCACGGCCGGTCTCACCACAGGCCCAGAAGCGACAGCAGATCTCACCCAACAGGAGTCCTGACAGATGTCCGCATCCACCGCCGTGCTGAAGTCCGAGGCCCGGCTCTTCACCCGTGAGCCCGCGGCCCTCTTCTGGGTCATCGCCTTCCCGACCCTGTTGCTGACGATCCTCGGCCTGGTCCCGTCCTTCCGGACGGCCGATCCGGCGCTCGGCGGCCTCCGGACCGTCGACCTGTACGTCCCCGTGGTCGTGCTCCTCGCCGTGATCATGGCCGGACTGCAGGCCATGCCTCCCGCCCTCACCGGCTACCGGGAACGCGGCATCCTGCGCCGCATGTCGACCACTCCGATGCGACCCGTGTACCTGCTGGCGGCGCAGATCGTGCTGAACGGCGCGGCCGCCCTGGGCTCGGCGATCCTCGCGATGGCCGTGGGCCGCCTCGCCTACGGGGTGGAGCTTCCCCGGCAGCTCCTCGGTTACGTGCTGGCACTGGTCCTCGCCACGCTCGGCGCGCTCGCGTTCGGAGCGACGATCACCGCGCTCTCACGCACCACGAAGATCTCCAATGCCGTCGGCATGGCCGTCTTCTTCCCGGCGATGTTCACCGTGGGTGTCTGGGCGCCGGTCCAGGTCATGCCGGACCTCCTGCAGCGCATCGTCGGGTTCACCCCGTTCGGGGCCGCCGCGCAGGCGCTGAACCAGGCGGCGGCGGGCGACTGGCCCAGCTGGTCCCATCTCGGGGTCACGGCACTGTGGACTGTGATTCTGATCGCTGTTGCGGCACGCTGGTTCCGGTGGGAGTGACGGGACATATCAGGACAAGGAGAAGCCGAGCGGATGGCAAGTGACACGACGGCCGAGAGCTGGGGAGACCGGTTCTTCCGCTGGGGCCCGTACGCCCTGCTGGGCCTCGGCACGCTGCTCGGGGCCGCCACCGCCGGCCTGTTTCTGATGACCCGTGGTGAGAAGTACGCGACCGGGTCACTCATCGTGGCCGCGCTCGTCCTGCACCTGTGGTGGAACAGGACGGGTCCCGGCCGGCCCGAGCACAACGCGGCGGGCCGGGCCTACTACGTCGTACGGTTCGCGCTCGGTTTCGCGCTCACCTGGCTGAACCCGTTCTTCGCCGTCTACGCGGTGCTCGGTTATTTCGACGCCGACCGGCTGCTGCCGCGCCGTCAGATGTACGCCGGAATGTTCGCCACCGCCGTGACCATGGCGGGCTCGCAGTCCGGTGGCCTGCCGCCCGCCGGGGGCCTGCAGTGGGTCGCCTTCGGCGCGCTCTTCGCGCTCAACGTCGCGCTCACCTTCGTCTTCGCCGACATCAGCCTCAAGGATGCCAAGCGCGCCAAGGACAAGGCCGCCACCATCACGGAGCTGGAGCTCGCCAACTCCCGTCTCGAGCAGGCCCTGGAGGAGAACGCGGGGCTGCACGCCCAGCTCCTCGTCCAGGCCCGCGAGGCGGGCGTCAACGACGAACGCAGGCGCCTGGCCGCCGAGATCCACGACACCATCGCGCAGGGACTGGCCGGCATCATCACTCAACTACAGGCGGCCGTCGACAGCGCCGACCCGGGGGCGGCCCACGACCACGTCGAGCGCGCCGCGACCCTCGCCCGCCACAGCCTGGGGGAGGCCCGCCGCTCGGTCCAGGACCTCGGCCCCGGTGCGCTGGAGCACGACACGCTTCCCGATGCCCTGAAGAACATCGTCGAGACGTGGTCGGACTCGATGGGCGTACGGGCCGAGTTCACCGTCACCGGCACCGTCGAGCCGCTGCACGACGAGATCGAGGCCACCGTGCTCCGTATCGCCCAGGAGGCCCTCGCCAACGCCGGTCGGCACGCCCGCGCCAAGCGGGTCGGCGTCACCCTCTCGTACATGGACGACGAGGTGAGCCTGGACGTCCGCGACGACGGCGGCGGCTTCAATCCGTACGCGGCGCTCCAGCGCGAGACCGGCCGCGGCTTCGGCCTCGGCGGCATGCGCGCCCGCGCCGAACGCATCGCCGGGACCGTCGACATCGAGTCCGAGCCGGGACACGGCACGGCCGTCTCGGCTCGCGTACCGTTGGTGCGTCATGGCTGAGCGCACCATCACCCTGCTGATCGTCGACGACCATCCCGTCGTCCGTGACGGACTGCGCGGCATGTTCGCGGCGTCCCCCGACTTCGAGGTCCTCGGCGAGGCCGCGGACGGAGCCGAGGCGGTTGTGCTCGCAGAGATCCTCGACCCCGACGTGGTCCTGATGGACCTGCGGATGCCCGGCTCCGGCGGGGTCGCCGCGATCGCCGAGCTGACCCGTCGCGGCCTGCGCTGCAGAGTGCTCGTGCTCACCACCTACGACACCGACTCCGACACCCTCCCCGCGATCGAGGCGGGCGCCACCGGTTACCTGCTCAAGGACGCGCCGCGCGACGAGCTCTTCACGGCCGTACGGGCGGCGGCCGAGGGCAAGACGGTGCTGTCACCCGCCATCGCCTCACGCCTGATCTCGCACGTGAGGACGCCGGGCAACGAGCCGCTCAGCACCCGGGAGCGCGAGGTGCTCGCGCTCGTCGCCAAGGGCACGTCGAACCGTGAGATCGCCGCCGTGCTGTTCATCAGCGAGGCGACCGTCAAGACCCACCTCACCCATCTCTACGGCAAGTTGGGGGTCAAGGACCGGGCCGCGGCCGTCGCGGTCGCGTACGACCGCGGCATTCTCGGCTGACCCTCACCGATCGGCGAGCGCCGACGCGCGCACCGGCCTCCTCGGTCTTCAGGCCGCTGCCGGAGGGGCCGGTCTTCATCGACGAGGAGTGCCTCAGAACAGCCAGTCCAGCAGCCCGCCCTTTTTCGGGGGATCGCTGGGGCTCGGGTTTCCCGCCGAGGTCGGCTCCTGGGTTGGCGTGGAGCTCTCGGCCGGAGGGGCGCTCTCGCTCGGTTTCGCCGTTTTTGCCGGTTGCGTCGACGAGGGCGCGGGCCTGGTCGGGGTCTCCGGCTCGGGGTCCAGGTTGAGGGAGCTGCTCTCCTCCCGCTGTCGCGTGGGGCTCGGCTTCGGCGGGGGAGTGCTGCTCCGGGTCACCGTCGGACGGGGATCCGAGGTGCGGGACTCCCGGACGCGGGGGACGGTCGTCGGCTTGACGGTGACGGTCGGCTCGACGGACGGGTCCGTCGTCTCCGCGGGCAGGGAGGCCGGCGACTCCGAAGGCTGCTCAGGATGCTCGGCCGTCGTGCACTGGGCGCCCGACGCGCACGAGGTGCCGGGCGTCGTGCCCGTGGAGGACATCATCCATCCGCTCGCAAGCCCGACGATCACGATCCCGCCGACGGCCGCCAGGAGCAGCCTGCTCTTGCGCTTGCCCCTGTGGCGACGCTCGTCAGGGAGATCGAGATTCTCTCTCCACCCCGACCCGAGAAAACTACGGACCTGCGCGGAGTCCTGGGCGCCCGTGGGCGCGTCCACCCTGTTGAACTCCGAGGTATCCCGATACTCGTCAAGGTGGACGATTTTTCGCGATCCGTCGGGGCTGATGATCTCCCGGGATCCGTCGAGGTGGAGGATCACCCGGTCGCCGACGTTCGGAACGGGCTCCTGAGCGGTTTCCTGAATCCACTCATCCGACAGCATGTCGCCCGTGGGATGGTGATCGATCCCTCGCTGGGGCTCGGGCCCGAGCGGACCCGTCTGCTCGCCGGGACTCTCTGCTTTTGGTTCCTGATTGCCGTCGCGCCCCACGATGAACCTCTCTGACGTGAACCTGGTCGGGCATCTTACTAGCAGACTCGACAGTGATTTGTCCGAAAAGTTCACTCAGAAATAGGGATCAAATGGCTTTTCCCGGCACGAGAGGTGGCGGCGAGGGCGCTGACGGGCCCCGTACGTCACGGGGTGGCGAGGAAATGGTTCAGAGCATCTCCAGGGGTCGTGGCCCTGGTGGCGGCGAGAAAACCGCGTCCAGCTCGTTGAGGTCCTCCTCGGTGAGGCGGATGTCCAGAGCCGCCTGGTTCTGCCCTACGTGCTCCGGCTTTCCGGCCTTGGGGATGGCGATGACATCGTCGTCGCGCAGCACCCAGGCGAGGGCCACCTGGGCCGTGGTCGCCCGATGCCGGGCGGCCACCGCGTTGAGCGAGGGGTGGCCGATCAGCCGGCCCTGCTCGATCGGCGAGTAGGCCATGGTCGGAATGCGGTGTTCGCGGCACCAGGGCAGCAGGTCGTATTCGATGCCGCGCCGGGTGACGTTGTAGAGGACCTGGTCGGTCTGTACGGCGCCCCCACCGATGAGGGCCGCGAGTTCCTCCATGTCCGGGAGGTCGAAGTTGCTCACGCCCCAGCTCCGGATGTCGCCCCGGGCCGTCAGCTTCTCGAAGGCCACCAGCGTCTCCTCCAGCGGGGTGGGCCCCCGCCAGTGCAGCAGGTAGAGATCGAACCAGTCGGTCCCGAGGCGGCGCAGGCTGTCCTGGCAGGCGGTGATCGTGCCTTCGGTCGTGGCGTGGTGCGGCAATACCTTGCCGACGAGGAAGACCTCGTCACGGAGACCGGCGATCGCCTCGCCGACGAGCCGTTCCACGCTGCCGCCGCCGTACATCTCGGCGGTGTCGATCAACGTCATGCCGAGCTCCAGCCCGAGGCGCAGCGCCGTGATCTCCTCCTCCCGGCGCGAGGGATCCTCAGCCATGTGCCAGGTGCCCTGGCCGAGGGCCACGACTTCCTCCCCGAACGGAAGTTTGATCATGCGCATGGCGGACCTCCTGAGGGGCGACTCCCTGCCAGGCTACGCTCCCCCCGAGACCGATTTGTTATCCAGAGGGGCTCTCGGGGTCGCGGCCGATTCGATCAGCGGTGAGCGTGCCTAAATGGGAGTCGAGGGTAGAAAAGTCGCATGACAGCCGAATCACCGGTGGGCGCCTTTTCCGGTTCCTCGCTCTTTCCGCCGATCGCGGACTACGGCTTCCTGTCCGACTGCGAGGTCAGCGCCCTGGTCGCGCCGAGCGGAAACGTCGAGTGGCTGTGCCTGCCACGGATGGACTCGCCCAGCGTGTTCGCCGCGATGCTCGATCGGGATGCCGGAGGCTTCCGGATCGGTCCCGCCGACATCAGGGTCCCGGCCGCGCGCCGATACCTCCCGGGCACCATGGTGCTGGAGACGAGCTGGGGCACGCCGACCGGCTGGATCATCGTCCGCGACCTGCTGCTCATGGGCCCCTGGCATCACGACGAGGAGCTCTCCCAGACCCACAGGAGGGCGCCGACCGACTACGACGCCTCCCACGTGCTGCTGCGTACGGTGCGCTGCGTCAGCGGGGAGGCGCAGGTCGCCCTGGACTGCGAGCCGATGTTCGACTACGGCCGCAGACCGGTTCGCTGGGCCTACACGGAGCGGGGCTACCACCAGGGCCTCGCGAAGGCGGACGGGCAGGAACTGGAGCTCATGCTCACCACCGACCTGCGACTGGGGTTCGAAGGCGGCAGGGCGACCGCGCGTACCCTGCTGCGCGAGGGAGACACCCGCTTCTGCGCGCTGACCTGGACCACGCACGAGCCGCCCTACACCTTCCAGGACGCGTACGCCCGGCTCGTGTGGACCGCCCACCACTGGCAGCACTGGCTTGCCAGAGGCGACTTCCCCGACCATCCCTGGCGCGGCTTCCTGGAACGCAGCGCCCTCACGCTCAAGGGGCTGACCTTCGCCCCGACCGGCGCGCTCGTCGCGGCGGCGACCACCTCCCTGCCCGAGGTGCCGGGCGGAAGCCGCAACTGGGACTACCGCTACACCTGGATCCGGGACTCGACCTTCGCCCTCTGGGCCCTGTACACGCTCGGGTTCGACTGGGAGGCCGACGACTTCTTCTGGTTCATCGCCGACATCACGGAGAGGGACGAGGAGCTGCAGATCATGTACGGCGTCGACGGCGAGCGCGTCCTGGAGGAGCGCATCCTCGATCATCTCGAAGGGTACGAGGGAGCCAGGCCCGTCCGGATCGGCAACGCCGCCTACCGTCACCGCCAGAACGACGTCTGGGGAGCCGTCCTCGACTCCTTCTACATCCACACCCGGACCAGGGAACGCCTGGACGAGCGAATCTGGCCGATGCTGAGGCGTCAGGTCGAGGCCGCCCTCAAATACTGGCGGGATCCCGACCGCGGCATATGGGAGGTGCGCGGCGAACCCAAGCACTTCACCTCATCGAAGGTCATGTGCTGGGTGGCGGCCGACCGGGGTGCGCGGCTCGCCCGGCTCCGCCAGGAACTGGACCTGGCCGGTCGCTGGCAGGCCGCCGCCGACGAGATCCACGCCGACGTCTGCGCCAACGGCGTCAGCGAGCGCGGAGTCTTCAGGCAGCACTACGACACCGATGCCCTGGACGCGTCGCTCCTGCTCATCCCACTCGTGCGTTTCCTGCCGTCGACCGACCCCAGGGTCCGCGACACCGTCTTCGCCATCGCCGACGAGCTGACCGTCGAGGATCTGGTCCTGCGCTACAGGACGAAGGACACCGACGACGGCATGGCCGGGGAGGAGGGCACCTTCACGATGTGCTCGTTCTGGCTCGTCTCGGCGCTGACGGAGATCGGGGAGTACGCCCGCGCCCACAGGCTCTGCGAGAAGGTTCTCTCCTTCGCCAGCCCTCTCGGTCTCTACGCCGAGGAGATCGATCCTCTCAGCGGGCGCCACCTGGGCAACTTTCCCCAGGCATTCACCCACCTCGCCCTCATCAACGCGGTCATCCACATCATCCGGGCCGAACGGGGCCGGTTGATCACACCCAAGTGGCCGGGAACCGTGCCGGAGCCATGACGACGGCGCGTGGACACGCCGGTTCGAGCAAGCCGTCTCGTCGGACCTCTTCGTCCGAGGCGTCTGGCTAAGCTCCAGATTATGAACCGTCGAGTGATTGCCATCGTGGTGCTTATCGGCCTACTCGGAACGAGTGGCCTCGCCGTGGTCGCGGCGTGGGGATTGTCCGGCTGACCCGCTGAACCCACGCTGCCGGCGACATGACCCGCGGTCGGCGGGTCGATGGAGGGGTCGAGCTGCCGCGCGCAGGCCCCCCGACCCACGGCAGCTCCCGACTACTCACCGGGTGTCTCTCAGGCGCCCGCCATCACGCCCTGGTTCGCGGGCTGCTGCTCGCCCTGCTGCGGCTGCCGGTGCGTGCCGGACTCCACGGACGGTGCGGCCTGCTGTGCGGTCTGGGCCGTCTGCGCGGCGGGCTGCTGCGCGGAGGGGGGACAGGTGCAGTATCCGTTGCTCACGATGAGACGCCCTCGCTGAATGGTGTAGGTGCGAGAGTCGGTGGCGGGCAGTACGCCCGTGCAGGTATGGCAGACAACGGACTGACGATCCATGGACCGGCTTCCTTCCTAGAGGGTAGCCGTCGAACGCGTCTGGGTCCGGCCGGCTGGCTGCTCTTCCCCATATGGGAGAGTTGAATCTCCCTATCGAGGTTTCTATCTTACTTCGTAGCATAGGGCGATCATCGGGCTACCTGAAGTGACGGATGTGAGGCTTGATTCTGGTGGTTCCTACCGTCTCATGCTGAGCCGGGCCGACGATAGCCGCCGTCCGTCTCCTGCTTTTCCGCGTCGCTGAGTTGTTCGGGTGCCCGGGTCGATGACCGGAACTCGTCCATCGTGCTCCAGTCATCTGCGTGCACGGGTGTATTTCCTTATTTACGCGCCTTCGAATCTAGACCGGTCCAAGCGTACACATGATCGAAAACGCGGCTTTCGCACGAGGGTGACCAGCGGTGACGCCCGATCACCGTTCGGAGACGGGCCGCGGAGATCGCGGAGATTCCCGCGTGGCGGCCTTCTCCTTCTTCTCGCTCACCACGGGCCGGAACAGCAGCGCGTTGGCGGCCACCGCGATGCAGACCGCGCCGAGCAGGAGACCCCAGCTCACGTCGCTCAGATGGTGCATGCCGCGATACATCCGGGAGTATGCGATCCCCAGTGGGATCGCCAGACCGATCGCCCACCACAGCACGTTGAGAATCTTGAACCGGTGGGTGTGGACGGTCAGCACCAGGGCGACGCCGCAGTAGAAGGCGACCGCGGCGCTGGTGTGCCCGGAGGGAAAGCTGGAGGTGGGGGGTGCGGGGTCGAGGTGCTGGACCAGGGGACGCTTCCGCTGGGCGAAGACGGTCGCCAGCAGGAAGATGGCCGACTGGGAGAAGACGGCCAGCGTCAGGAAGATCGACTCGTTCCAGCGCTTGAATGCCAGCCGGAAGACGATGATGAGCACCACGGTGGCGATGATGATCGTCGGCATGTCCGAAAACGAGGTCATCCTGTCCGTGGCGTCGTTCAAGAACGCCGTGCGGTCGGTGACCAGCTGTTCGTTGACCCCCTCGTCGTTCGCGATGAGGGTGGTCGTCTGCAGGACCTGGGTGATGAGCAGCCCGACGCCGATCGTCAGGGCGGCCATGAGGGCCAGGGGGAGCAGGATGAGGCGTGCCGCGCCTTTGACGTCGATCGACAATTTAGACATGGCGCGCGAGCTACCCTCAATCCGGCTCTCAGAACGCCTCGGGCCCCGCCAATACGGCGCCCAGAACGCCTTGGGCTCCGCCGATACGGCGCCCAAGAACGCCTTGGGCTCCGCCGATACGGTGCCCAGAACGCTCCGGAATCCATCACGTGACTCTCAGAACGCCTCGGGCTCCATGCCTTCCTTGAGGGGCTCGGCGGGCCTGCGGCCCTCGCCTCTGCGCCAGGCCTCGAATCCGATCGCGGCCCCCACGACGACCACGATGCCCAGGGCGACGCCCGCGACCACGTCGCTGACCCAGTGGACGCCGAGCGCCACCCGGCTGTAGGCGACGAACACCATGATGGCGCCGGCGACGAGCCAGGCGATGATCCGGGCGGCCCAGCTCTTCAGGGAGGGCAGCAGGATGAGCATGAGGATGCACACGCCGAGTGCCGCGCCCATCGCGTGCCCGGACGGGAAGGAGGCGCCGGGCGCGGAGGCCACCGGGTCCGGCAGGTCGGGCCGGGCGCGGTCGACGGCCGCCTTGACGGCCAGGTTGAGCAGGCCGCCGAAGGTGATGGTGGCGACCGCCCAGATCCCCAGGCGCGGAGCTCCCCGGTACCAGAGCCAGATCCCGGTCAGTATCACCAGGACACGCCAGGTCCAGGGTCCGAACACCTCGGTCCCTATGCTCAGGAAGTTCGTGTAGCCCGGGTCCGCCACCGCGTGCGCGTGCAGCTGAAGGGCGATGCTCTCGTCGAAGTCGCTCAGCGGGGTGAACGAGGTCTTCACGAGGATGAGCAGGATGACAAACGGCACGGTGAAGAGCGCGACGGCGACCGCCGCCAGCGTCAGCCGTACACCCAGCCGCCGGTCCGCGGCCTGATCATCCGCGGCCTGGCGACGCGAGAACCGATCTGACGAAGAGTGACCATCGAGAAACCTGAGCATCGTTTATGGCTACCCGATTACTCGCGGATATGTCTGCGGGCAACGGCGAGTCCTCGGGCGGCCCTTCAGATAACCTCTCAGGTGGCCCCTCAGGCGGCACGGCGGGTGTCGCGCCGCGTGGTCCAGCGCAGGACGTCACAGTGACGCTGCTCGGCCTCGGCGAGTGCGTCCTCGCCGGCGTAGGAGTCGAGGACGGCTCGCAGGTGGGGCATCTGCTCGGTGACGTCGGCCCACGCCTGCGCGGGGTCGCCCGCACCGAGCTCGATCAGCGCGTCCAGATGCGCGGCGTAGGCCGTCCACCACTGGCGGCTCAGCTCCGCCAGAAATCCGCTCAGCCCACCGAACTCCCGCTGGATCTCGTCCGCCCACCAGGGCGGCACGGTGACGTCGCCGGTCTCCGAGAGATCCCGGAGCACGACATGCACGAAGGTGCGACGTCGGCGGACGATGGCGGAACGTGACGGCATGTTCATGCGTCCACTCTGTCGATCTTTGTTTGCCGAATGCTTAACGATGTATTGACGGCGATATGTGGCCTTAGCTGGTGATCAACGTCGTGCACGGTTTGGCCGGAGTCATCGAGCAGCACTAGTCTTTGAACGAAGCTCATTCCGCCTTGTGTCCGCGGAGCTACCTCAGCATGTAGGAAGCCCGCTCATGACCCAAGTTCTCGAATTATCTCGGCTCGTCGAGCGCACACTCAACGCTCTGGCGGACGTTCTCGGCGCCGATGGTGCGGCGCTCATGCTCTTGGACGACCAGAACCGCCTGCGTGCGGTCGCCGGTTCCGACGACGACGGCAGACGACTGGAGCTGCTCCAGGAGCAGATCGGGACCGGACCGGCCATCGAGAGCCTGACCCGCGGCGTGGACGTCGCGGTCAACGACCTCTACGCGGCACGCCCCTTCGGTTTTCCCGGCCTGGCGGCGGGCGTCTCCGGAGTTCGCGCGGTGCTCTCGGTTCCGTTGCGAGTGGAAGAACAGCTGATCGGCACCCTGAATTTCTACGACCGTATCAGTCATGAATGGCAGCCCGCGAAAGTTCAGACAGGAGAAGGTCTCGGCCGGCTCATGGTGATGGTCCTGCAGACCCTTGCCCATAATTCTCCTATTTCTGGGAAGTCGTAGTGCGCACGTCAAGTAACCAGGCCGACGCTGAGAGGCGCCCCACATATGACTCACATTGATCCGGATGCGCTGGTCGCGAGCCTGAGAAGGGTTCAGACGTCCTCGTCCACGACGGGCATAGTCCAGCAGCTGGAGCGGGCTGTGGGTGTCGTGGACACGCTGTTCGGATACTCCGGTGCGGGTCTGATGTTTGCGGAGGAGGGCAAGGATCTGCGCTACTTGGTAACCACCGACGACCGGGGGCGCAGCCTTGAGGGGGCCCAGCTTCATCTCGGACAGGGGCCGTGCGTGTCCGCCTACGCGGAGAACACCGCGGTGACCTCGACCGACGTTCAGGTGGATCCACGCTGGCCGAAGCTCGCCGACCGGCTCCATCCCGAGGTGCGGGCGGTCGCCGGCGTGCCGGTACGGCTCGGCGGTGATCCGGTGGGCACGCTGAACGTCTACCAGTCCAAGCCCTACGAGTGGGACGAGTCCGACGTCCAGGCCCTTTACGGTTACGCCGACGTGATCGAGCAGCTTCTCACGGCCGCGATGGCCGCGGAGGAGAAGAGCGCCCTGGCCGAGCAGCTTCAGTACGCGCTCGACTACCGGGTGGTCATCGAGCGGGCCATCGGCTACCTGATGGGCAAGCACGACCTCACCGCCACCCAGGCCTTCACCGGCCTGCGCAAGCAGGCCAGGGACAGCCGCCGCCGGGTGGCAGACCTCGCGGCCGAGGTGCTGGGAGAAGGAGCGGGCGAAACGCGGTGATCCTGCTCACGTCGCCGGAGATCGCCACGGACGGGACGGAGATCAGTGTTTACGGCGATCTGGATGTCATAACGGGCGTCGAGCTGCGACGCGTCATCGGCGCCCTCACCGCGGTGAGGCTGGAGCTCGACCTGGCCCACGTGACCTTCCTCGACTGCGCCGGCGTCAGGATCCTGCTCTGGGCCGACGAGCGCGTGCGCGACCTGGGCGGCTCGATGATCATCCTGCGGCCGTCGGACCTGGTCCTGCGGCTGCTCCGGCTGCTGGAGCTCGATCAGTGCCTGGTCATCCGGCAGTCCGGAGGTGCGGTTGGCACCGGTCGCACCGCGACGGGGGACTAACCTGGTCGGTGATGTATCGACTCGTGTTCAACCAGGTCCTCAGCCGCTTCGACGCGGAGGACGCGCACCATCTGACGGTCCGCGCGCTCCGCCTTCTCTCGGTGACGCCCGTGGTCAGACGGCTGGTCCACCGCCGTCTCGCACCGCGTGATCCCATCCTGCGCGTGCAGGCCTTCGGCGTGCACTTCCCCAGCCCGTTCGGGCTGGCGGCGGGCTTCGACAAGGACGCCGGCTTCGTGGGGGCCATGTCCGCGCTCGGCTTCGGCCACGTCGAGGTCGGCACGATCACCGCGTACGCCCAGCCGGGCAACGCCAGGCCCCGGCTGTTCCGCCTGATCGCGAACCGGGCGATCATCAACCGGATGGGCTTCAACAACGCGGGCGCGAGCGCCGTGGCCCGGACGCTGAGCCGGCCCAGGGGGGTTCCGGCGATCGTCGGCGTCAACATCGGCAAGACCAAGGTCGTGCCCGAGTCCGAGGCCGTCGACGACTATGTGACCAGCGCCAAGGAGCTGGCCCCGCTCGCCGACTACCTGGTCGTCAACGTGAGCTCGCCGAACACCCCCGGCCTGCGCGATCTCCAGGCGGTCAGGCTGCTGGGACCTCTGCTCCGGGCGGTCAAGGAGGTCGCCGACGGCACTCCCAGGCGCACCCCGCTGCTGGTCAAGATCGCTCCCGACCTGACGGACGAGGACGTGGACGCGGTCGCCGACCTGGCCCTTGAGCTCGGGCTCGACGGCATCATCGCGACCAACACCACGATCAGCCGGGAGGGCGTCTCCAGCACCGAGACCGGCGGACTGTCCGGCCGTCCGCTGAAGGCCCGCTCGATGGAGGTGCTGCGCAGACTGCGCGCCCGGGTGGGCGACCGCCTGGTGCTCGTCTCCGTCGGCGGGGTCGAGAACGTGGACGACGTCTGGGAACGCCTGCTCGCCGGAGCCACCCTGGTCCAGGGATACAGCGCGATGATCTACGAGGGCCCCCTCTGGGCTCATCGTGTCAACCGCGCCCTGGCCCGCCGTCTCCGCAGACACGGTGCCACCGGGGTTCGGGAGATAATCGGCCGCACCGCATCCTGAGCTATACCCTTGGGGGGTAACTCGGAACCTTGGAGGTGCGATGAGCGTGACCACATATACCGTCACCGGCATGACCTGCGGGCACTGCGTGAGCTCGGTCAAGGAAGAGGTCGGCGAGGTTCCCGGCGTCACCGGGGTCGACGTCGACCTGGAGAGCGGCCGGGTCGACGTCTCCGGCGACTCTCCTGACGACGCCGCCGTCCGCGCCGCCATCAGGGAAGCCGGCTACGAGGCGACGGCCTGAGCCCGGTTACATGCTCGGACGGGTTGAGTCCGCGACGTGGGTCATCTCTTCCAGGTGCTTCATGACCTCGTCCACCTTGACCACTCCCGGACGGTGACGACGATGACCGGCCCCACCGACCTGCCAGGGGCGCGGGCCGGTCAGCGGGCGATATTCGACCCCCAGCGCGTCCAGACGGCCCAGGTGCCCTTCGAGGCGGGCCTCGAACCCGGAGCCGGCCGAGCCTGACCAGGCGACCTCGGCCAGCGCGCAGCCCCGCGGCCAGGCCCGGTAGTCCACCGCCCGGCCGTCGGGCAGGCGCTCGCTCCAGAGCTGGAACTGCGCTCCGAGCACGTGCTCCCGCTGCCCGGCCGTCCATGATTCCGGCGCCGGGACGAAGGCCGCGACGTCCGAGACGGTGATCGCGTCGCCGATCGCCATGGGCTCCTCCTCGGACGAGGCCTCGGCGTAGTCGAAGTACAGCGGGAAGACCGGCGTCTGCACCACGTCGTGCCCGGCCTCGGCCGCGCGCCGGGCCACCCCGAGCCCGCGCCACGGCATCACGATCGTGTCGGGCCTGAGCATGCCGCTGACGAACGCCTCGTCCCACACGACCGCCCGGCTGCCCCGCTCGGCCAGCACGTCCGCCAGCCGGCGCAGGAACCAGGCGTGCAGGTCGCTCAGGCTCTCCAGCCCGAGCTCTTCGGCGAACGCGACGATCTCGGGGGAGGAGGCCCAGTGGTCGAGCACGCACTCGTCCCCGCCGATGTGGAAGTACGGCGTCTCACCCAGTGCCTCCAGCATCTCGTCGATCACCACGGTCAGGAAGTCGACGGTCGGGGGGAGCGGGGAGAGGATCGCGGGGGAGATGCCCCACCGCTCCAGGACCCCGAACGGCTCGGGCTCCCGGCCGTCCGTGGCCCGCGAGTCGAGCGCGGGGTAGGCGGCGAGGATCGCCGAGGCGTGCCCCGGCACGTCGATCTCGGGCACGATGGTCACGGCCCGCGCGCGGGCATAGGCGCCGATCTCGGCGAGGTCGTCCAGCGTGTAGTAACCGCCGTGCGGCACCTCGTCGAAGGTCGGTTGCTCCTTGTAGTAGCTGGTGGTCGTGCGCGGCCGGTGCGACGCCACCTCGTGCAGCCGGGGAGCCGCCCTGCTCTCGACCCGCCATCCCTGGTCGTCCACCAGGTGCAGGTGGAGCCGGTTCAGCTTGTGCGCCGCCATGAGGTCGACCATCCGGAACACCTCGCGCTTGGGCATGAAGTGCCGTGCCACGTCCAGGTGCACCCCGCGCCAGGAGAATCGCGGCGCGTCCTCCACCCGGCCGCACGGAACGGTCCATCCGGCCCGGGCCACCGTACGGAACGCGTCGTGGGGGAGCAGCTGCCGCAGGGTCTGGCCCGCGTAGAACGCCCCCGCCCGGTCTCCGGCCGCGATCCGCACGCCGTCGGCCGTCACCTCCAGGGTGTACGCCTCCGCGCCCAGCGACGCGTCCGCCTCCACCGTGACGGCCCCGGACTCGGCGGGACGCAGGTCCAGTACGGCGAGCGCGAGCCTCACCGCGTCCACCAGCTCGGCGGGACCGGAGACGGAGGCGCCGTGGGAGAGCTCGAAGGAGCCGCCGGCGGGCTCGAAGACAGCGGGACTCGGCAGGAGGTCGGTCATGCCTTAGATCATGTCAAACCGACCTGGGCTCCCGCTATTTCAGATAGCTCTGCAGTCCGTTGGCCAGGGAGAGCGCGATCTTCTGCCGGAACGCGGGCTGCCGGAACTCGGCCGCCTCTTTTGCGTTCCGCATGTTGCCGCACTCAATGAAAATCTTGGGAACGGTGGAGAGGTTCAGGCCGCCGAGGTCGCTGCGGTAGTCCAGGGCCTTGCTGCCGATGTAGGTGGAGTACGGGATGCCGGTGCCGGACCTGAAGGCGTTGCGGACGTCGATGCCCAGCCTCTTGGACGCTCCGACCACGGGGTCCACCGGACCGTCGATCTTCTTCGGCATGATCACGTGGAAGCCGTGGTCGGCGGAGGGGGCTCCGTCGGCGTGGATCGAGATCGCCGCGTCGGCCTTGGCCTTGTTGCCGATCGCCGCCCGCTGGGTGATGCACGGGCCGACGCTCGTGTTGTTGGCCCGGGTCAGCTTCACCGTCGCGCCCCGGCTCTTGAGAATTTTGGCCAGGCGCTGGGAGACGTCCCAGGTGAAGGCCGCCTCGCTGTAGTTGTCGTTGGTGGAGGTGCCCGTGGTGTCGCAGGCCTTCCACTGGGTCAGCACGTTGACCTTCTTGTTGATCGCCGCGGTGTCGCGGTAGTTGCCCCCGTTGTGGCCCGGGTCGATGACCACGACCTTGCCGCTCAGAGCTTTGGCCTGGATGTCCTTGCCGGCCGCGGGACTCTCTGCCAGAGGCGCGGACAGGGGCGCGGAGTTCGTCCCCGCCTCCTTCGCCGGCGACGCGAAGTCCGCCGCGGTGTCCTGCGCGGGAGAGACGGACCCGCCGTCCTGCGCGGAGCCCACGCTGGCGCCGTTGGCGGTAGCGCCGCAGGCGGCGGCGCCCAGGGCGCACGCGACAAGGGCCGTCGCTAGTGCCTTGCTGGTCACGGCAACCTCCCTAAGGAATACGTCAAGCACCCAACTTACGGGGCTCGGTGCCGTGACTAAGCCGTTATCACCAGACGTGTTCCCCGACTTCCTGTTTCTGTAGAAGTGAGGCGAGTTCCCTGGCGTCCTCGGCGTCCAGTCCGAGGACCACGCGCGGGCGTCCCCACGGGTGGTCGATCGAATGGGCCACGTAGCTCGCCACGGATTCGGCTCCGGCGTCCCCGCTCCGGCCCCGGGTGGACCGCCAGTGCGCCCATGCCCGCTCAAGCTCGGCAGCGGCGCGCTGGGCGCATGACACCAGTTCTGGATCACGCATTGTTACCCCCCTCGTCACAGCCCAGAGTCAACACCAGTGCTTTATCGCCACTTAGGTGCTTGACCCGACCTTGACGAGGGCTTGAAGCCTGCCTGGGCGCGACTGTAACGCTCCAGGCAGACTTTTTACCCTTCGGTGGGACCTGTGCTGTTCCGTACGACCAATTGTGGGGCGATCTGGCGCAGGCGTGAGGCCTTGCCGGGGTCACCGATCCGGTCGTTCAGCAGTGTCGCGGCCGAGCGGCCCATGGCGCGGCGGGGCTGGTCGACGGTGGTCAGCGAGATCGGCTGGGTCCCGGCGCGGTGGATGTTGTCGTACCCGATCACCGACAGGTCCTCGGGCACCCGCAGACCGAGTTCGGCCGCCGCGGAGAGCACGCCCATGGCCACCAGGTCGTTGGCGGCGAAGATCGCTGTGGGCCGGGGGTCGCGGGTGAGCAGGCTGCGTGCGGCCAGTGCACCGCCCTCCTCCGTGCAGTCGCCCTCCTCGACCATGATGTACGGCGCCAGGGAGTGTCTCCGCATCGCGACCAGGTAGCCCTCGCACCGGAACCGTCCGGAGGAGGAGCGGGCGCCCTCGATGTGGGCGATCCGGCGGTGGCCGAGGTCTACGAGGTGGTCGATGGCCAGGCGTGCGCCGAGCTGGTCGTCGTCCACGACGATGTCCACGCCGCCGAGGCCGATGTCACGCTCGCCCACGACGACCGTCGGCGTGTAGCCGGTGGCCTCGATGAGCGTCCCGCTGGTGGGCGCGATGCCGAGGAGGACGAGCCCGTCGACCCTGAGTTCCAGGAACGCCTCGACCGCCTCGTCTTCGAAGGAGGGATCCCACTGGCTGTTGCCGATGAGTAACCGGAGTCCGTCGCCGTGCAGGCTCTCCTGCAGGCCGTCGAGGAACTCGGCGTAGAACGGGTTGTGCAGGTCGGCGACGAGCGCCCCGACCAGGTGGGTACGGCCTTCGACCAGGCTGCGCGCGACCGCGTTGGGCCGGTAGCCGAGGTCTCTTGCCGCTTGCAGCACGGCCTGCCTGCGGTGCTCGCTGACGTGCGGCGATCCACGTAGAACCAGCGAGACCAGTGATTTGGAGACACCGGCTCGCTCTGCCACGTTTCGGATCGTGGGTCGTGGGCGTGGTCCGCAGCCGTCCGGCAGGACGGGTTCGGCGAACCCGCGGGCTCGGGTGACGGTGACGGTGGTGTTGACCGGCGGTCCTGACATGGCTCTCCCCCGGGATGGTGGATGGGCACCTTGTCACTCAAAACGATCGAGTCTCAAATGGGGTACGGCTTGAGCGGAAGGTAACTGGGATCTTGACCCAACGCCGCCGAGTATCGCCTCCGATGGTCTTCGCCCCGTGGGTTCGACATCCGGAGCCGCCGAACAGGTAAAAACCGTGGCGGGCGGCACACGACCGGCGCGGCGCAGACTCAGTATCGACCGGCGCCGTGAGGAGCTCATGGCAGTGGCCCTCGAACTGTTCGGCAAACGTGATGCCGAAGGCGTCTCGATCGACGATGTGGCCTCGGCGGCGGGCGCGTCGCGCGCCCTGGTCTATCACTACTTCGGCGGCAAGCAGGAGCTCCACGTCGCCGCGTTGAAGAGCGCGGCGGCTCAGCTGGAGGCGAGGCGTTCGTGGACCGCCTCCGTGGAGACGGCGGGCCTCGACTGGCTGGAACACGGCGACATGGGCCGGCCGGCGCTTGAACGCATGCTGGTCGACCAGATGCTGGCGCTGCTCGGGGTGGCCGCGAGACGCGATCCGCAGGCCGGCGAGTTGCTGGAAAAGTTGATCCGCGGTCAGGCGCCGTAAGTCCTGTCCGCACGCGAGGCTGTAGACCATCCTCACGGGCAAGGGAGCCGTAGGCCGCTGACGGGGGGAGGGGGCCGTGGGAAGCCCTACGGAACGCATGCTGGGGCGGCGCCGGGCGGGCGACGCCGCTCCCCCCACAATCCGTATGACTTACGCGCTCACAGGGTGAGCGCGCATTCGATTCCCCCTAAGTCAGTGACAGCCCCCGTTTTTTACTCAGAGCGTTGCTGCGGAATCCCCGCCAGCAGCGCGCGAACCTCAGTCTCCCGGTACCGGCGGTGTCCACCCAGAGTGCGGATGGACGTCAACTTGCCCGCTTTCGCCCACCGAGTAACGGTCTTGGGATCGACGCGGAACATGGTTGCGACCTCCGCCGGGGTGAGCAGCGGCTCTGCCTCGGGTGTACGAGCTGACATTTGTGCGGCCTCTCCTCCATGTGGACCGGCGACAGCGATCCTGCGACTTGACGCTTGTCACGGATGTCCCCTTATGGCCCCTTGCGTGCGGCTGTTCGGACCATATGCGGCATCACCCGATGTGACCATACAGCCACGTAGAGCGATTGGCGAGCCTTTGAGCGACTCATCTCTCTTGTGCACGTGTTGTTGTCACGCTCGGTGATTCTAGCGACACGTTTCGTGGTATCGCAGTGAAAACGGCAAACTACTCAGTTCGTAGGTGCATCCCCGGTCATCGACCGACCTACTTATGCAGGTGGCGAGGATGATTTGCGACTCAGTTTGCCGATTCGAGAAGTTGTATTGATCGCCAGCGGAGGATGACCCGTTGGTACATGGCGAACGCCAGTTCTTCCTCGCCGCTTTCCAGACCCGTGAGAGCCGCCGCGAGTTCGGCCACCGACTGGTCGGCCTGGAGTGTCTCGTCGTCCATGAGGTTGACGATGCCGCCGTAGTCGAGTTCGACCAGCGAGTGCGGGTGGAATTCCTCCAGCCAGCGTGCCACATCCTCGACCTCGGCGGTGACCGAGACCTCGCCCACCTGCCTGCGGATGATCTGCAGGGCGCGGGCGCTGCGGCGCCGGGCGTGGGCCATGGACGTGACGTAGATCAGGTTGCGGGTGGTGGTCGTGCCTTCGGACTGCTTGTCGCCGTCGAGGACCAGCCACCGCTCGTTCCCGTCGAAGGGGATGAACCACGAGGTCGGAATGTGCCACGTGGAGCCGCGGATGTTGGTGCGCAGCGCGGTCGAGTCGCTGCGGCGCTTGAACCTGTCGAAGTCGTCGGCCGTCTGTTCGGCGACGGAGATCGGCACGAACCGCTCCATCAGCCTGACCGGGGTCGTTCCACGGAAGCGTGAGAAGGCCAGCCATGACCTCAGCCTGCTCTGCCACGGGCAGACGTACAGAACCTCTTCCACGCGCCTGAGATAGGCGTTGGGGCTCTCCTGGGCGGGTGCGGGGGTCGGAGGTACCCCCAGGAGGCGGCGCACCGCCTCGCCGTGCTCGGCGTGGAGCGCGCTCGCGCGGCGTGGACGGTCGGTCGCCTCGGCATAGGCGGCCCATGAGAGGCGTTCCGACGGGGTGAACGCGGCCAGCGGTTCGTAGACGCGGAGGTACGCGGCATAGGGCAGCACGACCGCATCGTGTCATGAAGGACCTGCTGTTGTCCGGTATCGACCTTGTGCCGGTGGCGACGACCCCCCTGCGTCTCGCCTGCTGAGAAGGGATACTTCGCCTCGTTGTCCCGCTTGAGCTTGTGGTTACGCTAAGAGTGATTTCCGCCGCGACGGGGCGGCGGAAACGGACGACTGGGAGTCACCACAGTGACCGACGTCTTCGGGCTGTCCCACAAGGACACGGGCCCGGTAAACAGCCAGGCGAAGCACGAGCAGGTCGTGTTCTGCACCGACGAGCGCAGCGGCCTTCACGCGATCATCGCCATCTACAACACCGCCCTCGGCCCAAGCCTCGGCGGCACCAGGTTCTACCCCTATGAGAGTGAGCAGGCCGCGCTGGCCGATGTGCTCAACCTCTCCCGGGCGATGGCCTACAAGAACGCTCTGGCCGGACTCGACCTCGGTGGCGGCAAGGCCGTCATCATCGGCGATCCGGCGACGGACAAGAGTGAGGCGCTGCTGCGCGCCTACGGCCGGTTCGTCCAGTCCCTGGGAGGTCGCTACTTCACCGCGTGTGACGTGGGCACCTACAGCGAGGACATGGACATCGTGGCCCGTGAGAGCTCCTACGTGACCGGTCGCACGCTGGCCAACGGAGGAGCCGGCGACTCGTCGGTCCTGACCGCCTACGGCGTGTTCCAGGGCATGCGCGCCGCCGCCGAGCACGTCTACGGCGCGCCGACGCTCCGTGGCAGGCGAGTCGGCGTCGAGGGCGTGGGCAAGGTGGGTCACCGCCTGGTGGACCGACTCATCGAGGACGGCGCCGAGGTCGTGATCTGCGATGTGAGCGAGCAGGCCGTCGAGCGGGTCCGCCGGCTTCATCCGGGAGTGGAGGTCGTCGCCGGACGGCGGGAGCTCACCGACGCCGACATCGACGTCTACGCGCCGTGCGCGCTCGGCGGGGCGCTGGACGACGACACGGTCGCCCGTCTGCGCGCCACGATCGTCTGCGGCGGGGCCAACAACCAGCTGGCCCACCCCGGAGTCGAGAAGCAACTCGCCGATCGCGGCATCCTCTACGCGCCCGACTACGTCGTCAACTCCGGCGGCGTTATCCAGGTCGCCGACGAGATCCAGGGATTCAACATGGACCGGGCGAAGGCAAAGGCCACCCAGATCTACGACACGACTCTCAAGATCTTTGCCAGCGCGGCGAAGGATGGCGTCCCCCCGGCCGTCGCAGCCGATAGGCTAGCCGAGCGCAGAATGTCGGAAGTCGGGCGAATTAGGGGCATTTGGCTGGGCCACTAGCCCCTCGCGCCCATACGGCGTACCGAGCCGGGCGTAAAACATGTACGGTTGTAGTCGAACGAGAGCCGACGCCTCAAGTCAGGTGGCGTCAGTGCGTGGTGCGTTAGCGACGAGGGGTCGGGCACGACCCCACACGAGGGGGTCGAGCCAATGGGGCGCGGCCGAGCAAAGGCCAAGCAGGTCAAGGTTGCTCGCCAGCTGAAGTACAACAGCGGTGGCACTGATCTTGAGCGTCTTCGCGACGAGCTAGGGGTCAGAGATGACTCCAACCACAATGACGACTCCAACGACGCCTACGATGAGCTGGCTGCTCGGTATGCCGATTATGCCGAGGACTCCGGCTCCGGAGACGACCGCGACGACGGGACATCCGGCCGCCGCTAGGCGAGCTTCACATTAAGTGTCAACAGAACACCCGGTGGCTGAGAAGCCGCCGGGTGTTCTGCTCACTGTGAGTCGGACTGTGGCAGCGCTTCGTTGACCCGAAGCGCCTTCTGGCGCGTCTCGGGCCAGACCGTATCTTTTTGGGCGTGCCGCATATCTTTCGGCCGCACCAGATCTTTTTAGGTCATACCGGGCGGCTGTCGGCCGTATCGGTGTGAGCCGCGGCCGCCTTCACGGGGACGGCGCGGCCGGCGGGTCGTACGAGGCCTGCGAACGGGGCTTTTTCATGATCCGTTGGGATGGGCCGGGCTGGAAGCGGCCGATCCCAACGGATCACGGGAAGTCGTGAGGCGGGTTCAGCGGAAACGCGCCTGCCCGCTGCCGGGGACGATCTCGCCGAGCACCCAGGCCGGGAGATTCCGCTCCTTGAGCAGGGCCAGGGCCGGCTCCACCGCGTCGGCGGGAACGATCGCCGTCATGCCCACCCCCAGGTTGAAGGTCCGGTCCATGTCGGCCTGTGCCACCTTGCCATGCCCCGCGAGCACGTCGAAGACGGCGGGCGGGGTCCAGGACGAGCGGTCCAGCAGCGCGTCCAGGGTCGCGGGGAGGGAGCGGGAGAGGTTGCCCTCCAGGCCGCCGCCGGTGATGTGGGCGTACGCGTGGACGTCGACGACGCGGGCCAGTTCCAGGCAGTCCAGGGAGTAGATCCTGGTGGGTTCGAGCAGCTCCTCGCCGAGGGTCCGGCCCAGCTCGGGGAGCTCGGCCTCCAGGGACAGGTCGGCGAGCTTGATGATGTGCCGGACCAGCGAGTAGCCGTTGGAGTGCACGCCGGAGGAGGCCAGAGCCAGGACCACGTCGCCCGCGCGAACCCGGTCCTGGCCGAGCATCTTCTCGGCCTCCACCACGCCCGTGGCGGCACCCGCGAGGTCGTATTCGTCCGCGCCCATGGCACCGGGGTGCTCGGCCGTCTCACCGCCGATGAGGGCGCAGCCCGCTAGGCGGCAGCCCTCGGCGACGCCGCCCACGATGTCGGCGATCCGCTCGGGGACGACCTTGCCACAGGCGATGTAGTCGGTCATGAACAGCGGTTCGGCGCCGCAGACCACCAGGTCGTCCACGACCATGCCGACCAGGTCGATGCCGATCGTGTCGTGTTTGCCGAGCTTCTGGGCCAGCATGACCTTGGTGCCGACGCCGTCGGTCGAGGTGGTGAGCAGCGGTCGCCTGTAGCTCAGGAGCGCGGAGGCGTCGAAGAGACCGGCGAAACCGCTGGCGTCGTCCACCACCTCGGGCCGGCGTGACCGCGCGACCTTCGACTTCATCAGCTCGACGGCGCGCTCGCCCGCGTCGATGTCCACGCCGGCAGCGGCATAGCTGGTCATGCGACCCCCTTCGTCGGTCGTACGACCATCGTGTCGTGCCTGTCGGCCCGCTCACCGTGCTTGCCGCACGTACCGGGCTCGCTGTGCTTGTCGAACTCGCTGGGCTCGCTCATACGGTCTCCCCGCGCGGCGGCTCGGAGCCCGTCTTCGTGGACACGCCGTTGTACCCGTCGGCTCGTCCGCTCACCGCTTGGCCTCTAGGACGTATTTGCCCACGTTGTCCTGATCGATGGGGATCGGGTACACGCCGTCGAAGCAGGCGCGGCAGAGCCGATCGGCGGGGATCGTGGTGGCCTCGGTCAGGCCCTCCAGCGAGATGTATCCGAGCGAGTCGGCACCGAGAGAGGCGCGGATCTCCTCCACGGTGAGCGAGCCCGCGATCAGCTCGGCCCGCGTGGCGAAGTCGATGCCGTAGAAGCACGGCCAGGAGACCGGAGGCGAGGAGATCCGGACGTGGACCTCCTTGGCGCCCGCCTCGCGCAGCATCTTGACGATCGCCCGCTGGGTGTTGCCCCGCACGATCGAGTCGTCCACGACGACCAGGCGCTTGCCCGCCACCACTTCCTTCAGCGGGTTGAGCTTGAGCCGGATGCCGAGCTGGCGAATCGTCTGGGACGGCTGGATGAAGGTCCGGCCGACGTAGGAGTTCTTGACCAGGCCCTGGCCGTACGGGATCCCGCTCTCCTCGGCGTAGCCGACGGCGGCGGGGGTGCCCGACTCGGGCGTGGGGATGACCAGGTCGGCCTCGACCGGGTGCTCGCGGGCCAGCACGCGGCCGACCTCGACGCGGGTGGTCTGCACGCCGCGTCCGGCGATCGTCGTGTCGGGGCGGGCCAGGTAGACGTATTCGAACAGGCATCCCTTGGGCTCGGCCAGCGCGAACCTGCGGGAGCGCACGCCGCGCTCGTCGATGGTGATCAACTCGCCCGGCTCGATCTCGCGGACGAACGTGGCGCCCACGATGTCCAGCGCGGCGGTCTCGGAGGCGACCACCCAGCCGCGCTCCAGCCGGCCCAGGACCAGCGGGCGGACGCCCTGCGGGTCGCGAGCGGCGTAGAGCGTCTTCTCGTCCATGAAGACGAGCGAGTAGGCGCCCCTGACCTGCGGAAGAAGCTCGGCGGCGGCATCATCGATGGGCTGGCTGCGGTCCTGGGCGAGCAGCGACGTCAGGACCTCGGTGTCCGTGGTCGCCCTGATCGATCCGGGAGTCAGGCGCCGGGCCAGCTCCGGAGTGTTGATCAGGTTGCCGTTGTGGGCGAGCGCGAGCCCGCCGTCCTCGGTCGAACTCAGCGTCGGCTGGGCGTTCTCCCAGACGCTCGACCCGGTGGTCGAGTATCGGCAGTGACCGATGGCCAGGTGACCGCGGAGGGTCCCGAGCACAGACTCGTCGAAGACCTGGGCCACCAGACCCATGTCCTTGTAGACGAGGATGCGGCTTCCCTCGCTGACCGCTATGCCCGCGGATTCCTGCCCGCGGTGCTGTAGCGCATACAGCCCGTAGTAGGTGAGTTTGGAGACTTCTTCCCCAGGGGCCCAAACGCCGAAGACGCCACATGCGTCCTTCGGGGGTTGGTCGTGGGGATCAAGGTCATGGCTCAGATGGCCGTCGCCTTTCAGCACATGCTTCATTCTAGGTCGGACTCTTCCCTGCTCGCGCCCCGGGTCCACCTCTGGGGTGGGGCGCACCATTACCGAATGATCGTCGGCGTTTTGCCGTGTCGGGCTGTTTCATCGCCGGTGAACAGGGGAGTGTGAGGTATCCGGCATGACGATGCGTCGGGAGAGCAGACGTGACAACACCCATGGACCCGAGTCAGCCCGATCCCCGGCGGGATCGGCGACCAGAGCATGAAGGGTCCGGCTCGGAGGAGCCGTCGGGCACCTCCGAAGAAGAGGCGGCTGTCCCGGGCGAACCGGGATCCCCCGACCCTGCCCGAACCCCGCCTCACCGCGACGAGTCAGCCCCGTGGGCCGCGCCTTCCTCGGCCGAACCGCCCGCGGAGCCTTCGGCCGAGCCGTACACCTGGCAGCAGGGGTCCGCCGATCCGGCCGGGACCACGCGCGGGGAGTCCGACCACCCCGCCGACACTCCCGTCTGGCCGTCGGCGCCGGCCCCTTCGGAGCCCGCCGAGCCCTACACCTGGTCCCCGGAGCCTGCAGCCTCGTCCGGATCTCCCTCGGGGGAGCCTTCCCCGCGGCGCCAGACCCCGGAATGGGAGCCCGTCGAGCCGCTTGAGCCACTCGATCCCAGCGCGGCTCCGAGGTGGACACGGTCTCCCGTGCCCGAGGATCCTTCGCTGCCGCGGCACCGGGACGTGCCGGCCGCGCCTGAGATTCCCCTGCCGGACCAGGCCGACCCGGACGCCACGCGACAGTACGGACTGCAGAGTTCCCCGCCCGCCGAGCAACGGACCTCCTATTCCATGCCGGGCGCCACACCGCCGGCGTATCCCGGCTGGGAGAGCGACTCGGAGCCGTCCATCTCGGAGAGCTCGAACGGACCGGAGGCACCACTGGCCGGTTCCCGGCCCTCGCGTTACGACCCGCCCACGGCCTCCGAGGGCTTCTCCTCGGTCCCGCCACGGTTCGACGAGCCCGCCGGCGGTTTCCACGCGGAGTCGCCGCTGACGCAGGGCAGCCCGTACGACATGTCCGCGGCGGACACGCCGGCGATGCCTTCCGGCGCCGGCTCCCCTGGCGGGGATCTTCACTCGGGAGGCGCTCACGCCGGGGACGCCCACGGCGGCTTGCAAGGAGGCGAGTTCCCGGTAGGCGCTCACGCCGGGGGTGTTCATGACGAGGGCTCTCAGGGGAGCGAGCCTCACCGAGGCGGCGCTCACGCCGGAGATGCTCAGGGCGGCTCGCGGGGAGGTGAGTCCCCGGTGGGAGGTGCTCGCACCGGGGAGGTTCGCGGGGGTTTCCAGGGCAGCGCCTCCTACGGAGGAGGCGCCAATGCCGGGGACGCTCACGAGAGCGCCCAGGGAAGCGAGCCCTATGGCCAGGGCTCCCAGGGCCAGGGCTCCCAGGGCCAGGGCTCTCAAGGCGGCCAAGGCTTCCAGGGCCAGGGCGAAGGCTCCCAGGGCCAGGGCGAAGGCTCCCAGGGTCAGGGCCAGGGCGCTCGGCCCGGAGAGCCCTACGGAGGCCCCTCCCAGCAGCCCCCGCCCATGGGCGGGGGTGATCCGGCCTATCCCTCCTACCCGCCACAGGGGGCTCCGCCGCCGTATCAGGTGCCGTCCTCGCCCGGGGGCCCCATGTATCCGGGCGGCACGCCCTACCCGGCGGGACCGGGTTATAAGCCCGGACGAGGGCAGGGCGGAGGCCTCGGCACCGCCGCGCTCGTGCTCGGAATCGTCAGCATCCTGTTGCTCGTCGTCTGCGGTCTCGGCCTGGTGACGGCGGTCGTCGGACTGATCATCGGCATCGTGGCGGTCGTCAAGAACTCCCACCGCGGCCGTGCCTGGGTGGGCATCGCCCTGAGCGTCCTCACGATGATCATCGCCGCGGTGCTGGTGGGGTGGATCTACAACAAGGTGGGCGACTGCGTCGGCCTGCCCCCAGAGCTTCAGCAGCGCTGTATCGAGGACAAGTTCGGCGTGCAGATCAACACCACGCCCTGACCGGTGGAGTGGGCGCCCGGGACCGTCAGGTCCCGGGCATCTCTGTCCGAGAGGCGGTTACCGCGTCCATGGGCACCCACCGTGTTGGCGGATACCCGTTCGGACAGGAGCTCACCATGTTGGCGGTGCCTCCGTTGGGATGGACGGTCACCATGTTGGCGGTGCCTCCGTTTGGATAGGCGGTCACCGTGTTGGCGGTGCCTCCGTTTGGATGGACGGTCACCACGTGGGCAAGGCGGTTATCCCATCGGAAGGCGCCTACCGCACCGGAAGGTGCTCCGACAGGTCGGCCCGGGCCCCGCTCGCCGCGACCTTCCCGGCTGACATCGCCTCGGCCCAGGTCAGCCGTCCGGTGGCCAGCTCCAGCCAGGTGCGGGCGTCGGTCTCCACCACGTTCGGCGGGGTGCCCCGGGTGTGCCGGGGACCCTCCACGCACTGCACCGCCGCATAGGGCGGAACCCGTACTTCGACGGTCCGCCCGGGAGCCGCCGTCGCCAGCCGGTCCAGCAGATGCCGTACGGCGAAGCGTGCGATCTCCCGCTCCGGGCGCACCTGCCGCTCGTATGCCCGCAGTACCACGCTCACGCAGGCGTCCAGCAGGGCCGTAAGCCCCCCGGGCCCGTCGTAGGAGGGCTCGTCGAGAGCGGTCAGCTGGGCGTCCAGAGCGGCGCGGACCTTGGTGGTGTCAGGCTTGTAAGGCGGCACGTCTCCATCATGCCCGCCCGCCGGATCAGCTGATTCGGGGGAATGGTTCATCGTCCGGACAGGCATCGTTCATCCAGGATTAGGCGGGCACTCATAGTGTCCGGGCCGGAACGACCACACACCACCCCCCGGAGGAACCTGTGGCCAACCCTTCGCCGCGCCGACTGCTCCCGCTGCTCGGAAGCTCGCACAAGGGCGGACGCACCGCGCTCACCTGCCAGTTCCGCTGCGGTAACCAGTGCGCCCACGACGTGCTGAACACCAGTGACAACACTTACTTCGGCGACGTGGTCGCCGATGCCATGTCCCGCCGCGGAGTGTTGCGCGCGGGCGCCCTGGGCGCGCTCGTGGTCGGCGTGGGGGCCACCACGGCGCTCCCGGCCGCGGCCGACCCCGATGCCGAGGCGAGGACCTTCGGCGGTGGCCACGGCCACGGCGACGAGGGCAAGATCCGGTTCGCCGCGGTCCCTCCGAACACCGACGACAAACTGACCGTTCCCGTGGGTTACGCGTCGGCGGCCGTGGTGCGCTGGGGCGACCCGGTCCTGCCCGGGGCCCCGGCGTTCGACTTCGAGCACCAGACCGCCGCGGCCCAGGCCGCGCAGTTCGGCTACAACTGCGACTATGTGACGCTCTTCCCGATGGGCGAGCAGCGCGGCCTGCTCTGGGTGAACCACGAGTACACCGACGAGAATCTGATGTTCCGCGGTTACACCGGCGGCGACACGGCGACACCGGAGCAGATCAAGATCGCGATGGCCGCGCACGGCGGCTCGGTGGTCGAGATCGAGCGGGTCGGCCAGTCGGGCCAGTGGAAGCTGGTCACGCGGGGCCGGCGTCGTTACAACCGGCGCGTCACCGTGCACACCCCGATGAGGTTCACCGGCCCGGCGGCGGGCAGCGCCCTGCTGAGGACCGCCGCGGATCCGGCGGGCGTCAAGCCGCTCGGCATGCTGAACAACTGCGCCGGCGGCACCACCCCGTGGGGCACGGTGCTGAGCGGTGAGGAGAACTTCAACCAGTACTTCGTCAACGGCAACGGCGTGCCCGAGGCGCAGAAGCCCTATCTGACCAGGTACGGCGTGAGCGCCACGACCGGGATTCCGAGCGGTAACCGCCGGTTCGACCGGGTCGAGGAGCGTTTCGACCTGGCCAAGCACCCGAACGAGATCAACCGGACCGGCTGGATCGTGGAGATCGACCCGTTCGATCCGGACTCCGTCCCGATCAAGCGCACCGCTCTCGGCCGGCTGGCCCACGAGGGCGCCACCACCTCCCTGGCCGAGGACGGCCGGGTCGTGGCCTACATGGGCGACGACTCCCGCTTCGAGTACGTCTACAAGTTCGTCTCGAAGAATCGCTACATCCGCGGCTTCGACCGGCACAACCGGTCGCTGCTGGACGAGGGCACCCTGTACGTGGCCCAGTTCACCGGCGACAGCCCGGCCACGGAGATCGACGGCACCGGGAAGCTCCCCTCGGACAAGCTGTTCGACGGTTCCGGCACGTGGATCCCCCTGGTCAGCGGCAACGTCTCGCACGTGCCGGGGATGACCGCGCAGGAAGTTCTCGTCTACACCCGTACGGCGGCCGACAAGGTCGGCGCGACCAAGATGGACCGTCCCGAGGACGTGGAGCGCAATCCCGTCACCGGCGGCGTCTACGTGGCCCTGACCAACAACACCAACCGAACCCCGGCCCAGGTGGACGAGGCCAACCCGCGTCCGGCCAACAAGCACGGTCACATCCTGGAGATCACCGAGCGTCGCAACGACGCCGGTGCCACGACCTTCGCCTGGTCCCTGCCGCTGGTGTGCGGCGACCCCGCCGATCCCTCGACCTACTTCGGCGGGTTCGACAAGGCCAAGGTCTCGCCGATCTCCTGTCCGGACAACGTCGCCTTCGACGCCGACGGCAACCTCTGGATCTCCACCGACGGCAACCAGCTCGGCGCCCACGACGGTCTGTTCGTCATGCCGGTCCGCGGCTCCGAGAAGGGGTATCTGCGTCAGTTCCTGAGCGTGCCGGCCTTCGCCGAGACCTGCGGCCCGCTGATCAGCAGCGACCAGCGCAGCGTCTTCGTGGCGGTCCAGCACCCGGGCGAGTCCACCGGTGCCACCCCCGAGGCCCCCACCAGCCACTGGCCCGACGGTGGTACCAGCCAGCCCCGCCCGTCCGTCGCGGTCGTCTGGCACAAGCAGGGCAAGAAGATCGGCTCCTGATCCCGGCACCGGCTCGCGCTCTCCGGTGAGAATCGGGGAGCGCGAGCCGCTCCGCATCACGGCATCGGCTCGCGTCCTCCTGCGAGAAGGAGGGCGCGAGCCGTTCCGCGGGCGGACACAGGGGACAGGGGACGGTGCCGTCCGCCTTCTCCGCGCCTCCCACGCCACCGGCAGGCGGACGCTCGGCTTTCTCCGCACCGCGCCTCCCACGCCACCGGTGGGCGGGCGCCCGGCTTTCTCCGCGTCGCGCCTCCTACGCCACGGGTACGGCGGGGCGCTCGGCGGCGGTCGTCTCCGGGTCCGCCGGCTGCGGGGTGCGCAGGGCGAACAGGCTGACCGGCACGCCCACCAGCACGATGGCCGCCGCGATGACCAGTGTGGACTGGTAGGCCTCCAGGAAGGCCGTCAGCGGCTTGGCGCCGTCCGCCACGAGCGAGGTCTGCCGGGCGCTGAGAATCGCCCCGAGGATCGTGATCCCGAGCAGGCCGAAGATCTCCCGTGAGACGTTCAGCACACCCGAGGCGACCCCGGCCCGGCCCGCGGGAAGCGTGCCCAGGATGGCGGTGGTGAGCGGCACCAGCAGCCCGCCGCCCAGTCCGTAGACCAGGAACCACGGCAGAAGGTCGCCGAGCGACCCGCCCTCCCCGATGAACGAGATCCCGAACACCGCCACGGCCATCAGCAGCAGCCCGGCCGCCACGGTCCGCGCGGTTCCCGCGATCCGGCTGATCCTGGGAGCGAAGACGGCGGTCACGGCCATCACCAGCGCCATCGGCACGAAGGCGACTCCGGCCTCCAGGGGTGAGAAGCCCAGCGCGTTCTGCAGGTACAGCGCGGTGAAGAAGTAGATTCCGAACACCCCGAAGGACCACAGCCCCATCGACAGGGTGCCCCCGCTGAACACCCGGGACCTGAACAGCGACAGGTCGATCATCGGCTCCCGGCTCCTGATCTCGGTCACCACGAACGCCAGCGCCGATGCCGCCGCGATCCCGAACGCGCCCAGAATCTCCGGCGAGGTCCATCCCGCCCCCGAGCCCTCGATCAGCCCGTAGGTCAGCGCGAACAGCGTCAGGCTCGATGTCACCAGGCCGGGAACGTCCAGGCTGCGCCGTACCCGATCCTGCGGGGGCACCCTGATCGCCCACAGCCCGAGCCCGAAGGTCACGATCCCGATCGGCACGTTGATCAGATAGATCCAGCCCCAGTGCCAGCGCTCGCTGATCAACCCGCCGGTCAGCGGCCCGAGGGCGAGGGCCAGCGCGCCGACCGCGCTCCACAGGCCGACCGCCGTCGCGCGCTCTTTCGCGTCGGGGAAGGTCGAGGTGAGCAACGCGAGCGCGGTGGGCGTGAGGAACGCGGCCCCCACGCCCTGCACCGCCCGGGCGGCGACCAGCATGGTGCCGTCCGTGGACATCCCGGCGGCGAACGATGCCACGGTGAACACGACAAGGCCGATCATGAAGATCCGCCGCCGCCCGAAGACGTCGGCCAGGCGTCCGCCGGCCAGCATCAGCCCGGCGAAGACCAGGATGTAGCCGCTCACGATCCATTCGAGCCCCGAGATGCTCAGCCCGAGGTCTCGCTGGATGGTCGGCAGGGCCACATTGACCACGTTGTTGTCGAGATAGGTCATGAAGGTGGCCAGCGCTACCGCGCCCAGCGCCCACCATCTGCGGTTGTCCGTCACTCCCACTCCTCTACGACGTACTTGTACGACGTACATGTACATCGCATAGTGGAACCCGTACGACGTATAGTTGTCAAATGTGATGGGAAAACTGACGCGCGAGGTGGTCGTCGAGCAGGCGCTGGAGATCGGCGACGCCGAGGGGCTGCAGGCGGTGACCATCCGGCGGCTCGCCCAGGAGCTGGGGGTCACCCCGATGGCGCTGTACTGGCACTTCAAGAACAAGGAACTACTGGCCATCGGCATGGCCGACCACCTGGTCGAAGGGTTCGTGATCGAGGAGGACTACGCCAGTCCCTGGCAGGATCAGCTTCGCGAGCTCGTCAGCGGTCTCGTCAGGGTGCTCCGGCGTCACCCCTGCGCGGCGGAGGTGCTGAGCGAGGTGGACCACATGGCGGTGCCCAATTTTCTGCGGGTGTGGGACACCAGCCTCGGCCTGGCCATACAGGCCCGGTTCTCCTACGAGGAGAGCTGCCTGATCTCCAAATACCTGCTCCAGGGAGCGATAGCCCTGGCCGCCGGTCCGATGAGCCGTCGCAGTCCCGGTCTGTCGGACCAGGAGAGGGCCGAGAACCTGCGTCTCAGGCGCGTCAACTTCCAGTCACTGCCCCCGGACGTCTACCCGCACATCGTGGAGATGGCCGTTCCCCTCGTCGAGGGTGGCAGCGCCGATCTGTACGACACCTTCGGCGTCGACCTCCTCGTGGCAGGCATCGAGAGCCTGTCCCTCCGCCGCGGTGACGGTTGACGCCGTGACGCCGGGTGGACGGGGGACGGGTGGAGACGGCGGCGCCCATGGCGAGGATTGAGCCGTAACGCCGTGTGGACGGGCGATGCGGTGGAGAGGTCAGGCTCTGCCGTGGAAGCGGCGGCGCCGGATGGACAGCCAGACCAGGGCGGCGCCGAACAGGACGGCTCCCATCCCCGTCAGGACCCGGATCATCAGCTGCCGGCCGTCGACCCCGGTGAACGGCAGGGCGGGACCCTCGCCGGTCCCGGAGTTCACGGAGCAGGGGCCGCCGCGTCCGGAGCCGACCGAGCACGAACCGTCGGATCCGGAGCCCGTCGAGTCCGATCCACCGGACTGGACGTTCACGGAGTTCGAGTTGCCGGACCCGGAGTAGCCGGAATAGGTCGGGGAGGGCGTGGGTGTGGGTGTGGGAGCGAGCACGCGTACCGAAATGCCGGTGGAAAAATCGTGCCTGCCCGGCTGCTGGGCGTCCTTGTCGTCGGGCCCGGACGAGACGGCCGCGAGAACGCCGTCCGCGTGTGCCAGGGCGCTGGAAACACTCAGCGCGGGCACGGCCGTACAGAAGGCAAGAATGACCAGCACTCGACTACGCATTCCAATTCCCCCGAAAAAGGGCGCCCGCTGTTCGTCGAGTGCCAATTAGTGATTTTCCGCCGCGCGGCCAGTCATACCCGCTTCATGGTCGCCATCTCGTTGATTCCAATTTATTACTCACCATTACCCACCTTTCGGACAGCGGTCCGTGAGCGGGCCAGGCTCGCGAAGAGGGCTCCGCAGAGGGCGACGGCGAACAGGACGGAGTAGGTTTTCTGGAAGCCCGTCATGAGCTGATCCACGGCGACGGGTGACACGCGGGACAGCGTGCCCGCGTAGACCTGCCCGCGCAGTTCGGCGCTGACCGAGCCGGTGAGGACGCTCAGGGTGAGGGCGACGCTGAGCACGGCCCCGACATTCATGATCATGATGCGGAAGCCGTTCACCACGCCGAGGCTCCCGGCGGGCAGGGCGGTCATGACCTGCGTGGTGTTGCCGGTGAGGAAGGTGCCGCTGCCGCAACCGCAGAGGAACAGGCCCGCCCCGATGATCCAGTACGGCGTGCCGGGATCGGTGCTGACCAGCAGCACCCCCAGCCCGGTCGCGCTCAGCAGGGACCCCCCGACGGACAGGGCGTAGGGAGGGACCCGGCGTCCGAGGGCGCCCGTGATCGGGGAGGCGAGGGCCATGCCGATCGGGACCGGCAGCACACCCAGGGCGGCCGTGACGGCGTCGACGCCCATGGCCGTCTGGAAGTAGAGGGCGACCAGCAGGATCAGCGCCGCGCGGGCCAGCGCGTTGCAGAAGGAGGCGAGGTTGGCGAAGGCCAGCATGCGTTCGCCGAACAGCCGCACGTCCAGCACGGGGTGGGACGCCCGGCGTTCCACGACGATCAGAACCGGGACGAGGAGCACCGCGATGGACGCGCCGACGATCACGACCGGGCTGGACAGGCCTCGCGACCCCGCCTCGGACAGCGCGACGAGAGCGGAGGAGAGGGCGGCGAACACGATCAGGTTGCCCAGCGCGTCCACCGGCCGGCGCGGCCCCCTGTGGACCCGGCGGAGGGTGAACGCGCCCCAGATGAGGGCGATCAGTCCGGCGGGCACGTTCACCCAGAAGATCCACTGCCAGCCCGCTGTCTCGGCGACGAGCCCGCCCAGGGTGGGGCCGGCGAGCTGGGCGACCGAGAGTGTGCCGATGTAGACGCCCATGCCCTGGCTGAGCCGGTCGGGCGGGAAGGCGTCAGTGATGATCACGGTCCCGTTCGCCAGGACCATCGCCGCCCCGACGGCCTGAACCGCCCGCATCCCGATCAGGAACCAGATGCCGGGCGACAGCCCGGCCAGCAGCGAACCCAGCGTGAAGAGGACAAATCCGGCCAGGTAGATCTCTCTGCGTCCGAGCAGGTCGGCCACCCGGCCGAAGAACACCAGCGTGGCGGTGTTGACGAGCAAAAACGCCAGCAGGACCCATCCGGCGGCGAAGGCGTCCGCGTGGAAGTGCCTGACCACGGTGGGAAGGGCCACGTTGAGTGTGCTTCCGGATATGCCGATCATCACCAGGCCAAGGCTGGTGACCGAGCAGACCCGCCACGCGTAGCGGAGTTTGGATATGTATTCGGGGGATCCAGGTAGGTCTTGGGCTATTGCGACCATGGATCCCAGTCTGATGTACGCCGTACGTTAATCCTCGGGGAGACGCACGTTAAACCTCAGGGAGATCGCGTGCGTTTCCTCCGGCCCGCGACGCGCATTTCTCGCCGGCCATCTCCATCACCTGGTCACGCTCGTACAAGCCGGTCACCTCCGTTACGTGGTCACGCTCGTGCAAGCCGGTCACCTCCGTTACGTGGTCACGCTCGTGCAAGCCGGTCACCTCCGTCACCCGGGACGGTCGTGCAACCGGGGTCAGCGAGCTCGTTTGCGCAGGCCCTCCATGTCGTGGACGATCACTCGACGGCGGCCGGTCTCGATCAGGCCGCGGTCCCGCAGCGAGCGCAGGGCCTTGCTGACCGCCTCGCGGGAGGCTCCGGTCCAGCCGGCCAGCTCGTCCTGAGAAAGTGGCAGCGCCACCCGGACCGCGCCGTTGGACATCTCTCCGTACCGCTCGGCGAGTTCGAGCAGCCGGGTCGCCACCCGGCCCGTGGTGTCGAACGCGCCGTACTCGATCCGCTTGCGGTCGGCGTCGCGCAACTTGCCGGTCACCATCTGCATCAACATCACCGCGACCCGGCCATGATCATGCAGGTAGCCGGAGAAGTCGCGGATGGTGACGCCCTCGACCGGCTCCAGCGCGGTGACCGTGGCCGATCGCGGCAGGCCGTCGATGGCCGCGAACTCGCCGAGCAGCGCGCCGGGCCCGCGCACCGCGAGGACGACCTCGCTCCCGCCCTCGGTGTGCGAGGAGACCTTGACGCGGCCCGAGGTGAGGACGAGCACCCAGTCGGACACGTCGCCCTCGGTGCATATCGTCGCCCCCCTCTCCCACTTCCGGGGCCGCCCGGCCGCGTACAGAGCGGTGATTTCGTCTTCGGTGAGGCGAGTGACAAATTCGCCCGGTTCGGGGGTGGAACTCATGAGCACCTCCTGGCGATCTCGATTATCTTCGTACGGCTCACGCGCCAAAAGGCATTTCTACGGCAACGCAGAAAGTACATAGGCGTTGACAGATTGTTCCTTGCCCTTGAGGTTGAGCCAGCCCAGTGCCTGGGTCGTGGCCCCGGGGCCGATCTGGTCGAGGGTGCTCTGGCCTATCACGACCGTACCGGGATCGGCGACGCCTTCCAGCCGGGCCGCCACGTTCACGCAGTCGCCCATCGCGTTGAATCCGCGCAGCTCGGGACTGCCGATGTTGCCGACCAGCGCGAGCCCGGTGTTGACCCCGATCCGGAACCGAGGATAGCCCGGCATCCCCTCGGCGATCGCCTCGGCCGCCTCCTGCATGGCCAGGGCGGCCCTCGCCGCGGCCAGGGCGTGATCGGGCTGCTCGGCGGGCGCGTTGAACAGCGCCAGCATCGCGTCACCCACGAACTGCACGATCGTGCCGCCGTTGCCGAGCACGATGGGCACGGCCGCCGTGTGGTACCGGTTCAGCATCTCGACGATCTCGCCGGGCGCCGCCTGCTCGGAGAAGCTGGTGAAGCCCTTGAGGTCGGCGAAGAGCGCGGTCAGCTCGACCAGCTTGCCGCCGAGCGCCGCGGTCTGCGGATCGGCCAGCAGGGAGTTCGCCACGTCCGGGGACATGTACTGCCGGAACAGGGTCGACAGCTCCTGATAGAGCCGGGCGTTCTCCAGGGAGATGGACATCTGGCTGGCCAGCGTGGCGGCGAGTGCCTCGTCCTGCGGGGTCCTGCCCACCGGCACCTCCAGCGCGCCGGCGAGCACGCCCTTGACGGTGAGCGGGTGGATGACCTTTCCCTCACGCCGGAGCGGCTGGTTGTCCGGGAAGTCCTGCTTGGAATATTCCTCCTCGCCGACGGTGAACCGCCCGTCCGCGACCAGCTCGATGCGCACGTCCCCATACGCCTGCCGTACGCGCTCAAGGCCCTGGGCCAGCATCTCGCCCTCGGGCAGGCCGACGCGGGCCTGGTTGCCCGTGTCGACCAGTGCGGCGAGCCGTTCCGACAGCTCCCGCTCGTTGGCGAGCGCCTCGCCGGCCCGGTCGAGCACCGCGGCCTGCGCCTCGGTGAGCCCGAACTTGCCCGCCAGCCTGTTCGCGATCGGGACCTTGCTCTCCTCGCTGTTCCTGAGGTGGCCGACGAGCTCCTCCAGGGCCGCCTCGTAGTCGGCTCTGATCTTTTTGACCGTCGCGGACAGCGCCACCGAGTCGAACAGTCCCGCGCTCGTGCCCTCTCGTCGGAACTGCATGTAGGCGCTGTAGGCGACGAAGCCGAAGGCCAGGGTCAGCAGGATGTGCCACAGCCACCACGACAGGTGCCAGTTGTGGTGGGACATTCCGGCGATCATCGCCTCGGCGAGCAGCGCGTAGGCGGTGACCAGGCTGATCAGCATGGCCGCCGGGCGCTTGCGGTGGAGCTGGAACATCATGATGGCCGCGGCCACGTACAGGGCGACCCCGATCAGCTCGAATCCGCCGAGGCCGGCGCCCTGGGGCGGAGACTTGCTGCTCAGCGGGGTCAGGCCCGACACGAGGGAGGCGAATCCCCAGGCGGCGAGCAGGAGGACGAGCCCGACGCTCAGCCACGCCTGCGACCTCAGCACGGCCCGGGCCGCCCGCTCGTTCAGCGGCAGCGCCGAGACGAACGCGAGTATCGAGGCGACGAGCAGACCGACCGGATGGGCCAGGTCGAACCCGTAGTTCGGTCCGTCCAGGATTATCTTCGGCGTGGCCAGGCCGTGCATCAGGAAGAATCCCGCGGTGCCCAGGAACACCAGCGAGACAAGGAACAGACGGGCGTCGGCTCGCCGGGTCGACGCCTGATTGATCATGGCGCCCAGGACCACGTTGATCCCCGCCACGGCGATGATCAACCAGAAGTGGCTGGGATTGTCCTGCCACATGATGTCGAGTCTCTCGGGGTTGGCCAGCAGCAGCCAGAGCCCGGCCATCGGTAACGCCAGATGCATCACCCAGACAACCGTGCGGACCGGCTGCGTCGCCGGTGGCAGGTACGGTTCCTGTTTGGTGCGCTCCTCGATGGACGTGCTCGTCGGCTCAATGGTCGGCACGGTGGCCTCCGTGTCTTGGGGAGCCCTTGGAAGACCCCCGATTTGCCGGCCCACGCCCTACGGGCGAGGTTCCCCCCGAACGATCTAATTATCCCGTATGCCGCCAGTACGGATAGCGGGTGTGTGACACCCCCCTTTGTGAACCCGGTGACCCCGCGTTGAATAGTCTCCGAACCATGAGCATTCACTATGACGTCGTGATCCTCGGGGCGGGCTCCGGAGGATACGTGGCCGCGATCCGAGCCGCCCAGCTGGGGCTCAGCGTCGCAGTCGTCGAGAAGCGTTATTGGGGCGGCGTCTGCCTCAACGTGGGATGCATTCCCTCCAAGGCGCTGCTGCGCAACGCCGAACTCGCCTACTTGTTCACGCGCGAGGCCGGTACGTTCGGCATCCACGTCGAGGGCACGGTCACCTTCGACTACGGCGAGGCCTTCAAGCGCAGCCGTAAGGTCTCCGACGGGCGCGTCAAGGGCGTGCACTACCTGATGAAGAAGAACGGCATCACCGAGTACGACGGCAGCGGCACGTTCACCGACGCCAACACGCTGGAGGTGGCCCGCAACGGCGGCGGCACCGAGACGCTCACGTTCGACCACTGCATCATCGCGACGGGCGCGACCACGAGGCTGCTGCCGGGGACGTCGGTGACGGAGCGGGTGGTGACCTACGAGGAGCAGATCCTCAGCGAGACGCTTCCCGAGAGCATCGTGATCGCGGGTGCGGGCGCGATCGGCGTCGAGTTCGCCTACGTGCTGCACAACTACGGTGTCAAGGTGACGATCGTGGAGTTCCTCGATCGCCTTGTCCCCCTGGAGGACGAGGAGGTCTCGGCGGAGCTCGCCCGGCGCTACAAGCGGCTCGGCGTCGAGGTGCTGACCTCGACGCGCGTGGAGTCCATCGACGACTCCGGCGACAAGGTGCGCGTGACGGTCTCACGCGACGGGCGGCAGCAGGTCCTCGAGGCGGACAAGGTGCTGCAGGCGATCGGCTTCCAGCCGCGTGTCGAGGGGTACGGGCTCGACCGCACCGGGGTGGCCCTCACCGAGCGTGGCGCCATCGACATCGACAGCCGGGGCCGTACGAACGTGCCGCACATCTTCGCCGTCGGCGACGTGACGGCCAAGCTGATGCTCGCGCACGCCGCCGAGGCCATGGGGATCGTCGCGGCGGAGACCATCGCGGGTGCGGAGACGATGGAGCTCGACTATGTGATGATCCCGCGGGCGACGTACTGCCAGCCCCAGATCGCGAGCTTCGGCTTCACCGAGGCGCAGGCCCGCGAGCTGGGCTTTGACGTGAAGGTGGCCAAGTTCCCGTTCAGCGCCAACGCCAAGGCTCACGGCCTGGGGGACGCGGTGGGGTTTGTCAAGATCCTCAGCGACGGCGAGCACGGGGAGCTGATCGGCGCCCACCTGATCGGGCCCGAGGTCACCGAGTTGCTGCCCGAACTGACGCTGGCCCAGCGGTGGGACCTGACGGTTCACGAGGTGGCGCGGAACGTGCACGCTCACCCCACGCTCGGCGAAGCGGTCAAGGAGGCGATCCACGGCCTGGCAGGTCACATGATCAACATGTGAACTCGGGCCGATCGTCGTCCGCACGGCGCGGGCCGGTCGTTCTCCGGACTCCGGTGGCTCCTCCGGGCGTTCGGATGGGCTCATCGGTTTTCCGACCTCCGCTGGGCCCGCCCTGGTCTATGACGGGAGTACGGCTCGTGCCGGTACGTCCCACCGCACCGCCGGGGTCCGAATACGAACCGGCCGAGGGGAGAGGTCTGGTTCCGAGCCGAGGTGCCCAACGAGAGTGTGCTGCGTGCCGTGGGGCAGGCCCCGTACACGATCAGGGTCGACTTGGAGCTGGACAGGAAGCGGCACTCGGCGTCGGTGGTCTGGCCGCGAGATGTGAGTAAGGACCCGGACGGCGACGAATCGCTCGTGCCGATCTTCAGCCCGGCCCTGCGGTGATCGTCCGAGCGGGGGTTCGGAGCGTACGCATCGGATAGGTCGAGCGGCGGGCGGCGATCGGAGCCTCGTCGCTGACTCATGATTCGCCGTTTCGCGCCTGATGGGCGAGGTTTCCCCCGGCGTTCTGATCGTTCCAGGTGCCGTCAGTTCGGACGAGTGGTCAAACTCTGGGTTTCTCTTCGAATCCAAAGCGTGACATTTCATGCGACAACCATTGGAACGATTGAAGCGTGTACTACCTGTAACTCCCCAATCACACCAGGCTCTGGTGTCCCAGAAAGGAAGCCTCGTGGCTTTCAAGTTGCCGGGCATGCGCCCGCTTGCCGTCGTGGCCGTCGGTGTGCTGGCCGGATCCCTGCTCACGATGGGCGGCAGCGCCGTCGCGTCGTCGTCGGCGGCAGGCGCCGAGATTCACGCGTGTGTGCACAAGAAGACGCGCTACGCACGGATCGTCAATGTCACGACCGTGTGCAAGCCGACCGAGATCCGGGTGAAGTGGGCCCAGAGCGCCGGCGGTAGTTCCCAGAGCTTCGCGACCGCCGGCCCGCAGGGCCCCCAGGGTCCCGCGGGCAGGACCGGTGCCACCGGACCCACCGGTCCCACCGGCTCGCAGGGCAGGACGGGCTTCAGGGGCAAGAACGGCATCCAGGGTCCGGCCGGCCCCATCGGCCCGAAGGGCGCCGACGGCAAGGACGGCGTCCAGGGCCCCGTCGGCCCGAAGGGCGCGGACGGCGCCGACGGCAAGCTCGGCCCCGAGGGTCCTGCCGGCCCGAAGGGCGCGGAGGGCACGGATGGCAAGATCGGCCCCGAGGGTCCCGCCGGTCCGAAGGGCGCCAACGGCACCGATGGTAAGGACGGCAAGGACGGCGCTCCGGGTACCAAGGGCGCCAATGGCGAGCAGGGTCCTCGCGGACTGCAGGGCCCGAAGGGTGACACCGGCGCGCAGGGACCGAAGGGCGAGCCCGGATCCGGCAAGGGCGGAACGCTCAGCGTGCACACCGAGACCGCGTCGCTCGGCAGCAGCGGCGGCACGGCGACCTGTGACTCTGATGAGGTCGCGACCGGCGGTGGCTTCTTCATCAGCGACGACGACTACGTCGCCTCGGCCTCCATGCCCAGCGGGAACGGCTGGAGCGTGAAGATCAACAAGCTCTCCTCGGGCGGCGACAACAACCGCAACAGCGTCAACAGCGGCGGCGGCTCCAAGGGCAGCGTCTACGTGGTCTGCGCCAAGAAGAGCTGATCTCTTCCGGCCCACGCCACCCGCATGACCGGCCAGGCCCCTCCCGCTCGCCGGGAGGGGCCTGCTGCTTTTGCCAGGGTTGTTCCGCCGGCGGGCCGCCCTGACTACGGGCGGGATCAGCCCGCGAAGGTCACGGTGGCGTACTGATATTGGGTCTTGCCGTTCTCGTCCCCGGTGTGCAGGCGGCCGGTCATGACCTGGTTGTACGGCGCGTTCGTGGTGTGGCTGCTTTCCTTGTACTGACCGGTCCAGGTCGCGCCGGTCAGCCGCACCTGCCGGTTCTGCCAGTACAGCGCGCCGGTGCGGTACCTCGTGGGGCCGTTCTCATCGCCGCTGTGCCACCTGCCGACGAGTGCCTGGTCCAGCGGGGCGACGTAGCTGGACCTGCTCTCCTTCTGGGAGGCGGTCCAGTCGCCGGAATGCACATAGACCCGCTCGCCGTTGATGAAGATCGTGCTGCACTGGTAAGTGGTCGGGCGGTTCTCGTCGCCGACGTGCGTCCGACCGGTGAGCACCTGGTTCGCCGGGCAGGTGAACTGGGAGTCGACCTCGGTGGACATCGTCTCGGAGCTGGTGACCTCAACCTTGATCGTCACCTCGGCGGCCGCCGAGGCGGGAAAGGCCATGGTCACGGCCGCCAGGGCGGCGGCCGCCACCGCGGCGGATACGGCCTTGCTGTACGTCTTCATCTTTTCTGCTCTCTTCCTTGGTGCCGTTGCGTCCACAGAAGCGATCAGCCCGCGAAGGTCACGGTGGCGTACTGGTACTGGGTCTTGCCGTTCTCGTCCCCGGTGTGCAGGCGGCCGGTCATGACCTGGTTGTACGGCGCGTGCGTGGTGTGGTTGCTTTCCCTGTACTCGCCGGTCCAGGTCGCGCCGGTCAGCGACACCTGCCGCCCCTGCCAGAACAGCGTGGCGGGACGGTATCTCGTGAGGCCGTTCTCGTCGCCGCTGTGCGACCTGCCGACGAGCGCCCAGTTCGCCGGGGCGACATAGGTGGACTTGCTCTCCTTCACGCCCGGGGTCCAGTCGAGGATGTTCACCCGGACCTGCTCGTCGTTGATGAAAATCCAGCTGCAGTGGTAAGTGGTCGGGCTGTTCTCGTCGCCGACGTGCGTGCGACCGGTGAGCACCTGGTTCGTCGGGCAGGTGAACTGCGACCTCCACTCCGGTACTTCCTCGGAGGAGGCGCGTTCGACCCTGATCGTCACCGCCGTGGCCGACGCCACTGAGGCCGATGCCGCAGAGGCGGGAAAGGCCGTGGTCACCGCCGTCAGAGCGGCGGCCGCCATCGCGGCGGATACGGCCTTGCTGTACGTCCTCATCTTTTCTGTTTCCTTACGTGCTGCTGCGAGTGGATCTCATTCACACCCCCAGATTTAGAAGATCGTGCTTGGAATCAACTTGGGATCAACTTGAGTGAGGTGTCAGCACCGACCGCGAGGGACCGGCCACTCGCCCCGACCCGGACGGAGCGGCGGCAGCAGGAACGGGAGGAGACGTCGTTGCCGCGATCGCACTCCCCGGAGAACAACGAGCCGGATCCGGGGGTTGAGGAACAGCCGCGTGGAGGTCGGCGGTAATGCTTCGTTGTCCCCGGCCGCATCATCTGAGCGGTGATTGATCTGTGGCAATCGGCCACGGGGCTTCCCGGAGATGTTTGCGGGACGCGGCGTATCCACCCGTGATGGCGAGCATCGCGGCGAACACCAGCATCGTCGTAGAGACGCTCAGATATTGCAGCATGAGGCCGGCGCCGACCGCTCCAAGCGGTCCGCCCAGGCCGAAAAGCATGCTCGCGGCCGCGATGACCCTGCCCAGCCTGTCGGCCGGGACCCCGCGAAACACCAGCACGTCGATGAGGACGCCGAGGGCCGGCACGCCGAGCATCGCGAAGCCCAGCACCGCCATCACCCACCATGGCCCGAACGGCAGCACGAGCGCCGCGAACACCGGTACCTGCATGACCACAACACCGACCAGCAGTACGCCAGGACGCAACCGGCGGTGGAGCGGACCGACGAGAGCGGCGCCCGCCAAGCCGCCGAGCGCCATGCCGGCCATCACCGTTCCGATGATCCACGAGGGGGTGTGCTGCCGTTGCAGGATGATCGTGGCGATCAGGACGAGCGGGGCGCCCGCGGCGTTGAGTACGGTGACGGCCAGGGTGGCGGTGCGCAGCACGGGGTCGTCCCACAGCGTCCTGACCCCCATCAGCATGCCACCGGCCCCCTTCTCCGGTGCCGGATCGGCCGTCGACGAGGTGATCCGCGCAGGGATGCGGACGATGAGGACGCAGAACCAGGACACCGCAAAGCTCACGGAACAGAAGAGGAAGGGCAGTAGCTGCCTCACGCCGTACAGCAGCCCGCCCAGGGGAGGGCCGGCGAGGCCCGCGGCACTGTTACGGACCTCCTCCTGGGTCAGGGCCGCGGTCAGCTGGCTGCCCGGCACTACGGCACGCACCACGAGCATGCGGGCCGGTCCCCCGAACGCCGAGCCGGCGCCCAGCACGGCGGCGGTCACCAGGAGGTGAACCATCGTCAGATGACCGGCCATCAGGGCCACCGCGACACTGCCGGCGGCGAGCGCGCGACCCCCGTCGGCGAAGAGGAGAACGTGCCGACAGTCCCGGCGATCGACCACCTCACCTGCGGGCAGCGCCAGCACCACCCCTGCGAGCAGCTGCACGAACGCGAACAGGCCGGCCTGGGCGGGTGATCCTGTCACCGCGAGGATCACCAGCGGGTAGGTGACCTCCGCAGCCTCGCCGCCCAGGAAACCGACCGTCGACCCGATCCACAACAACTGGAAGCGCCGGTTGCGCCGTAGCGGGGGAGGCGGTTCCCCTGCCACCGGGGCAGCCTCGGTACCTTCGGCGGACGACATCACGTTCAGCCTCCCGTAAATGTTATCGTAAGAGAAATCATTCACGCTGACGTTAATGGTGTCGCGAGGAAGAATCAATGGCAGGATGGTCGGCATGGTGCTTCCAACGGCAGCGGTCGGTGACCCTGCTCCGGTCCGCCTGGTCAACGACGTCGAGACGCTGCGGGTGCTGTCGGACCCGCTCCGGTTGGCCATCCTCCGGCTGCTGATGCGCAGTGTGAGCCACGCTCCGCCGATACTGTCCGTCAAGGAGATGGCCGCGGAGCTGGAGGAGCCGCCCACCAAGCTGTACCGGCACGTCAAGCAGCTGGAGGCGTGCGGCCTCATCGTGGTTGCCGAAACCCGGCTGGTGTCGGGAATCGTCGAATATCGCTACCGAACAGGCCAGCTCGGCCTGCGCTGGGACAGCGCGCTGCTCGGCCAGGCCGCCGACCCGTCCGACCTGCTGGCCATCGACATGGCGAGCTGCGAGGGCTTCCTCCAGGACTATGCGGTAGCCGTGACATCGGGCAGGGTCCGCCTCGATCAGCAGGCGTCCCCTGAAGCGCCGTACCGCGACCCGATCAGTGCGGTGGTCGGAGCTCGGCTATCTCCCCAGCGGGCCATGCAGCTGCGCGGCCGCCTCGCCGCCTTGATCGCTGAGTACTTCGACGGAAGCGACGACGAGGACGGCGTACCCGTCCACATGTCTCTCGTCTTCTACAGCCCGGAGGAGTAGCCGCCAGGCGTCCACGCCTACTGCGCACCGGACGCCGCATTCGGCTTCTGATCGACGACGGGGGTACGGCTCGCGTGAGCCGTACCCCCGTCGTAGGTGTGGTGGATCAGCCGAAGATGCCCGGCAGGGTGGCAGTGTGGGTCTCCCGGAGTTCGGTGATCGGAACCTCCAGAACGTTCTCGATCGTCAGCGTGGTGCCGCCGGTGGCGCCCAGGCCGTAGCAGGGCACCTCGTGGGTGGCGCAGAGCTCCGCGAAGGCGTCGAACGACTCCGGCCTCACGGTCACCAGCGCGCGGGCCGACGACTCGCTGAACAGGTCCACGAACGCGTCGTCGCCCGTCAGGGAGACCGTGCAGCCGATGCCCTGGGCGAGGCAGGCCTCGGCCAGGGCGATCGCCAGACCGCCGTCGGACAGATCGTGGGAGCCGGTCAGCAGACCCCGCGAAGCGGCCTCGGTCAGGACGAGCGCCAGGTCGCGCTCGGACTCCAGCTTGGCCTGGGGAGGCAGGCCGCCGAGGTGGCCGTGGGTCACGTGAGCCCACTCGGAGCCGCCGAACTCCTCGTCGGTGTCGCCGAGCAGGATGACCTTGTCGCCGTCGCCGGTGAAGCCCGTCCGCACCCGCGTGGCCACGTTGTCGATCACGCCCAGCACGCCCACCACCGGGGTCGGGTGGATCGGGGTCGATCCGGTCTGGTTGTAGAACGACACGTTGCCGCCGGTCACCGGGACGCCGAGGATCTTGCAGGCGTCGGCCAGGCCGCGTACGGCCTCGGAGAACTGCCACATGACCTCGGGGTCCTCGGGGGAGCCGAAGTTGAGGCAGTTGGTCACGGCGAGCGGCGTGGAGCCGGTCACGGCCACGTTCCGGTACGCCTCGGAGAGCGCGAGCTGGGCCCCGGCGTAGGGGTCGAGGCGGGCGTAGCGGCCGTTGCCGTCGGTGGCCAGCGCGATGCCCCTGGTCGTCTCCTCGGCGCCCGGCATGACCTCGCTGATCCGCAGCACTCCGGCGTCGGCGGGCTGAGCCAGCACGGTGTTGCCCCGGACGTACCGGTCGTACTGGGAGGTCACCCACTCCTTCGAGGCGAGGTTGGGCGAGCCGAGCAGCTCCAGCAGCGTCGCGCGCAGGTCGGAGGAGCGGCCGAGGAGGTTCGGGTCGTCGCCGTTCAGCGCGACCTGACCGGCGGGCTCGTGGAACGGGCGCTCGTAGACCGGGCCCTCGTCGACCGCGGTGCCCGGCGGGATGTCCACGATGGTCTCGCCGTGCCAGGTCATCACCAGGCGGCCCCCGTCGGTGACCTCCCCGATCACGGTCGATGGGATGTCCCACTTCGCGCAGATCGCCATGAAGGCATCGATGTTGTCGGGAGTGACGATCGCCATCATGCGTTCCTGAGACTCGCTCATCAGGATCTCTTCTGGCCGCAGCGACGGGTCGCGCAGGGGGACGAGGTCCAGCCTGACGTCCATGCCTCCGGTGCCCTTGGCCGCGAGCTCGGTCGTCGCGCAGGAGACGCCCGCGGCGCCGAGGTCCTGGATGCCGACGACGATGTCCGCCTGGTAGAGCTCCAGGCAGCACTCGATCAGGAGCTTCTCCATGAACGGGTCGCCCACCTGGACGCTGGGGCGCTTGGCCTGCGACTCGTCCTCGAACGTGGCCGAGGCCAGCACGGACGCGCCGCCGATGCCGTCGGGGCCGGTCAGCGCCCCGAACAGGACGACCTTGTTACCCGGCCCCGGGGCGACGGCCAGCTTGATCTGGTCCTTGCGGAGCAGACCCACGCAGAGCGCGTTGACGAGGGGGTTGCCGATGTAACAGGGGTCGAAGACGACCTCGCCGCCGATGTTGGGCAGGCCGAGGCAGTTGCCGTAGTGGCTGATGCCCTCGACCACGCCGGGCAGCACCCGCCTGGTGTCGGGGGCGTCCGCCGCGCCGAAGCGCAGCGCGTCCATCACCGCGATCGGCCGTGCGCCCATCGACATGATGTCGCGGACGATGCCGCCGACGCCGGTCGCCGCGCCCTGGTGCGGCTCGACGTAGGAGGGGTGGTTGTGTGACTCGATCTTGAAGGTGGCGGCCCAGCCGTCACCGATGTCCACGACGCCGGCGTTCTCACCCATGCCGACGAGCAGGGCCTCCGACTTCGGGGCCTTGGTGGCGAACTGGCGCAGGTGCACCTTGGAGGACTTGTAGGAGCAGTGCTCGCTCCACATGACGCTGTAGATGGCCAGCTCGGAGCCCGTGGGCCGACGGCCGAGGATCGCGCGGACCCGCTCGTACTCGTCGATCTTCATGCCCAGCGCGGCGTACGGCTGCGGCTCGTCGGGGGTGTCCTCGGCCCGTTTGACGGTGTCGAGACTCATGCGTTCACCCAGCTCTTCAGGATGGAGGAGAAGAATCCGCGTCCGTCGGTGCTCGGGGCGCCGGTGAGGTCCTCGACGGCGTGCTCGGGGTGCGGCATGAGCCCGACGATGTTTCCCGCCTCGTTGCGGATGCCCGCGATGTCGTTGAGGGAGCCGTTGGGGTTGCCCCCCGTGTAGCGGAAGACGACCTGGTCGCCCGCCTCCAGGGCGCTCAGGGTCGCCTCGTCGGCGACGTAGCGGCCCTCACCGTGCTTGATCGGCAGGACGATCTCCTGGCCCTCGGTGAAGTCCGAGGTCCAGGGGGTGGTGTTGCTCTCCACCCGGATGCCTTGGTCGCGGCAGACGTAGTGCAACCCGGCGTTGCGCATCAGCGCACCGGGCAGCAGGTGGGCCTCACAGAGGATCTGGAAGCCGTTGCAGGTGCCCAGAACCGGCAGACCGGCCTTGGCGGCGGGGATCAGCTCTCCCATCAACGGTGCGAACCTGGAGATCGCCCCGCAGCGCAGGTAGTCCCCGTAGGAGAACCCACCCGGCAGGAAGACCGCGTCCACACCCTTGAGATCGGGGTCCGCGTGCCACAACGGGACGGCTTCGCCGCCCGCGTGACGTACGGCGCGAGCCGCGTCCTGATCGTCAAGAGTTCCGGGAAAAGTGACGACGCCCACGCGGGCAGCACTCATGGCAGCGTTCCCCTCCACAAACGAGCACCGCGCCGACGTCTCACACATCGGACGTCGGTCTGCGGCGGTGCTCCCAGGCTATCCGCTCCCGAGGGGAGGTCACGCGCGGACGTGTCCGATCGCACAGCTCATCGCGCCGGGATCGGCTCGGGAGACGGAGGATCGTACGGCGAGCACCGGCGCGTACGGCGGTGTGCACCGCTGTACGGTTCGGGCGATCTCGAAGGGTCCCAACAGCTCAGGCGACTCAGGCGGCTCGGGTGACCCGGATGACGCAGACGGTTCGAACTGTTCGGACGGCTCAGACGGCGGCGAGCACGCGATCGTTGAGGAACATGGCGTCCTCGTCCCAGTCGAGGTGCTTGCGCAGATGCACGATGGTGCCCCTGCCGGGCGCGATGTCGAAGGAGATCTCGTCCACCACGGCCTGCATGATGAGGATGCCCCTGCCGTTCTCGACGTCCGTCGCCGGGTAGCGCTCCGGCACCCGGATGAGCCCCTGGCCCCTGTCGATGATGCGGACGTCGCAGCGGCCGTAGCCGATCGCCGTCTCCACCTCGTAGCGGTTGGCCGGGCCGCCGTGGCGTACGGCATTGGCACAGGCCTCGGTCACCGCGAGGAGGATGTCGGCGATGCAATCCTCGGTGACGCCGAGCGAACGCAGGGAGTCACCCAGCGCCCGGCGGACCATCGGAATGCCGATGGCCTCTCTCGGTAAAGCCAGCGAGAACTCCATGTTCACCGGTTTCCCTCCCGGGTGTGATGTCACCCAGTGAAGGCTTCCCTACAGAATCCGGGCTAACCGCAAAATAACCTTAATGTTATTTAGTGGTGGTCAAGCCGTGGGATTCTGTGGCACCCGAAGTGGGATTTAACCGGATTCGAGGAAATCTGATGTGTGATATGTGACGGCCTACGCGTCGAGGGTGACCGTGTAGTCCTCGATCACCGTGTTGGCGAGCAGGGTCTCCGCCATCTTTCGGACGTCCGCAAGTGCGGCCTCGTCGGCGGGCCCGTCGAGCTCCACCTCGAACCGCTTGCCCTGCCGTACCGCTGAGACACCGGAGAAGCCGAGCCGCGGCAGCGCTCGCGCGATGGCCTGCCCCTGCGCGTCGAGAATCTCGGGCTTCAGCATGACGTCGACGATGACGCGCGCCACGGTGTTCCTCCTGGTTGTAGCGGAGCCGGTCCGGCGTCTCAAGAGTAACGGGCCTGCCCGGCACTTCGACGCAGGGCCCAGAGTCCTATCGTGCGAGGGTGAAAGGAAGTACGAGGGGAACGGGGATCTCATGGACGTCGAGATGGGTCTTGCGCATAGGTATGTGACCTCTGCCACGATGTCCTCAGACGCGGACGAACCACCACCAAACGGGTCGAATGCGACGCTGATCGGCCGGACAGGGGTGGCGAACCCATCCAGACGGCCCCGAGCACACAGGAGCGGCACGTGACAGCCGACGCCTCTCACGGAGAAGCACCCCCAGAGTTCGTTCAGTTGCTGACCCCCGAAGGAGAACGGGTCCAGCATCCCGACTACGACATCGATCTGACGCCGGAGGAGATCCGCGGCCTGTACCGGGACCTGGTCCTGGTCCGCCGCGTCGACCTGGAGGCCGTCGCCCTGCAGCGCCAGGGCGAGCTGGGCATCTGGGCCTCCCTGCTCGGCCAGGAAGCCGCGCAGATCGGTTCGGGCCGGGCGCTGACCGAAGCGGACATGGCCTTCCCGACCTACCGGGAGCACGGCGTGGCCTGGTGCCGGGGGGTGGACCCGGTGAACCTGCTCGGCCTGTTCCGCGGCGTCAACCACGGTGGCTGGGACCCCGCGGAGCACAACTTCCACCTGTACACGATCGTGATCGGCAGCCAGACCCTGCACGCGGTCGGTTACGCCATGGGCATCCAGCGCGACGGCGCCGACGCCGCCACGATCGTCTACTTCGGTGACGGCGCGACCTCCCAGGGCGACGTGAACGAGTCGTTCATCTGGGCCTCGGTGTTCAACGCGCCGGTGGTGTTCTTCTGCCAGAACAACCAGTGGGCCATCTCCGAGCCCCTGGAGAAGCAGTCCCGCATCCCGCTGTACCGCCGGGCGAGCGGGTTCGGTTTCCCGGGCGTCCGGGTCGACGGCAACGACGTCTTCGCCTGCCTCGCCGTGACCCGCAAGGCGCTGGCCGATGCCAGGTCCGGACAGGGCCCGATGCTCATCGAGGCCTTCACCTACCGGATGGGCGCCCACACCACCTCCGACGACCCGACCCGCTACCGGGTGGCCGCCGAGCTGGAGGCGTGGAAGCTCAAGGACCCGATCGAGCGGGTCCGGTCCTACATGTTCAAAAACCAGATCGCCGACCAGGAGTTCTTCGACGCGATCGACGCCGAGGCCGACGACCTGGGACGTGACGTGCGCAAACGCTGTCTGGCGCTGCCCGACCCCGAACCGCTCGCCATCTTCGATCACGTCTACGCGGAGCCGCACAGGCTGATGGACGAAGAGCGCGCCCAGTTCGGCGCCTACCTGGAGGGGTTCGAGGGATGACCATCCTGACGCTGGCCAAGGCGCTCAACGAGGGCATGCGCAAGGCGATGGAGGACGACCCCAAGGTCCTCGTCATGGGCGAGGACGTGGGCAAGCTCGGCGGAGTCTTCCGGGTGACCGACGGACTGCAGAAGGACTTCGGCGAGCAGCGGGTCATCGACACCCCGCTGGCGGAGTCGGGCATCATCGGGACGGCCATCGGTCTCGCGCTGCGCGGATACCGCCCGGTCTGCGAGATCCAGTTCGACGGGTTCGTCTTCCCCGCGGCCGACCAGATCATCACGCAGCTGGCCAAGATGCCGCTGCGATCGCTGGGCAAGCTGAAGCTGCCCGTCGTGGTCCGGATCCCCTGCGGCGGCGGCATCGGCGCCGTCGAGCACCACAGCGAGTCGCCCGAGGCCTACTTCACCCACACCGCGGGCCTGCGCGTCGTCGCCTGCTCCAACCCCTCCGACGCCTACGAGATGATCCAGCAGGCGATCCGGTGTGACGACCCCGTCGTCTTCTTCGAGCCCAAGCGGCGCTACTGGGAGAAGGCGGAGGTGGACATCCCCACCTCCTCGGCCGGCTCCGCCGCGTGGCTGCCCTTCGACCAGGGCAAGGTGGTACGGCCGGGCACGGATGTCACCATGCTCGCCTACGGGCCGATGGTGAAGACCTGCCTGGAGGCCGCGAAGGCGGCCGAGGACGACGGCCGGTCACTGGAGGTCGTGGACCTGCGCTCACTCAACCCCCTGGACGTCGAGCTGGTCGTAGAGTCGGTACGGAAGACCGGACGGTGCGTCGTGGTGCACGAGGCCGCGGTCTTCAACGGCTTCGGAGCCGAGCTCGCCGCCCGGATCACCGAGGAGTGCTTCTACAACCTGGAGGCCCCGGTACTGCGCGTGGGCGGGCCGTCCACGCCTTACCCGCCTTCCAGGCTGGAGGATCACTACCTGCCTGACCTGGACCGGGTCCTGCACGCCGTCGACCGCGTGTTCGCGTTCTGAGAAGGGGGTGACGATGAAGGAGTTCAAGCTCCCCGACGTGGGTGAGGGCCTGACCGAGGCTGAGATCGTCCGCTGGCATGTGAAGGTCGGAGACCTGGTCAAGGTCAACCAGATCATCGTGGAGATAGAGACCGCCAAGGCCGTCGTCGAGCTGCCCTGCCCGTTCGAGGGTGTGGTGGCCGCGCTGATGGCCGACGAGGGCGAGACCGTGGACGTCGGCAGGCCGATCATCTCCGTGGACGACGGCACGGACGCCGGTCCCGGCCCCGTCTCCGGTGTATCCGGTTCCGACTCCGAACGCGGAGCGGCTCTGAACGACGACATGGTGCCGTCGCTTCCCAAGGAGGAGCGTCAGCCGGTCCTGGTGGGATACGGCGTCAAGATGGGCACGGCCAAACGCCGTCCCCGCAAGCCGTCCCCCACGGGTTCCGCCGAACCGCCCGCCCGCCCGTCCACCGAACCGTCCGGCGAGCCGTCCGCCCGCTCATATGCCGAGCCGGTCGCCCGCCCGTCCGCCGAGCCGGTCGCCCGCCCGTCCGCCGAGCCGCCGACCCGGTCATCGGCCTGGAAGAGCGAGCCGGTCCTCACCGGGACCGAGGCCGCCGTGGAGACGATCGCGTCGCCGGGCCGGGGCGCGATCCTGGCCAAGCCTCCGGTGCGGAAGCTGGCCAGGGACCTCGGGGTCGACCTGACCGCACTCACCGGGACAGGCCCGCAGGGCTCGATCACGCGGGACGACGTCCACTCGGCGATCGACGCCCCGCCCGCCCCGGCGACGGCGCGAGCCGTACGGGCCGGTGCGGACGAGGAGCGGATCCCGGTCAAGGGGGTGCGGAAGGCGACCGCGCAGGCGATGGTGACCTCCGCGTTCACCGCGCCACACGTCACCGAGTTCCTCCAGGTGGACGTGACCGAGACCATGGACGCGGTCAGGCGGCTACGGCAGCTGCCCGACTTCGCCGAGGTCAAGGTCTCGCCGTTGCTCCTGGTGGCCAAGGCGGTGCTCGTCGCCGCACGCCGGTATCCGATGATCAACGCGGCGTGGGACGAGGCCGCTCAGGAGATCGTGGTCAAGCACTACGTGAACCTCGGCATCGCCGCCGCCACCCCGCGTGGCCTGCTCGTTCCCAACGTCAAGGACGCTCACGCCCTGTCCCTCCCGGATCTGGCCAGAGCCCTGGGCGCCCTCGCGGAAACCGCCAGGGCCGGCCGTACCCAGCCCGCGGAGATGGCGGGGGGCACGATCACGATCACCAATGTGGGCGTGTTCGGGGTGGACGCCGGCACCCCGATCCTCAACCCGGGCGAGTCTGCCATCCTGGCCTTCGGCCAGGTCAGGGACATGCCGTGGGTGGTGGACGGGCAGATCGTGCCGCGCAAGGTCTGCACGCTCGCTCTCTCCTTCGACCACCGGGTCGTGGACGGCGAGCTCGGTTCGCTCTTCCTGCGCGACATCGGCGCCATGCTCCAGGATCCGCTCCGCATGCTCGCCTGGGGCTGACCTGCGACAGGTCCCGTTCTCCCGGTGCTCCGGCACACAGGAGGACCTGCCTGTCCGAGGCCGATCCGAGGCAGGCACATAGGACGCTCCGCCTGTCCGGAGCCGACACGTGAGACCGAGAGCCCGTCCCCGCCGAGGGGGCGGGCTCTCGGCGTCTCCGCGGATGCCTTCCCGGCGACCCTTCCCGTCACGCGTGGATGCCACCGGGTACCGGATGACCGGGTTCGTCCGGAGACCTCTGCCCTCCGGGCTCCGCTCGGAACTCTCCTCCGGCGGCACTTCGATATGCCACTCTCCGCCGCCGTTCATTTACTGACCTGGCGCGTCAATTCTTGTGATGAAAGTCAGAAGCCCTTCTGAGAGGTCGGTAGGCCGTACGCGAGGAGGCGTCTCTGCAAATTATGGAAATCGCCCCTTGGGGCTTACCTGAATCTTTCTTTAAGGTTCAACTTCTTAGGTAAAGTCTTTGAGGGAATGTCGGGTTGTAATTTTGGGAGAGTTTACCTAGGTCAACATTGGGAGCTTATTGGAATGGGTGGTTAAAACATCTTCAATACGAGCTGTATTCGCCTGTTTGTCCGGGTATGAGTGCTAATGTCATGGTTGGTAAGGCACGAAAGATCAGTTCGAGGGGAGAACGCAATGACTTTCAACAAGGTCTTCCCGACCCGCGACTGGGGCTGGGGCGGAGGCTGGGGCTGGCGCCGCCGCGGTGGCTGTGGTGGTGGCTGTGGATGCCGTCGCCGCCGCTGGGGCGGTTGGTGGTAACCAGCTCCACCTGAGAGCCGACGGTGAAACCGTCGGCTCTCACTCTTCTGGAAGGCCCGATCTTCTGAGAGGCCCGATTGAGATGAGAGGTCCGGCTGAGAGGCCCGTCAATCAGGAAGAACCAAGCGAGGAGGAACTAAAGCCAATGGCGCAGCCACCTCCAGTCGCGCCGACGGTTTCCATCCGGAAAGCCTTCCAGCAGTTCTGGCCCTATACCCATGGTGTTCGCAGATTTTTTGTGATCGGCGTTCTGTTCGCGATCGTGGCGGCCGTCTGCGAGGTCGCCTCAATTGGGCTGTTCGGATTCATCACGGACGAGGTGCTCAGCCGTCAGGCACTGGAGGCGTTCTGGGTTCCCGCGCTCGCCTGGCTGGGGCTCGCGATTGTCGCGGGGATCGCCTCCTTCGTCGGCGCCTATGCCACGGCCGTGGGCGGGGAGCGCTTTCTGCTGCGGCTGCGCGACAAGGTGTTCGCCCACATTCAGACGCTCACCCCCGACTTCTTTGAAAATCGCCGACTGGGCGACCTGATGGCCAGGCTCACCGACGACGTCGAGGCCATCGAGGAACTGGTCGGCTCCGGCCTGGTACGGCTCTTCATGACGATCGCCAGCGTGATCTTCTTCGCCGGGGCGGCCTTCTACATCCGGTGGGATCTGGCGCTGGTGACGTTCGTGATGGTCCCGGCGTTCCTGCTGGTCTCCAAGTACTTCGCGGCGAAGTTCAGGAACGCCGCCGCACGCGAGCGGCTCAGCAACGGCACGATGAACAGCGTCATCGAGGAGAGCCTGGCCAACCAGTCCCTGGTCCAGGCCTACAACCGCCAGAAGGCCGAGGCCAAGAGGCTGCACGACGAGGGAAGCACCTGGTTGCAGGCCAACGTGACTCAGGCCCGGCTGTCCGCACTGTACGGACCGGTCGCCCAGGTCATCCAGACCATCTGTCTGCTCGTCATCCTCGGAGTCGGCGCGTGGGAGATCGTGGAGGGGCGTCTGACCATCGGCGGGCTGCTCGCCTTCGCCGCCTACGTCGCCTATCTCTACCCGGCGGTCCAGAATCTCGGCCAGATCGCGCTCACCGTCTCAGAAGCGGCGGCGGGCTCCGACCGCGTCATGGAGATCCTCCAGATCCGGTCTGCCGTCACCGACCGCGACGCGCCTGCCGCCACCGACCGCGACGCGACCGCTCAGCCGGCGACGCGAAGTCACGGCCGGGTCGAGTTCGTCGACGTCGATTTCACCTATCCCAACAGGTCCAGGCCCACGCTGCGGCACCTGTCCTTCAGCGCCGATCCGGGCGAGCTCATCGTGTGCACCGGGCCGAGCGGCGTGGGCAAGTCCACCCTCGCCAAGCTCCTGCTGCGGTTCTACGATCCCTCCGCCGGGCAGATCCTTCTCGACGGAGTGGATATTCGCGACATGTCACGCCAGGCGCTCCGCGAGAACATCACCATCCTCCAGCAGGAGAGCCTGCTCTTCTCCGGGACGGTGCGCGACAACATCGCCTACGGCCGCCCGGACGCCGGCATGGACGACATCGTCCGGGCCGCGGTCACGGCCGACGTGCACGACTTCATCGGCACGCTGCCCCAGCAGTACGACACACCCCTCGGGCAACGCGGCCGGCTCGTCTCCGGCGGCCAGCGCCAGCGAATCGCCTTCGCCCGGGCCATCCTGCGCGACTCCCCGGTGCTCGTCCTCGACGAGCCGATGACCGGGCTCGACTCACCCACCGCGGCGCGGATCATGGAACCCCTCAGGCGGCTCATGTCCGGCCGCACGACCATCCTCATCACGCACGACCTCCGCCTCATCCCCGAAACGGCGCGCACGATCGTGCTCGGTCCCGCTCAGGGGCCCGATTCGATAAGGATCGAGCCCGTCAAGCGCAACGGCGCGACACCGCGCCGGGTCTGAGGAGAGCCCGGGGGAGACGGAAGGATCGAGCCCGTCAAGCGAGCCCTTCACAAGCGAGCCCTTCAAGGGTGGCGCGAAACCGTGCCGGGTCCGGGGGGACCCGGGGAAGACGGAGGGGTCGAGGTCGCCGAGCGCGGCGCGGAACCCGGTTGAGGAAGGCGGCCCGAGGGCGGTCCCCGCCGTCGATGCTTCCCTTGCCTGGCCGTACGCTGGCCGGGCATCCGAACGAAGGGAAGATCATGTTCAGGCATGTCGTGCTGTTCACATGGACCGAAGAGACCACCGACGAGCAGAAGGCCACGCTCGCGGCCGAACTCGCCAAGCTCCCGGGGGCCATCCCGGAGATCCGCGCCTTCACCTTCGGCCCCGACGCGGGCGTGAACCCCGGCAACCAGGAGTTCGCGATCGTCGCGGACTTCGACAACGTCGAAGACTTCCTGGTCTACCGCGACCACCCCGTGCACCAGGCCGCGATCGCCGAACACATCAAGCCGATCGCGGCATCCCGGGCTGCCGCGCAGTTCGTCTTCCAGGCCTAGACTTCCGGCGGGTTGTTCTCACGGTGCAGCAGGCGGTCATCGGACACCCGTCCGCGCCTGGGCGCCATCACGAGGCTCAACACGACCCCGATGGCACCGACGATCATGAAAATCAGGCCGATGACGTCGATGTGCACGTTCCTACCGAGAACGTCGGGTTCGATGGCGAATCGGAGGATGGCGCCAATCGTGAGAAAAAAGATGCTGACCCCGACACCCATCGGTTCCTCCGGGTAAAAGTTAGCGATCAGGTAAAGGGAGCGTACGAGAATGGTCATACCCTCTCGTGCGTGATCACACTACTGAATACGACCTTGTCCGAGGCGGTCGGTCCCGAGGAGCCCAGGAACACCGGGACTCCCAGGGCCTCGGTCACGGCCGCGGGCCAGTCGACGACGCCACCGGCATAGCGGGGCCGGGCCGTCCGCAGCCGATCGGTCAGCCTGGCCTGCCCGTCGAGGTCGCCGGCCGCGCCCACGGGAAGCTCGCCGATGTCGTAGGAGACACACATCTGTGACACCGGCGCGTCCAGGTGGGTGAGCGCGAGCGCGTCGGCCCCGCCGGCGACCGCCAGGGCGTAGCGGTGGGCCACCGCGTCGAAGTGACCCACGCGGAACGGACCCTGCCAGGGGCCGGTCCCGTTGTGGGCCTCGGCCACCTCGATCGTGGGATCCTCGGTGACCAGCGGACCGGGCCCGTGCCGGGGGGTGTAGGTGCGCAGCACGCCGAGCCGTACGGCACCCGACCCGTCGAGCAGGGCCAGCGCGTTGGCGAAGGTCGTCGTGCTCCAGGTGGTGTGGGGGTGGAAGCCGTGCCACTCGTCGAGCAGCACGCCCTGCGCCCCCTCGAAGATCACCGGCCGCCTGCGCAGCAGCGCGGTCATGAACGAGGAGTCCACGAGGATCACCCGTTCGGCGAACGCCCGGTAGGCCGCGACGCAGTCCTCCACGGGCGGCCCCGTCACGTCCAGCGTCTCGCGGAGCGCGTGCAGCTTGCGGGTGAGCCGGGCGGGGTTCTCACAGTCGCCGACCGTCGGGGCGAGACCGGGCCAGGCCAGGGCATACGCCATGGTCTCGCCGATGCCCATCCCGCACGACCCGTGCCGGTCCGCGGCCCGTGCCAGCTCCCGGGCCCGCCCGGCCGCCACGTGATACGGCGTGGCGAGCAGCGCGTCCCTGTCCACGGTGAGCAGCCCGAACGGATCCGGAACCCCCAGCTCACCCAGGTGGGCGGCCTCCGCCGCCAGCGCCGGCGGATCCACGACCATGAACCGGGACAGGTGGGTCGGCACGCCCCTGAGCGTCCCCGATCCGAACTGCGCGAACGTGTGGTGCCGCCCGTCGGGCAGGACGACGTTGTGCGCCGCCTGCCCGCCCCCGTTGAACCTGACGACCGCCTGGACGGGCTCCTGCGCGCAGAGCCAGTCCACGACGGTGCCCTTGCCCGCGTCGCCGTACCCGAGGTCGGCCACGATCACGTGCTCACGCATACGACGCCTCCGTTCTCGGTCCGGGCCGGGTGGCGGTGCTCGGGGGCGTCCGCCGATCGCGGTCCGGCCACGTCGCTCTCGGCATCGAGGGTGGGTCGCTCACGGTGCTCACAGCCTGATCACGCCGCTCTCTCCGCCGAGGCCGAGGTCGTCGGCCACCACGAGCGTGCCCCGGTCGAGCCTGGCGAGGGCCCTGCCCACGGCCGCCCCGGCGGACGAGCCGAGCTCGTCGAGGTCGTCCAGCCCCTCCTGCAGGCCGATGGCGTCCTCGCCGAGGCCGACGGTGAGCGCGATGATCTCGCAGACCGCGTCCAGGTCGTCCAGCTCCAGCACGTTCTGGCCGAGCAGCTCGCGCCAGGCGGCCAGCACCTGATCGTCCCCCGCGTAGCTCGTTCCGGCGGGAAGGATGTAGTAGACGTCGTAGATCCTGGTCAGCTCGGCGACAAGGTCCCTGGTCGGGATGTCCTGCCGGAGCCTGTCGCCGACGACCTTGCCGACCTCGCGGCGCTTGACCTTCGGATAGGGCAGCTCGTCGCCGATGATGAACAGGTAGCCCCGGCGTCCCCGCTTCTCGAAGCAGTCGATCGCGGTGTGCCTGGCCATGAAGTACATCGCCAGCTCGTACGACTCGCTCTTCTGACCGCCGCCCCCGCCCTCAAGCAGGATCTTCCCGAGATGCTCGTCCATCCGGTTGTCGGACTCGAACTGCCCGACCTGTAGCGGGGCGCGGTCGCAGGTGGCGTCGCCGATCGCGCCGAAGAGGATCTGCGGATCGGTGGCGTAGCCCTTGCGGAGCAGCAGGCCGAGCAGGTCGGGCAGCTTGGTCTGGAGCGTGCGGGGCACCCCGCCCATCGAGCCGGTCACGTCGAAGAGGACGGCGACGGCCAGCGTGTTGGGGTGCTCGGCGGAGTCGCGGCTCTCGCGGATCGCCACGCCGAGCGGATCGAGATCGTCATGAACGGTACGGGCGCCGCTGTCGCTGTAGGCGAAGGCGCTGCCGCCCGTGGCCGCGCGGTAGCTCTCGGCGGCGGAGTAGACGTCGGTGGACCAGATTCCGCTTCCCATGGGGGATGTCTCCTGAGGTCAGGGGTGGGGGCTCGTACTTTTTGAGGCTTTTGTCGGGCGTAGCGGGCGCCATCGTCGGCCGGAGACGGAGGTGCCCGTGCTTCCGGGGCCGCCCGCCGGCTGTGGGGCCGTTCGGCGGTGGAGAGATCGATGTTTCCTGGGGGCCCGGTCAGAGGTGGAGCGGCCGGTGCTTCCTGGGGCCGTACAGGTCGTCGAGGAGGTCGTCGAGCTCACCGAGAAGCCGCCAGGCGTCGCCCGGCGGGCTCACCAGGCTTCCCCGGACGAAGTGGCGGACAGGAGCCGGGACGCGGTTGCCCATGAGGGCGGCCACGCAGCGGGTGGCGAGGTGGATGTCGACGGCCTGGGTGGCGGGCTTCCCGGCGAGGGCCTCGGCCGGGTAGTCGTCGCGATGTCTGGCCACGAGGGCGGTGAGCGGGGTGCCGAGCGGGACCGACTGGCCCCAGTCGACGAGCACCAGGCCGTGGTCGACCGGGTGGACCAGCACGTGGTGTCCGAACACCGCACCATGCACGACCCCCGCCCTGTGGGCCAGCCCGATCGCCACCAGCAGCCGCCGCCAGATCCACGCCGCGTCCCTCGGGTCGAGCACCGGCCGCCGGCGCGCGATCTCCGCGAGACTCACGAACCCGTCCGGCACCCGGCTGATCACGTTCGCCTGCCGTTCGACCCCGTTCGAGCGGTGCCGGAACGACTCCACCAGCCGGGGCACGTACGGCAGGAACAGCGGGTCGCCGTCCCTCGCGATCGTCCTGAGCGCGTCGGCCTCGCGTCGCATGAGGTCGTTGTCCGCGTGGCTGTGCGGAAGCTTGAGCAAGGTGTCCGTGCCGGTCTCGTACAGCACGGCCGACGCGCCCCGCCGGAAGACGGCTCCGATCCGGTAGGTCCCCCGCCTGGTAGTGATCACCGTCTCGCCGCCTCGGCGGGTCCCCGTCTCACGGTCCTGGCCGGTCCTCACCTTGTTGCTCTGATCGGTTCCCGTTTCACCGTTTCCCGTCTTGCCGTCTCGGAAAGGCCCCGCCTTGCTGCCCTGGCCGTCGTCTCGGACGGTTCTCGTCTTCCGGCCGTGTGCCGCCCACAGTTCGGCCAGCCTGGCGAAGGCCGCGGCGGCGTCCGGCCCCGGCGCGAGGTCGGGATGGAGCAGCCGTGCCAGCCGCCGATATCGCCGGCTCGGCGAGTCGCCGCCGAACAGGTCCTCCGGCGTGCGGGCGGCGGCCACCAGGGCGATCGCCTCGGCGGTCGTGGTCATCTGATCTCCTCCTCTCGCGAGGGTCGTAGCAGCGCGGGGTGGAGAAGCCGGGCGTCGCCGGCCCGGTAGAGCTTGGCGCGGGGACCGCCCCTGGCACCGCCGCTCTCGGTGGTCTCCCCGGTGCTCTCCACGAACCCGGGCACCGAGAGGATCTTGCGGTGGAAGTTGCCCGCGTGCAGCGGCACGCCCCAGACCGTCTCGTAGACGGCGCGCAGCTCGGAGATCGTGAACCTCTCGCCGGCAAACGCGGTGGCCAGCGGTGTGTACTCCAGCTTGTCGCGTGCGCGCTCCAGGCCGTGTCCGAGGATGCGCTCGTGGTCGAACGCGAGCTTCGGCAGCCGGTCGACCCGATGCCAGGCGGCGTCCGCCGCGTCCGAGCCCGCCCGGGGGTCGGGCAGGTCGGGTGCGAAGGCCAGATAGGAGATCGACACGATCCGCATGCGCGGATCCCGTTCGGGGGCTCCGTAGCTGGCGAGCTGCTCGATGTGCACCCGCCCGGTGAGACCCGTCTCCTCGTCCAGCTCCCGTGCTGCGGCCTCCGGCAGATCCTCCCCGGGCCGGATGAATCCGCCGGGCAACGCCCACAGCCCCGCATAGGGCTGCTCGCCCCGCTGGACCAGCAGCACGTGCAACGCCCCTCCGCGAATGGTCAGTGCCACCACGTCGACCGTCACCGCGACCGCAGGGTAGGCGCGCGGGTCGTAGCCGGCCAGGAACTCGGATTCATCCATCGCATGTCCTTCTCAGATTGAGACAATCTCAGTATGAGAATAACGGCGCTCAAATGTCAACGCCTTAGTTCGGTCCGAGTTGCCCGGGCATAGGGCGCCCAGGCATGTGGCGACTACAGGCCCGCGTAGGACCATCCCGTCCAGGATTCCACGGTGATGAGAACCACCGGCCCCTGCGGAGGCCGGTCGCGGTACTGCCGGTAGCGCTCGGCCAGGCGGGCGAGAGCTCGCTCACGGGCTTCATGGGCGTCGCTGACGTCATCGTCCTCGACGATCCGGGCTCTCCCGTCGGCGCGGACCCACCACAGCTGTGACCAGTCGTCGTCGTAGTGATCCACCAGAAGGCACACCCGGTCATCGGCCGCGATGTTGCGCAGGCGACGGAGATTTGTAGTGCGCTTCGGCTTGTGGTCGATCGCGAAGGAGACCGTGTCGCCGTCCACGGCGAAGGTGACGGGCACCAGATGGGGCCTGCCGAACTCGTCGACCGTGGCGAGCCGGGCCACCCTGGCCGCCCCGAACCTCGCACGTGCCTCGACCTCATCCACCAGGCCATTGAACCAAGAAGGCGAGATGATCACTGTGGCACGAGACAAGACCGGAAAAACGGGTGAGGGGCGGTCCTGCGAACAGGATCGCCCCTCACTCGTCGGCCTGCCGCGGGAGCAGGTGGTCGGGTGGAAAAATCAGAAGGCCTCTTCGGGCAGTTCCATCAGGTCCTGGTTGGTGGCGTCCAGCACGCGGCGCTCGGCGGCGATGCGGGGCAGGACGGTCTGGGCGAAGAACGAGGCCGCCGCGACCTTGCCGGTGTAGAAGGCCTTGTCGCTCCGGCCCGTGCCCGATTCCGGTGTGATGGCGGAGGAGCTCAGGGCGGTCAGGGCCACCTCGGCCTGGCGCAGGAGCAGCCAGCCGATCACCACGTCGCCCAGGGCGAGCAGGAACCTCGTGGTGTTGAGGCCGACCTTGTAGACCTCCTTCGGGGCCTCCAGCGAGCCGATGGCCCAGCCCGCCATGGCGTCGGCCATGGCCTTGACCTCGTTGGCGGCCTCGGCGAGGAGCTTGCGCTCCTCCTTCAGGCGGCCGTTGCCCGCCTCGGAGGCGGCGAAGGCCGTGATGTCGCCGTACAGCGAGCCGAGGGCGGCGCCCTGGTTGCGCAGGATCTTGCGGAAGAACAGGTCCAGGCCCTGGATCGCGGTGGTTCCCTCGTAGAGGGAGTCGATCTTGGCGTCCCTGATGTACTGCTCGATCGGGTATTCCTGCAGGTAACCCGAACCGCCCAGGGTCTGCAGGGAGCGGGCCAGCAGCTCGTAGGAGCGTTCGGAGCCGACACCCTTGACCAGGGGGAGTAGCAGGTCGTTCATCGCCTCGGCGTGCTCGTCCCTGCGGCCCTCGTGCTCGGCGATCAGCACGTCGTCCTGGTAGGTGGCGGTGAGCAGGACCAGCGCCCGCATGCCCTCGACGTACGACTTCTGGAGCATCAGCTCACGACGCACGTCCGGGTGGTGGGTGATGGTCACGCGGGGAGCCGACTTGTCGGTCATCTGGGTGAGGTCGGCGCCCTGCACCCGCTCCCTGGCGTAGGAGAGCGCGTTCAGATAGCCGGTGGAGAGCGTGGCGATCGCCTTGGTGCCCACCATCATCCGGGCGTGCTCGATGATCATGAACATCTGCTTGATGCCCTCGTGAACCTCGCCGATCAGCGTGCCCACGGCGGGGTGCTTGTCGCCGAAGGTGAGCTCGCAGGTCGTGGAGACCTTCAGGCCCATCTTCTTCTCGACGTTGGTGACGTAGACGCCGTTGCGCTCGCCGAGCTCGCCGGTCTCCAGGTCCACGTGGTACTTCGAGACCAGGAACATCGACAGGCCCTTGGTGCCGCCGCCGTGTCCCTCGGGGCGGGCCAGCACCAGGTGGAAGATGTTGTCGGTCAGGTCGTGCTCGGCGCTGGTGATGAAGCGCTTGACGCCCTCGATGTGCCAGGTGCCGTCGTCCTGCCGTACGGCCTTGGCACGACCCGCGCCCACGTCCGAACCGGCGTCCGGCTCGGTGAGCACCATGGTGGCGCCCCACTGGTTCTCGATGGCCAGCTCGGCGTAGCGCTTCTGGGCCTCGGTGCCGATCGTGTGCAGCACGTGGGCGAAGGCCGGTCCGCTGGAGTACATCCAGATGGCCGGGTTCGAGCCGAGGATCATCTCCGCGAGCGCCCAGTTCACGCTGCTGGGCAGGCCGGGGCCGCCCATCTCGACGGGAAGGCCGATGTTGGTCCAGCCGGCCTCGCGGTAGGCGGCGAAGGACTTCTTGAAGCCCTCCGGCATCGTCACCGAACCGGTGGCGGGGTCGAACACCGGCGGCTTGCGGTCGCCCTCCTCGAAGGAGTCGGCGAGCACGCCCGTGGACAGGCGGTTGACCTCTTCGAGGAGGCTCCGCACGACGTCCTCGTCCAGGTCGGGGTAGCGGCCGGTGCCCAGGATGTCCCGGCGTCCAAGCACCTCGAAGAGATTGAACTCCAGGTCACGGACGTTGCTCTTGTAGTGGCCCATGGGGTCTGCTCCTTGAAACCGGGGGAACCGGGACTCTTACGTACTCACCAGTAACCTTACCCGGAATGCTACCCGCCAGTAACCCATAGAAAACTGTTTAATTGCGGCGTTCGCCACACCTGCGGCCGGGCGCCGATCGACCGATCCGCCACGTATCTACGGCCAGGCGTCGATCGACCGGCCCGGCCGGCTCTTCTAGGCTCTTCGAATGGACGAACAGTGGCGGGCCGACCTCGCGGGGTGGGGGATTCCGGAGGAGATCGCGGCGAAGGCCCCGGTCGATCCCTGGGGCTACTCACCGGCGCGCTTCGCCGAGCGGACCGATCGCGCCCTCGCCGACCCCGAGGGGCCGACCCTGACACGGGTCGCCGAGGCGCTTCCGCGGGGCGGGAGCGTGCTGGACGTGGGCGCGGGCAGCGGGGCGGCGTCACTTCCGCTGGCCGCGAACCTGGGAGAGCTGATCGCGGTGGACCCCTCCGCCGCGATGCTGGCCGAGCTGACGTCCCGGGCGGCCAGGCTGGGCGTCCCGACCCGGATCGTCAACGGACGCTGGCCCGACGTCGCGGCCGAGACCCCGGTGGCGGACGTCGCGGTCGCCGCGCACGTCGTCTACAACGTGCCTGACCTGTCCGGCTTTCTCACCGAGCTGTCCGCCCACGCTCGCCGTCGAGTCGTCCTGGAGCTCACCGAACGGCACCCGATGAGCTGGCTCAACCCCCTCTGGCAGCACTTCCACGGCATCACCCGCCCGGCGCGGCCCACGGTCCACGACGTGATCGCCACGGCGGAGGCACTCGGCCACGAGGTCCGCCACGAGCGGCGCCTGGCGCCGCTGACCCGTTTCGCCGATCTGGACGAGCTGGCGGAGAGCGCCTGCCGGAGGCTCTGCCTCGGCCGGGACCGGGCCGACGAGGTGATCGCGACCGTGATCGAATTGGACATGTGGCCGGTGCCCCGCGACCAGTGGTTCACCCTCTGGTGGGAATCAATGTGAGATCTGCCCCGTTCCCATAACAGAGCCCCCAGCGGGGAGGCCTCCCGGACGAGACGCGCCGTACCCGGACTGAAAAGACGACGCTCCTTATAGATCTTTATAGAGGAGTCGTCATGGCCTGGATCGTCATCGTCATCGCCGGTCTGTTCGAAGTCGCAATGGCGTATTCACTCAAGATGAGCAACGGATTCTCCGTGCCGTTGCCGAGTTTCGGATTCTTGATCTTCGCCTTTCTCAGCTTCGCCCTGCTCGCGATGGGGCTCAGAAGCCTGGAGATCGGTACGGCCTACGCCGTCTGGACCGGCATAGGCGCCGTCGGCACCGCCACACTCGGAATGCTCTTCCTGGGTGACGACGTGTCGTTTCTCAAGGTCGCCTCGATCCTGCTCATCGTCGCCGGCATCGTCGGTCTCAACCTCGCCGGTGGCGGGCACTGACACCGGGGACGCCGTACCCCGGAGTGCCGGCCGGAGGCGCCGACCTGGCACGGGCGAGAGCGCTGAACGGGTGCCGGCCGGGACGTCAAGACGGCTGATGCCGAGCGGTGCATTCCGTAACCTGCTTTACGGCATGGGCGGTGTCGAAAACCTGCTTGACAGCTTAGGTGGTGTCGAGTTGGGTGGGCGCATGATTGACGTTCACTTCGTGACTTTCGACTGCGCCCAGCCGTACGAGCTGGCGACCTTCTGGAGCAGGGCGACCGGCTGGGAGATCCACCCGGACGACGGGAAAGAGGACGACGAAGTCCTTCTCCAGGGCAAGCCGAATCTGCTGTTCATCAGGGTTCCCGAGGGGAAGTCGGCCAAGAACCGCCTGCACCTGGACGTCACCGGATCCGATGGCACAACCCGTGATCAGGAGGTCGAGCGGCTGGTGGGGCTGGGCGCCGTGATCCACGAGGAACGGCGCGACCCCGACGACAAGGGCTGGGTGGTCATGCTCGACCCGGAGGGCAACGAGTTCTGTGTCTGCCGTGCCGCGTACGAGAAGTCGTAGGGGGTTCGGCCGGTAGGGCGCGGGGGCCCTTACCGGAAGGATCCGGGCCGCGGGGCCCGGCCTGCGTCCGGGGTGGAGTGCGGCAGCGCGGCGGCGAGGGCGAACACGTCGAGGCCGCCGGGTGCCGCGATCAGACTGACGCGCGCAGGTCCCAATGCCGTTCAGCGGCCGGGAGGCAGGGACGACTGGCCCCGTCCCCTGAAGGCCAGAGCCACGATCGCCGTGATCAGGTAGACCAGGACCCCGCCCTGGAGCGCGTCCAGCGCCGCGCCGAACACGCCCTCGCCGTCGACGATGAGCTGGACCGGATACATGAGCGCCGCGGCGCCGAGCGCGGGGTAGAGGGAGAATTTCCAGGGGTGGCGCTGCGCCCAGAGCCGGGCCTGCCGGGTCACCCGGTCGCCGACGTTGGGCTTGCTGACCGAGCCGATGGCCGCGATGAGAGCGAAGAGGCCGATGCCGACCGTCATCGCCCAGGTCAGATCGGCGCTTCCAGAGATCGCGCCCAGGCCGAAACTGGTGGCCGCGACCGCGCCACCGGCCACCGTGGCGGCCTTCCAGGGAGCTCCGCGCAGGGCCGCTCCGGCGAGGGACATCTCGTCCTGTCGAGTCAGTTCGTCTTTCATGCCTTCAGGTTGCCCTTTCGAGTCCCTTGTGCACATCGGGGAGCAACCCTGATTGTTCCCAGGGTTGTCGTATCCGGGACCTGTACGGAAACCAACGAGCCGAGGCCGTGGCAGTTGGTCGAATCGACAGGCGGTCCCGGTCTCCGCGCTCGCGTCTGGAAGCCCCCTTGGGCCGTGGCCGGCCTGCCGGGTCAAGGGATCCGTGCCCGCGTCTCGGAGTCCTCTTCGGCTGTGGCCGCTCTGCCGGGTTAAGGGATCCGTTTCCGCGCTGGATAGGTTGGTCGGTATGCCAGTGGACTTCCGTATCGCCCGTGCCGAAGACGTCCCGCTCATCGTGGCCATGCTCGCCGACGACGTCGTCGCCGCGGCCCGCCAGGGAACCTTCGGCGACGAGCACCGTGCCGCCTTCGACGTCATCGACGCCGACCCCAACAACGAGCTGATCGTCGCGGAGCTGGACGGCGAGGTCGTGGGCACCATGCAGCTCACCTACATCCCCGGCATCTCCCGCCGGGGCGCGCTCCGGATGCAGATCGAGGCGGTCCGCGTCGCCTCCGATCTGCGCGGACAGGGACTGGGCAGGAAGATGATGGAGTGGGCCCTCGACCGCGGGCGGGTCCGCGGCTGCGCCCTGGTCCAGCTCACCACGGACAAGTCCCGCAAGGACGCCCACCGGTTCTACGACTCGCTCGGCTTCACCGCGTCCCACGAGGGATACAAGCTCGCGCTGAGCTGATCGTTTTTCTCGAGAAGGTCGCGGTCCGTGCCGAGCTGACCGATCATCCAGCGGCACCAGGCGATGCGATGGTTCTCGTAGCTGATCCCGCACCACAGGGTCGCGTAGTTGCCGAACGCCGGGCTGCCGTGGGCGGGTGCCTCCGGCATCGACGCCCGCTGCTCCTCGTAGGAGGACAGCCGCCGCTCGTGTGCCTCAAGCTGGTCGCGGAAGAGCCTGATGAGTTCGGCGGGGTCGGCGAGCCACGCGGCGTAGGTTTTGAGCACCATCTCGTCGCGCTCCGGGCGGATCTGCGGCGGTTCGACCACCCACTGCCTCAGCGCGGCCAACCCCTCGTCCGTGAGGGAGTAGATCTTCTTGTCCTGCGGTCCCGGGCCCGGGACCTGCTCGAAGCTGACCTGTCGCGCGGCCACCAGGCGTTGCAGCTCCGGGTGGATCTGGCTGTGCCGCGCCGTCCAGAAGTAGCCGAGCGGACGGCTCATGGCCGTGGACAGCTCATATCCCGATCTCGGGTGACGGGCGAGTATCGCGAGGATCGCGTATCCGAGTGTTGAGGTCATCGCTGTCAGCCTCTCATGCGGCTTGACCGTCGATGCGATCTCCTCAACTATGTCAGATTAGACATAGTTGAGGAGAGGTCGATGAGAAGACAAGCGGTGGGCCTGATGGGTCTGCTCCTGTTACTGGCGGCCTGCGGGGGCACCGCCGGCAGCCAGGGTGCGGGCCCCGCATCGCCTTCGGCCTCCGGATCGACCCGCGGCCCGACCGCCGTTCCGAGTCCCACCGGGGTGAACATCGACGGCTGCGTCACCGAGGAGACAGGAAAGGTCTTCGAGTACACGCGGGACGGCAACACCACCCTGGGCGTGATCATGGGCAAGGGATCCGCGGGAGTGGTCGTCTCCTACGAGCGCCGGGGCAAGGTCTGCGACTGGCTCCCGCTGGCCGACCGGCTGGTCGACGCGGGACATCGGGTCCTGCTGTTCAAACGGAACAACATGGTGGAGCCCGAGGAGGACACCGTCGCGATGGCCGAGCGGCTGCGCAAGGAGGGCGTCACGAAGGTGTTCCTGGTCGGTGGGTCGATGGGCGGACGCCTCTCCGCCCTCGCGGCCGGCGCGCTGACGTTCCCGGTGGCCGGGGTCGTCAGCGTCTCCGGGGTGGTCCAGCCCGAGGACGTCGCCGGGCTCAAGGCGCCCTTCCTCCAGGTCGGCGGAGATCAGGACGGCCTCGCCCCGCTCGACATGGTCCAGGCCGCCCACGACGCGGCCGTGAAGTCGGCCGACCGCCGGCTGGTCACCCTCCCCAGCAGGGATCACGCCAGCCAGCTCTTCACCGGCGATCAGGGATCGAAGGTGCTCGACACCGTCATGGCCTTCATCAAGAAGTACAGGGACTGAGCTCGACCAGGTTGTCGTGGTAGACGGCGCCCCGGCCCATGTCGGCGTCGCGTGCGTCCACGACCGCGTTCGCCGTCGAGCCACCCCGGCTCAACTTGCGCCAGTGCCCCTTCGTGGAGGCCACCACGCCGGGCTGCACCTTGTCGCTGACCTCCACCACGGCCTCGAACTCGCCGTTGTCGTTGAACACCCGGGCCCGCTGCCCGTCGCTCAGATCCCGTCGCGAGGCGTCCGCCGGATTGACCAGGATCCGAGGCCCCTTCGAGCGCCGCAGCAGCTCGGGGTTGTTGGCGAAAATGGTGTTGAGGAACGTGTGGGAGGCGGGGGTGATCAGCGTCAGCGGATACGCCCCGCGCGTGGCCGAGGCCGTGTGCGAGGGGACGTACGCGGGCTCCGAGCCGAACTCCATCCTCCCCGAGGGCGTCGGAAAGCCGTCGGTGAAGGGCACGAACGGCTGCGGCACATTGAGCCGGACCCAGCCCTCCTTGCGTAGCCGGTCCACCGTGATGCCCGTCAGGGACGGGTGACCGGAGGAGAGCAGCTGCTCGGCCAGCTCCAGGTCGGAGTCGTACAGGGACGGCTCGGTGAGGCCCATGTGCCGGGCCAGGCGGCGGAACGTCTCCGCGGTGGACAGGCACTCGCCCGGCGGCTCGACGGCGGGCTCGTTCCACATCAGATACATGTGCCCGTAGCCCGCGTGCAGGTCGGTGTGCTCGATCTGCATGGTCGCGGGCAGCACGATGTCGGCGTAGTCCACGGTGTCGGTCGGGAACTGCTCCATCACGACCGTGAACAGGTCCTCGCGCAGCAGCTTCTCGCGGATGCGGTTCTGGTCGGCGGTGGAGCTCATCGGGTTGGCCGCGTACACCCACAGGCACTTCACCGACTCGTCCAGCTCGTCGGCCAGCCGGGTCATGGTGAGCGTGCGGACCGGCTCGGCCAGCAGATCGTCGCGGGTGTCGATGTTCAGGTGGATGTGCCCGCTGGTGGAGTACGCGATCCCCCCACCGGGATGGCGCCAGTCGCCGGTCACCCCCGGGATGGCGGCGATCGTGCGCATCGTGGTGCCGCCGCCCGCGTGCCGCTGGATGCCCATCGTGGCCCGGATGCCGGTGGGCCGGGTGTGCGCCAGCCGTACGCCCAGGGCCCGGATGTCCGGCTCGGGCAGCCCGGTGATCTCCGCCACGCGCGCCGGGGGATACCGCAGGATCTCCGCGCGGAGGTTCTCCCAGCCGTTCGTGTGGTTCTCCAGGTAGTCCCGGTCTTCCATCCCCTCGGAGAGGACGACGTTCATCAGCCCGAGCGCGAGGGCGGCGTCGGTGCCGGGCCGGATCGGCAGGTGCTCGTCGGCCTGCTCGGCGGTCCGGGTGCGGATCGGGTCGATCGCCACCACGTGCGCCCCGTCCGCGCGGGCGTCCTGGATGAACTTCCAGAGGTGGTGTCCGCTGGTCAGCGTGTTCGTGCCCCAGAGCAGGATCAGCTTCGACAGGGCGAAGGTCTCCGGATCCATGCCGCCGGGCGTGCCGTTGATCCGCGACAGCCCGGTGTTTCCGGCCGCCGAGCAGATGTTCAGGAAGTGCCGGGAGGCTCCGAGCACGTTCCAGAAGCGCCGACCGGCCACCCCCTCGGATCCCTGGACGTAGCCGAGCGTGCCGGTGCCCACGTACGGCCAGATGGCCGCGCCGCCGTGCTCGTCGACGATCCCGCGCAGCCGTACGGAGATCTCCTCCAGGGCCTCGTCCCAGCTGATCCGCTCGAACCTGCCGGATCCCTTGGGCCCGATCCGCCGCATCGGATGGAGGATGCGGTCGGGCGCCTGGGTGTGCTCCAGATAGCGGTTGACCTTCACGCAGAGCGCGCCGCGGGTGTAGGGGTGGTCGGGATTGCCACGCATCTTGACGGCCTTGCCGTCTTGAACGGTCACCACCCACGAACAGGTGTCCGGGCAGTCCAGCGGACATGCCCCCAACACTCGCAATTCACCCAACGACATGCCCTCGACTGTAGCCGCGCGCAAAACGGGAGGAGGAGAGGGTACGGCTTCCGCGCCCTCCCCGCCTTCCACGAGCCGTCTTCCACAAGGCGTCGAGCCGCTTCCCGTACGGCGACGGGTGACCCGTCGCCGTACGGGCGCTACCGGGGACGACGGTTGAGGCGCTTCCCACGAGGCGCTTCCCACGAGGTGACGGGTGATCCGTCACTGTGCGGGCGCTACCTGGAGACGACGGTGTGGTCGTGGTCGGATTCGAGACCGGCCGCACCGCCTCCCAGGCCGGGAAGGACAGGAAGAACGGGGGCGGAGACGACGGCGACGTCACCGCCGGGCAGTTTGCGGCTGCGGGCGTAGGCGAGCGCCGCCGCCGTGATCGCACCGGCGTTCGCCGCCAGAGCCCTGTCGTTGATGTTGGCGATGGTGTCGCACGCCTTGTGGTAGCACACGTCGTAGGCGACCCCGGCCTGGCCGCCGAACGCGGCCGCCTCGGCGGCGGTCTTGAGGCCCTCGGCGCCGGTGAACAGGCCCCCCGAGGGGATGCCCACCCCGATGAACGGACCGTAGTCGGAGCGGCCGGTGAAGTCGGTGCCGACGTACGGCAGGTCGGACCTCGTGAAGTGGTCCTCGAAGAACTTCTCGATCTGGTCCGAGCCCGGAGGACCCGCGGGGGCGCCGGTCGCGTCGGAGTTGTCACCGTCGTAGATCCCGATGATGTGGTTCGGCGAGGCGATCATGTCGAAGTTCAGGTACATCTTGATCTTCGCCTTCTCCGCGGCGGGGAGGCCCGCCACGTAGTGCTTGGAACCGAGCAGGCCCAGCTCCTCCGCCCCCCAGAAGGCGAAGCGGAGCCTGTTCCTGGTCTGTGTGTCGCGCATGGTCAGCGCCGTCTCCAGAATGCCCGCGGTGCCGGAGCCGTTGTCGTTGACGCCGGGCCCGTCCGCGACGCTGTCCAGATGGGCGCCGAGCATGACGATCTTGTTCGGGTCGCCCCAGCGGCTATCGGCCAGGACGTTGCGCGTCCTGCGGTGCGGATCGCCCTCGGTGTTCGTGACGAGCGTCACGGTCGTCCCGGCGGCGGCCAGCTCCTCGCCGGCGGCGAAGGTGGTGGCGACGACCGGGATGTTCGTGGTGGGGGCGCCGAGCGTGCCACCCATCAGGCCCCTGCGGTCGTCGGGGAGCAGGTCGGGCTGACCCTCGTTGAAGAGGATCACGCCCGAGGCGCCGGCCGCCTGGGCGAGCTCGGCCTTGACCTGGAAAGGACAGGTGCCGCGCTGGATCAACGCGATGTTCCCCGAGATGAACCCGGCGAAGTCGCTCGCCTCGCAGCCGGAGGTGGAACTCGGCCTGGGGGACGGCGGCAGGACCAGGTCCACTCCTTGCACGGGAGCCGTGACGTTCCCCGATCCGGAGTAGGTCATGGTCCTGAAGTCGACCTTGCGCACATAGGTCTTGGCCTCGGGTGACACCCGCTTGAGCGTGGGCTCCGTGATGTCACGGAAGAACGGGAACTCGAACTCCTGCAGGGTGACCTGATACCCGGCGGAACGTAACACGCCGGCGACATAGGTGACGGAGGCCTCGTGGCCGGGGGTGCCCGAGGCGCGGGTACCGCCGTTGGCGTCGGCGATTTTCTGAAGCTGTTCCAGATGACGCTTGATCGCCGCTACGTCGACCGCCGTGCCGGACGCTTCGAGGTCCGGTTCCGCGGCCGGCGTCCCGGCGGACCGGGACATTCCGAGAGCCGCCTCCGCGACGGCGGGGAGAGGGACGACGACGGGCAGGGCCAGGACCGACGCCGCGGTGATCGCGGCCAGCAGCCCTCTGCGGGCGCGCACACGGAACTCCTCTGGCGAGAGCGGGGCGGGCGGCCTCCTGCGCTCACGATGAGACGCGACGCGGCGAGAACGATCGCGATCGTTGGACGGAACCCCGCAGGGGGCATAGGCGGTGGCGAACGGACGACAGCGCATGATGATCAGCTTTTCAGGCCTTAGCCTCATTGATCCAGCATCGCCGCAGTTCGGAGGGTCAATTCTCGATCTCGGACAGGTACGCTATGTTCGCCTGATCGTTCTCGTCGAGGCTGGCACTCGCGGCGAACCAGGCATCCAGGATCTCCTCCAACAGGGGCGCCGAGATCAACCGGAGGCTGATCGCCAGCACGTTGGCGTCGTTCCATCGCCGGGCTCCGGCAGCGGTCGCCGCGTCCGAGCAGAGGGCCGCCCGGACCCCCGGCACCTTGTTCGCGGCGATCGACGCCCCGGTCCCGGTCCAGCAGCACACGATCGCCTGATCGGCCACACCTGAGGAGACGTCCTCGGCGGCACGAGAACAGCACCATGCCCAGTCGGTTCGTTCATCGGTCACGGCACCGTGGGGTATCACCGTGTGACCTCTTTCTTCGATTTCAGAGATCAAGATGGAAGCCACGCCGTCGAGGCTGTCGGAGGCCACTGAGATACGCATAATTTCAATTGTGGACACTGGAGAAGAAGATCAGTGACGCACTTGTAATGATGATCGATGACGCACTTGTAATACGAACCGGGCAGAATCGCTGGCGGTGACAGAAATCAAGCAATGGGACGAGATGACGTCCATCGATGGCGCGGGGCGATCGACGGGCGATGATTCCGTCGTGCTCGTTGTCGAGCCGTTGCTCCCGCAGCGGATCCGCCGCGCCTCCGACCTGTTGCGGTTTTTGGCCACCGTGCTGGGACTGACGGCCGTGGTGCTGCTCGCGCTCGTCGCGCAGAAGACTCTCAACGGCCTCGAAGGTGACGTCACGGACGGCACGAACCGGGCGCCGTTCCTGCTGAGCGGCCTGGCCGGGGTGCTGAGCGGAGCGGCCATGCTGGGCGTCCCCGCCGCCTTCGCGATCGAGAGGGTTCTCCACCGCGACGGCCTGCGGGTGGCCGAGGGACTCTTCGCGGCCATCGCCGGGATGGTGCTCTCCTTCGCCCTCGGCGAATGGATCCTCCACGCGGGCCCGGGGGATCTACGGCTCCTGCTGACCGGTGGCCGGAGCGAGGTCGAGCCGATCAACACCCTGCTCACCCCGGTCATCGCCTACGTCACCGCCGTACGAATATCCCGCCGTCCCACCTGGCGGGCGGCCCTGTGGAGCGCGGTCGCCCTCAACGCGGTCGCCCTGTTCGCCGCGACGGCCGCCACCATCCTCGGCATCGTCGTCTCCATCCTTCTCGGACTGGCGGTCGGCTACGCGATCCTGTACGGCGTCGGCAGCCCCAACACCCGGCCGCCGGGCAGCGCGATCGTCGCGGCGATCCGCAAGCTGGGTTTCAAGCCGGTCAAGGCCCGCAGGCTGGACGACGACCACCAGAGCAGCCGCCGATACGCCATCGGCCTCAAGGACGGCAGCCGCCTCGACGTCACCGTGCTCGACCGCGACCGTCAGGTCGCCGGGCTGCTCTACCGGCTCTGGCGGCGTATCCGGCTCAACACCGAGACCCGTCGCAGGGCCATCCGCTCGCTCCGTCCCGAGCTGGAGCGCGAAGCCCTCATGGCGTACGCCGCGCAGGCCGCCGGGGCGAGCACACCCCGGCTCGTCGGCACCAGCGAGATCGGCACCGAGGCCGCGCTGCTCGCCTACGAGCACACCGACACCCGCGCGCTCGACGAGATCCCCGACGAGGAGATCGACGACAACCTGCTCGCCCAGATCTGGGAGCAGGTCCTGCTCCTGCAGGTCCAGAGGCTCGCCCACCGGAGGCTGACCGGCGACAGCATCCACGTCGACAACGACGGCCGTGTCATTCTCATGGACGCCCGCAGCGGTGAGATCGCCGCAGGAGACCTGCTGCTCCGCCTCGACATCGCTCAGCTGCTCACCTATCTCAGCCTGCGCGTCGGCGCCGAGCGCGCGGTCGACGCGGCCGCGCGTGCGGCCGGCCCGAGCGCGCTGGCCGGCGCGCTCCCGCTGCTCCAGCGGATCGCGCTCACCCGCGAGACCAGGGCCGCGCTGTCCAAGAACAAGGGGCTGCTGACCGCGATCCGCGAACGGATCGTCGAGCTCGAACCCAAGGCCGAGGCCGAGGTCGAAGGGGTCCGTCTGGAGCGCTTCCGCCCCCGGACCCTGATCACCATCATCGGCAGCGCCTTCGCCGCGTACTTCCTGGTCTACTACCTGACCCAGATCAACCTGAACATGATCACGTCGGCCAAGTGGGGCTGGACCGGCGTGGCGCTGGGCGCCGCGATGCTGAGCTACGTCGCCGCCGCGCTGATGCTGATGGGCTTCGTGCCCGAGAGACTCCCGCTCGGCCGGACCGTGCTCGTCCAGTTCGCCGGATCGTTCGTGAAGCTGGTCGCCCCCGCGGCGGTGAGCGGCGTCGCCATCAACACCCGCTACCTGCAGAAGCGCGGCATCCCGCCGGGCCAGGCGGTGGCCAGTGTCGGAGCCTCCCAGCTCATCGGCCTGGCCTTCCACATCGTGCTGCTCCTGCTGTTCGCCTACGTCACCGGCTCCAGCGCCGCCACGTCGTTCACCCCGTCGCGCACGCTGGTGATCACGCTGCTCGCCGCGGCCGTGCTCATCGTGGTCATCATGGGCATCCCCCGGCTGCGCCGCCTGATCATCACGCGCCTGCGCCCGCTGTTCTCCGGCGTCATCCCGAGGCTGCTGGACGTGATCCAGTCACCTCGCAAGATCATCCAGGGGTTCACCGGCACCCTGCTGCTGACGATCTTCTTTGTGGTCTGCCTCGACGCCTGCGTCCACGCCTTCGGCGGCTCCCTGAGCTTCGCCGCCGTGGCCATCGTCTTCCTCGCGGGCAACGCCATCGGCTCGGCCGCCCCCACCCCCGGAGGCCTCGGCGCGGTCGAGGGCGCCCTCTCGCTCGGCCTGACGCTCTCGGGCCTCACCTACGAGGTCGCCACCTCGGCCGTGCTGCTGTTCCGGCTGCTCACCTTCTGGCTGCCGGTGCTCCCCGGCTGGGCCTCGTTCACCTACCTGCAGCGACACGAGGCCCTTTGACGAGACCCTCACGGGTCCTGCGGGGGTTTTTCTCCGAAGGGTGGGGACGGTGGGGTCAGGCCTGGCTGGACGCGGCCCAGATGTTGACGCCCGCCTCGACCGCGTCCCGGTCGATCGCCTCCAGCTCATAGGCGGCGAACGACAGGTTCTCCACCGCCGCGAGGCTGTTCTCCAGCTGCCCGACGCTGCTCGCGCCGATCAGCACCGAGGTGACACGCTTGTCGCGCAGCGCCCAGGCCAGTGCCATCTGCGCGAGCGACTGGTCCCGCTTGCTCGCGATCCCGTTGAGGGTGCGGATGTGCCGCATCGTCTCGTCGGTGAGCATCTCGGGTGTGAGGAAGCGCCCCAGGGAGGCCCGTGAGCCCTCGGGGACGCCGTCGAGGTAGCGATCGGTCAGCATTCCCTGCGCCAGCGGGGAGAACGCGATACAGCCCACGCCCTCCTCCTCCAGGACGTCGAGCAGCCCGCCCTCGATCCACCGGTTGAGCATCGAGTAGGAGGGCTGGTGGATCAGCAGCGGCGTGCCCATCTCCCTCAGGATCCGCGCGGCTTCGACCGTGTGCTCCGGGGAGTAGGACGAGATGCCGGCGTAGAGCGCCTTGCCCGACCGGACCGCGTGGTCCAGCGCTCCCATCGTCTCCTCCAGCGGCGTCTCCGGGTCGTACCGGTGGCTGTAGAAGATGTCGACGTAGTCGAGTCCCATCCGCTCCAGCGACTGGTCCAGGCTCGACAGCAGATACTTCCGCGACCCCCACTCGCCGTAGGGGCCGGGCCACATGTCGTATCCGGCCTTCGTGGAGATGACCAGCTCGTCGCGGTACGGGGCGAAGTCCTCGCGGAAGTGCCGCCCGAAGTTGGTCTCCGCGGAGCCGGCCGGCGGGCCGTAGTTGTTGGCCAGGTCGAAGTGGGTCACTCCCAGGTCGAAGGCCCTCCTGAGGATGTCCCGCTGGATTTCGAAGGGCTTGTCGTCGCCGAAGTTGTGCCAGAGCCCCAGGGAGACCGCGGGCAGCTTGAGCCCGCTTCTGCCAACCCTGTTGTACGGCTGCCGCTCGTCGTAGCGGTCGTCGGCTGCGAGATATGTCATTGGGTCACCTTGGCTGTGTCGAGGATCCAGGAGAGGGTGAAGGCCTCTTCGCGCCAGGAGTCGTACCTGCCGCTTCGGCCGCCGTGCCCGGCGTCCATCTCCGTCTTGAGCAGGAACGGCCCGCCGTTCGCGACATCGCGGAGCTTCGCGATCCACTTGGCGGGCTCGTGGTAGAAGACCCGGGTGTCGTTGAGGCTGGTGATGGCCAGGATCGGCGGATAGACCCGGTCGTCCACGTTCTCGTAGGGCGTGTATGACTTCATATATTCATACACGTCCGCATTATGTAGAGGATCGCCCCACTCGTCCCATTCGATCACGGTCAGCGGCAGCGACGGGTCAAGGATCGTGTTCAGAGCGTCCACGAACGGCACCTGGGCCACCACGCCCGCGAAGACCTCCGGCGCGAGGTTGGCGACCGCTCCCATGAGCAGTCCGCCGGCCGAACCGCCCCTGGCGATGATCGCGCTCGACCAGCTCTCGTCCCTGAGATGCCGGGCGGCGGCGACGAAGTCGGTGAAGGTGTTCTTCTTCTTCTGGAACTTGCCGTCCTCGTACCAGTGGCGGCCCATCTCGCCGCCGCCCCTGATGTGCGCGATGGCGAACACGAAGCCCCTGTCGAGCAGGCTGAGCCTCGCGATGGAGAACGACGGGTCGATCGACATCTCGTAGCTGCCGTAGCCGTACAGCACGGTGGGCGCGGGCCGGTCCGTGCCCTTCCTGACCACGATCGAGATGGGGATGCGGGTCCCGTCCTCGGCGGTCGCCCACTCGCGGAACTGCTCGTAGTCGGCCGGGTCGTAGCCGCCGAGCACGACCTTCTGCTTGAGCAGGACCAGCTCACGCGCCTGGAGGTCGTAGTCGTAGACCGAGGGCGGGGTGACCATGCTGGTGTAGCCCAGCCGGAGCCGCCCGGTGCCGAACTCCGGGTTGCCCGAAGGTGCGACATCGTAGATCGGCTCGGGGAAGGAGATCTCGTAGGGCTCGGCGTCCCGGGGCAGGATGCGGATGCCGGTGAGCCCGTCGCGGCGGAAGTGCACCACGGTGTGGTTCTGGAAGGCGTCGATGTCGAGCAGACGGGTGTCCGCGCGGTGCTCGATCAGCGGCGTCCAGCTACCGGGATCGTCGAGCGGCGCGGTGGCCAGCTCGAAGTTCTCCGCGTTCTGGTTGTGCAGGACCAGGAAGTGGTCGCCCGCGTGGTCGACGCCGTACTCGACACCGGTCTCCCGAGGCCGTACGACGCGGAACTCACCCGCCGGATCGTCCGCCTCAAGGATGCGGATCTCACTGGTGATCTTGCTTCCGGCGGAGAGCACCAGATAGCGCTCACTGCGGCTGAGACCGATGCCGACCCAGAACCGCTCGTCGCTCTCCTCGTGGACGAGCACGTCGTCCTCGGCCGGGGTGCCGATCGTGTGCCGGTGGACCTGGTTGGGCCGCCAGGCGTCGTCGACCGTCGTGTAGAAGAACGTGGTGCCGTCGGCCGACCATGCTCCGCCGTAGAAGATGCCGGGGATCTCGTCGGAGAGGGTCTCACCGGTGGTGAGGTTCTTCACCTTCAGGGTGAAGCGCTCGTCTCCGGTGAAATTGACGGAGTAGGCGAGCAGGGTGCCGTCGGGGCTGATCGAGCTGGTGCCGATGGAGAAGAAGTCGTTGTCTCCGGCGAGCTCGTTGCCGTCGAGCATGATCTCCTCACCGGGGAGGGCCTCGCCGGCCTTCAGCTCGGGGGGCGTCTCTCCATCGGCCGCCACCCGGCACTGGATGCCGTACTGCTTGCCCTCCTCGGTCCGGGAGTAGTACCACCAGCCGCGTTTGCGGGTGGGGACCGACAGGTCCGTCTCCAGGGTGCGATCCTTGATCTCCTGGAAGAGCTTCTCCTGCAGGGGCTTGAGATGCGCGGTCGCCTGTTGCGTGTAGGCGTTCTCCGCCTCCAGGTAGGCAACAGTCTCCGGATCGTCCTTGACCGTCAGCCACGCGTAGTCATCGACCACGGTGTCCCCGTGGTGCACGCGCTCGCTGGGAACCTTCTTCGCCGTAGGCGGCGTCTGGCTGCTCACCCCGCCGAGTCTATGTTTCCCGCCGGACTCGGTTCCTGGTCCCCTCTGAGTCCCTCTGAGTCTTCCGCGCATCCTCCGGGCACGTCCCTCTGCGTCCCTCTGCGTCTCTCTGTGTCCTCTGCGCGTCCGCCGGGTGTCCGTCGTGTGTCTCCGTTGCCTCGTGAGCTTCGCGGTTACGGCCCGAGCGGTCTTGGGGGACTGCTAATCTTTCGAAGTCGGCAAGGTCCGGCGCAAACCACTTAGTTCACTCCGGTGACTTCAGTATGGCTGCGTCGTGTTGGCCGATGATCCTTTCAAACCAACGGTTTCAAAGATCGGTTCGCAGAGCCGCTCAAGGGCTGGTAAGTTTGAGGGGTTGTCCTGGAAACAGGGCGGCCCGAATTTCTCTAAGACAAGCAAGATCGAGTCAAATGGTTGAACATGGGCCGGTTTGACATGAAAAAGCGGGTCTGAAAGAATAAGGGCACAACGAAAGAATACAATAAAACAAAAACGAACGCCCCTGATGGCAGGCCCGCGGGTCCGGCAAAGGGTGTACGCGTCCGTTTCTTGAGAACTCAACAGTGTGTTAAAAGCCAGTGCATGATGCACAACCCCGTCCATCCCACCCACTGGGTGGGGGACGGATTCCTTTGGTTGATACATCCGCCCTGACTTCCCGACGCCATTTGCGGCGCCGGAAACGGCAGGGGTGGGTGCTTTCAGCTGGGGTGAACTTTCTCAGACATTGTTTGGAGAGTTTGATCCTGGCTCAGGACGAACGCTGGCGGCGTGCTTAACACATGCAAGTCGAGCGGAAAGGCCCTTCGGGGTACTCGAGC
>NZ_FZOD01000055.1 GCF_900188345.1 Streptosporangium subroseum | reverse complement strand
GTGGGCCCGTAATGATCGGTCGAGGCCGAACCCTCAACACCGCCCTGAACATGCAACAACGGCAACCGCAACACAAAACGCGCCCCCCGCGGCGAATCCTCGATCCGCAAACTCCCCCGATGCGCCTCAGCGATATCCCGCGAAATAGCCAACCCCAAACCACTGCCCCCCGCATCCCGACGCCGCCCATCGGCCAACCGGGTAAACCGCTCAAACACCCGCTCCCGATCGGCCGGCGCCACCCCCGCCCCATCATCGACCACCGCCAACACCGCCCGACCATCGATCGCCTCCACCGACACCTCCACACTGGCAGCCGCATGCCGGCGAGCATTACTCAGCAAATTACCCACCACCCGAATCAACCGGATCTGCGAACCCGACACCCACACCCCCGACGCCGCATGCACATACACCGCCACCCCCGCACTCTGCGAAACCTGCATCGCCTCCTCCGTCACCAACTTGCCCAGATCAATCAACTCCCGCGCCGCCGGCTCCGCCACCCGCAACCGCGCCAGCAACAACAAATCATTGACAATCGCCTCCAACCTCCCCGTCGCCGACAGCGCCCCCCGAATACTGTCGACCGCATCCACCTCATCGGGATACAGCAACGCCTCCTCCAACTGCATCCGCAACCCCGCGATCGGAGTCCGCAACTCATGCGAGGTCGTCGAGGCAAACTGCCGCTGCTGCTCCACCACCTCCTGCAACCGCTCCAAACTCTGATTCGCCGTGCGCGCCAGCAACGCGAACTCATCCTCACCCGCCGGCACCGGCACCCGCAGACTCACATCACTACCGGTGATCTCCGCCATCCGCGCCCGGATCGCCGCCACCGGCCGCAACGTCCGACCCACCACCCACCACGTCAACCACCCCGCCAAACCCAGCAACACCAACGCCGCCACCGCCAAGAACAACTCCAGATAATGCCGACCCAGCAACCGCGGCTCCGCACTACCGGCATAGATCACCGGCGCCTCCGGGGCCGGCGAGACCCGGATCGCCATCAACAACAACCCGTTGTCATGCAACCGCTGGAAACGGTCGTTGGACGGCGGCCTGATGGCACTCAACGGCGCGCGCCCCCGCGCGCGCCGGCTCGCCCGTACCACCGCCCCCTGGGCGTCGACCAGCTGCACCAGATCCACCCCGCCCGAAGCCGGAATCATCTCGGGCATTCCTCCGGTTCGAGCCGCCGCACTCCACTGGCTGGCCACCCGCTCGGCGCTTTTGAACACGTCGTCCTCGATGCGATAGCGGATCACCAGATCGCAGCTCACCCCCACCACGACCAGCACCACCAGCAACAACGCCGTCGCCGCCGTGGTGTATCGCCCCTGGATCGAACGCAGGCGCAGGATCGAACGCAAACGCGATACCAACCTCACCGTGTCTCCTTCCAGGATGGGTACCTACCGACGACCGGGCCATCACGCCGCAGAAGCCCTACAGAGCTCAGACGCCTTCACTCATATCCATCACGCGGGCGCCAAATTGGGTCGGAAGGCGTACAACGCCAATGTCTGCCGAGAGCCGGCTCGGAATCGAGAGATCGCGGTACGCGGGGTGCCCTCATACCGTCGTGACCGCGAGGCTGCCCAGCAGGGCCAGGGCATACTCGGAGGGACTGGCCTGCTCGGCCTGAAAGATGAGCAGTTGCTGGCCGGGGGCGCTGTTGACGTTGAACAGCTCCCAGTTGAGGATCAGATCGCCCACCTCGCGGTGGTGAAAATGCCGGTCCGTATGGATCTTGCCGAGGTCGTGGCGCGCCCACAGCCGGCGGAAGTCCGCGCTCTTGGACGAGAGCTCACCGACCAGTTCGACCAGGTACGGATCGTCGGGATCCGCTCCCGCGGCGGCCCGCAGGTGAGCCACCCTGCAGCGGGCGACGGACTCCCAGTTCCGATAGAACTCGTGCGCGGCGGGGTCCAGGAAGACCAGCCGGGCCAGGTTGTCCGCATATTCCAGACCGTCATAGAGGACGGTGGCCAGCGGGTTCGTGGCCAGCACGTCCATCCAGCGGTTGAACACGAGCGCCGGGGTGTACGGCCAGCTGGACATCAATCGCAGCAGGTCCGGGCTGACCCGCTCCCCCTGGCCGGTCGTTTCGCACTGCCGTGGACGCGGCTGAGCGAGTTCGCACAGGTGTGTCGCGGCGTCGGGGCCGAGACCCAGGACCCGTACCAGGGCACCGAGCACCCGCTGGGACGGATGACGCTCGCACCCTCGCTCCAGACGGATGTAGTAATCGGTGCTGACCCCGGCCAGCATCGCCACCTCTTCCTGCCACAGTCCCGGCATCGACCGGGGACCGGAATGCAGCAGCCCTACCTGCGCGGGGGTGGTGGCCTCGCGTCGGGCGCTCAGGAATTCACCGAGAAGATTCTCACTGTCCATTTCATCAACGTATGTCGGAAATTTGCTGGTAGGGAGGACGCAATACACCCAGGAGCGACTCTCACTGTCGGAGAACGTCTCTGGTCACGCGCCCCGTCCGGCTCTCACACCCGCGACGGGCGGGAGCCGTCCGGGACGGGCGCGCGCTCGCCGCCGCGCGTCCGGTCCGGCGTAGCGGGCGCCAGGGCGGCCTCCGGCGAGCTCTCCCCCGAGGAACCCGGGAAGTCCGGGCGTCCCAGGTCTAACCGCCGCAGGCGCATCCGGCGGCCTTGACCTGCTCAACGCCCTGAGCGGAGTCGGCGGGCCGCTCATCGACGGTACCGCAGCAGGCGTCGCCCCCGGCTGCGACGGTGGCGCTTCTGCCGAGGGTGCCGGCGTCGGCCTTGACGACGTAGACCTCCCACGGCTCCCTGCCGGGTCCGTGGACCCAGACCTTGTCCTGCAGGGCATAGCAGCAGGAGGTGTCGTTCTCCTCGAAGGTGGCCAGGCCCGCCTCCATGAGCCGGTTGGTGGCGGCGGCGACCTCCTCCGTGGATTCCACCTCGACGCCGAGATGATCCAGACGGGTCTCCTCTCCGGGCTCCCCCTCGATCAGGACGAGCTTGAGCGGGGGCTCGGCGATGGCGAAGTTGGCGTATCCCTCACGGCGCTTGGCCGGTTCGACGCCGAACAGCTTGGAGTAGAAGACGATCGACCCCTCAAGGTCGGCGACACGAAGGGCGAGCTGAGCACGGGACATGGTGGCTCCCAACAGGCTGAATCGATGACTGTCTATGTAGTGGTGAGCTTGTCATCTGGATCGATATCCGTCAATATAGATGTGTGTCTATTAAGAAGTTGCCGGTCATCGACCTGACCACGCCGGTCGCGTGCTGCTCGCCACTGGTGCGCGAGCCTCTGGACGAGGCCGGAGCCACCGAGCTCGCGGCGACGTTCAAGGCCCTGGCCGACCCGGTCCGCCTGCGCCTGCTGTCCCTGATCGCCTCCCATGCCGGTGGCGAGGCGTGCGTCTGTGATCTGACCGGGCCTTTCGACGTCTCCCAGCCGACGATCTCCCACCATCTGAAGGTGCTGAAGCAGGTCGGGCTGATCGATTCCGAGCGTCGCGGGACCTGGGTCTACTACTGGGTGCTCCCCGCGGCACTGGAGCGGCTGTCGGCGCTGCTGAACACCGCGGAGGCCCGGGCGTGACCTCCGAGAGCACGGCGACCCCGGCCGGACCCTTGGCGGATCCGGCCGCCGCGGCGGGACCCGCGACAGGTGCGGCCCCGGCCGGACCTGTTGTGGGCCGCCTGTCCCGGCTGGACCGGGGGCTCCCGATGTGGATCCTGGCCGCGATGGTCACCGGGCTTGGACTGGGCAGCCTGGTTCCCGGCCTGGGGGAGGCGCTGGCGAAGGTCACCGTCGCCCGGGTTTCACTGCCGATCGCACTCGGGCTGCTGGTGATGATGTATCCGGTGCTGGCCAAGGTTCGCTATGACCGCTTGGACACCGTCACCGGCGACCGGCGTCTGCTGGTCTCCTCCCTGCTGCTGAACTGGGTCGTGGGTCCGGCGGTGATGTTCGCCCTGGCCTGGGGCTTCCTGCCGGACCTACCGGAATACCGGACCGGCCTGATCATCGTCGGGCTGGCCCGTTGCATCGCCATGGTCATCATCTGGAACGACCTGGCGCGCGGCGACCGCGAGGCCGCCGCCGTACTGGTCGCGCTCAACTCGGTGTTCCAGGTGATCGCGTTCTCCGCGCTCGGCTGGTTCTACCTGTCCGTGCTGCCCGGCTGGCTCGGCCTGCGGACCGCCGGACTGGACATCTCGATGTGGGAGATCGCCCGCTCAGTGCTGATCTTCCTCGGCATCCCGTTGCTGGCCGGATTCGCCACCCGCCGCCTGGGCGAGAAGGCCAGGGGACGCGAGTGGTACGAGTCGAGGTTCGTCCCCCGGATCGGGCCGTTCGCCCTGTACGGACTGCTGTTCACCATCGTGGTGCTATTCGCGCTGCAGGGTGAGACGGTCATCTCCAACCCGCTGGACGTGATGCGGATCGCGGCGCCGCTGCTGGTGTATTTCGCCGTGATGTGGACCGGCTCCATGGCGCTGGGCAGGGCGATCGGGCTCGGTTACGCCCGCGCCACGACGCTGGCGTTCACCGCGGCGGGCAACAACTTCGAGCTGGCCATCGCGGTCGCCATCGCGACCTTCGGCGCCGCCTCCGGTCAGGCGCTGGCCGGGGTGGTCGGGCCCCTGATCGAGGTTCCGGTCCTGGTCGGCCTGGTCTACGTCGCCCTCGCCACCCGTCGTCTCTTCCCCGGCTCCCCGGTCCCGGCCGCTCGGACGGCCGCCGTCATCGAAGGAACCGCTCGTGTCTGATCTGCCCTCCGTGTTGTTCGTGTGCGTCCACAACGCCGGCCGATCCCAGATGGCCGCCGCCTTCCTCAGCCACCTCGCCGCGGGCCGCGTCCAGGTACGTTCGGCCGGCTCCGCCCCCGCCGATGCGGTGAACCCTGCCGTCGCGGCGGCCATGGCGGAGGTCGGCGTCGACATCTCCGCCGAGGTCCCCAAGATCCTTACCGTCGAGGCCGTGCGATCCTGTGACGTGGTCATCACCATGGGCTGCGGCGACGCCTGCCCGATCTTTCCCGGCAAGCGCTACCTGGACTGGCAGCTCCCCGACCCCGCAGGACAGGGCATCGAGGCCGTCCGTCCGATCCGCGACGAGATCGAGGCCCGCGTCCGCGCCCTGATCGCCGAGATCGCCCCCGCGGACGGCCCCGCCGGCATCCGCGTCATCCCGCTGGGTCCCGAGCACGCCGATCAGGTCCTGACGATCTACCAGCTCGGGATCGACGGAGGGCAGGCGACCTTCGAGACCACCGCCCCCGGCTGGGAGGAGTTCGACGCGGCGAAGCTGCCCGGCCACCGGCATGTCGCCCTCGACGCCGACGGGCGGGTCGTGGGCTGGAGTGCGGCGGTCCCGGTCTCGGACCGGTGCGCCTACGCCGGTGTCGTCGAGCACTCCGTCTACGTCCACCCCGACGCCCAGGGGCGCGGGGTGGGCCTCGCCCTCCTGCGGGCCCTGATCGCCTCCACCGAGGCGGCGGGCATCTGGACGATCCAGTCCGGGATCTTCCCCGAGAACACCGCCAGCCTCGCCCTCCACCGGCGCGCCGGGTTCCGCGTGATCGGCACCCGGATGCGCATCGGCCGCCATCACGGCGTCTGGCGCGACGTCGTCCTCGTCGAGCGCCGCAGCCCGGTGGTCTCCTGATCCCTCGCGCTCTCGCCCGTGACGCGGAGCCGTGGCCGGCTTGTGCACCCTTGCCTGTGACACGGAGCCGGGGCCTCACTCACGAGCCGTGGCGCCTTGCGTGCTCTCGCGCACGAGGCGGAGCCATGGCCGGCCGAACTCTGTCGTACCGGGATTCAACACTTTCGTTCCCGAGTTCGTCTGGGTTGTGACGGACCGACGAAAGGCGAAGGTAATTGGACGACGACCCCCGCTTCGCGGACTTCGTCGCCGAGCGGGCCGACGCGCTGCTGCGTTACGGCTATGTGCTCAGCGGCAACTCCCATGATGCGGCCGATCTCACCCAGGAGGCTCTGATCCGGCTGCACCGGGCATGGTCGCGAGTGCGCCGCAAGCAGGATCCGGAGAGCTACACCAGAATGATCATGGCTCGGCTGCACATCAGTACCTGGCGACTGCGCCGCCGCGAGCGGCTCACCTGGGATCTGCCGGAGGGGCTGCATCTGGACGTGCTGCCCTCCGAGGTGGAGCAGGGGCTCTGGCAGGCGCTCGAAGGCCTGCCCCGCAAGCAGCGGGCCGTACTCGTCCTGCGCTACTACGAGCAGCTGACCGACGCGGAGATCTCCGGCGTCCTCGGCATCTCCCGGGGGACCGTCCGCAGTCATGCCTCTCTCGGCCTGAACAAGCTCCGCTCCGCCGTATCGCACCCCACAGCCGCCAACGGGAGCGCCCTATGAACGACGACCTGGAAGACGTCCTTCGCCGGACTCTCGGTCATGCCTCACAGCGCGCGCCGCAAGCACCGAGCACCCTGTCCTCGCAGGTCATGACCCACTCCCTGCGGCGCAGAACACGCGTGCAGACCCTGGTCGCGGCCCTCGCGGTCGCGGTGGTGGCGAGCGGGGCCGTGGTGGCGGTGCGCGGCGCCGGCGGCGACCCCGCCCCTCCGGTCGTGAATCCGACCCAGGCTCCGAGCTCCGTGACCGCGACGCCGTCCCCTTCCGGCAAGCAGGCGTTCGTGACTCCCGAGCCCATCGAGAAGGTCTGGCCGCAGGCGGTCTGGAAGATCCCGGCCAAGCTACCCGGCATCCGCAAGTACCAGCCGCGGATCTTCATCGACGACCGCACCCTGCTGCTGGAGACCTGGGGGAGCTTCGAGAAGGCCGACGCGATCTACGCCTACGATCTGGACGGCGGCCAGGTTCGCAAGATCACCGATATCCGCACGCCGAAGGGGGTGTTCGCCTCCGGTTACACGGCGGGTGCCGGGCGGATCGTCTGGCAGACCATCGACGAGGTCGACGGCGGCAGGGTCACGGAGTTCTGGTCGGTCCCGATCGCGGGCGGGCGGCCCACGGTCATCAACACGGCCGCCCCGGTCAAGGGGGGCGGCGACAAACTCACCGTGGTCGGCGACAAACTGGCCTTCTCCGTCATCGAAGGCGGTGTCTTCACGGTCCCCCTCGGGGGCGGGACGGTGGAGCCTGTCGCGGGCGCCGAAAGACATCACATCCTGCGCTGGCCCTGGGTGGGCACGCCGGGTGAGTACACACCGAACAAGGAGGCGAGCTTCGAGGACCTGCTCAACGTCGAGACCGGCGAGACGAGCAAGGCGGTCGTCCGGCCGGGCGAGCAGAACGTACGCTGCGGCGTGACGACCTGCGTCGGCGAGAGGCGCGGAAGCCCGTCCTTCTACCGGCTGCGTGACGGCTCGCAGGAACGAGACCTGCCCGGTTCCGCATTCCCGGGACTGGCCGCCGACCGTTTCCAAACCGTGTTCTCGCCTGTGCCGCGGGGAGGCCAATACATGATCGACCTGGTCACCGGAGAGTCCGGCGACCTGAGCCTGTCCCCTCCCGATGCCAAGGGCCAGTCCATCGTTGTGCAGCTCGGCGTAGGCGACAGCCGCCTGGTGTCCTACCCGATCAAGGACGAACACGTGGTCATCGACCTCACGAAGATCCGGTGAGCGAGTGTCCTGACACAGCCGCACACGCTTGAAGTCCCGGACTCCGCCTGCCCGCGCGGTGCTCACCGAGCGGGCAGGGCCTGCCGCGTGGCGGCCCTCAGGCGCCGGAGGCGGCGATCACCTCGGAGACCAGTCCCGGCGAGGTGACCAGGCGGGCGTACTCGGGCCGGCGCAGCTCGCCGCCCATGAACGGGTGAGGGTTGCGGTGGACGGCGGGGCTGGGCGCGTCCACCAGGGCCGCGAAGTGGATCTCCTTGACCCCCGTCGCCTCGACCACGCGGCCGACGTTGCGGGGGGTGATCCCGCCCCCGGGCATGATGACGATGCGGTCCTGTGCCCGCTCGACCAGGGAGGCGATCAGCGGCGCGCCCTCGAACGCCGTGATGTCCTGGCCGGAGGTGAGCACCCGGTCGACGCCGAGCGAGACGAGCGTCTCCAGGGCGGCGAACGGGTCGGCGGTCATGTCGAAGGCCCGGTGGAAGGTGATCGAGAGCCCTCCTGCCGCGCCGATGAGCCGCTTGGCCACCTCGACGTCCACCTCGCCCGACGGCGTCAGCACCCCGATCACCACGCCCTGCGCGCCCGCGTCCCTGATGGTGGCGACGTCACGCTCCATGGCCGCGACCTCGTACTCGTCATAGATGAAGTCACCGCCGCGAGGGCGGATGATCGCGTGGACGCGGATCGCCGTGACCGCGGCGAGGGTCGCCTCGACGGTGCCGAGGGTCGGGGTGAGACCACCCTCGAAGAGCGCCGAGCACAGCTCGACCCGGTGCGCCCCCGCCTGCTCGGCCGCCAGCGCACCCGCCGTGCTGTCGATGCAGATCTCGTAGGTGAGACTCATTTTTCCTCCAGAACGTGGATCTCGCCGACCGGGAGGCCCCCGCCCAGCACCGGAACGGTCGTGAACTCGGCAGCCGCCGCGACGTCGCCCCCCGCGGCCCGGAGCACGGCCAGCGCGATCGCGGTCGTGGCCCGGGGACTCCCGTCGATGACCTTGACCGCCGCCGCGTGCCCCGTGGCGAGCGCGACGACGAGCACGCCCTCGGCTCCGCCCTTCGCCAGCGCCCCCGGCAGCGCCCGCATCAGGGAGGTGTTCACGTGACCGGTCCCGCCGACGTACTCGGGATATTCGCGCATCGCGTCGGCGACGGCCCGCGGCGCCGATCCGGGCTCGGCACGGACCAGCCCCTGTACGGCCCGCGCCAGCCCGGTCAGCGACAGCCCGAAGAGCGGCGCACCGCACCCGTCGATCGCGACGTGGGCCGTCTTCTCCCCCGACAGCTCCTCGACCACGGCCTGGATCCGGCGCTGCACGGGGTGGGCGGCGTCGAGGTAGGAGTCGACGGCCCAGCCGGAGGCCACGGACGCGGTGAGCATCGCGGCGTGCTTGCCCGAGCAGTTCATCCGCTCGCGCGAGGCCGGCAGGCCGTTCCTGATCAGCCCGTGCCGGGTGGCCTCGTCCTCCGGCCAGTCCACGGGACAGCCGAGGGCGTCGAACCCGAGCCCGGCCTCGCCGAGCATCTCGGCGACCAGCCGTACGTGGAAGTCCTCACCGGTGTGGCTGCCCGCGGCGATCGCCAGGCGCGGGCCGTGCAGGTCGGCTCCGGACAGCAGGCACCCGAGCGCCTGGAACGGTTTGGCCGACGAGCGCGGCAGCACCGGCGCGCCGACCCGGCCCCGGGCGACGACCGCAGCGCCGTCGGGCGCGAGGCCGACGGCGCTGCCGAAGTGCACGCTCTCGACGAATCCGGAGCGCACCACCTCGGCGAGCGGGACGAACCCGGGGTCTCCCCCGGCGGGCGAGACGAGGCCGGAGCTCCCATCGGCGAGCGGAACGAATCCGGAAGGCCCCTCGACGAGCGAAACGAGTCCGGAAAGCCTCTCGGAGACCGGGACTCCGTCGGCACGCGGGACAGGTCCGGAAGATGGCGGGACGGATTCAGGCACGGATGAGGCTCCTTCGCGGCCGGCGGGCTTGCGGGGTGCGCGCTTCGAGGACGCGGGCGAGTTTGGACAGGGACGCGTTGACCACCAGGTAGGTCAGCGCGACGATGATGTAGGTCTGGATGAGCAGGCCGTTGTAGGTCGCCAGGACCTTGCCGCTGTACAGCAGTTCGGCGTAGCTGACCACAAAGCCGAGCGAGGTGTCCTTCAGCAGTCCGACCGACTGGCTGACGATCGAGGGCAGCACCCTGCGGGCCGCCTGCGGCAGCACGATCAGGCGCATCGTCCGGCCGTAGGTGAGGCCGACCGCGAGGCCCGCCTCGCTCTGACCCCGCTCGATGGATCCGATCCCGGCGCGGAAGATCTCCGCGAACGCCGCCGCGTTCGAGACCGACAGCGGCACCACGAGCTTCCAGAACAGCGGCAGGTCCAGCCCGTACCTGGGCAGCGCGAACAGCACGAGGTAGACCAGCAGCAACGCCGGGACGGTCCGCACGACCTCCACGTACGTGGCGGCGGGCAGGCGCACCCACCGGCGCCGCGACAGCCGTCCGAGGGCCAGCATCAGCCCCGCCGCCATCGAGAGCGCGGCCGAGACGACCGCCGCCAGCGCGGTGGACCAGAGCCCGTTCAGCAGGTAGCGCCACATCGGCCACGTCGCGTACGGCTGCCAGCGGTCGGCGTCGAGCTGACCGTTGGCCGCGAACTGGCGTACGGCCAGCGCCAGCAGGCCGAGCACCGCGACCGCCCCCACCACGGTCGCGATGCGGATCCTGCGCCGGGCACGCGGGCCCGGCTCGTCGAAGAGCAGGCTGCTCATCGCGCCCTCACCCGCCGTCGTTCGAGGCTCATCGGATCATCACCAGCCGTCGTTCGAGCCGCCCGGTGACGAACCCGGCGCAGGCGGCGATCAGCGCGTAGGCCAGGCCCGCCCCGATGAAGATCGGAATGGGCTGGGCCTCCATGAGGTTCACCCGGTTCGCGGCCGCGGTCAGGTCGACCACGCCGACCGCGCCGGCGAGCGCGGTGTTCATCGCCAGCGCGATGAAGATGTTGCCCATCGGCTGGATCACCGTGCGCAGTGCCTGCGGCAGGACCACGTGGCGCAGGGACTGGCCGAAGGTCAGGCCGAGCGCGCGTGCCGCCTCGCCCTGCCCCACCGCGATCGCGTTGACGCCGGACCGCAGCGCCTCGGCGATGTAGGCCGCCTCGTAGAGCGCGATGACCACGACGGCCGTCACGAGCAGGCTCGCCTTGATCCCGATCTCCGGCAGGCCGAAGACCGCCAGCACGAGCAGCACGAGGAGGGGCAGATTCTGGAAGGTCTCCACGTAGGCCGTACCGATCCCGCGAAGAACACCGACCGGGCTGACCCGCATGGCCGTGATCGCGACCCCCACGACCACGGCGCCGGCGAACGACGCCGCGATCAGCTGGAGGGTCACGATCAGCCCCTCCCAGAACTCGGGAAGGTGATCCAGGAAGGCGGACATCAGGACCCCGGAACCGATCCGATCTGCGGCGGGGTGGGAGCCTCGCCCTGCACGACCGTGCCGAGGGAGTTCTTCCAGGTCTTCTGCCAGAGGCCGTCAGCCTGGATCTTCAGCAGCCAGTCGTTGACGAACTTCTTGAACTGGTCGTCGCCGTGCTTGAGGCCGATGCCGTACGGGTCGCTTGTGAACGGCGAGCCGATGATCTGGACCGACGGGTCCTTCTGGGCGTTGGCGATGAGGAGCGTCTCGTCCTGGACGTAGGCGACGCCGCGGTCCTGCTTGAGCGCCTGCATGCACTCGGGGTCGCTGCCGAACGTCACGATCTTCGCCTGCGGCGCAAGCTTCTTGATCGCCGGGATGGCCGGCGTGTTGGCTCCGGCGATGACCGTCTTGCCGTTCAGATCCTCAGGCTTGGCGATCCCCGTCGCGCCCTTCTTGACCGCGATGGTCAGGCCCGAGGAGTAGTACGGCCCGGCGAAGGCGACCTGCTCGGCCCGCTCCGGGGTGATCGTGTAGGTCTGGAGGACGACGTCCACGGTGCCATTGCCCAGCAGCGCCTCACGGGTCTCCGACGCCGCGTTGACCATCTTCACCTTGGGCTCGCCGATGATGTACTTGGCGAGCGCCTTGCCCATGTCGGCGTCGAATCCCTCGATCTCGCCGGTCACCGGGTTCTGCTGCGACAGCAGCGGAGCGTCGAGCGACCCGCCGACGATCAGCTCGCCGCGCTGCTTGATCTTCTCCATCGTGGAGCCGGGCAGGATGTCGGCCGCAGCCGCCACCGGCGCGGCGGCGAGCAGGTCACTACCGCTCTTGGTCGCGCCCGGCACCGCCGAGCTGCCCGAGTCCGTGCCGGCGCAGGCCGAGAGGCCGATCATCGACACGGCGGCGACAGCGGCCATCCGCTTCAGGGACACCATCGGGCCCACCATCCTTTGTGATCAGCCTGAGTCATTGCATCTTCCTTCGAAATCGAAGACAAACCGGAAGGTAACGGATGATTCCGCTGTAAGTCAACGGATTGCCGTAGTAAGTACAGACGTGGTATTCCTCTTGTCCATGTCAGGCAAAGAGAGGCTGCCCGTGCGGGGGGCGCAGGGCGATCTTCTGCGTCTCGTCGCCAACGGCCACGCCGAGTCGCGTGCCGAGCTGGCCCGCCTGTCCGGCCTGGCGGCGTCGAGCGTGTCCCTGCGGGTCGAGGAGCTGATCGACACCGGCCTGCTCGTCGAGGAGGGGTCGGGCACCTCGCGGGGCGGGCGGCGGCCACGGCGGCTGCAGGTCAGCTCCACCGCCGGGGTGCTCGCGGTGGCCGATCTCGGGGCGCACCACGCCCGTCTGGGCCTGCTCGACCTCAGCGGCACCCCGCTGGTCGTCGAGGAGCGCCCCTGCGACATAGCGCTGGGCCCCGAGGCGACCCTTGACTGGATGGCGGCCTCGTTCGACGAGCTGCTGCTGGCCCACGGCCCGTCCGGCGCTCCCCTGCGCGGGGTCGGCACCGGCATCCCCGGTCCCGTGGACCCCGCCAGCGGTCGCGTGGTGTCCCCCTCGCGCATGCCCGGCTGGAACAACTTCCCCGTCGCCGAGTATCTCGACGCGCGCTACGGCCTGCCGGTCCTCGTCGAGAACGACGCCAACCTCCTGGCCGTCGGCGAGGCCCGCGCGTGGCCCGGCTGCGACAACCTCATGGTGCTGAAGGCCGGCAGCGGCATCGGATGCGGCGTGATCGTCAACGGCCGCCTGCACCGGGGACGCGGCGCGGCCGGCGACATCAGCCACGTCCGGGTCAGGACCGACTCCTCCGTCATGTGCTCCTGCGGCCACCCCGACTGCCTGGAGGCCTACGCGAGCGGCGCCGCCCTGATGAGCGCCCTGGCCGAGCAGGGCATCGCCGTACGGCGGCCCGCCGATCTTGTCGCCCTCGTCGACGACGGGGTGCCCGAGGCCACCGCCCTGATCAGAAACGCGGGACGCCTGATCGGCGAGGTGCTCACCGTCCTGGTCAACTTCCTCAACCCCGACGCCATCGTGGTCGGCGGCAGCCTGTCCACCGCCGAACCGCTGATCTCATCGATCCGCGCCGCCGTCTACGAACGCTGCCTGCCCCTGGCGACCCGCGACCTGGAGATCGCCGTCACGCGCTCGGGCCCGGACGCGGCGCTGCTGGGCGCCGGGTCACTGCTCCTGGACACCGTACTGAGCTGAGAGGCGAGCGCCGAACGCTAGGGGAGCTTGCCGAGGCCGCGCGCGAGGATGGCGGCGGTGTCGGCGATGACCTTGTTGTCGCTCAGGGCGCCGGCGGCCCGGCGGTTGGTGTAGATGGCCATGATCAGCGGCGCGGCGCCCTTGCCCGGCCAGACGACGGCGATGTCGTTCGCCGCCCCGTAGGACGTGGTGGTCCCGGTCTTGTCGCCGATGGTCCAGGTCGCGGGCAGTCCGGCGCGGATCCGCTCGTCACCGGTCTTGTTCGCGCGTAGCCAGCCGTTCAGCCGTGCACGGTCCTTCGCGTTGAGCGCGGCGCCGGTCGCGAGCCCGCGCAGGTTCCGGCCCATGGCCGCGGGGGTGGTGATGTCCCGCTTCTCCTTGGGGGTCCACTCGTTGAGCTCGGTCTCCCAGCGGTCCAGACGGGAGACCGGGTCCTTCAGCGTGCGGAAATATCTGGTCAGACCCGCCGGTCCGCCGATCTGCTTCAGCAGCATGTTGCCCGCGGTGTTGTCGCTCTGGGTGATGGCCGCCTCGCACAGCCGAGCGACGCTCAGCCCGTCCTTCACATGCTTCTCGGTGACCGGCGAGTTCGCCTTCACCTCACTCTTCTTCCAGTGGATGACCCTGTCCATCAGCCCCGGATCCGACGTGCGGGCCTTGTGCAGCACCGCGGCGGCCGCCGACGCCTTGAAGGTGGACAGCAGCGGGAAGCGTTCGCCCGACCGGTAGGTGACCGTCTTTCCGGTGGCCGTGTCCAGGGCGTACGCACCGATGCGGCCCTTGAAGGACGCCTCCAGCGCGCGCAGTTGTCGGCGGGCCTCGGCCTCGCGGGACGCCGGCGCCCGAAGAGCGTCGAGGGCCGTACGCCCGCTCTCCGTCCCGGCCCACGGAGCCGCACGACCCGCGGCCGAGGCGGTGTCCACCCCGTAGGCGGCACCGCCCACCAGGAGGGAGATCGCCAGCGCGGTCGCTTTCAGCGCCGAGGGGAAACGGCGAGCGTGGGAGTGTCCCATTCCATGTCCTTGCTCTCGACCAGCAGAAGGGGAGAGCAAACCAGACAGGTTTCATCGATGTCCAATATCGATATCAGTCAGATATTGATATCGATTTTCGTATGGTCGCAGCTCACGCCGCCTTCCATCCGGCTTGCGCCATGCCGTCGACCGGATGTCCCGCCGGTGTCTCCCGCCGCTCGTCGTGCCGGGATGAGGAGTGAAAAACTTTCGAGGAAAGCCGTCGCCGGATGTCGAGGACCCGGCGACGGCTCCGACTCTCAGGTGACGGCGCGCTTCGAGAGCGCGAGAGATCCACGGAGACGGGACCCATCATGGGCAAGCTCATCCACTTCGTACACCAGTCCCTCGACGGTTTCATCGAGGGCCCGAACGGCGAGTTCGACTGGCCGCGGATGGATCCGGAACTGTCCGCCTACTCGCAGGAGCTGTCCGGCGGCGACAAGGTGTTCCTCTACGGACGCGTGGTGTGGGACATGATGTCGAACTTCTGGCCGAAGGCCGAGCAGTACTCGACGCACGAACACACCCTGGCCTACGCCCCGATCTGGCGCGAGGCGTCCAAGATCGTGGTCTCCCGCACGCTGGAGAAGGCCGACTGGAACACCCGGGTGATCGGCGAGAACGTCGTCGAGGAGCTGACCGCGCTCAAGGAGTCCGGCACCACGCTGCTGCTGTTCGGCGGGTCCGCGCTGGCCTCCCACCTCACGGAGCACGGAGTGATCGACGAATACCAGATCTTCGTCCACCCCGTGATCCTGGGCGGCGGAAAGCCGGTCTTCCAGGAGCAGAGCCACCGGGTCGACCTCGAACTCGTCGAGTCGCGGATGTTCGACTCCCAGGTCGTGATGCTCCGGCACCGGCGTACCGCCGCGCAGGGCTGATCCTCGGCCTCGACGGCCGACGTGGGGATCCTCCTTCTCGCGACGGCCGTTCTCGTGGCCGTGACGACGGTCGGCCCCCAGCGCCCTGAACGACGCGATCCCACGGCCATCCCGCCAGTCCTACAGAACACACAATCATCATTGAAGGCCGATTGTGGTGACGAACCGCCTACCAAACGTAGGTGTGGTGCGGCACTCTTCACTGGAAGAGAGGTATGCATTTCCTCGGAAGCGGCCGGAGACCTAACTAACGACGAATCGTTATTTACCGGGGCAATGCGGAGGGCAGAAGGGGCGGGGTCCACGTGGCACTCGTACGAGTAATGACAGCATCCCCCACCGGGGATACAAAAGACCGTGAAGACTCCGTGACCGACACGACGGCGGAGCAGCACGACATGGCGCTGGCCGTCGTGCAGCGGCTGTTGAAGGCCCGGGGAGTTCGCGCCTACGCCGCCCACACGATCGGCCTCAGACTGCTCGGGACCGGCGGCCTCCATCCGCTGGGAGAGAGCAGGAGATACGCCCCCGAGCTGATCGTCCACAGCGGCGCGGGATGGGTGTTCGCCACGGTGACCATGGGGGCGCGCTCCGGCTGCTACCTGGTGTCCCTGTGGAACGGCTTCGACCTCCGGACGGTCAAGCGCGAGCACCCGGAAAAGGTCGCGGACCTGATCCTCTCGATCCGGCCCGAGGAGAGGGCCTGAACGGACACCCTCAGGCGGGGCGGCCGAGGGAGCGCAGCTGATTGGGAGTCAACGTGGAGACGTCCTGGTCGATGGGGGTCTCGGAATACTGGTGAATGGCCCAGGACTTCCAGTCGGCGGGCGGGGTGACGATGCCACCGCTGTAGAAGGCCACCCAGAGGGGATACTGGGCCAGACCGGCGCCGTAGGTGTTGGCGAAGTTCCAGCTGCTGTAGACCATCGGCTTGACGCCGGTCTTGGCCTGGACGCGGGCAAGCCAGGCCTTGGCCCAGGCGTTGACCTCACTGACGGACCTGCCGTCGGTGGTCTCCAGGTCCAGTGCCAGCAGGTCGCCGGGCTTGATGGGCTGCTGGTCCACCACCGAGAGGAAGAAGTCAGCCTCGGCGATCGGGTTGTTGGCGGGATGAGCGAAGTGATAGGCGCCGCGCACGATGCCCTTCTTGGCCAGCTGGCTCCAGTGCCGGGCGAATGCCTTGTCGCGGAAATCCAGTCCCTCGGTGGCCTTGACGATGCCGAATTTGGCCGGGCTGGCATTCCAGTCATGGTCTGCCTGGTAATTGGAGACGTCCTGGCCGTAGGTCGACACCTCGGCGTGGACCCCGTTGAGGGAGGCGGTCCGCCCCAGGTTGACCGGCGCGGCAAGCGCCCCGGCCGCAGTCTGAACGGCACCGCTCACGGTCTTCACGGAAAGGCTGGAGGCCAGGGCCGGGCTGGCGGCGAGAACCGCGCCGGCGACAACGGTCGCACCCATCGCGGACATGAGGGAACGGGGAAAACGATATTTGGACATGCGGGGATCAACTCCTAGCTTCCATGCCGCCTACCGGGTTAGCTGACGGGTTCGGGCGTGGAAGTGCCCTACGCGACGCCATGTGGAATGGGCCGCGATTCACCCCAGAAGATTGGGTCCCCGGCTCCGTGAACGCACGGACTCGGCAGCCGCGCTCATCCCGCGACGGAAATCTCTGCGGGACGAGACCACGGTCTCGGTAATGATCAGAGCACTATCCGCGCCACAATTTGGCTGAGGCCATAACTTGGCTGGATATACGTATGCCCGAGATCCCGAAGGTAAGCGATGAGGGTTGAATGATGCAAGGCATCGTCATGCCGACCCAACGAAATCCCTTGCGGCGTAGGCCTTTGATGAACAAATCTTTTACCTTTGGCAGGTGGGTACGGGGCCTCGGAAAGCTCGATATCGCCTTGAGATGCCGAAGCCGATGCGTGTCACCAGATACGGGCGTGTCACCAGATACACGTGAGTCCTGGACGACCAGGTCGGAGACGCCGTCAAGAGCACTGGACGCGAAAGGAACCGCCCGTTCCCGTCACATCGGAGATCTCGCCGACGGGCCGAACATCGTCTTCGTCAGACCTGACACCGCCCGGAGATGACGGATCCAGTACCGCGGGCCCGGCGGCGGGAAGCCGGGAAACCAGGCCGTGCGCCCGCCCCTCAGCCCCCGTCCCGGGCCACCGTGATCGCCTCGACGAACCGGCGATATCTGGACAGCTCCCCGTCCACGGGTTCCAGCACGAGCTTGCGGGCGACCTGATCCACACTCGCGCGGAGCGCCTTGGCCGCTCTGCGCGCGCGGCGCCGGCCGCCGAGCCAGGCGGCCACCCGGGAGAGCAACGCGATCACCAGCCCGAGGAGGACGCCGCCGATCAGCAGGAAGGTGGGCCAGGGCAGATCGCCCACGGTCGGCAGGAACGGCTGCGGAAGCCGTAGATAGTCCATTCCGACCAGGCCGAGCAGCCATACCCCGCCCGCGATCATGGCCGCGAGCACCAGCCACTGCGCCAGCCCGACCGCCCGCCACCATCTGGGCCGCCTGGAGACTCCGAGCGTGGTGGCGGCCACGGCCCGGTCCAGACCGTCCTCCAGCTCGTCTCCGTGTGACCGCGCAGCCTGCCGTACGGCCACCGCCCACGGCCTGGGCAGTCCCGCCGAGGCGACCCCGGCGGCCTCCCGGATCGCGGTGTCCATACGGGAACGCTGGACGACGGTCGTGGCGGGCATGGAGCTGCGTCCCACAGCGTCGCCGGAGCGCGGATTCGGGGAGGTGCCCAGGTGGAGGCGGCGGAGCGGGTCGGGGCGGAACCGGCGGATCCACCGGGTGATCGGCCAGCCGGTGGCCGCGACCGAACGATGGCGATGGGCCTTGGCCACGGCCTCGACGACAACCCGCACCCCTGCCGCCTCCGACAGCGCGTCGGTCAGCGGCCTGGCCAGGCGGTCCACGGACACCTCCGGCGGGTTCACCGGCATCTCCGCGTCCGAACCGGAACCTCGACCGGCTCCAGACCCGGAACCCCGACCGGAACCGCGATCAGCTCCGGCATCGGAGCCGGAACCACGACCGCCACCGTGGCCGGAGCCGGAGACAGCGACGGAGCCGGCCGGTTCACCGGTGATCTCCTGCGACGGCTCATCGGCAGTGCCCATGCCGATGGACGCCCTGACGAGCGTGTCCGCGGCCGTGCCGACGTCGGCGGCCAGGCGGGTGGCCCAGGACCGCCGGTCGGAGACCCGGGAGGTAAGAAGGGAACGCAGCTCGGAGACACCGGCCCCGGTGCGCGTGGAGACCCCGACCACGGGCACCCCGGTCAGCCCGTCGTCGTCGAGCAGTCTCCGCAGGTCCTTCAGGCACCGCTCCACGGCGGCCGGGGAGAGCCGGTCGATCTGGTTGAGCACGACGACCATCACGTCCCGGTGCCGGGCCAGCGGCCGGAGGTACCGCTCGTGCACGACCCCGTCGGCGTATTTCTGAGGGTCGAGCACCCACACCAGAAGATCGACCAGCTCGACGAGCCTGTCCACCTCCAGGCGGTGCGACAGCTCGATCGAGTCGTGGTCGGGCAGGTCCAGCAGGATCAGCCCGGCCGCCTCCCCGTCCGACGGATCGATCGCGCCAACCATCTCCCCGGCCGCCGGACGAGACGCGATTCCCGTTTCCCCGATCGCCGAACGGGACGCGATCCCCGCCTGCCCGCCGTTCCGGGTCCGCGGCGCGATCGCGGGAGGGACGTCCGACACCTCGTGGCGGCGGGGGATCTCCAGCCAGTCGAGCAACGACCCCGCCCCCGTCCCCTCCCAGAGCGCGGCCTGCGCGATCGAGGTGGTCGGGCGGGTGACCCCGACCGTGGCGAGTGAGGTGCCGGACAGCAGGTTGAACAGCGAGGACTTGCCGCTGCCCGTGGCCCCGGCCAGCGCGACCGCGGTGTGGTCGACCGACAGGCTCCGCCGTACCCCGGCGCGGGAGACCACCGAACGCGCTTCGGAGACCGCTTCGGCCCCCAGCCGCCCGTCGGCCAGGTCCGCGGCCTGTTCCAGCCCCGCCAGCCTGTCGTCCAGCGACACCGACTTCTTGCGACGCAACAGCTTCACGCCTCGTCCGCCTCTCCACCGGTCATGCGGCGAACGGCATCGGGGGTCCGGCCGCGCTCTCGTACGGCCTGCGGATCGTCGTCCGGGAGTATGGGCCGCGCCGGAGGAAACTCGACCCCCTCGGGGATCGTGCCCTGACGGCCCTCCTCGGGAGGCGTGGCCTGATGCCCTTCGGGAACCGTGCCTTGGCGTCCCTCCCCGGGAGGCGCAGCCCGACGTCCTTCGGGGAGCGTGCCCTGACGCCCACCCTCCGGAAGCGCGGCCCGGCGTCCTTCGGGGAGCGCGCCCTGGCGCCCACCCTCCGGAAGCGCGTCCTGGCGTCCGCCCTCGGGGAGCGCGCCCTGGCGTTCTCCGACCGGAAGCTCACGCAGATGATCCTGTACGGCACGCGCGGTGGCGCGGAGGGCCGCGGCCGCGCCCTCGGGGGGCTCCACGGCGTCGAGGAGGACGGTGAAGCGAGTCGCCTCCGCGCCGAGGAGCGCGGCGACACGGGCCCGCAGGTCGACGCGGGCCTTGACGGTGAGGGTCCGTACGGCCTGGTCGCCGAAGACGGCCTCCAGGAGTTTCTGGCTCAGCACGCTGGTGCCTCCGGCGATGCCGACCTCGATCCCGGTCAGGCCGCCGGTCGAGGCGAACACGGCGAGCATCAACAGCAGCCCCGCGCCGTTGACCCCGAACGAGGTGACCCGGGCGGTGGTGCGTTTCTCCGCACCCTCCTCCCTGACCAGTTCGAGCACGTATCCCTGCCAGTCCCTGACCGCCGCCTCCGCCTTCACGCGCAGCTCGGCCGAGGCCCGGCCGAGCCGTCCGACCGTGGCGACCCCCGCCTCCCCGAGCAGGGCGCGCCCCGACGGGTGCGACGACCACGAGTCCAGCAGGCGTTCGGCGGCGCTGTCGGCCGAGGACCTGATCAGCGCCTCGACCCCGCTCTCCAGCGCGACCCGCAGCTCGCTCTCGGGTGCGGGCCGCCCGGTGAACAGCGCCACGACGCGATCCCTGAGCCGGCCCACCCGGCTCTCCAGCGAACGCATCAGGTCGCCGGTGCCGATGAAGTCCTGCCAGCGGGCCAGCACCTCTCCCCGCAGCAGCGACCCGTCCAGCATGCCCTCGTCGAAGGAGCTCAGCCCCACGGCGTAGGAGGCGTCCGCCATCGAGCGGAGCTCCTTCGCCCCGGCGTGCTGACGGTCCACCGCGTCGGCGAGCGCGGGAACCCGGATGGCGAGGCTTCCCAGGGCGCCCGACAGGGTCTGCCGCACCACGTCGGCGCGGGACTGGGCGTCGGCGGCGATGGCGGTCAGCCAGTCGACGACCGGCTGGACCGCCGAACGCGGCAGCCGGGCGTTCTCCTCGGGCAGCACCAGCTCGGGCACCTCGAACAGCTCTGTCCCGCCCAGCCCGTTGGCCTCCAGCAACCGGGCCAGGTCCTTCTTCACCACGCCCAGGGCCTCCGGCGGAACCCGGGACAGGATGACGGCCAGAGCCGTACTCCGCTCCCTGGCCAGACGGAGGAAGCCCCACGGAACCTCGTCCGCGTAACGGGCGGCGGTGGTGGTGAACAGCCAGAGATCCGCGGCGGCGAGCAACTGGGCCGCCAGCTCGCGGTTGGCGGTGACGACCGAGTCGATGTCCGGCGCGTCGAGCAGGGCCAGCCCCGGCGGCAGGATCGAGGAGGTGACCACCCGGAGCGTGCCCGGCTCGCCCCTGGCGCTCCCCGTCACGCGCGGCAGGCCGGGCAGGACGTGCTGGGCGGCGAACCATTCGCGGTCGGCGAGGTTGGTGACCAGGGTGGGGGCCAGGGTGGTGGGCCGCAGGACGCCGGGCTCCGAGACGTCCTCGTCGACCAGGGAGTTCACCAGCGTGGACTTGCCCGCCCCGGTGGAGCCGCCGACGACGGCCAGCAGCGGCGCGTCGATGACGCTCAGACGAGGGATCAGATAGTCGTCGAGCTGGCCGGTCAGCTCGCGCAGCGCCCGCCGGTCGGTCTCGACATTGCCGATCGCGAGAGGGAACAGATCACGGTCGAGGTGCTGTCGCAACTCCCGCAGCGCCCCAAGCAAACCATCGTTCCCACTCATAGGATCGATCCTGCCCGCCCGGAAGCCCCCTATACGTGAAATGGCCCCACCGCTCGACCGGGTTACGGGGGCGAACTCGGTAAAGCGGTGGGGCGCGCCCCCGGCTCTCACGTGGGGCTATACCGGACTCGTCTCCCCCGCAGCTGGAGGCGAGCCCGAACCCACCTCGCGGATCCGGGGTGATCGGGGGTTATGCGAAGCCCATTGGAACATCTGAAACTCAGCGTCACATCCGGCGAACCTGAATATCAGCTGAAAATTCAATCACTATGCGGCTGTCGCAGGACATATCCCACTCCACGGAGGGTGTGGATAAGTCGCGGCTCAGCCGTGTCGACTTTCCTGCGGAGGTAGGAGACGTAGGACTCCACCACCCCGGCGTCGCCGCCGAAGTCGTAGTTCCAGACGTGGTCCAGGATCTGCGCCTTGGACAGCACCCTGCCGGTGTTGACCATGAAATAGTGCAGCAGCTTGAACTCGGTGGGCGACAGCCGCACCGCGACGCCCGACCGCCACACCTGGTGCGCCTCCTCGTCCAACTCCAGGTCGCCGACCTGCAGGCGGGTGGGAAGGTCGAGATCTCCCCTGGTACGGCGGAGCACAGCCCGGATCCGGGCTAGGACCTCTTCCAAACTGAACGGCTTGGTCACGTAGTCGTCGGCCAGGCGCAGGCCGGCGACCTTGTCGTCGGTTCCGTCTCTGGCGGTCAGGAAGACCACGGGCATCTGCTCGCTCATCTCCCGCAACCGCCCCGCCACGGCGAACCCATCCATGTCGGGCAGCATCACGTCCAGCACGACCAGGTCGGGACGGATCCGCTCGGCGAAGTGCACGGCCTCCCGGCCGTCCGCCGCAGTCACCACCTCGAACCCGGACATACGGAGACTGGCCGAGAGTAACTCCCTGATATTCGGTTCGTCGTCCACAACCAGCAATCGGGCCTCAACTCTGTCCAGCACCCCCTGAGACTCGCTCACCCCGCTGGAACGTAGCTCAGCCATGGCTGAACGTTTCCTGGGAAAACGTTTCCCGAAAAAAGTCTTCAGGGAGCCGGGTACTCACCGGCGACCATCTCCCTCATCGAGCGGGGGTTCACCGGCGACCATCTCTCTCCGAGTCGGGGGTTCACCGACGACCGCCTCCCTCATTGATCATGGTCGCGGTGACCGAACCGTCGTCGGCCTTGGCGCCCTGGACGGTCACCGTGCCACCGGGCTTGAGATCGGTGACCTTGCCCTCCTTCGCGAGCCGCACGGCCGTATCACCGGTGGTCTTCACGATGACGATGGACCCGTCCGTGGTCTGGACGTAGACCTTCTCGCCGTCCACCTTCTGTACGGTGCCGACCGTCAGCCCGCCGAAACCGCCCTGCCGGCCCCCGAAACCGCCCTGGCCGCCCTGCCTGCCCTGGCTGCCGCCACCCTGGCCCTGAGCGCCCTGAGCGCCCTGAGCGCCCTGGCCGCCCTGGCCGCCTGCGAAACCACCGCCGCCGGCTCCGCCCCCCTGCCGCAGCGCGGTGCCCGCACCACCGGGCGCGTCCGAGCCGCCCAGTGCCTTCTGCGCCTGGATTCCCACGATCACCCCGGCGACGAGCATCACCCCGGCTGCGAGAACCACCGTGAGCGTGGAGAAACGGCGCCGCGGCCGGGCCGCCAGCTCGTTCTCCAGGTCACCCGTGAACGGGGAGGTCTCCAGCAGCTTCCCATTCGAGACCGTATCGTCCTGATTGTCGCCCATGTCCTTCTCCTTGCCTAAGCCGTACAGGCACTCGCGTTGTGTAAGCCGTACGGGCCGCTACTCGTGACGCAGGGCCTCGATGGGCCGGAGCTTGGCCGCCCGGTTGGCCGGGTAACCACCGAAGAACAGGCCGATGCCTACGGATACGCCGAGGGCCAGCGCGATCGAGGAGGGCACGAGCACGGGTTCGATGCCGGCGATCGAGAACCGGGTGCCGACAAACGCGATCACGACGCCCGACAGGCCGCCCACCAGGCTCAGCACCGTCGCCTCCAGCAGGAACTGGCCGAGGATGGCGCTCCTGGGCGCGCCGATGGCCTTCCTGATGCCGATCTCCCTGGTCCGCTCGGTGACGGTGACCAGCATGATGTTGGTGATGCCGATCCCGCCCACCAGCAGGGATATACCGGCGACCGCGCCGAGCAGGGCGGTGAAGATGCCGACGGTCGAGCTGACCGTCTCCTGCAGGGTGGCCTGGTTCAGGATCCGGTAGTCCGCGGTGCTCGTGGGGGTGATGCCGTGCCGCTGGTCGAGGACCGCGGTCACCTCGGCCTGGGCCGAATCGGTCGTGTCGGAGCCGGTCGCCTGCACGACGATCGACCCCAGCGGGCCGAACCCGGTCAGGCTCTGCTGTACGGCGGGCAGCGGCACGATGGCCACGTCGTCGGCGTCCTGCGCGCCCGCCGAACCCGACTCCTTGAGCACCCCGACCACCGTGAACGGCACCCCGGAGACGGCGATCTGCTTGCCGATCGGGCTCGCCGTGCCGAACAGCTCATCGGCCACGGTCTGCCCGATCACCATGACCTTCCTGGCGGCGAGCACGTCGTCGTTGACGAAGTAGGCGCCGGTTCCGACGGACTTGTTCGTCGCCTCGAAATAGCTCGGGTAGGTGCCCACGAGCTGGGGAATCGCATGGCTGACGCCCTCGTAGACGGCCGTGGCCGAGGACGAGGTCACCACCGGGGACACGCTCCTGACCGACGGCACCTGCTCGTGGTCGGCCAGGGCCTTGGCGTCGTCCAGGGTGAGCTGCTTGGCCTGCGTGCGCGGCCCCGTGTTCTGCCCGGCACCGCCCCCGCCACGGCCGCCGCCCCCGCCCCCGCCCCCGCCGCCCCCGGTGAAGGACGCGGAGATGGTGAGGGTGTTGGCGCCGAGCCGCTGGATGCTCTTCTGGATGGTCTGCGAGGCTCCCTCGCCGAAGGCGACCAGCAGGATCACCGCCGCCACCCCGATGAGGATGCCGAGCGTGGTCAGAAAGCTGCGCAGCTTGTTGGCGGACACGCCGCGGAGCGCGAACCGCAGGATCTCAAGCCGGCTCACGAGGTGACCTCCAGCATGCGCGGCGGGAGACCGTCGGCCGGGGCCTGGCGGCGGTCCTCGACGATCCGCCCGTCCACCAGGCGGATGACCCGCTTGGCGTGCGTGGCCACGTCGTCCTCATGGGTGATGATCACAATTGTTCTGCCCGACCCGCTCAGCTCGTCGAGGATCGCCAGCACGTCCCCGGTGGACTTGGTGTCGAGGTTGCCGGTCGGCTCGTCGGCGAGCAGGAGCGCGGGCGAGGTGACCAGTGCCCTGGCCACGGCCACCCGCTGCTGCTGGCCGCCGGAGAGCTCGTTCGGCTCGTGGTGGATCCTGTCGGTCAGGCCGACCTGCTCCAGGGCCGCCAGCGCACGGGCCCGCCGCTCGGCCGCCCCGACCCCGCCGTACGCCATGGGCAGTTCGACGTTGGCGAGCGCGCTCATCCGGGGAATGAGGTTGAACGACTGGAAGACGAACCCGATCTTCCGGTTACGCAGGACGGCGAGCTGGTGCTCGTCCAGCGCCCCGACATCGGTGCCGTCGATGAGGTAACGACCCGAGGACGGCACGTCCAGGCAGCCCAGAATGTTCATGAGCGTGGACTTGCCGGAGCCGGAGGCGCCCATGATGGCCACGTAGTCGCCACGTTCGACGGTGAGGGATATCCCGCGCAGGGCGCGGACCTCCGCGTCTCCCTGGCCGTACACCTTGACGATGTCCTGGACGGAGAGGACCGGGGCGGTCACCGGCCGAGTCCGCCCGCGCCGCCGCCGGCACCGCCGCCGCCGAACCCGCCCCCGCCACGGCCGCCACCGCCTCCAGCGCCGCCGAGACCAGCGCCGCCGATACCGGGGAAACCACCCTGCTGGGTGGACCCGGTGGCCGCCGGGCGGATGAGCTGGTCGCCCTCCTGGAGCCCGGACTTGATCTCGGTGAGCGCGTCGCCCTTGATCCCGAGCTCGACCTGTACGGGCACCTTCTTGCCGTCCTGAAGGGCGGTCACGGTGCTCCGGCCGCCCACGGTGGAGATCATCGTGGAGGAGACGGCGAGCACGTCCTCGGCCTCCTCAACGATGATCTTGACCGTAGCGGTCTGACCGAGCCGGACCTCCTTCGGCACCTTGGTGAAGGAGATCGTCACCGGATACTGGACCACGTTGTTGTTGGTGGCGGCGACCGGCTGGATCTGGGTCACCTTGCCTTCCGCGGTGACACCGGTCAGCGCGTCGAACCCGATCGAGGCGGCCTGGCCGACCTTGAGCCTGGTGATGTCGGACTCGGTGAAGTTGCCGACGAGCTGGAGCTTCTTGGTGTCGGCGAGTTCGATGAAACCGGTGGAGCCGCTTGCCGCACTGCTGGCGCCACTGGCGCCACCGGAGGCTCCGGTGGCGCTGGAAGTGGATGCCTTCGCGGACGAACCGGATGAGCCGGACGAGTCCCCGGCCGCGCCGTTGACCGCCGTGACCGTACCGGCGAACGGCGCCTTGATGACGGTGCCCGCCACCGTGCGCTGCGCCTCCCGGTAGGTGTTCCTGGCGGTGACGTACTGGGCGTAGGCGGCGGCGGTCGAGGTGTCGTCGTCCGCGGAGTCGAGAGCGGCGGCGGCCGCGTCCAGGCTCTCCGACGCGGAGGCGTCATCCAGGCGGGCGAGGATCTGCCCGGCGGTGACCTTGTCCCCGACCGCGACGTAGACCTTCTCTACCGTGCCGCTCGAGCCGAAGTTGAGTGACCGCGCCTTCGCGCTGGCCACGGTTCCGGAGGCGGACACCGAGGCGGACACCGTTCCGCGGGTCACCGGTACGGTCCGCACCGCCGCGTCGGCCGTGGAGGTTCCCCCTCCGACTCCGAGAGAGGAGTAGGCGATACCCGCGCCGCCCAGCAACAGGACACCGAGGGCCCCGTTCATGATCAGCGCTCTGCGCTTGGTGGACAACTTCACAGCGTCCGACCCTGGCCTACCAGGCTTGGGCTTACCCCGGCTGTAGCTGAAGATTTGCTGCATAAGCAGGTTTTAAACCTCTGATGCACAGGAAACCTTCAGCCATTTGTGAGGATGCAGTGAATCGGGCAGGCCAGGATGGTTCGACATGAGACCGACCAAGCTCCCGAAGCCCCTGCGTACGGGAGGACTTGCCCTGGCCGCCCTCGTCCTCGTAAGCGCGGGCGTGATTTACACGCTTGACGACGGCTCGAGCCAGGCCCCCCAGGTGGAACTCGCCGCCGCCAAGCGCGGAACGGTGATCGCCGCGGTGTCCGCCGCGGGCAACACCGTGGACGACGGCACCAGGGAGCTGGGCTTCGGCGGGGCGGGCACGGTCACGAAGGTCTACGTCAAGGCCGGCGACAAGGTCGACAAGGGCGACGTACTCGCCAGGATCGGCTCGGCACCCGCCCGCGAGCGCTACGACGCGGCGAAGGCACAGCTCGCGGCGGCTCAGGAGGCGCTGGACGGGGCCGGAAGTACGCCGACGACGGCTCCGGCCCAAAGCCAGGCCCAGGGAGGGCAGGGCCAGGGCGCGGCGCAGGGCGCAGGTCAAGGTGCAGGTGCAGGACAGGGCGGGTCGAGATCCGGCGCGACTCCGCAGGCGAGCTGCCCACCGACCGCGCCGGCCGGTGCCACTCCCACTCCTCGTCCGGGCGGCACGGCCGCCCAGACCGGGATCCCCGGTTCCGCCCCCACGACTGCGTCCCGTCCGGGTGGTACGGCTGCCCCGACCGGGGCGCCCAGGCCCACCCCCACCGCCGCACCGAGCGGCGCACCCGCGCCGGCCGGTTCGCAATGGCCTACGACGGTGGTTCAAGCCGGTGGCATCGCACCCGCCGGTTACTTCTTCAGGCCGACCTCGACGCCGACGCCGACCCCCACGGCAACGGCCACGATCAAGGCTCAGGTCAAGGCCCCCAGCCAGGCCAAGCCCCAGTCCCGGGCGCAGGCCCAAACCCAGGCCGAGACCAAGTGGTCGCCGACTCCGACGCCCACGCGGACCTCGACCACAACCTCCACGCAAACGCGAACGCATACGAAAACCCCAACGCCAACGCCAACGCCAACGCCAACCCCGACCCCTACGCCGACACCAACCCCGACCCCGACGCCCAGCGGGGGCTCACCCCGTCCCACACCGACGGTCACCGTCACCGTGACGGCGACCCCCACGGTGACGGTGACGGCTACCGCCACGGTCACCGTGACCGCGACGCCGCCGGGCACAGGCACGGGCACCGGGAAACCCACCTCCAATCCGACGTCCGGACCGGGTGGGGGCACGGGGCCAGGTACGCCGACCAAGCCGGCCACGACCGCCAAGCCCAGCACCAACCCGAAGCCGACCGGCGCCTGTTCCGGCCAAGGCGCAGGGCAGAACCCGGCGCAAGGCGCAGGGCAGGGCGCAGCCCAAGGTGCGGGACAGAACCCGGCACAGGGCGCAGGCCAGGGAGCGGGTCAGACCAGCGCCAACGCTCAGGCGAACGCCGGCGGCAGCCGGAGCTCCGGAGATGGTCAGGGAGCCGGAGGCGGGCAGGGCGGAGCACTCACCGTGGACCAGGCCGAGGCCCGCGTGAAGCAGGCACGGGCCGACCTCACCGACGCCACGGAGGAACTGAAGGGGGTGCGGATCATCGCTCCCGCGGATGGGACCGTCATGTCCGTGGCCGGGGCCGTCGGTGACGCTGCGGACACCGGCTCGTTCATCACCCTTGGAGACCTCAACGAGCTCCAGGTGGAGGCGCTGTTCACCGAGTCGGACATCGGCAAACTGAAGCTGGGACAGCGGGCCGCGATCACGCTGGCCACTCGGGAGGGCGAGAAGTACACCGGTACGGTGACCCACATCGCGCCCACCGCGACCAACACCGACCAGCTCGTGAGGTACGGCGTCACGGTCGCCTTCGACAAGGCTCCGGCCAACCTCATGGTGAGCCAGACCGCGACGGTCACGGTCACCGTCGCCGAGTCGGAAGGGGCGCTCTACGTCCCGGCCCGCGCCGTACGGACCAAGGACGGAACCTCCCAGGTCACTGTCCAGGGCGGTGCCGAACGCGTCGTCGAGATGGGGGTCCGCAGCGACCAGTACGTCGAGATCACCTCCGGGCTCTCCGAGAACGACCGGGTGGTGCTTCCCGGCGGCGCGGCCACCGGGGAGTTCCCGGACAGCAGTTGGCCTGGGTCCGCTCCGAGCACCTCGTGAAACACGCCCCGGGTCGAAAGGCCCGGGGCGAGCGGCATGTGCTCCGGGCCGGTCCGGCCCGGAGCGAGTAGGAGAGTCGCCAGATCGGTCCGGGAACGAGCGGGACATGTCCCAGGTCGGTCCACCCGCGAACAAGCGGGAGGTACCCCGGGCCAGGTGGGAGGACCGTCAGGTCAACCTGACCGGAGTGAGCAGAAGGTTCCCGGGTCAGTCCAGTTCGGGGGCGAGCGGGAGGACCACGCGGAACGTCGAGCCCTTGCCCAGGTCTGACTCCACGGCGACGGTGCCGCCGTGAGCCTCGACCATGGCCGCCACGATGGACAGGCCGAGCCCACTGCCACCGTCGTCGGTGGTGCGGCGGCCGCGGGCGGAGTCGACGCGATAGAACCGCTCGAAGACCCGCTCACGCTGCTCGGTGGTGAGACCCGGACCCTCGTCGGCCAGCTCGATGACGGCCATGTCGTCCTGGGCCAGGAGCGTCAGCCGTACGGGAGTGCACGGCGGGGTGTGGGTGAGCGCGTTTGTCATCAGGTTGCCCACGACCTGGCGGAGCCGTACCTCGTCGCCGGAGACGATGAGCGCGGAACCGTCCACCGAGAGCGTGACCTCGCGCTCGGGGGCGAGGATGCGGGCGTCGTGGACGGCGTCGGCGGCGATGGCGAGCAGGTCGACCGGTCGCATGGCCATCGGCCGCTGCTGGTCCATCCGGGCGAGCATCAGCAGGTCGTCGACCAGCAGACCCATCCGGACCGCCTCCGACTCCACCCGGCGCATCAGCGGTGCGGCGTCGATGCCGGGCGCCTGCCGGTAGAACTCGGCGAAGCCGCGAATCGAGGTCAGCGGCGTGCGGAGCTCGTGCGAGGCGTCCGCGACGAACCTGCGCATGCGCTCCTCCGACCGGCGGGCCGAGGACTCGGACTCCGACCTGGCACGGAAGGCGGTCTCGATCTGGGTGAGCATGCCGTTCAGCGACTGGCCGAGGCGACCGACCTCGGTGCGCGGGTCGGTGTCGGGGACGCGGCGGCTCAGATCTCCGGCGGCGATGGCCTGGGCGGTGCGCTCGATCTCCCCCAGCGGGCGCAGGCTCCTCCGAATGATCACCACGCCCACTCCGGCGAGCACCAGCATCAGCCCGCCTCCGCCGAGCAGTTCCACCAGGGCGAGCTGGCCGACGATCTGCCGGACCTCCGCCGTGTCCACCGCCACGACGAGGCTTCCGCCGTCCTGCAGCGGGATCGCGCGAACCCGCCACTCGTCGACGTTGAACGACCGGGTGTGCACCCCCGAGGGGAGGCTGGGCCCCGGCCTGCCCTCCACGTCGACACCGCTGAGCAGAACGACGACCTTGCCGTCCCGGTCGCGGAGCTCCAGCCTGGCGTCGGGTGGCAGCGGCTTGCCGATCAGGGTCTCGGAGCCCCGGCTCAGGCGGCGCAGCGCGGTGTCGACGGTTATGTCGATCTGGCTGTCGACGCGGGCGATCAGGTAACCGTGCATGATCGAAACGCTGCCGATGCCGATGAGCGTGAGCGCGATCGTCAGCAGGATCAGGATGACCGCGATCAGCTTCACCCGTAGCGGGGTCCCGCTGAGCATCACGGAACCCCTCGCGGACACACCGCGTAGGGGACCGAGCATCACGGAACTCCTCGCGGACACACCACGCAGCCGATGGAGCATCACGGAACCGGCGGCAGACGCAGTACGTAGCCGACTCCGCGCAGGGTGTGGATCAGCCGGGGATCGCTGTTGTCGATCTTGCGGCGGAGCACGGAGACGTAGGACTCCACGATCCCGACGTCACCCCGGAAATCGTAGTCCCACACGTGGTCGAGGATCTGCGCCTTGGACAGCACACGTCCCGCGTTCGCCATGAAGTAGCGCAGCAGTTTGAACTCGGTCGGCGACAGCGCCACGGCCTTGCCCTTGCGCCACACCTCGTGGCTCTCCTCGTCGAGCTCGATGTCGGCGAAGACGAGCCGGGGCATCCGGGCGAGCAGGTCTCCGGCGCCGGTACGGCGGAGCACGGCCCGGATCCGGGCCACGACCTCCTCCAGGCTGAACGGCTTCGTCACGTAGTCGTCCCCGCCCGCGGTCAGCCCCCGGATCTTGTCCTCGGTGGCGTCGCGCGCGGTGAGGAAGACCACGGGCGTGTCGCTGCCGCCGCCGCGCAGCCGCCGCACGACGTCGAATCCGTCCATGTCGGGGAGCATGACGTCGAGCACGATGAGGTCAGGACGGTGCCGCTGAACGGCGGCGACGGCGTCCGTGCCATTACCAGCAGTGTTCACCCCAAACCCGGCGAACCGCAGGCTCGCGGCCAGGAGCTCGAGGATGTTGGGTTCATCCTCGACGATCAGCAGGCGGGCTTCGGGTGAGTCGGTCACAGATATATTTTCACCGGCCCACATGAGAAAGCAGTTAACTGGTCAACACAGAGGCTAACCCCACAATATGCCTGGCAATCGCCAAACTGGAGGTCGCCGCCGGTGAGGGGGCGTTTCTCACGAGAGTAACGCGACCGTGCACGTCAATCGCAAAATCATCCAACATGCTTCCGTCCCTGGCCACAGCCTGCGCCCGGACACCACCCGTGGTCCTGACGAGGTCGGCCCCGGTGAGCGCGGGGACATAGCGGCGGGCGGCGGTCAGGAACGATTTCTTGGACATCGAGCCGAGCACCTCTCTCACCCCGGTCCGCCAGTGCTTGGTGGCCAGCCGCCGGGTGCCTCCCCAGGCCAGGATCCTGCGCAGGTCGGTGAGGTTGACGTCCCCCCAGGAGTAGCCCTCCAGCGCCAGCGCCATGACCGCGTTGGGGCCCACCAGCACCTCGCCGTCGATCCTGCGGGTCAGGTGCACGCCGAGGAACGGGTAGCGAGGATCGGGCACCGGGTAGATAAGCCCGCGCACCAGGTCCTTCGACGCCCCGGCCAGCGCGTAGTACTCGCCGCGGAAGGGGATGATCCGCACGTCACCGGCCGCCCCGGCCATCCGTGCGACGGTGTCGGTGCCGAGCCCGGCGCAGACGATCAGCCGGTCGAAGCTCAGCCTCCGCTCTCCCGCCTGGACGTTCACCCCGCTCGCGGTCTCCCGCAGCGCGCGGACCGGGTGCGACAGCAGCACCGAACCACCCATCTCCTCCACGTCCACGGCCAGACGGCGGGCGACGGCGGGGAAATCGGCGATCGCGGTGTGCGGGGAGTGTACGGCGGCCACCCCGACGGTGTGCGGTTCGACCTCCCGCAGGGCCAGCGCGTCCAGCTCCGCGATGTCGGGAACCCCGTTCTCCCGGGCACGCTCGGCGATCTTCCGCAGCCCCGGCCGCTCCGCCGCCGTGGAGGCGACGACGAGCTTGCCGACCTCGTCGTAGGGGATCCGGTGCTCCGCGCAGTACTGCCGGAGCAGGGCCACGCCCTCCCGGCAGAGCTTCGCCTTGAGCGAGCCCGGCTGATAGTAGATCCCCGCGTGGACGACCCCGCTGTTGTGCCCGGTCTGGTGGGCTCCGACGTGATCTTCCTTGTCGAGGACGGTCACCTTGACGCCGCGGGTCCGCGCCAGCTCCCTGGCCACCGCCAAGCCAACGATTCCGGCGCCGACGATCCCAATGTTCACGGCGTGACCTTACCCGCCAGCCTGCCGACCTTCACAGGGGGAAGATGTCCTTCTTGTGCCAACCAGCGCAGCGAGTCGGCGATGGTCTCCTGGACCGGTCGCAGTTCCACGCCGAGCGCCTCAAGGGTGGGGGTGTCGTAGGTTCGCACCATCGTGACCATCATCTCGACCGCGTCCCTGGTCAGCGGGTAGTCGATCTTTTTGATCAGCTTCACGGCGTCGAGTGCGGCCGCCGCGCCGCGCAGCACCGCACGCGGCACCCTGAACCTGCGGCAACGCCCCCCGGTCACCTCGTCGCAGACGTCGGCGAGCTGTGCCCAGGTGAGATAGTGTCCGCCGAGCATGAACCGGCGCGGCCCCCGCCCCGGCTCGACACAGCGGGCGAGCACGACGGCCAGGTCGCGAACGTCGACGACGCCGGCACCGCCCGAGGTGATCGGCCAGCCCTGTTTCAGCCCGGCGCGCAGCCCCTCCATGAGGGTGTCGAGCGAGGGCTGGTACGGCCCGATGACCCCGGCCGGGTAGACAATGGTTATCGGCATCCCCTGGTCCTGGAGCTGCCTGGCATATCGCTCGCCCAGGACCTTGGTCCTGCCGTAGTCGTTTCTGGGCGCGGACAGCGGGCTCTCAGTGGTGATCACCGGCCCGGCCGGCGGCACGAAGACGCCGATCGTGGAAATGTGAACGATCGGGTCGAGACCGAGCTCGACGGCCTGCCCGAGAACGTTCTTGAGCCCGGCCACGTTCGTCCCGGCCGAGTCACCGGCCTGGCTGATGACCCCGATCTCGGCGGCGGCGTGAATGACCGCGTCACACTGTTCGAGCCCGGATCGCACGGCTACCGTGTCGCGAATATCGGCCTCGTGCAGGGAAACAGGCTCGACGACTCCGAGATTGGCCAGAACTCTCCGCGTTTTCTCTGGATTACGTACCAGAAGAAGCGGCTTATGCCCGTCGGCGAGAAGCGCGGCAACCGCGTGTGAGCCGATGAAACCGGATGCTCCGGTTACCAGAACGCGCATCCTCGAAAGTTAGCGGCGCCATCTCCTCAAGAGAAGGGAATAATCGTCACTGTTTTTGATCGCGCCTATATCCGCAGGCCCCGGCCACCCCGATCTGGGAATATGTAAATATGTCAAGGCAGAAAATGGTGATGCGGTCATTCATCGTGGAAACAACCTCGCGTTCCAGGTCCGCCGGGGTGCGGGCACGCCCGGCCGCCCCGTCCCGGCCGGGAACCGATCATCCGCGGCGCCCAGCCGTTATGCACATGTCTCCCGACCGTCGTCCTCCCTGCCCGCGCGGAGGGGTATACCTTGATCAGGCCGGACGGCGGCCGAAACAGGCCGCGTCACCGGTGTGGAAGATGCGAGGCAATGAGTAGAGAGCTGTCCATCGATGTCGACCACCATGAGCGTCCTGGTTGCACCGTGGTCACGGTCGGCGGCGACATAGACCGAAATTCCAGTCCGCTGCTCCGAGACACCATCCAGGAGCTGGTCTCCGTCCACCGCACACGACTGGTCGTCGACGTCGGGGGAATCACCTTCTGCGACTCCACGGGGCTGCGCGCGCTCCTCAGCGGAGCGCGCACGACCTCCGAGGCGGGCGGCTGGCTGCGTCTGGCCGGAGTACGGGGTCATCTCGAACGACTCCTGCGCATGACCGACCTCTACGACCGGTTTCCCATGGACGCCGACGTGACCGACTCCCTCGATCACCCCTCCGAGGCAGACCTCCGGCCTCCGGAGCGACCGGAGTAACCGGCACGTCCGGCACGGCGTCGCACCGCCTCGCATGAGCCCGGTGGTCCAGAGGCCAAGGCACGTCTGGAACACCGTCGCACCGCCTCACGTGAGCCCGACGGTCCGGGGCCGAGCAACCGGCACGTCCGGAAAAGCGTCGCACCGCCTCGCATGAGCCCGGTGGTCCGGGACCGGCAGCGCGGCGGTCCGATGGTCAGCGCATCCGGCCGACGGCCGCCCGCAGGCGGCGTACGTCCCCCAGTCGCGCTTCGTAGGTCGCGCCGACGACCACGAGCAGCAACCCGCCGAACGCCATCGGCACCCACCGCGGCACCGCCACCACAGCCTGCGCGATCCACGGAGCCAGCTCGTGCAGGGCGACGACCGCCAGGGTGAATCCGCCGAGCAACGCCGGGGCCTGGAGCCGGAACCGCGCCCCTGACAGCAGTACGGCCAGCGAGACCGTGCCCAGCGCCAGCGGCCGGAGCCAGCCCCCGCCCGCCAGCATCGCGATCATGCTGGGCGCCAGGCTGGAGGCGAGCCCGGAACCGTAGGCGATCCAGGAGGAGACCTGCCGGTTCCGTGATTTCCACCAGCCGAACGCCAGCAGGACCAGGGAGAACGGCACCGTGTACGCCTCGATCACGGTGATGTCGGAGGCGAGCAACCGCAGCCAGGAGGCCGTCAGCAGGAACCCGGTCCCCACGTATCCGGCCCACTGCCTGTCGGGCCGCAGCGCCGTACCGGCCATCAGCACACCGACGACCGCGCAGGCCAGGCCGGCCAGTGGCAGATCGGCGACACCGAGCAGCAGTCCTGCCGTGGCAAGGGCGTACCCCGCCGTCTCGACGCCGATCGCGAACGCCGAACTCCTGAACCGGCCCGCCACGGCCGCCGCCGCGCAGGCCACGGCGAGCGCACCGAACGCGGCGTGCCGTACCGGCCAGTCCATCGCCAGCCCGGCCGCCAGCACCTCCCCGCCGACCAGCAGCGTCGCCAGCCCAGCCCCGCCGACCGTGACCGCCCGCGCCCGTCCCCGGAAGGCCACCGCTCCCGCGACCACCGCCGCGATCGGAAGCACGATCAACGTGGCGGGCCTGCTCATGAGCGCCCAGGAGACCGCCATCGACGCCGTCAACAGCGCCGCCGCTCCGCCGAACCCCCAGTTCGTACGGCTCCGCGCGGCTATCCAGGCCGTCGGGCAGAGGCCTGCGACGAACAGGCCCACCTCCAGCCCGTACGGCAGGGCGAACGAGATCGGCAGGATCGCCGGCAGCAAAGGCCAGGCCACGAGACCGGTCCTGAGCGCGCCCTTGCGCCCGGCGAGCTGCCAGGAGATCAGCACCGCCGCGACGGCGACGAGACCCAGGATCACGATCAGAAGCGGGTAGGGGCCGTGAGAGCCGCCCAGGGGCGTCCACGGCCGTGCGAGCGGGCCGTAGAACGTGAAGATCTCGGCGACGGCGGCACGCGCGACGAGCAACGCGAACGCGGCGAGTACGGCGCCCAGCACCAGGCCGGTCGGCTGCCAGGGACCGGCGATTCCACCGGGACGTACACCTCCGGGCCGTACGGCGATTCCGCCAGCCGGGAGTTCCCCTCCGGACCCTGCCGCGGCTCCCTCAGACGAGAGTGCGCCTTCGGGCCGTACGGTGGCTCCGCCAGACGGGAGTGCGCCTCCGGACCGTGCGGCGGCTCCCTCAGACGGACGCGCGTCCCCGGAGCGTGCGGCGGGCCGCCCGCGGAGGGCGAGGAGTCCTGCCGTCACCGCGCCGATCGCCAACGCCAGGGAGAGCCCCGAGCCGCTCCGCAGCCAGCCCGTCCCCACGGCGACGGCCCAGATCAGGCCGGTGGCCGACAGCACACCTACGGCCAGGGCGAACGCCGCCGCCCGTGGCACCCGGGCCGCGAACGCCGCCGCGCCCCACGCGGCGAGCAAGGTCGCTAATGCCGCGTACGTGGTCGTCCGCTCGGTGAGCGCCGTGGCCGTGGCCACCGCCGACATCGCTCCTGCCGCGACCGTGAAGGCCCCCGCCCACCGCGGTCGCCTGGCCAGGGTCAGACCGATGACACACACGACGGCCAGGACCAGCAGGATCGTGAGGTTCGTCACGTGGTTCCAGCGGTAGGCGACGGGGACGATGGCCACCGCGACCGTGCCCGTGGCCAGTGCGGCGAACCCTGCCCGGGCCCGTCCCCGGCCTGCCGCCAACACCGAGGCGACGGCCAGCAGGCCGAACACGACCGGGATCGCGGGGAACGGCATGAACTCCCAGCCGCCCGTCCCCGACCAGACGTCATCCAGCCGGCCGAACGGGTTGAGCAGCACCAGGACGACCAGGGGCACCGACGGGATCGCGGTGAGCACCGCCAGCACTCCCGCCGAGACGGCACCGGCGGAACGGACCCTGGGGTCGTTCAACCCCGGAAGGTACAGCACGACCGCGGCGGCGACCAGGGCGGCCGCGGTGTGCGGGACGACCCACCAGCCGCCGTACGGGAGCAGCGGCCAGAAGGGCACCGCCAGGCCGACCGTCAGCGCGATCATCGAACCGGTCGTGAGCTCCACGAGCCGGCCCGTGTGCTCCACCCGATCCGCGATTCCCAGCCCGATCACGGCCAGCACGACCAGCAATGCTCCCCTGACCGAGTCGGCCCCCAGGTCACCGGCGAAGAGGGAACTCATCAACCTCAGCGAGGAGTCCAGGACCCCGGAGCCCACACCCAGCGCCCACACCGCGCCGAAACAGACCGCCACGGTCGTCCACACACCGGAACGCCTCGCCGGCCGCGCACCACCGGGCACCGCCGTGGACCCACCCTCACCGAGGCCGCTCCCCGCCACGGGCACGCCCCCACCTGCACCGCTCCCCGCCATGGGCGCGTCCCCTGCAGAACCGCTTTCCGCCACAGAAGAATCCCCACCGGAACCCACCGTCAAGGACACGTCCCCGCTGGAACCGTCCCCTGCCGCAGACGCGCCTCCGCCGGGGCCATCCGCTGCCGCGGAAACGTCCCCGTCCGAACCGCCCGTCACCGCTACGGGCTCGGTAGTCCTGGCGCCGAACCTCAGGAAGGCGGCATCGGCCGCGGCCGTCGCCGCGAGGGCGGCGGTGACCCAGGGAATCGTCTCGCCGAAAGCCAGCAGCGGGAGCGGGAACTGGGCGAGGACGATCGCCACCGGCAGCGGCAGCCTCAGCGGGAGCGATCGCGCATACCCCACCAGGACGAGCGCGACCAGGGCGAACAGCAGGGCTGTGTAGTCGAGTCCGCCGAGCTTGTCGACTCCCGCCAGACCGACCCGCCGGGCCGCGTAGCCGTCCAGGAAGAGCAGCGCGACACCGAGCATCGCGATTGTCTCGGCCGTGGTGGTGAGGCCCCGCCTCACCAGGAGCTTCGGCACGGCGAAGGTCAGCGCGGTGACCCCGGCGAGGATGGCCGCCCTCCCACCGATGCCGATGTGTCCCCAGCTGACCACCGTGAACACGATGGCCGCGACGACCAGCAGCAGGCCGCCGAGTCCGAGCAGCAGGTTCTGTACGGCCTTTGGCGAGAAGTCCCGCCGCGGCACAGCCGTACCCGGGAGACCACCGGGTCCGCCGGATCCATCAGATCGGCCGGGACCACCGGACCTGCCGGGTTCGCCGGATCCGGTCGGCCCGCCAGACCGGCCGGGACCAGCGGGTCCGCCAGATCCGCTGGGGCCGCTGGGGCCGCCAGATCCGCTGGGGCCGTCGAAGCCCGTCGGAACGACAGAGGACCCGCTGCCCTCCGCCGCCGCCGACGACCTGGAGAACGTGCCCGGGTCGCTCGCCCGCGGCATCGCCGGTACGGGACGTCCCGCTGCCGCCTGCCGGACTTCCTGATCATCCTTGCCCGAGCGGCTCCGTTCGGCCCTGAGCAGGTCCAGCAGCTCACCCCGCCGTGACAGCAGGACCGTCTCCTGCGCCCGCAGCCCGGCCAGTGCCCCGTCGACCTGCCACAGCTCCGCCGCCACCGGCCCTCGCAGGGGCAGTGCGCAGCGCGGGCAGCGGGTCTGTGTCCCGTTGAAAAGGGCGCCGCATTCCGGACAGCTCACCTCCGCCGGGGAACGGCGTGGTCCGGGGGGTGAGCTTTTATCGTGCATAACACGAAGAGTGGCGGATTCAGATCACTGTTCGCTTGCGATGAACTACTCAGTCGCGACTGAGTACCTCCCACCGGATACGGCAGGCGATGAGACCACTGGATACGGCGGGCGATCTGGGCACGGCGGGCGACGAAGCCATCGGGTACGGCGGGCGATCTGGATACGGCGGGCGATCTGAGTACAGCGGGCGACGAAGCTACTGGGTACGGCGGGCGATGAAGGTGATCACTCCGGTGGCGCCCACCGCGACCATCAGCCATAAGGCCACGACCGACGCGGGCACCCCCGCGTCGTCCTGTCCGTCCGCCTCCGCGTCGGCGGCCGTCGTGCCGCCGGAGCCGACGTCACCGGCGGTGCCGGTGGGCAGGGGCTCGGGACCGCCCACCCTCAGGGGGGTGCGGCTGGGCTTCGGGGCGGCCTGCTGGAGGACCGTGCCGGGCAGCGGCACCCGGTAGACCGGGCTGTTTTTCCCCTCGCTGCCGACCAGCAGGGCCTTGCCGTCCGCCGTGTAAGCGATCGACTCGGCCTGGTCCAGCGAGGGCATCGACACCCGCGCGATCTCCTTCCCCGGCGCGCGGTAGACCGTGGCGGAGAAGTAGGTGCGGACCACGAAGCTCGACCCGTCGGGGGCGTAGGCGGCGTCGGTGGCCATGATGGGCGCGTCGCCGACCTTGCGGAGCACGTTGATCCTGTCGGTGCGCAGCTGTTTCGGGGCCCGGTAGATCGCGCCGGAGAACTGCTTGGTCACGATGTAGAGGCGCCCGGTCCGGGGGTCCACCATGACGCTCTCGGCGTTGTGCCCGCCGTCCTCGTAGTGGAACCGGTAGCGCACGGCGGGGATGACGGCGTCGCGCATCGAGGTGGGCTCCGCCACCTTGTAAACGGAGATGTCGGGCCAGGCTCCGTCGAAGTTGTCACCGATGTCGGCGAACCAGAGGATCCCCTGCCCGGTCTTCGGGTCCTTGGACGTCGCCATGGCCTCCCAGTCGCGGGCCACGGCTCCCTGCAGGGTGAAGGTCGCACGGGTCCGTCCGTCGGGTCCCACCGCGAAGAAGACCGGCCCGGCGGAGCTGTCGTTGTGGGTGTAGTAGATGTCCTTACGCGTCGGCGAGACCGCCAGCCCGCTCGACTCGGTGATCCGCTTGTCCTTGAAGTGAAAGAGGACCTCGTCCTCCCCGTCGTCCGCCCAGGCCCCCTGCCCCGCGAACACCGTCACACCGGTCAGGGCGGCCACCACGAGCGTGCGAATCAGGACGTCTCCCATGGCGCCATCATGCCCCGTCGAGACCATCGGACGACTTCCGACTGGCCGCGAGCCCGTAACAGGCCCCGTGCTCACGGGGCTGGAGGCTCATCCAAAAGCCTCGGAATCCTGACGGAGCGGGGGGCTCATGACAGGTCGGGTTCGCCTGGAGTGCACTCCAGGTGCCTAATGTAAAAGCATGGACTACACGCAGCTTGGCCGTACCGGCCTTAAGGTCAGCCGCCTCTGCCTGGGCACGATGAACTTCGGTCCCGTGACCACGGAGGAAGACTCCTTCGCGATCATGGATCGCGCCCATGAGCTGGGCATCAACTTCTTTGACACGGCCAATGTCTATGGCTGGAAGAAGGGCGAGGGCATCACCGAGCAGATCATCGGGCGATGGTTCGCCAAGGGCGACGGCCGCCGTGAGAGGACGGTCATCGCCACGAAGCTCAATGGCGACATGGGTGACTGGCCCAATGAGAACCGTCTGTCCGCGCTCAACATCCGCCGGGCCGCCGACGCGTCGCTGAAGCGCATGCAGACCGACTACATCGACATCTACCAGGCCCACCACATCGACCGGAACACCCCGTTCGATGAGTTCTGGGAGGCCATGGACATCCTCAAGCAGCAGGGCAAGATCCTGTATGTGGGGTCGTCCAACTTCGCGGGCTGGCACATCACGAAGGCTCAGGAGACCGCCCGGCGCCGTAACAGCCTCGGCCTGGTCTCCGAGCAGTCCCACTACAACCTGCTCGTCCGGGCCCCCGAGCTGGAAGTCATCCCCGCGTGCGAGGACTACGGCCTGGGCCTGATCCCGTGGAGCCCGCTGGCGGGCGGCCTGCTCGGCGGCATTCTCCGGAAGATCGACAAGGGTCGCTCGGCAGCCGAGCGCATGGTCGCGGAGCTGGAGAAGCACCGCGACAAGATCGAGCAGTACGAGGCGTTCTGCGATGAGCTCGGCGAGGACCCGGCCAACGTCGGCCTGGCCTGGCTGCTCCACCAGAAGGTCGTCACCGCGCCGATCATCGGGCCGCGCACGCTCGACCAGCTCGACGGCACCACCCGGGTGCTGGAGATCAAGCTGGAGGAGAAGGCACTGGCCCGTCTCGACGAGATCTTCCCCGGGTTCAAGACCGCTCCCGAGCACTACGCCTGGTGATTCACCCTCCGGCCTGAAGGGCCGGAGAGCGACCGTGCCGCTCACGTGACACCTCTCGGGGTTCCGCTGTACGGCACGGGACGCCTGACGCTTCACAGGCCGCCCGGCGACGAGATCTTCTTGTCACCGGGCGGCCTGGCCGCGAGATCACCGCATCACCCGACGCCCCGGCTGCAAGGTCACCGGGGCGCCTGACGGCGTGGGTCTCCGCGCCCGGTGATCCACGCCGGACGGACGTCAATCCTTGATGTGGTCGCGCCAGCTGTGTGCGGGTTCGTACCCCAGGACGCGGCGGGCCTTGTCGATGGAGAGCAGCGTCTCGTGCGGTCCGAGCTCACGCCGGACGGGGACGTCGGGGTGCACCTCGGAGATGAGATCACTGCTCGTACGGGACATCACGGTGTCGGCGTTGGCGATGATGAAGATGTCCAGGCCGGTGGCCTGGTGCTCCAGCGCGCGGCGCACGGCCTGGGCGCCGTCGCGGGCGTCGATGTAGCCCCACAGATTCCAGCTGCGCAGCAGCGGATCGGCGTCGAAGGCCGGAAAGCCGTCGTAGTCGCCGGGCTCCATGACGTTGGAGAACCGCAGCCCGATCATCTTCATCTCCGGTTCCCAGCGGCAGAACTGGGCGGCCATCTGCTCTTCGAGGTGCTTGGCCAGCGAGTACGCGGTCTCCGGCCGGGCCGGATACTCCTCGTCGACGGGCACGTACGGAGGCGGGACGTCGAACGGAAGGCCCAGCAGGGTCTCACTCGACGCCCACACCACGTTGCGGATCCCGGCCAGCCTCGCCGCCGAGAACACGTTGTACGTCGCGGTCATGTTGTTGGCGAAGGTGGCCGCGTTTGTCACCATGCCGGGGCCGGGGATCGCCGCCAGGTGCACCAGCGCGTCCACGCCCCGATGGCGATCGTCGACTCCCGTCAGCGCCTCCACGGCCTGGCCGTAGTCGGTGAGGTCGACCCGGGTGAACGGGCAGAGCGGCTGCGCGGGGACGGCCAGGTCGAGGTTGACCACGTCCCATCCATGGGCCAGCAGTTCGGCGATGACAGCCCGGCCGAGCTTGCCGCTCCCGCCGGTGACGGCGACCCGAGATCGCATGGGAGTCATGCCTTCCCTTCGGTGATGACAGATGTCCGTTTGATCTCATCGAGAGCGGACAGCAGGTGGTTCAGCGTGTTCCGATGCTATCTGGGCATGGCTACGAAGCCTGATCACATCCGTGGGGTGTCTCGGCTCCTGTGGACCGCCCCGGCCGACGGGATTGGTCAGTCGGCTGGGCCGAGGATGAAGACGGGGTGGTCGGCGGGGTCCGGCGTTTTCCCGAAGAAGCGGCGCACCTCCGGGGAGGTCGTGACCGCCGGACGCGCCGGGCGGGAGGACGTCGGCCTCCCGGTCACCATCGTGGTCCGCCGTCACCGGCTCGGGGTGCTTCACTATGACCAGGACAAGGCGGTTGTCGCGAAGACCGCAGGCCTCGAGACCGAGTAGATCATCCAGTCGGGCTCGGTGAATCCAACACCTGCCGCTCGGGCTTCGCGTCGTGGAGCCCGTACCGAAAATTGGCGACCTTTTCCCTGTCTGGCACGCTGTACGGCCCGCGCCGAGAAGAAAACGCCTGGAGGGAATCACATGCGATCGTATATAGTTAGCGAAGGTAATGACTTATGCTAACGAACGACCAACCCAGGAAGGACCACGTCGCAAGCCTGCGCAGCGACGCTGGTCTCGCTTCAGCGCTGAGGGTGTCACTGGCACGCCTGACCAGACGCCTGCGCAGGCAGGCAGCAGTGCACTCGCTGACCCCCACCCAACTCGCGACGCTCGTCGCCGTGGAACGGCATTCCGGGATAACCCCCGGCGAATTGGCCGAGCTGGAGAAGGTACAGCCACCCTCGATGACACGCGTGATCGCCGCACTGGCCGATCGGGGGCTGGTGTCGCGTATGCCGCACCCGACCGACCGCCGCCAGGTGACCGTGAGCGTGACCGAGCAGGGTTCAACGCTGCTGAAGGAGGAGCGCCGTCTCAAGGAGGCGTGGCTGACGCAGCGGTTGAAGGAGCTGACCCCCGAGGAGAGGGCGACGCTCCGGCAGGCGGCTCCCATTCTGGAGAAGCTCAGCCGGATCTAGCCGAACCCGAGGAACCCGGGGCCTCGGCGATCCCGCAGGACGCCGAGGCGCACGCACTGCCGGACGGAGAGCCGGAGGTGCGGGCAGGACTGCGAGGCCGCTTCACACGCGCCGTACCCGGAGTGGGAGCGGCGCTACGGCGGGGTCGCCTCACCCATGCCGTACCCGGCACGAAGTCCGGAGTACGAGCGGGACGACGGGGCCGTCTAACGCGCGCCGTACCCGGCGGGAAGCCCGGAGTGCGGGCAAGGCTGCGTGCGCGGCGGGACGCCCGGGCCGTGCAGGCCGCGACCGCCGGCGAGTCGCAGGCCGTCGCGACCGGAACCACACAGGCCGTTCCGGAGGCTCGGGACGGGATGTTCCGGGCGCTGCGCAACCACAACTACCGGCTGTTCCTGACCGGCGGAGTGATCTCCAACGTCGGCGGGTGGATGCAGCGCACCGCGCAGGACTGGCTGGTGCTGGATCTGACGCGCAACCCCAACGACCCCTCCAGCAGCGGCAGCGCCGTCGCGCTGGGCCTGACCACCGCGCTGCAGTTCCTGCCGCTGGTGCTGTTCGGGCTCTGGGGCGGCATGCTCGCCGACCGCTATCCCAAGCGTTCGCTGCTGCTCATCGCCCAGTCGCTCATGGGTCTGCTGGCGCTCACCATGGGCGCGCTCGTCATCACCGGCAACGCGCAGGTCTGGCACGTCTACGTGATGGCGTTCTCGCTCGGGCTCATCTCCTGTGTCGAGGTGCCGACCCGGCAGTCCTTCGTCGTGGAGATGGTCGGCCGCAGGGACCTGTCGAACGCCATCGCGCTGAACGCCTCCAGCTTCAACCTGGCCCGCGTGGTCGGTCCGGCCGTCGCGGGCGTGCTGATCTCCATGCTCGGCGGCACGGGTCCGATGTTCCTGGTCAACGGGCTGTCGTTCATCGCCGTGCTCTCCGGCCTGATCCTGATGCGCACCTCGGAACTGACCACTCCGGAGCCGGTGCCCAGGGCCAAGGGGCAGCTCCGCGAGGGACTGCGCTATGTACTGGCCGAGCCGGCTCTGCTCATGCCGATCCTGCTGGTCGCCTTCGTGTCGCTGTTCACGCAGTCGTTCACGATCTCCATCGCGCTGATGGCCCGCCAGGTCTTCGGCGCGGACGCGTCCTCCTTCGGTGTGGCCTCCAGCGTGTTCGCGGTGGGCGCCCTGGGCGGTGCGCTCCTGGCGGCACGGCGGGCACGGCCCAGCAGGAAGCTGCTGATCGCCGGCGCGCTCTCCTTCGGCGTGTTCCAGATCGTCTGCGGCCTGGCCCCGTGGTATCCGCTCTACCTGCTCTTCCTCATCCCCGCAGGCGTCGCGCTGATCTCGGTCAACACGGCCGCCAACGCCAGTGTGCAGCTGGCCTCCTCGCCGGAGATGCGCGGCCGGGTGATGGGCCTCTACGTGCTGGTGCTGACCGCCGGTGCCCCGCTCGGCGCGCCGCTGCTCGGCTGGGTTTCCGAGATGGGCGGCCCCCGGACCGGAGTTATGATCGGCGGCGTGCTCACCGTGGTCGGCGTGGGCGCGGCGACGATGCTGACCAGGGCACTCACCAGGAGGTCGGATGCGGCTGTTCGTGGGGTTGCTGCCGCCGCAGCCGGTGCGCGATGAGCTCGTCCGCGCTCTCGAGCCCCATCGCGAGGGATGGCCCCAGCTCCGCTGGCTGAATCCGGCCGGCTGGCACGTGACGCTGGCGTTTCTGGGCGAGGTGCCGGACCGGGTCCTGCCCGAGCTGGAGACGCGGCTCGCCCGCGCCACGTCACGGCACGCGTCGATGACGCTGTCGTTGGCGGGTGCGGGCGCGTTCCCCTCGGCTCGCCGGGCTCGGATCTTCCTGGCCGGCGTGCGAGGGGGCGGTGCCGGGCTGTTCCGCCTGGCCGACTCCCTGGGCGCGGGGGCGCGGCGTGCGGGAGCCGTACAGACCGATCACCGGCGGCTCAGGCCGCACCTGAGCCTGGCCAGGTGCCGTGTCGACGCCGACCTGCGTCCCCTGGTCGAGGCCTTCGAGCCGTTCGCCGGCACCGAGTGGGAAGCCGACACGGTGCACCTGGTGAGGAGCCACCTCGGCGCCGAGGTCCGCTACGAGACGATCGCCCGGTGGCACCTCGCGGCGCGAGCCTCCCATGGGCAGAGCTAGGCTCCAGAGGTGGATCGTCCCCGTCGCTGGCTGCTGCCCATGGTGCTCGCACTACTCGTGCTTCTCGTGGTGATCGGCGCCCTCGTCTCCTGAGAGCAACCGCGGTGCGGGCCGACGCCCCGGGGCGTTCCGCCACCGGATGACATAGCCGTCCGCCTGCGACAAACGGCCGGGCCCATGGCCCCGCCACGGGTGCGTCACCCATCCGGGCCCATGGCCCCGCGCTCCAGGCGCATCATCCGGCCGGTCCTGTCGCCTCGCGACTCCGGACGCATCACCGGGCCTGACCTGTCGCCTCGCGACTCCACCGGTGACGACGGCGGTCGTTCCGTATCTCTCCGTTGAGGCCCGAAACACGCCTCAACCTCGCGTCAGCGTACGGCGCCCGTGGTGAGGGCGTGCTTCGCCAGCAGCTCACCGTGCGCGTCGGCGGAGGCATGACCGGCGTCGAGCGACTGGCGCGCCAGATCCCGCAGGGATTCCATCGCGGGGGTGTTCTCCGCCAAGGTCAGCTCGACCTCGCTCACATGCAGCTGCAGCCCGAGCATGTCTCCGAAGAACCGGCGATAGTACGGCGTCGCGTGGTCCCAGCCGTCACGGGGAGTGCCGGGGCCGTAGCCGCCGCCGCGGGTGACGACGAGCGCCGCCGGACGCCCCGCCAGCAGCGGCTCCTGCCCGGGGGCCAGACGAGAATCCGTCAGGAGCAGGTCGATCCAGGTCTTCACGTGCTGCGAGACGCCGTAGTTGTAGAGCGGAACGGCGAACAGGTATGCCTCCGCGGCGACGAGCTCGTCCGCGAGCTGCTTCGCGAGGGCCAGGACTCGACGCTGATCTTCCGTGCGCTGGTCCTCGGGCGTGAACGAACCCATGACGGCCGACGACCACGCGTCCGTGGGAACGGGAGAGGCGACCAGGTCTCGCCGGGTTACGACACCGGACGGGTGGGTGCGAATCCAGGCCGCTTCGGCGGTGTCGGCGACCGCGCGGCTGACCGACTGGTCTCCCCGAATGCTGGCGTCAAGACGGAACAGGCTCATTTCGAGCTCCTTGGTGTAGTTGTTGCCGCAATCATATTGATTACAGACGTTCCGTCAAGCAACTCTGTTGTAAAACCTATCATCGGTGATACCACACAAGTGGTTGGTTGGCTAGCATGGGGGCCATGGCCAGTGCCCCGGTTCCCGTACCGCGCCCCTCTCCGACCGCAGACGTGGTGGAGCAGTCCGCCGCCGATGTCCTCAAGGACGACTTCGGCTGGTCGCTGAGCGTCATCCTGCGGGCGTACATGCGCGGCGTGGAGGAGGCCGTCAACGACATTCCGGGCGGTCCGCGGGGCTACCAGGTCATCGCCTCCGCCAGCCAGAACCTCGCCGGCAACCAGGGCGTCATGGCCTCGCAGCTCGGTATCGACCGGACGGTCTTCACCTATCTGATCGACGATCTGGAAGCCGCGGGGCTGGTGTCACGGCAACCCGACCCGGCCGATCGACGCAGCCGCAAGGTCGTCGCCACGGAGGCCGGGCGGGCTCTCTGGCAGGATCGGCGAAACGCCCTCGCCCATGCCGAAGCCCATATCCTTTCGATCCTCGGAAGCGAGGAGCCCGCCTTCAAGGAGCTTCTGAAGCGCGTGGCCGTCTACGCCGACCGGGTGGATCCTCTGCATGACGCCTGCCAGGCGGTGGAGAGCCTGGTAAAAGATGAAGCCCGGCACCTCGGGATCAAACGCAGGACCCCGCGACGCGACTGAGTTCTCCCTCCTCATCCCGCTGAAACCTGCGATCAAATCATTGACGGCGGTCTCCGATAAGCACAGAGTGATCATGTGATGCGCCGCCTTGTTCCGCCCGTGATTCTCGGGCTTTTCTTCCTGTCCTGCTGCGGCTCGGAAACACTGCTCAGCCAGGCCGTGCTGGATCAGGCTCGCTTTTACGGAGTGGCGCCGGATCTGATCTACGCGGTCGAGCTTGAAGGGTACGAGCTGGTCGAACAGTCGGTCGGCGGCATCGGGGAGGAGGGCTTCGGAGTCTCCTACGTCGCGCAGGGCGATAGGCACGTGGGATTGACAGTCGACCGTGGCACGTTCAGCGACGGCCTCTGCGCCGACACACCGATCAACAAGGCCGAGCCGCCTACGGCGCCGGTGACGTGCGAGCGCGACGAGGTGGGCTGGTACCGCTCGGGCGGAGGCCGCCACGAGTACACCGCGGTCCGGGCCGACCACCTCATCCGGCTGAACGGCCGCCTGGGGGAGGTGGATCGGGCCGCGCTGAAGGCGGCCGTGGCCGGAGCCCGGCACGCGACAAGAGATGGCGCCACCTCCTCACCCGGCAATCGCCCGCCCGGTCCGATCGAGCGTGGTGACCTGCCGACCAGCGGCGACGGCGCGCCGAACAACGAGGTGGGTCCCGGCGGCTGAACCCGGTTACCGGTCGGCCTCCGTAGGGTGCGAGCCTGCCGAGAGTTTCCCGTCTTGGACTCATTCAGCGGGGATGCGGCCTTGTCGAATGGGCGGGGACACCCCCCCGGGCCCCCGCCCACGTTCATGGGATGAGACGTCAGGCGACGACGAGGGATTCGGCCTTGAACTCGCGGCCCGCGACGATCTCGGAGACGAACCCGTCGGGACCCACGGGACGATCGCCGATCAGGGTGACGCGGTGCAGGGTCCGCTCGACATCGAGGTGGTCGAGGTCTGTGGGTGCCAGGTGGGCGGTCGCCCGGTTGTCCCAGAAGGCGACGCTGCCCGGCTCCCAGCGGAAGCGGACGGTGTACTCGGGACGGGTGATCTGCTCGTAGAGCAGGTCCAGGATGCGACGACTCTCCTGGGAGGAGACGCCGACGATGCGGTCGGTGAAGCCGGGGTTGACGAACAGGGCCCGCTCCCCGGTCTCGGGGTGGACGCGGACAACCGGGTGAACGGAGATCAACAGGTTGTCGTTGATCCGCTTCAGCAGCTTCTCGTCCTCCGAGGCCGTCTGGTAACCCGCGAGGAAGCGATGCTCGGCGCGAAGCCCGTCGACGAAGGCACGGAGCGGCGAGGACAGTCCCTCGTACGCGGCCACCAGGTTGGTCCACTGGGTGTCGCCGCCGAAGGCGGGAACGGTCTCCGCCCGCAGGATCGAGGCCGTGGGCGGGTTGACGGCGGCGGTGACGTCGGTGTGCCACCCGGAGTAGTAGGAGTATCGCCGCTTGCGGTAGAGCTCCCGATAGTCCTTGCCGTACCGCTCCTCGTAACGGTGCGGGTCGATGGTGAGGATCTGCGGAAACTCCTCCGGCGGCGCGTCCTCGTGCGGGTGTGCATGGGTGAGCTCGCCGAACTGCCGGGCGAAGGCGATCTGCGTGGCGTGATCGAGGGTCTGGCCGCGGAAGAACACGACCTTGTGCGCGAGCAGGGTCTGCCGGATCTCCGCAACCGTGGACGGGTCGAGCGGATGGGAGATGTCGACGCCTCTGATCTCCGCGCCGATGTGCCCGGCGACGCGCCGGACGTCAAGGATGGTGGTGGATGACATGACGTGGGCCTCCATGGGTTCTGGTACCGCCGGGGCATGGGGCATCACCCGGCGCAGGGGGATGGCGCCGGCCTAAGGACGGCATGCGCCTGGAATCGGGGCAGCGGGACCCTCAGGTCACCGCATGGCACAGAGCGCGCTCGCCTGCCGCCTGAGATCGACGTGAAGGCGAGCCACCAGAAGCTCGCTGCTGTTCACATTTTCGATCCTGCGACGAATTCCCCTCAAAATCAATAGGAAATACATGAAATATCGGAACGGCGTGCTCAGGCCCGCGCGAGCCCGTGGAGAGGACTTGCCGGAACGTCTCGTCGAAGGGGTAATGTAACGACGAGTAAATAAAGGTGGTGACCACGGTGAGCGGCAGGCCACGCGAGTTCGACATCGACACGGCACTTGACCAGGCAGTCCAGATCTTCTGGCGCCAGGGCTACGAAGGCACGGCGATCTCCGACCTCGCCGAGACCCTGGGCATCAACCGCCCGAGCCTGTACGCCGCGTTCGGCAACAAGGAAGCACTGTTTCGCAAGGCACTCGACCGCTACACCGCCACGGTCACCTCGTACGTGCAGGAGGCGTTCAAAGAACCCACCGCCCGAGGGGTGGCCGAGCGCCTGATGCTCGGGGCCGCGGACGCCACGACCCGCGAGGGCTGCCCCCAAGGGTGCATGGGCGTACAGGGCGCGCTGGCCGCGAGCGTGGAGAGCGACCGGATCCGATACCTGCTCTCGGACTGGCGCTCGGCCGCTCAGGCCGACATCCAGGGACGGTTCGAGCGCGCGCGGTCGGAGGGCGATCTGCCGCCCGAGGTCGACCCGGCCGACCTCGCGGCCTACGTCACGACCGTCATGTACGGGATCGCGGTCCGAGCTGCGAGCGGAGCGACAAACGCCGAACTGCGGCGCACCGCCACCCTCGCCGCGCAGTCCCTGCCCTGGTGACGTCTCCGCACACCGGCACGCCGACACGATGGTGGCGGATCCGTCAGAGGCGGTGACAACCTGATCGCCGTCCCGAAGCGGGATCTCATCGAGACGGGCGACTCCATCCGGGCACAACCACCTTCGCCTCTCGCCTCCTGGGCCCTTATTTCGAGGAGCGCCCCCCGAGACGAAGGCCTCTCGTCCTTCTCAACACCTGGGAAGGTACACTCGTCGAAGCCCGCTCCGCGGACGCCTTCGCCCCCTTTTCTTTCGCCATCGCGTTCGGCATGCTGCTCGCCGAATGACGGGATCCGGCGCGTTTCGCCACACGCAGTCGTTGCAGGCCGCGTAACGAGTCGCGCCGATGACGTCACGCCGCGAAACGGGTCATGTGCGGCGCCAGGAATGCGATCTCCGCGTCACTGAACATTCAATTATCTTCACAATGAATTCCATAAACCATGTCATGCGACGCCGCGAGGTTTGCATATTTCACCGCGCATCATATTCGGTGGAATTTTTCTCGGGGGAATGCAATGGATCTGAATCTGCGTGGCAGGAGCGCGCTTGTCACCGGCGCTTCACGGGGCATCGGCGCGGCAACGGCCGAGGTGCTGGCGGAGGAGGGCTGCGCCCTTCACCTGGCCGCCCGCAACGTGTCCGCATTGGAAAGTCTCGCCGGTCGCCTCCGCACCGTATACGGCGTCGACGTGCGCACCCATCCCGTTGATCTACGGCAGCAGGAGGATCTGACCGCCCTCGCCGGCGCCGTCTCCGACATAGATATCCTGGTCAACAATGCCGGTGACATCCCGGGCGGCACGATCGAAATGGTTGACGAAGAAACCTGGCGGCATGCCTGGGAGCTCAAGGTCTTCGGCTATATCAACCTCACCCGGCTGGTCTATGCAAGGATGAAGTCTCGGCAACGCGGCGTGATCGTCAATAACATCGGCAACGCCGGCGAGCGAGTAGACAGCAAATACATTACCGGCAGCACCGGAAACGCCGCCCTGATGGCCTTCACCAGGGCACTGGGAGGTCGGAGCCTGGAAGACGGCATCCGCGTCGTCGGCGTCAATCCCGGTCCTGTGGCGACAGATCGAATTCTTAATTTTCTGAAAAGCCGCGCGCACAGCCGGTTCGGAGACGAAGGCCGATACTCAGAACTGACCTCCCAGTATCCGCTCGGCCGACCGGCGACTCCACGCGAGATCGCTGATCTGATTGTTTTCCTCGCCTCCGACCGCTCCGGCTACACGAGCGGAGCCGTCTTCACCGTCGACGGCGGCCTCTCCGCGATGGTCTAAGCCCTCGGGTAAGAGACCCTCGGCTACTCGGCCAAGAGCCGGCCGCCATGGTGATCGTCTCTCACGGTCCGCCGTGGCGGCCGTACCTCGTTCTCAGAGGTTGAGGAGGAGCTTGACCGGCCGAGGGCGAAGCAGACGACGAACGACGATGATCTCGTCCGTTCCCTGCCGCATATGACCGACCCGTCGGAGCCGCTGACAACGAATTCGATCCGTCATTACCGAGTGACCGACCGTGACGGCGGGAAGGCTCGTGTGGTGGTGGGGCTCGTGTGCGGGCCACGGAAAAGGCGGCGTCACAGCCGTGCGGGGGTGGGTACGACCCATGATTCTGGTGACTGGGGCAACTGGCCGGGTGGGATTCCGCCTGCTGGAGCAGTTGGCTGACGCACAGGCGTCGGCTACGGCGATGGTGCGCGTGGAGGCGAAGGCGGAGGACCTTCCGACGGGAGTGGGGCATGTCGTGGCAACCCTCGACGCACCACCACCGGCTGAGGTGCTGCAGACATTCGAACGTGTCTTCCTGCTCTCCCCCGTTCACGAGGGACAGGCCGAGCTTGAGGTGTCCTTCGTCGACGCGCTCGTCGCCGCCGGCCACGGCCCGCACGTCGTGAAGGTCGCCGTGGACGGGTTCCAGGAGCCGGACTGCGAGGTGCGCTTCATGCGCAACCACCGGCTGATCGCGGCACATCTGGACGCCACGGGCCTGCCGGTCACCTATCTCGCCCCGAATTCCTTCATGGAGAACCTCCTGTCGTCGGCCGACACCATCCGAAACCAGGGCACGATCTTCGCCCCGGCAGGAGACGGGCGGATCGGCTTCGTCGCCGCCGGCGACGTGGCCGCGGTCGCCGCCCGCGCGCTCACCGGCATCGGCGAGCAGGACGGCATCCACGTCCTCACCGGCCCCGAGGCGTTGAGCTACACGGACGTGGCCGACCGGATATCCGCCGTATTCGCGCGACAAGTCGGCTACGAAGACGTGCCGCCGGACCGGGCGCGGGAGACGATGCTGGCGGACGGCCTGCCCGCGTGGCAGGCGGACGGAGTAATCGAGCTGTTCGAATGGATCCGGAACGGCGGTTGCGACACGGTGACCGACGAGGTGCGCCAGACGACCGGTGAGGACGCTCGCCCGATCGAGGACTGGCTGAGCGAGATGCGAGGCGTCTTCCTGGGCCCCGGGGACGTGTCACCACCCCGCTTCTAGAGCCGTCCCGCAAAGCCCTGATCGGCGAACATCACCTCTCAAATACGCCCTAAAGGATCTCGGGCGAATGCTGAGCGAACACCCTCGACCCGGCAGTGGTCGACGCCCGTCGTGGCGATCACCCGTATGGACCGCCACGACGACCTTCGGCTCGGTTCTCAGCCTAGGTTGAGCAGGAGCTTGATCGGGCCCAGGGCGAAGTAGACGACGAACAGGGCGGCGACCACCCACATGAGCGTGTGGACCTCGCGGGCCTTGCCCTTGACGACCTTGATCAGCACGAAGGTGATGAAGCCCGCACCGATGCCGGTGGCGATCGAGTAGCTGAACGGCATGAGCACGATCGTGAGGAAGGCCGGGATCGCGATCTCGTAGTCGGTGAAGTCGATGTCGCGGATCGCGGTCATCATCAGGAAGCCGACCATGACGAGTGCGGGCGCGGCGGCCTCGTAGGGGACGACGTCGACCAGCGGCGAGACGAAGATGGCCAGCAGGAACAGCACGCCGGTGACGACGCTGGCCAGGCCCGTGCGCGCGCCCTCGCCGACGCCCGCGGCCGACTCGATGTAGGTCGTGTTGGAGGAGACCGAGCCGGCCCCGCCGACCGCCGCGCCGATGGAGTCGACCAGGAGGATCTCACGGGTCCTGGGCAGGGTGCCGTCCTCCTTGATCAGCTCGGCCTGACGTCCGACGCCCACGATCGTGCCCATCGTGTCGAAGAAGTCGGTGAGCAGGAGGGTGAAAACGAGCAGCACGACCAGGATGACCGAGATGGAACTGAAGGCGCCGAACGGGTCGAACTCCCTGAACAGGACCAGGGGATTCTCGAACCCGAAAATATTCGCGGGTGCCTTGGGATCGACGAGTTGCCAGCCCGCCGGGTTCGGCTCCTTGCCGGGCACCGTCGCGGGACCGACCTTGGCGATGGCCTCCACGACGATCGCGAGGACGGTGGTGGTGACGATGCCGATCAGGATGGCACCCTTCACCTGCCTCGCCACCAGCAGGATCATCAGCAGCAGGCCCACCACGAACACGAAGATCGGCCAGCTGGTCAGGTTGCCGCGGATTCCGAGCTCCAGCGGCGGGCCGACCGCCACGCGGCGGACGAAACCGGCGTCCACGAAGCCGATCAGGGCGATGAACAGGCCTATGCCGACGCTGATCGCGGTCTTGAGCTGGGGCGGGATGGCGTTGAACACCGCCGTGCGAAATCCGGTCAGCACCAGGAGGGCGATGATCACGCCTTCCAGGAACACCAGTCCCATGGCCGACTCCCACGACATCTGCGAGGCGATGCCGTAGGTGACGAAGGCGTTCAGGCCGAGGCCCGCGGCCATAGCGAAGGGGACCTTGCCGATGACCCCCATCAGGATGCTCAGCAGACCGGCCACGAGGGCCGTACCGGCGGCGACCAGCGGCACGTTGGGCACGAGGCCGTCGCCGATGAACTGGCCGTCCACGTCCTTGACGGTCGCGATGATCAGAGGGTTGAGCACGACGATGTAGGCCATCGTGAAGAACGTGACGAGCCCACCGCGGACCTCACGGCCTACCGACGAGCCACGATCAGAGATGTGAAAAAAACGGTCAAGTCCGCTTATTGAGGGGGTTTTAGTGTCACTCACGCACGCAGAGTGACAGCGAGGGTCCCCTATCGGAAGGCCCGGGTCACGATGGTGACGCTTTCGAGATCGATTCGCGCCTTCACAGACTCCGCTTTGCGGGTAGTGAGACGGCGTCACCTAGGCTGAATGATGTGAACCAGCCTCGCCGTCCGGATCTGCAGCCGTTGAAGACCAACGACACGATCGCGATCCTCTCGGGCACCGTCCTGTGGGCGATCGCCCTGATCGTTCTTCTGATCATGCAGCCGGACCCCGAGCACCGCTGGTGGATCTGGACCTGCGTGGCGGGCATATGCGGCGGGCTGTTCGGCCTCTGGTTCGTACGGCGCCGCGACCGCCGGGGCCCACCGCCCTCCACCGACGAGCCGATCAAGCCCACGACCGCGATCTTATGATCGTCCCTCCCCGCCGCCGGTTCCCCCGGACCGCGTTCGAGGCGTGCGCTCCCCCTCGGACGATCACGTGGTCCCCGCGCATGCGCTGACCAGGGCGCATGCGAGAAGACATGCGGGAAGAGACGCATGCGCCCGACCAGGACCGCGTACGACGCATACGCGGGAAGGCGCATGCGCCGGAGCGGGGCCGCGGCGCATGCGCGCGGGCCGACGGGGCTAGTTGGTCGACGCGGTCCAGCTGTCCAGGTCCGCCTCGGCGAGCAGCAGCGGCACCGCCTCGGGGTCGCGCAGCAGCGCCGCGACCGCGAGCCGGTCTCCCCACTGACCCGACGCCCAGGCGAGCCCGCGGGCCAGCCCCTCCACCCCCGTGGCGTGCACCATGCCCTCGAAGAACCGCCAGGCGGCGGGGACGCCGTCCACGAGCAGCCTGTCGTGCTCCGTGTAGGTCGCGGGCGCGGTCGGCAGCAGTGACCGTACGGCGGGCGGAACCTCACGGACCTCGCCCGAGGAGGTCACCTCACCGGCCGCCTCCTCCCCGGCCAACGGCAGGTCCAGCAGTTCCGACAGGGCCTCGGCCAGGTCGAAGGGGGCCAGGATCAACGGCCGGCCCGCGACCAGCGGAAGCAGGTCCGGCGCCTCGACCACGACCGGCTCACCCGGCTCGTCCCTGCCCTCTCCCTCGACGGAGAGCGAGCGCCCGTCCTCCGCGTCGGCGACGACGATCTCGCCGCCGAGGATGGCGCGGACCGCGCGCGGGGGCGCGACCCGGGCGGGGTCGACGGCGGCGAGAGCCACCCACAGAGCGCGGAGCTGGGCCCGGTCCACCTCCACGGAGGGGTCGCCCAGCAGGTCGATCAGCTCGTCGGGACCGCCGTGCGAGGCGAGCAGGTCGGTCAGCGTGGTCCGTACGCCGATCATCGCCAGCGCGGCCTCGTCGATTCCGGCCGGAGCGTCGCCGTACAGGCCGAACAGCAGCGGGTCGGCGGTCGGGAGCCGCAGCTCGGTGGGACGCCTTTCGCCGAGCACCGGGTGGGTGGAGAGCCACCACGCGGTGTAGGAGGGCACCTCCACGACCTCACCCGCCACGAGGACCCGCAGCGGATGCAGGACCGAGCGGAGCGGCGGGCGCGACAGGAGGGCGAGGGCGTCGGGCCAGTTCGCGACGTACTCGAGGTCCCGGATCGCGGAGAACTCCCTGGCGACCGGCGGAACGTCCATCTCGGGCATCAGGTCGAGAACGGCCTCCAGCCACTCGTCCTCGCGATCCAGGTCGTGGTCGCAGTCATCCGGGTCGATCATGACGTCGGTGTCGTTCACCACGGCGAAGCCGTCGAGCACTCCGGCCGCGGCCAGCACTCGCGAGCCGTACCGTTCCACCAGCTCGGGCGCCGCCGTGCCGAAGTGCGTCTCCGGGTCCAGCAGCCCGGCCAGCGCTCCCTCGGCGAGGAGCAGCTCGCCCGCCGGGTACAGCTCGCCGTCCGCGCCGCGCAGCGCCAGGTCGGCCAGCCAGGGCTCCTCGCCCGCGGTCAGCCCCGCGGCGTCCACCAGCGCGAGCACCGCCTGGGCCACCGGTCCGGCGTCGTCGCTGTTCATGGACTCCGAGACGGCGGAGCGGGTCAGCGAGTCCTCCAGGACCGTCCGGGGAGTCGCCTCACCCGCGCCGAGCCGGAGCAGGAGCGGGTGGGCTGCGTCCGGGTGGACCACGCGCAGCCCGAGCGGAGCGAGCACGGCCGGGTCCAGCGCCGAGCCGTCGATCAGCAGCAGCGTGCCACGCGGTCCCCGGACCAGACGGCCGTCGGCGAGCGGGACCGGCAACGCTCCGAGGGACTCGGGGTCGTCGGCGGGCAGCACCTCGTACAGCGACCGCCACCAGGCCGGATCCCTGTCCTTGACGGCGTCGCCGGAGAGCATGTCCACGACGTCGGTGAGCTGCACCCGCTTGACGCCGAGCGCGTTGATCGCGGGGTGCCTGGACGGCCATCCGGCGGGCAGCAGGCCGGGGACCATGGGGGCGATCTTCTCCAGCAGCTCACCCGAGGCCACGACCACGGAGGCTCGCCGTCCGGGCACGACCAGGCCCTCACCGTCGGCGGGCACGGAGGCTCGTCCGGGCACACCCTGGCCCTCACCGTCGATGGGCGGGGAGAGCACGGGGAGCAGCGGCGCGTCGGGGAGCCTGCGCAGGATCGCCCGGCGGATCTGCGCGTCGAGCTCGCCCTTGCCCATCAGGCCGGGGACGAGGTCGAGCAGCTTGGGCGTGCGAGGCAGCCCGGCGAGCAGTTCGAGATAGGCGTCGGCGGCGCGCTCGACCAGGAAGTCCGTCAGCGGGCCCTTGGCCACGTGCCGGCGGTCGGTGGCCATCGGGAACGAGGCGATCAGCAACGCGGGCAGGTCCAGCGGCTCGTCGCTCGGCGTGGGCGCGTGCACCACCGGCGGCACCTGCGCGGGCAGAGGCCGGGGCTCCCCGCCCTGAGGGCCGCCGAGCGGACCGCCCTGAAGATCGCCCTGAGGACGACCGCCGAACGGACCGGCCTGCGAACCAGCGGGCGAACCAGGCTGCGAACCGGTGGGCGAACCGGTCGTCGGGCCGTCCGAGACGTCGCTCGCGGATCCGGCGACGGGTACGGCCCAGCGGACCATCCAGTACGGCCGGGACCTTTCCTCGGTCGGGCGGTCGGCGAACAGCTCGGCCGCCTGCTCCGGGGTGAACTGCCCGGAGGCCGCGACCACCTGCCAGCCGTCCGGCGTGACGGTCCGCACCTCGCCGTCCACGTCGATCTCGATCGACTCCAGGGCGGGCAGGCCGAGCAGCAGCGCGGGACTGGTCTCCCGCAGCATCCGCCGGACGGCGTCCTCGGCCGCGCCGTCACGCAGCGGCAGCCGTACGAGCGTGTCGAACCCCGCGGGGATCTCGACCGGACCGGAGGGGAACGGCAGGCGCAGCAGCGGCACGTGCCCCCCGCGCTCGGCGAGCTCCTTGGCCAGCGCGGGCTCGGCGGCCACCAGCGCGGCGGTCTGGTCACGGGACCAGCGGACGACCCCGGAGCCGAGCGAACCGATCACCGGCTCATCGCAGACCGACACCACGGCCGCGAAACCGACGCCGAACCGGCCGACCGCGCCGACATCGTCCCGCTTGGCGGAGACCCGCAGCGTGGACAGTCCCTCGATCCCGGCCGAGTCCAGCGGGGCGCCGGTGTTGGCGGCCGACAGCACCCCCTCGCGCAGCGACAGGCGGAGCCGTCCGGGAACCCCGGCGCGGAGAGCGGCGTCGGCGGCGTTCTGGGCGAGCTCGACGATCAGCCGGTCGCGGTAGCCGCCGAGCGCGAAGTCCTCCTCGGCGTTGGCGTCCTCACGGAAGCGCGCGGGCGAGGCCGTCCAGGCGGCGAGTACGGCGGAGCGCAGTCGTTCGGTGTCGAAGATGTCAGTCACAGCGATGAGTCCCATAGGTCGGGGGCCCCGCAGGTCACCTCGCACGGCAGACGGCCGGGCCAGAGGCGACCCGGCGGCCTGCGGAAACAGCGTCGGATCAGAAGTTATCCGGTGAGCTGCGGAAACAGGGTCGGATCAGGAGTGCCCCAGCGGCTCGGAGCCGTTGACGTCCACGGAACCGGCCAGGCCTGCCTCCGAGGGGTCCTCGGTGGTGTCATAGGTCAGATCGTCGAGGATCGGCGAGGTCGGCTCGACCTGGTGTGGCAGTACGGCGGCCTCGGAATGCGCGCCGCAGCCGTGGTCGGCGGCGACCACCCTGCCGTCGTCGGGCGCGTACTCGTTCGCGCAGACGCCGAAGCCGGTGCGCAGCGCGCCGGCCAGCGGCCAGTAGAAGCCACAGGTGGAGCACTGGGCGGGAGCGGCGTGTGCGAGCGGGGTGTGCGGGCCGGACTCACCGGAGTGCCAGCGCCGCACGGCGCGGTCACGGCCGATCGGGGAGAGCACCCGCGCGCGGCCGAGACCGTACTCGAAGATCATTTGATGGTCGACGTCGTCGTCGACCTCGGTGAAGCCGGGCGCGAGCCGATCATCGTCGTCGGAGGTGGGCAGCAGATCGCCCACCCCGAGATCACCGGGGCGCAGCCGCTCACTCCACGGCACCCACTGGGGCGGCAGCAGCGCACCCGGGCCGGGCAGGAGCACGACCTCGCTGACCGTCACATTGCGCGCCCGGGAGGCCCTGGCGACGGTGACGGCCCAGCGCCACCCCAGATAGGCGCGGTCCAGGCTGGCGAAGTAGTGGGTGACGATACGGTCACCCTCACCCTCGACGCCGAGATGCTCGCCCACCTCATCGGGCCTGACATTCTCTTCAATCGCGAAACGGGCCAAGTCGACGGCGGCGACGCATGCCTGGTCCGGGACCACGGCGCGGGATCGAGTGCGGTTCACGAATCGTCTCCCGTCAGCCTGGCAGCCCGGCGGCTGCTGTCCCTACTGGCTCGCTCGCTGCGCTCACTCACAGTTCATTCTCACCTATGCCTGGAGCGAACGGCACCGCCGGATGCCGATCAAGCGAGTAGTTGTCTATCGCACCCGCCAACTCACCCGTCATTCGGGTATGACTTGATACGTGGCAGCTGGGTGGGAACGGGCGCGAAAGACGATTGGTGAGGCCTCCCGCCGGGCCGGTCGCACGGCCGCCGGAGCGGGGCGGGCGACCGTGAGCGCGGGGAAGAGCACGGGCCGGGCCACCCTGCGCGCGGGGCGTGGCGCGGCGAGCGGGACGCAGCGGGTCGGCAAGGCCGCGAGGAGGATGACCTACGCCCAGGGCGCGGGCCGTACGGGCCTGGGGCAGCTGATCGAGCTGACCGCCGCGCACAGCGCGGGCGACGCGCTGGTCACCGCGGCCCTGGCCGGGACGCTGTTCAAACTCCCGGTGAACGAGGCCCGGGGCCAGGTCGCGATCTATCTGCTGATCACGATGATCCCCTTCGTGGTGGTCGCGCCGTTCGTCGGGCCGGTTCTCGACCGGTTCCGCTCCGGCCGGCGCTTCGTGATGGCGGGGACCCTGTTCGGTCGAGGACTGCTCTGCTTCGCCATGGCGGCGGCGATCGTCCCCGCCGACGTGTTCACCATCTTCCCCGCGGCGCTGGCCGTGCTGGTGCTGTCCAAGGCCTACAACGTCTCCCGAGCGGCGATCATGCCGAGCGTGCTGCCCGCCGACATCGCGCTGGTCACCGCCAACGCGAGGGTGGCCCTGTTCGCACTGGTCGCGGCCGGTGTCGCGATCCCGATCGGCGCGGGCGCCAGCACCTGGCTCGGCGCCGAGTGGGTGCTGCGCGGGGCGACGGTGCTCTTCCTGCTCCAGGGTGTGCTGGCCGTACGGCTTCCACGTCACGTCGACTCCCCCGATCTGGAGGAGCTGGACGACGAGGGCGAGAAGCGGCCACCCCGCTGGCGCACGCTGCTGAACGTGGGCCCGGTGGTCGCCGCGGCGATGAGGGCCAACGTGGCCATCCGTCTCCACTCCGGTTTCCTGCTCTTCTACCTGCTCTTCCTCGTCCAGGACAAGAACCTCCCCGGACTCGCCCCCCCGGTCACGATCGGCGTGCTGGCCGTGGCCGCCGGAGCGGGCGGTCTGGCCGGAGCGGCCGTGGCCTCCTGGGTGCGCAACCACTCTCCCCAGGTCATCGTGCTGGCCACGCTCGCGCTGACCACCGTGGTCACGGTGGTGGCGGCGATCATGTTCAATCTCTGGACCGCGGTGGCCGTCGCGCTGGTGGCCGCGTTCGCCCAGGGACTGGGCAAGCTCGCGCTGGACGCGATCGTGCAGCGCGAGATCGGCGAGGAGGTGCGTTCGTCCACGTTCGGGGTGGTGGAGGCGTTCCTGCAGATCGCGTGGGTGCTCGGCGGCCTGGTCGGGCTGTTGCTGTCGCTGTTCGCCGGCGGGCGGACCGGGCTCGCGGTGATGGCCACGGTGCTGGCGGGCTCACTCGGCTGGTTGCTGGCACGGCGGCGCAGGCGGAGCGACGCGAGGGACGCCAAGGTGAAGGCCGCCAGGGCCGATCGCGCCCCCGACGCCCCCGACGCCCCGTCCTCCGCCGGCGGGGAGCGGCACTCGGAGGAGTGGATCAGACCCGAGCCCGCCGGCACGACCACCGCGATCGTGCGGCGGGACGATCCCCCCGCGGAGAAGCGGACCAGACCGTTGACCAACCCCCACGGCTGATCCCGGGGAAAGGGCTACGCGGAAGCCGGGCCTTGGGAAGGGCCGCACGGAAGTGGGCCCGCCGGAACCCGGGAGTTCTACGGGCCCGCGGCGAACCCCTCCGGAAAACGGAAACGGGCCCGTGTGAGCCTCCCTGAAGAGGCGGAAACGGGCCCGTGGAAAACCCTCCTGGGAAAACCCCAGAAAACCCCGAAGGTTTTACCGGAAATTACGCGGAGCCACCGGGAAGGGGTTAGTCGTCCAGGTCGTCGGCCACGGCCCGGAGTACAGCGGCGATCTGCTTGGCATGCACGGGTTCGGGGTGTTTGTTCTTCTGATACGACGTGGAGACCGCGTCCAGGAGCTTGATCAGGTCTTCCACGATGACGACCATCTCATCGGGCTTCTTGCGCTTGCCCTTCGGCTTCGCGGCCTTGGCGAGCGTGGGGGGCTGCTCGATTACCCGGACCGAGAGCGCCTGCTGGCCGCGACGCCCCTCGGCCACACCGAACTCGACCTTCTGGCCTGGCTTGAGGGAGTCCACACCATTGGGCAGCGCGGAAGAATGCACGAAGACCTCACCGCCGTCGTCGCGGGTGAGGAAGCCGAAACCCTTGTCGGCGTCGTACCACTTGACTTTGCCACTCGGCACAGGGGTGACCTCGTTCAGACTGTCGTGAAAAGGAATGGATGTAGGTTATGCCCAGCGGACGCGGAGGGCGACCGTCTAATCAGCCTCTAATTACACGAGTGAGGCCGGAGTTCGCCAACCATCGAACCATTCGGTGAACTCGGTCAGATCGTCCAGCACGACATCCGCTCCGTGATCACGCAGCTCTCCCGCCGGATAGAGACCCGTCGCCACCGCCACGCTGACGACGCCCCCCGCCCGCGCCGCCTCGATGTCGGCGACGTGATCTCCCACATAGGCCGTGGCGCCGAAACTCGCGAGGGCCGGACCCTTCGCCGCCCCGAAGACCGAGCCGGCGACCTCGTCCACGTCCAAGCCGAGGAATTCGACCGTGCTGGCCGCGTCACGGGCGTTCTTCCCCGTCACCACGACGATCCTGCCGCCGCCGCGCCGTACGGCCTCCACCGCCTCACGCGCGCCGGGCATGAGGCTGGTGACCGGGACGGCGATCGAGGGATACAGCGACCTGAAGACGGTGGCGGCCCCGGGGATCTCCTCGGGAGGCAGCCAGTTGGCCAGCTCCCACTCCAGCGGCGGCCCCAGTCTGGCCACCACGGCGGCACTGTCGATGAACACACCCATGTGCCGCGACAACGCGTCGTAGACGGCGGCGATGCCGACGCGCGTGTCCGCGAGCGTCATATCAAGGTCGAACCCCACCGAGTTCATCAGATCACTCACCGCTCCTTATCAACGTCGGAGGACATTCTCTGAGAAGTCCTCAAAGAATGCTAAATCTCCCAGGTCGGAGCCAATCTCACCGCACGTAACGCCACCTGCCACGTAACCCTTTCGAGAAAGGATTCACTTGACGGAAGGGGGGATGCCGTGTCGAGGTGCGGGAGGACCATCTCATGATCGGTACGACGCGTTCGTAAGGCCGCCCGGTGAATCTCCTGAGGCCTGCCGGTGAATCCTTCGCGACGTGCCCGTGGACCGCTGGACCGTTCGTGGCGTGCCGTGGGCCGCCGGGCCGTTCCCGGCATACCCGGTGAAGCGCTGGACGCTCCCATCGTGCCCCGTGAAACGCGCGAACGCGCCATGCCCGGCGTGCTGCGACCTGTGGAGTTCGGCACTGGATATGGTCATGGTGGAGGTATAGGCAGAGAAATGACCAGATCGACGCGCGAGCGGATCATCGACGAAGCCCTGCGCCTGTTCGCCGAACGGGGTTATTCGGCAACCTCCGTGGCCGAGATCGAGGCCGCGTCCGGGCTGTCGCCGGGCGCGGGCGGACTCTACCGGCACTTCAAGTCCAAGTATGAGGTGCTGGCGGCGGCGATGAACGAACACGCCGCCCGGACCCGGACGCAGATCGTCGAAACCCTGGCCGAGATGAGCAGCGTCGACATGTCGATGGACGTCGAAGCGCGCCTGGCCCACCTGTGCAAGGCCGGGCTGGCCAAGGCCCGCGAGGAGAGCGAGCTGACGCGCGTCTTCTTCCGCGACCTGAGCCAGTTCCCCGAGCTGGTGGCGATCGTGCGCGAGGGGCTGCTGCAGCCCATGTTCGACGCGATCACCACGTGGTTCCTGGCTCAGCCCGAGTATGCCGAGGCCGACGTGGACTGGCCCGCGATCGGCGCCGTGCTCGGTGGCGCGGTGGTCCACTACCAGCTCTTCCAGGAGACGGTGGGCGAGCCCCCCGGGCGCGCGGAACGCGACCGTTTCGTCGCCTCCTGGGTGCGCCTCGCGCTCGGTCTGCTGCCCCGGCCCGCCGTCCAGGCGATCGGCTGAGTCATCTGCCGCGTTTATCCTGCGAGACACCCGGCTGAGCCACCCGCCCTACCTTCCCTCCCGAAACGATCGGCCGAGTCACCCGTCGCGTCCGCTCCCGAGACGACCTGAGTCACCTGTTACGCCTGCCGACCGGGGTGACCGGGTTGAACAGGCGGTAGGCCAGCCAGAAGACACCCGCCGCGCTTCCCAGCATGAACATGAGCCCGCTGATCTCGAAGAACTGGTCCACCACCAGGCTGAGGTCGTTCCTGGATCGGATGAGCGCGACCAGGCAGCCGCCGATGGTGTAGCTCAGGATCGGTGCGGCGGCCCCGCGCACCTTGTCAGCGCCCTCCCAGGCCTCGCAGACCGTCACGACCAGTACGGCGACCGCCCAGACCAGCACGGGAATCCGAAAGATCGCGATTGGGGCGAAGGGGAAGGGGACGAGCAGCCCGGCCAGGCCGAGAAGGGCCATCCCGATCACCTCGCGCCGGTGGCCGAGCAGGACCGTCCTGACGTCGCTCTCCCCGGCGACGACGTCCTCCCTCGATCGGGGCGCACGGCTCGGACGGCGGAGCAGGCTGGGCCGCTTTCTGGCCTGCCTCCTGGCCAGAAGCTCCTCGGCCTCCCGTCGGGCCTTGGCCACTCCGGGCGGTATCACGGCCCGGGGCCTCTCGTCCCCCGCCGCACCTCCCTCTCCCGATCCCGGCCCGGGTTTCGCTCCCTGCCCCGATCCCGACGGTGGTTCCCGCCCCGATGTCAGCTCTGGTCCCGGCTCTGATCCCGAGGCTGATCCCAGCTCTGGTCCCGGGCCCGATCCCGACCCCGTTTCCGCTCTCGACAGCGGTTCCCGCTCTGATCCCGGTGCCGGCCCCGGCTCGGCCTCCGGCTGTGCCCCGGCGCCTCGCGCGGGCGGAATCTCCTCGGTCGGCGGGTCGTCCGCCTCGACGCGCTCGGGCGCGGGGTCGTCCGGTTCGTCTCCCCCGGGTGCGATCGACGAGGACCGTGGCCGACCCCTCGGCTCGGGAACGTCCGCGGAAGCGGCCCCGTGCGCGGCCTCGTGAGCGTCCGTGGAAGCGGCCTCTTGCGCGGCCGAGGATTCCGAGGCGCCGGTCCCGGAGTCGCGAGGCGGGGGGACAGAGCCACCCGGCACGTCCCCGTAAGGATGCGAGCGCCTGGGGGCACCCGGTTCCCGGGAGTCCGCCCATTCGAAACCGGCTTCTCCCGACCGGTCCGGCGTCGAGGCCCCGAAAATCGTCATATCCGATCGCCCCGAACCCGGCGACCCGAGGTCGTCTTCCCCGGGCGGAACCGGCTCCGAGAACGCGGAGCCTGCCATCGCGGAATCCGGCGCCGCGGAATCCCCGGGGACCGAACGGCCGGAGAGCGGCTCGGAGGAATCGTGAAGGCCCGACGCCGGGGCCGGGACGATGACACCGGTGGGGCGCTCGGCCTCCTCCAGCGTCTCCGCCAGGCCCCCCAGGCTCGTCTCACTGTTCAGACGGTGCACCTCGCGCCGCACCAGCACCACGGGATCGCCGAACTGGGCCAGAATCTTCTCGACGGCCGCCGGGCTGTCCATCCCCATTCGCTCGGCGTCGATCCGCTTACGCAGCCTTCCGACAAAATCGATCCGCTGCTTCGGGGGCAGCACGCCGTGGGCGGCATCAGCCGCCCTGCTGACGTACTCCAGGACAAGCTGGTCGACACGCTCGATCACGCTGCCATCCTCTCTCGCCGATGCCCTCGCCCGTGGCCTATTTCCCCCATTCACGGCCGCTCACATGATCACAAACTTTACCCGTGCCACGCTTTGTCGGTAAGGCCTCTTACCATTGACGAAATGAGCACGGAGTTCACCGAGTGGCTGCGCAGCCGGAGCGACGAACAGTTGCGGGCTCTCGCCGCCGTGCGCCCCGAGCTCGTCACCCCCGTCCCCGCGCACCTCGAAGGCCTGGCGGGGCGGGCGAGCAGCCCGTCCGCGGTCGGCCGGGTGCTCGACCGGCTCGACCGGTTCACGCTCTCGGTCGTGGAGACGCTGACCGTGCTCCCCTCGCCGATCTCCTACGGATCGCTGCGGGCCCAGATGGCCCGAGCGCTGCCGGGCGCGGCCGATCCGGTCTTCCGGAGCACGCTCAAGGAGACGGTCGAGCGGCTGCGGACTCTGGCCCTGGTCTACGGGCCGGACAACGCCCTGGCCCCGGCACCCGGAGTGCGGGAGGTCCTTGACGGGCCCGCGGGCCTCGGCCCCCCGGCCGTGGAGGTGTTCCGGCACTACCACGCGGAGCGGCTGGCCGAGCTGATCGAGGACATCGCAGGTGAGGGCGGCGACGCCAAGAGCGACACCAGGAGCGACACGAAAGAGGCCCTCGCCGACCTGCTGGGCGACCAGAAAATCGTCGGCCGGCTGATCGAGGACGTCTCGCCACAGGCACGGTCCGCGCTCAACGAGCTGGCCTGGGGCCCGGCCAGCGGCCGGGTGCCCAACGCGCGCCGCGAGGTGCGGGCCACCACCGCCCAGTCGCCGATCGAGCAGCTTCTCTCCCGCGCGCTGCTGGGCGCCACCGGTGAGGAGACCGTCGTACTGCCCCGCGAGGTCGGCCTTTTCCTTCGCGACGGCCGGATTCACCAGGACCTCTCCCCCGTCCCTCCCGCGATGGACGGCGCCAGGCGCGACCGGAAACTCGCCGACCGCACGGCCGCCGGGCAGGCGTTCACGTTCACCCGCGCGGTGGAGGAGCTGTGCGAGCGCTGGAGCGCCGACCCGCCCGGCGTGCTCCGCAGCGGCGGCCTGGCCGTGCGCGACCTCAAGAGGATCGCGGCCCTGCTCGACCTGCCCGAATGGGTGGCGGGGCTGATCATCGAGGTGGCGCACGCGGCCGGGCTGGTGGCGGCGAGCGGGGCGGTGGACGGCGACTGGCTGCCCACCCCCGTTTATGACGCCTGGCGGATGAAGGGCACCGAAGACCGCTGGGTGATGCTGGCCATGACCTGGCTCACCATGGACCGCGTGCCGGGAGTGATCGGCGAGCGCGACGAGCGCGACCGGCTGCTCAATGCCCTCCACCCCGACCTGCGCCGCTCCGCCGCCGCCGAGGTCCGGGCCACCACCCTCGGCATGCTCGCCGCCGCGGAGCCCGGCATGGCTCCCACCCTCGACTCGGTGCGCGAGCGTCTGGCCTGGGAGCAGCCCCGCCGCCGCGGCGCCCATCGCGACCAACTGGTGGAGTTCACGGTGCGCGAGGCCGAGCAGATCGGGGTCACCGGCCTCGGCATGCTCGTGGGGCACGGCCGCGCCCTGCTTCCCGGGCTCCCCGGGCTTCCGGGTGGGAGCCGCGTCGGATCCCCCGGCGAGTTGCTGGCTCCGCTGCTGCCCGAGCCCCTCGACCACGTGTTCCTCCAGGCCGATCTGACCGCCGTCGCGCCGGGGCCGCTCACCAGCGAGCTGAGGCGATGGCTGGCACTGTCCGCCGAGGTGGAGTCCACCGGCGGCGCGACGGTCTACCGGTTCGACGAGCGGTCGATCCGGCGGGCGCTGGACGCCGGGCAGGGCGCCGACGAGATACTGGCCCTGCTGGAGCGCCATTCGACCACGCCCGTCCCGCAACCGCTCAGCTACCTGGTCACCGACGTGGCCCGCCGCCACGGCCGCATGCGCATCGGTACGGCGAGCGCCTACGTCCGGTGCGACGACTCCTCGCTGCTGGACGAGGTGATGGCCGACAAGCGCTCGATGCCGCTGCGGCTGCGGCGGCTCGCCCCCACCGTGATCGCCTCCAAGTCCTCCAGGCCGGCCCTGATCGACTCGTTACGCGCGATGGGCTACGCGCCGGCCGCGGAGTCCCTGGACGGCGATGTGATCATCACCCAGATCGACGTCCGCAGGACCGAGGGCCCGCCCCTCGTCCGCTCCTCGGCCACGTTCAACGGCCTGGAGGCCGACGTGGTGGCGGCCGCCATCCGTGCCGTGCGCGCCGGGGACGCCGCTCACCAGGCCCGTCGCGTTCCCCTGGACGTTCCCGACGGCCAGGTCCCGCGCTCCCCCACGACCGCCACGATCTCCGCCCTGCGCGACGCCATCCGGCAGGGCTCCCAGGTCTGGATCGGCTACCTCGACTCCCAGGGCAACGCCACCAGCCGGATCCTCGAACCCGCCCGGATGGAGGGCGGCTACCTCACCGCCTACGACGAGACGCGGGCGGCGGTGCACCGCTTCGCCCTGCACCGCATCACCGGCATCGCCGACATCGTCTGAACCTCGCCCGACCCCGAAGAGGCCTTGACTGCCCAGCCCGTACGGCCCAGTTTGAAGGTCATGAGTGCTGACCAAACACTGGGCCGGCTCGCTGAGGAGTCCTGGAGCAGGTTCGGCGACTTCGAGGCGTTGTACTACGAGGGGACCTGGCACCGCGCAGCCGCACTCGCCGAACGGGCCCGGCGGGTCACCGGTGGGTTCGGCGCCCGGGAGATCGTGCCCGGCGACCGGGTGGTGGTCATGATGGCCACCTGCCCGGAGGTGTCGATCACCTACCAGGCGCTCTGGGCGGCCGGAGCCGTGGTGACACCGGTGGTGTTCCTGGTCGGGGTGGAGGAGCTGCGGCACATCCTCGTCGACAGCGGGGCCGTCGCGGTGGTGACCTCGCCCGAACTGCTGGGCACCGTGCAAGCCGCCGCCGAGGAGGTCCCGGTGATCGTGGTCGGCGACGCCCCGCCGGGTACGACGCCGTTCGCCCAGCTGGAGGAGGCCGCGGAGACCGGCGCGGTGAGGCGCGACCCGACCGACCTCGCGGCGCTGATGTACACCGGCGGCACGACCGGCCGGGCCAAGGGCGTCATGCTGACCCACGGCGGGCTCTGGCACGTCTCGAAGGCCGCGCAGGAGATGTCCCACCGGCCGGGCGTCACCCGGGCGATCATGCCGGTGCCGCTCTCGCACGCCTACGGCCTGATCATCACGATCGCGGGCATGCACGCCGTCGAGCCTCCGCAGGTCGTGCTGATGCGCTGGTTCGACGCCGGGCTGTTCCTGCGCCTGGCCGCCGAGCACAGGGTCCAGTACGGCGCGGTGGTCCCCGCCATGTTGCAGAGGCTGCTGGCCGAGCCGCTCGAGAGCGTCCAACTTCCCGACCTGGCCTACCTGACCTGCGGGGCGGCGCCGCTGGGCCGGGAGGTGCTCAGGGAGTTCGAGCGGCGGGTGCCCGGCGTGCAGATCCTCGAGGGGTACGGCCTGACCGAGACCAGCGCGGTCACCACCTTCAACCCGCCTGGCCGCAGGAAGGTGGGCAGCGTCGGGCTGCCCCTGCCCGGTTACACGATCACCGTCCGCGACGACGAGGGCGAGGAGATGGAGATCGGCGAGGTGGGCGAGGTCTGCGTCCGGGGCGACGCGCTCATGAGGGGCTACTGGGGCGCCCCCGAAGCCGCTCCCGGCGGCACCGCGCTGGTGGACGGCGAGCTCCGCACCGGCGACATCGGCTGCGTGGACGACGACGGCTACCTGCACATCGTGGACCGTAAAAAAGATCTGATCATCCGGAGCGGGTTCAACGTCTTCCCCCGAGACGTCGAGGACGTGCTGAACGAGCACCGGGACGTGCTGATGTCGGGCGTGATCGGCCGTCCCGACCCGATCCACGGCGAGGAGGTCGTGGCCTTCGTCCAGCTCCGTCCGGATGGCAGGGCCACGGCCGAGGATCTCATCGACTGGACCCGTGCCCGGGTCGGCCGGGTGAAATACCCTCGCGAGATCTATTTCACCGACTCCATTCCGGTCACCAGCGTGTTGAAGCTCGATCGCAAGGCACTGCGCGCCCGTCTCACCGGATAGCCTCGGACTGAGGGAGGACGATCGCGAACACGACGAGAGCATTGTTCGGCGACATACGGCGCATGCCCATATCGTGATCGCGTTGATGTTCGGAGTTCGATAGAAGCGAGACGATCCACAGTGAGCAGCGGTCACCCCGAAGGTCCCAGCACGAACCCGGATGACTGGAAGAGCCCGTACAGCACAGGCCCCGGCCAGACTCCCGGCTACGGCGAGCCTTACGGTTACGAGCCGCCTCAGCAGGAGCCCCAGCCCGAATACGGCCGGCCCGGCCATCAGCCGGGCTACGGCCAGGACCAGACCCACGCCCAGAACCCGGGCCAGGGCTACGGACAGCCCCAGGGCCAGGACTACGGCTCAGGCCAGGGCTACGGTCAGACTCCTGGCCAGGACTACGGCCCAGGCCAGGGATACGGACAGCCCCAGGGTCAGTCCTATGGCCAGGGCCAGGGTTACGGTCAGCAGCCGCCCTACGGGCAGTATCCGCCGCCGTACGCCCAGGGGTACGGTCCCGGGCCGCAGCCGGGCAGCGACGGCACCAGAACCCACGCGATCGTCGCGCTGGTCATCAGCCTCGTGTTCGCCCTGAGTTGCTACGTGAGCCTCGGCGGCATCGCCGGAGCCATCCTGTCCGGCCTGGCGCTCGGGAAGGTCGACCGCGACGTCAGGGGCGCCAGGAAACTGCTCAGATGGACCTGGATCAGCATCGGCATCAACATCGTGCTGATCGTCCTGGGTGTCGCCACCTTCATCATCGCCGGCCTCAACGGAGCCTTCGACTCCTACTGAGGTCCTACTGAGGCTTCCCCGAGACTCCACTGAGACTCGACTGCCACGGTTCGAGACTGCCGTAATTCGAGGTTATCGGTCCGGAATCATCCGCTCGGGACTGTTGGGGCGCCCGGCTCTGTTGCATAAGGGAGCCGGAGGGCGAAGGACGCGCGGCAGACCGGCGAGTCCCCGTACGAGTGCGACCATGAGTTCGCCGGCCATAACCAAGGAGCAGTCTGTGACTGACGGACCACTGATCGTCCAATCCGACAAAACCCTGTTGCTTGAAGTCGACCACGAGATGGCCGGAGAGTGCCGCAAGGCGATCGCGCCGTTCGCCGAGCTGGAACGCGCGCCCGAGCACGTGCACACCTACCGCATCACCCCGCTGGCGCTGTGGAACGCACGGGCCGCCGGGCACGACGCCGAGCAGGTCGTCGACGCGCTGATCGCCTACAGCCGCTACCCCGTGCCACACGCCCTGCTGGTGGACATCGCCGAGACCATGGCGCGGTACGGCAGGCTCCGCCTGGAGAAGCACCCCGTCCACGGGCTCGCCCTGACCAGCACCGACCGGGCCGTGCTGGAGGAGGTCCTGCGCTCCAAGAAGATCCAGCCGCTGCTGGGCGAGCGGCTGGGCGCCGACGGCGTGGCCGTGCATCCGAGCGAACGCGGCAATATCAAGCAGTACCTCCTCAAGCTGGGCTGGCCCGCCGAGGACCTGGCCGGATACGTCGACGGCGAGGCCCACCCGATCGCTCTCACCGAGGACGGCTGGCAGCTGCGCACCTATCAGCGAGAGGCCGCCGAGGCGTTCTGGCACGGCGGCTCCGGGGTGGTCGTGCTGCCCTGTGGCGCGGGCAAGACGATCGTGGGCGCGGCGGCGATGGCACAGGCCCAGTCGACGACCCTGATCCTGGTGACCAACACGGTCTCGGCGCACCAGTGGAGGCAGGAGCTGCTCAAGCGGACCTCGCTGACCGAGGACGAGATCGGCGAGTACAGCGGTACCAAGAAGGAGATCCGGCCCGTCACCATCGCCACCTACCAGGTGATGACGACCCGCAGGCAGGGTGCCTACCGGCATCTGGAGCTGTTCGACGCCCGTGACTGGGGCCTGGTCATCTACGACGAGGTGCACCTGCTGCCCGCGCCGATCTTCCGGATGACCGCCGACCTGCAGGCCCGGCGGCGGGTGGGGCTGACCGCGACGCTCGTGCGCGAGGACGGCCGGGAGGGCGACGTGTTCTCCCTGATCGGTCCCAAGCGCTACGACGCTCCGTGGAAGGAGATGGAGAACCAGGGCTGGATCGCCCCGGCCGACTGCGTCGAGGTCCGGGTGACGCTGACCGACGAGGAACGGCTCGCCTACGCGATGGCCGAGGCCGAGGAGCGCTACCGGTTCTGCGCGACCACGCCGTCCAAGTCCCGGGTGACCGAGGCCCTGGTACGGCGGCATCCGGACGAGCAGGTGCTGGTCATCGGGCAGTACATCGACCAGCTCGACGAGCTCGGCGAGCACCTGAACGCGCCGGTGATCAAGGGCGAGACGAAGATCAAGGAGCGCGAGCGGCTCTTCCAGGCGTTCCGCGACAAGGAGATCCAGGTCCTGGTCGTCTCCAAGGTGGCGAACTTCTCCATCGACCTGCCGGAGGCGGCGGTGGCCATCCAGGTGTCGGGGACCTTCGGGTCACGGCAGGAGGAGGCCCAGCGGCTCGGCCGCGTGCTGCGGCCCAAGGCGGACGGTGGCGGGGCCCGCTTCTACTCGGTGGTCAGCCGCGACACGGTGGACCAGGATTTCGCCGCGCATCGCCAGCGGTTCCTGGCCGAGCAGGGGTACGCGTACCAGATCATCGACGCGGACGACGTGCTCGCCGGGGAATAACCTCACATGGCGAACACGTCGTCAATTTGTGTCAGGTCCACGAAATACCGCAGGCTTTCGACAAAGAAACCACCCCCTCGCTAGGCCTAGAAGGCCACTGGCGACATACCCCCATGATCTGTCGGAGTCACCAGTTTTGCCCGGCTTTTTCGTCATTTCACAGCAGAATGACTGAGGGTGTTACGGCGATTACCGAACGATCAGGCCGCCGATGAAGAGAATGCCCTCCGCGATCACCCAGGCGGCCACCGCCGCGACCATGAGGGCGGTGAAACGACCCTCGTCGCGCGGGCGCACGGGGCGATCCAGGCACCCGCCGTGCAACAGGCCGCGACCGTCGCGAACAGGGACGACACTCTGGCCACCTCGTCCATCCTGTCCGCGCAGCCGTCCTCGGAGCAGAAGGCCTCCAGCCCCCAGCCCGCGAACACGGAAAACCCCCAGAGCGCGGCCAGGAGGAGATTGGCCACGGTCGGTATCATCGGGGAGATCCGCATGGCCATTGAGATACCCGCCTCGGCCGGACGTCAGTCCATCGTTAAATCCTTTTGAGCGTCACGAAGGTCCCCGGTAAGCTGGTCGATTCGCTGCCCGATGACCACCACCTCCGTTTATCGAATGGGAGGCGCTTCCGCGTGCCCGCACATCAATTGGCCCCCGACATAACCGGCGATCCGTCCGAGACCCTCGACACCGAACGCGCACACCTAGCCACCTCCAGGGCCGCGCTGCGCGCGATGCGAGAGCACGCCCGGTCCCTTTCCTCCGACGCCGCCGGCGACTGGGTCTCCCAGCAGATCCTGCAGGCGCTGCTGGACCAGCGGGTGGAGGCGCTCGCCGACCACTCCGGCACGCCCCTGTTCTTCGGCCGTCTCGACCGTGCCGTGGACGACGACCTGCCCGGCACCATCTACGTCGGGCGCAGGCACGTCCACGACGACCGCAGCCGACCCCTGGTGATCGACTGGCGGGCTCCGGTCTCCCGGGCGTTCTACCAGGCCAGCCCCGCGGACCCGATGGACGTCGCCCGCCGCCGCCGGTTCGGCTATCACGGCGGCGACCTGACCGCCTACGAGGACGAGCGGCTCGACCAGGGCGGCGACCTCCAGCAGAGCAGGCTCCTCACCGAGGAGATCGAGCGCCCGCGCTCCGGCCCGATGCGCGACATCGTCGCGACCATCCAGCCCGACCAGGACGAGATCGTCCGTTCCGGGCTGGGCCAGACCGTGTGCGTCCAGGGTGCGCCCGGCACCGGGAAGACCGCGGTCGGCCTGCACCGGGCCGCCTACCTGCTGTTCACCCACCGTGAGAAGCTCGCCCGATCCGGCGTGATGATCGTCGGCCCGAACCGGGCCTTCCTCTCCTATATCTCCTCGGTGCTTCCCGCGCTGGGCGAGGTCAAGGTCGACCAGACCACGGTCGCCGGAATCCTGGGCGACCACCTCGCTCCCGAGGACCCCGCGGTCGCCACGATCAAGGGTGACGCCAGGATCGCCCCGGTGCTCAGGCGCGCCCTGTGGATGCACGTCCTCAAGCCCACCGAGGGCGTGCTGTTCACCAAGGGGATCAACCGCTACCGGGTGGCCGACCACGAGGCCAGCGAGATCGTCGCCGCGCTGCGCGGCACCACGCGTTACGGACCGGGCCGGGCCACGCTCGCCCAGCGACTGGCCCATCTGGTGCTCGTCCGGATGGAGCAGCGCGGCGAGTCCCCCGACGACCGGGTGCAGGACGCGGTGGCCAGGTCCAAGCCGGTCAAACAGCTCGTGGACCAGGTCTGGCCCAAGCTGACCCCGCAGCAGGTGCTTCACCGGTTGCTCAGCGACCCCGAATTCCTCGCCGCCGCGGCGAAGGACGACCTCACCGCCGCGGAGCAGTCCCTGCTCCTGTGGGCCAAGCCGGCCAAGTCCTTCCGCTCGGCGAAGTGGTCGGCGGCCGACGCCGCGCTGATGGACGAGCTGGGCGACCTGATCGAGCGGACCGCCGTCCTGGGCCATCTGGTCGTGGACGAGGCCCAGGACCTGTCCGCGATGCAGCTGCGTGCCCTCGGCCGGCGGTGCCGTACCGGATCGGCCACCGTCCTCGGCGACCTCGCCCAGGGCACCACGCCCTGGTCCGCCCGCTCCTGGACGGAGGTCCTCACCCACCTGGGCTTCGAGGACGGTGCCGTCACCGAGCTCACCCTCGGCTTCCGCGTTCCCCGCGAGGTGCTCGACTTCGCCGCCAGGCTGCTGCCCTCCATCGCCCCGGACCTGGCCGCTCCCCAGTCGCTGCGGCCGGGCTCGGGCTCCCTGTCGGTACGGCCCGCGCCCGACCTCGCCGCGTCCCTGGCGCAGGCCGTACGGGAGGCGCTGTCCCGTGAGGGCTCGATCGGCGTCATCGTCCCGGACGCCTCGGTCGCCGCCGTGTCCAAGGTCCTGACCGACCTGGACCACCGGGTGCTCAGCCCGGACACGGTCGATGACCATCGCCTCCTGGTCATCCCGGCGAGCCTGGCCAAGGGACTGGAGTACGACCACGTCATCGTGGTCGAACCGGCGGACATCGTGGACGCCGAGCCGCGTGGTCTGGCCCGCCTCTACGTGGTCCTGACCCGGGCGGTCACCTCTCTGACCGTCCTCCACGCCAGAGAGCTTCCCGCGCAGCTCTGCTAATTTCCGGTCCCATGGAAAAGCCCACGGGAATCAGCGTCCGGAACGGACGGCTGGGAGATGTCGGCGCGTTACTGGCCTTCTGGCTCAAGGCCGCCGAGGGAACCGACCGTCACGACGACCCGGCCAAGGTGGTCGCGCTCATCGAGCGCGACCCCGAGGCCGTCCTCATCGCCGAGATCGACGGGGAGATGGCCGGCACCCTGATCGCCGGCTGGGACGGCTGGCGCGCCCATCTCTACCGGCTGGCCGTGGATCCCGCCCGCCGGCGCCAGGGATCGGGAGTGTCCTTATCCGCGCGGCGGAGGAGCGCTTCGCGAAATTGGGAGCGTTCCGCGCCGACGCCATGGTGCTCCACGAGAATGTCCTGGCCCACCACGCCTGGGGGTCAGCCGGCTACGCCCCTCAACCCCAATGGGCTCGATGGGTCAAGCCGCTGAGTTAGGGGCTTCTACAGATCACGGAGCATGGGAAAGAGAGCGACGCCCAATCGCACGAGGTTCGGCGAACGCAAAAAGAGGCGGCCCCGGCACTTCGGGGTCGCCTCTTTTTGTGAAAGCGTCTGGACTTAGAAGTCCATGTCGCCGCCACCCGGCATTGCGGGGGCAGCTCCAGCCTTCTCGGGCTTCTCGGCGATGACGGCCTCGGTGGTGAGGAACAGCGCCGCGATGGACGCCGCGTTCTGCAGAGCGGAACGCGTCACCTTGGCCGGGTCGATGATGCCCGACTCGAACATGTTGACGTACTCGCCGGTGGCGGCGTTCAGACCCTCACCGGGGGTGAGGTTGCGCACCTTCTCCACCACGACGCCGCCTTCGAGACCGGCGTTGATCGCGATCTGCTTCAGCGGCTCCTCGAGCGCCTTGCGCACGATCGCGGCACCGGTGGCCTCGTCGCCGAAGAGCTCGAGCTTGTCGAACGCCTTGGCGCCGGCCTGCAGCAGGGCCACGCCACCGCCGGGGACGATGCCCTCCTCGACGGCCGCCTTCGCGTTGCGAACGGCGTCCTCGATGCGGTGCTTGCGCTCCTTGAG
>NZ_FZOD01000032.1 GCF_900188345.1 Streptosporangium subroseum | reverse complement strand
GTCGGCGTTGGAGACCGGCCAGTCGCTGCCCGCGCAGAACCGGGTGCCGGCGTGCAGCAGGTCGGCGAACGGATACTGCCAGGAGGACCGCTCGTCGCCCAGGAACGGGATGGTCAGCTCGTCCATCTGGGCGTGGTGGGTGGCCCAGAGCGGCTGCAGGTTGGCCGTCACGCCGAGCCGGGCGAAGCGCGGCACGTCGGAGGGTTCGATGATTTGCAGGTGCGCGATGTGGTGCCGGTTGGCCGGGTCGCTGCCCTCGAGGCTGTCCAGCGCCTCGCGGACGGCCCGCTCGCCGATCGCGTGGAAGTGCACCTGGAAGCCGTGCCGGTCCAGCTCGGCGACGTATTTGTTCAGCAGCGCGGGATCGACGTAGGACAGCCCGGTCCCGCCGCAGCGGCAGTAGGGCTCGATCACCGCGGCGGTGAAGTTCTCGGTGATGCCGTCCTGCATGATCTTGATCGACGTGGCCTGGAAACGCTCCAGGCCCTCGGCGGCCCTCCGGCGCTCCACGAGGTCGGGGATCTGCTCGGCTCCGCGCGTGCGGTCCCACCAGAGCGCGCCCACGACCCGGGCCTTCAGCCGCCCCGAGGCCGCGGCCGAGATGTAGGTGGGCAGGTGGTCGACGGAGCCCGCGTAGGAGCCGACGATGGCGTCCTGCCAGCCGGTGATGCCCTGGGAGAACAGGTGCGCCTGGGCCTCCACCAGCGCGTCGGCCTGGTCCTGGACGGTGGGACGCGGGGTGAGCAGGCCCACCAGGTCCATCGCGCCCTCGTGCAGCACGCCGCTCGGCGTGCCGTCTGCGTCGCGTTCGATCCTGCCGTCGGCGGGGTCGGGGGTGTCGCGGGTGATCCCGGCGAGTTCCAGGGCCCGGCTGTTCACCCAGGCGGCATGGTGGTCGCGCTGGATCAGGTAGACGGGACGGTCGAGGAAGTCGAGCTGCGAACGGTGGGGGAGGCCGCCGGGGAAGGCCGACATGTCCCAGCCGCCGCCGTCGATCCACGCATTGCCGGAATGGGATCCGGCGTAGGAGGCGATCAGCTCCAGATACTCCGGCAGGCCGTACACCTCGGCCAGGTCGCACTTGGCCCGCTCCAGCCCCGCCTGGACCGGATGGATGTGGGCGTCGGTGAAACCGGGGGTCAGCAGGCCGCCGCCGAGGTCAACGGTCTCGTGGCCGGGGGCCGCCAGCCGTGCGAGGTCGGACTCCCCGCCCACGGCGCTGATCCGGCCGTCACGGACCAGCACCGCCTCGGCGAAGGCCTCGGCGGCGAGGAACACCCTGCCGCCGCGGAAGAGGATGTCGCTCACCCGGTCACCGCCCAGAGGATCGCATCGGTCGCTCGCGGTCCGGGACGGTCGCGGGCCATCGGCTCCGCGATCTCGTGGCCTTCGCACAAACAGGTCATTTCTCTCCTCAGCGTCCGGTGATGGAGTCGGCGATGCGGGCCAGCATGGAGGTGCGGCCGAGCCCGGCGTTCTCCCGGGCGTCGGCCCGGCGGTACAGGTCGTACATGGCGTGCACGCCGATCCATCGGAGCGGTTCCACTTCCCAGCCTCGCACCTTGCGACCCACCCAGGGCATGGACGCCAGCTCGGTGTCCTCGCGCAGGATCAGGTCGCGCAGGGTACGGCCGGCGAGGTTGGTCGTGGTGACCCCGTGACCGGTGTAGCCGCCCGCCCAGCCGATGCCGGTGGAGTGGTCCACGTGCACGGTGGCGCACCAGTCGCGCGGCACGCCGAGCACGCCCGACCAGGTGTGTGCCACCTTGGAGGCCTTCACAGCGGGGAACATACCGGTCAGCAAATCCCAAAGTGCCTCGATCGTCCACTCATGGGTGTGGCCACGATCGTCCACATGCGAGCCGTACAGATAAGGTTTGCCGCGTCCGCCGAACGCGATCCTGCCGTCGGCGGTGCGCTGGGCGTAGGTGTAGTAGTGCGCCATGTCGCCGAGCAGCTCGCTGCCCTCCCAGCCGATCGCGTCCCACAGGTCACCCAGCGGCTCGGTGACGATCATCGAACTGTTCATCGGCAGCCATGCCCGGTGATACTGCTTCAGCCCGGCGGTGAAGCCCTCGGTGGCGCGGATGACATATTCGGCGCGGACCGTGCCGTACGGCGTGCGGGCCTCCCGGGGGGCGATCTCGGTGACGGGGGTGCGCTCGAAGATCTCCACCCCCAGGTCCCGCACGGTCCGCGCCAGGCCGACGGCCAGTTTGGCGGGCTGGATCCGGGCGCAGTGCGGGCTCCAGATCGCGCTGACCGCGCCGTCCACCCGCATGCGGCTCTCCCGCTCGGCCGGATCGAGCAGCCGGACGTCCTCCTCGGTCCAACCCCAGTGGCGCTCGTGGGCGAGCAACTCGCGCAGCCGCCGGTCCTGGGCGGCGTTGACGGCGACCGTGGTGACGCCGCCCTTGACGACATCGGCGTCGATGCCCTCGTTCGCGGTGACGTCGATGACCTCGTCGATGGACTCGAACATCATCCGCTGGAGCCGCTTGGCCGCGTCCACACCGTGGGTCTTCGCGTAGCGCTCGGGGGTTCCCGCGAGCTCGCCGACCAGCCAGCCGCCGTTGCGCCCGGACGCTCCGTACCCGGCGAACTCCTTCTCCAGCACGATGATCCGCAAGCCGGGGCTGGCCCTCTTCAGGTAGTAGGCGGTCCACAGACCGGTGTAACCGGCGCCGACGATGACCACATCGGCGTCGCGGTCGCCCTCCAGGGGGCTTTTCGCCACGGGGACGCCGAGAGAGCGATACCAGAAGGAGACGTCTCCGTTGACAAAGTCCCGGGCCAGGGGAACACGCGTGCTCATGGCTTCATATCCTTCTATATCCGTTAATTAGAGTGCACCTTCCAACGGAAACCGTTGTACAACCGCTGTGTAACAGCGCAATAAGGGATCTTCGCAGACGTAACGATGGGCTCACTCCTGTGTAGCAGTCCCGTAACAGAGCTGGGTAAGGCTGTCCTCAACAGAGGGAGCGTTTTAATGGGATTTCTGCGGATTCGCACTACCGTTGACGAGCGGCCCGGGCGTCTGGCCTCGCTGGCCGCCGCGCTTGCGGCCAAGGGCGGCAACATCCTGGGTCTGAGCGTGCAGACCGACGCCGACGGCACGGTGGACGAGTTCGTCACGGATATCCCCGCCGGTGCCGAGGTGGTGCGCGAGGCGCTGGAGGCGGCCGGCGGACGGCGCGTCCAGGTCGTCACCGCCACCGCCCACGAGCTGACCGACGAGCCCACCCGCGTGCTCCTGCTCGCCTCCCGGCTGCGCACGACGCCCTGGCGGCTGCCCGAGCTGCTCGGAGAGTTGCTGCGCGCCGATGACTCCCGCTGGGTCTACGGTTCGGATATGAGTGATCTTCCGGACCCGACGCTGCTGACCGTTCCCGTGGCCGCGCGCCGGGCGATCAGGGTGCGCAGGGCCGAGCTGCCCTTCACCCTGACCGAGGCCGCCCGGGCCGCCTCCTTCGTACGGCTCGCGCAGCCCCCCGTCCAGCAGACCGGGGCCGACCGCGACATCAAGCTGGCCGACGGCAGCGAGGTCCAGATCCGCCCGCTCACCCAGCTCTACCGCGAGGCCGTTCGCGACCTGCACGATCGCTGCTCGCCCGAGGCCCGCAGGTTCCGCTACTTCACCTCGATGCCCATGCTGCCGCCCAAGGTCTTCGACCGGCTCTGCGACCGCAGCCGCGGCCACTCGCTCGTCGCAGGCCACGACGGGCAGGTGGTCGCGCTGGCCAATCTGATGTTCACCCCGGATCCAGGCATCGCCGAGATGGCCTTCCTGGTCGAGGACCGCTGGCAGGGCAGGGGGCTGGGCTCGGTGCTGGCCAGGATGCTCGTCCGCCAGGCCCGCGACCTGGGCTTCGCCGAGGTCAGGGCCACTCTGCTCTCCGACAACGTGCGCATGCGCAGGCTCCTGGTCTCGCTCGGCGCGACCCTGAGCTATACCGAGGACCCCGGCGTGGTGGAAGCCAGGCTGGCCGTGGGCGTGATGGCGACGGTATCTCCGAGCTGAACCCATCACCTGGTCTCTCCGGTTCGGGATCGCTCAGGGGTTCCGAACCGGAGAGGTCAGAGCTCCGTACACCCCACGGTCTCCTGGGAGACCGTGGCCTTGTGCGTCTCGCGGAGATCGGGGCTCCACGGGAGGCCGTGGCTTCGTGCGTCTCACGGGAGCCCTGCGCGTCTCATGGAAAGACTTCATCCCGGCCGTTTCACGGGGAGATCAAGAATCCGGTATCGGGTCCTGCGGCTGGTCCAGGGCGTCCAGGCGGCGCTCGATCCGGTCCAGGCTCTCCTGGATCCGCTCCAACTTGGCGGAGAGCGGCGACCCGACGCCCTGGAAGCCCTCCTCGCTCCTCAGGAGCCGGTCCCGGCCGCGCCGTCCGGTCAACATGATCACCTGGGCGCGTACGGCCTCAAGCCGCGCACCCCGGTTGACGAGCACCCGGGCCGCGACCCCCTCGCCCTCGCGGATCAGGCCGAGCAGGATGTGCTCGGTGCCGATGTAGCTGTGGTGCAGGTTGAGCGCCTCCCGCAAGGACAGCTCCAGCACCTTCTTGGCCTGCGGGGTGAACGGGATGTGACCGTCCGGGGCCTCGTCCCCCCTGCCGATGATCTCTTCCACGTCGTTTCGTACCTGCTCGTCGCCGATGCCGAAGCTCTGCAGGGCGTGGCCGGCGGCGCCGTCCTTCTCGCCGATCAGGCCGAGCAGGATGTGCTCGGTGCCGATGTGGTCGTGGCTGAGGCGCCGGGCCTCTTCCTGGGCCAGGACCACGACGCGGCGGGCACGGTCGGTGAAGCGCTCGAACACGAGGGCCTCCGGGAGAGGTGTCGAGTTGCTTGTGTATCCACTATGCGCCAGACAGCTCGGTAGGTGAGGGGATATAGGCCACAGAATCCCCTTGAAACCGGGGCCGGCCGTGTTTGCGGGTGCCGCTTTCCCGGCGACGCCGTGAACCGCGCGTCCGCGCCGAGGGCAGCCGGAGGTCAGGGAGCGGTGAGCGCGGTTCACGCCATGGGTGACGTTCCTCGGTGACTTCCGGCGTGCGCGGAGTGCATGAGGGCAGGCGTGGTCCTCATGACGTCGCAGGTCCGACCGGTGCCGAGGGTGATGCGCCGGAGGGTTCGCCGGTGTCGCGTACTCACCTCGCGAGCCGGCGAACCGATCGGAAACCGGCACGTCATGGCCGACGCCGCCGGATCCGGCGCTTCCATAGGATAAACCTTACATTTTTATGTGAGATTAACGGCAAATGTCTTTTCGGCGCGGACTGGACGCGCCTAAGGTCGGCCGCATGACGATCGACGCGTTCATCGACGCGCTCCCCAAGGTCGAGCTCCACGTCCACCTGATCGGCTCCGCCTCGGTCCCCACCGTGCTGGAGCTCTCCCGCCGCCACCCCGACAGCCGCGTGCCCACCACCGAGGAGGAACTGCGCGCCTTCTACGGATTCCGCGACTTCCCGCACTTCGCCGAGGTCTACCGGGCGGTCAACGCCCTGGTCCGCACCCCCGAGGACGTCGCGACCCTGGTGACCGGGCTGGCCGGGGACCTGGCCCGGCAGAACGGGCGCTACGTCGAGCTGACCGTCACGCCGTACGCGCACCACATCATGGGCATGCCGATGCGGGAGGTCACCGAGGCGCTCGACCTGGCGGCCCGGCGCTCCCGCGACGAGTACGGCCTCCAGGTGGCCTACATTTTCGACATCCCCGGGGAGTACGGCGTCGAGGCGGCCCGCGTCACCCTGGACCACGCCCTACGGGAACCTCCCGAGGCATTGGTAGGTTTTGGACTGGCTGGAATCGAGCAGGAGCGCCCGCAGCACCGCGACGCCTTCAGGGACGCCTTCCGCGCGGCCACCGCCGCCGGGCTGCGCAGCCTGCCGCACGCGGGGGAGATGAACGGCCCCGAGCCGATCTGGGAGGCCCTCGACCACCTGGGCGCCGAGCGGATCGGCCACGGCATCGCCTGCCTGGACGACCCCCGACTCGTCGCGCACCTGCGCGAGACCCGGATCCCCCTGGAGGTCTGCCCCACCTCCAACGTGTGCACCGGGCAGGTCGCCCACATCAAGGAGCACCCGTTCCCACGCCTGCTGGAGGAGGGCCTGTTCGTCACCCTCAACAGCGACGACCCGCCCATGTTCGCCACCACGCTGAGCAGCGAGTATCGGGTCGCCGCCGAGGTCTTCGGCCTGGACCGCGAGGCCCTCACCGGCCTGGCCCGCAACGCCGTCAACGCCTCCTGCCTGGACCCCGCGGGCAAGCAGACGCTCCTCGCCGAGATCGACGGCCTCCCCACCGACCCCGCGACACCGTGAAATGCGCTGAGCGAGCCAGAGGCCAGGGAGCAGTGAGCGCGGCTCGCGCCGTGGCCATCTTCATCACCAGCCGGTGGGGATTGTCCTTGACCGGGAGGAACCCGTGGAAGGCGTAGAAGTCAGCGGCACGGCCGTCGATCGCGTCGACGACGATGATGCGGCCTCCGGCCGACGTGGAGGCGGACACAACTTTGGAGATCGCGTTCACCAGTAGCTCCGAGCCGAGGCCGCGACCCTGGAGGCCGTGATCGAGTGCCAGCCTCGCCAGCAGGTAGCCCGGCACGATGCTCACACCCCCTGAGAGGGAGCCGCCCACTTCGGCGCGGCGCACCTCGGTGGGAGTGATGGAGAAATAGGCGACGATCCGGAGGTCGTCAGGGGGAGACCATACGTAGGTGCGCGCCGTGTCCGACCGCTGGGCACGGAGCGCCGTCTTGACCAACCATTCGTTCATGATCGGGACTGAACAGTCGAAGGCGCTGAGATCGTGCTCCTCGTGGAGAGGCCGATGGCGGATTCCCCGCACGGCGGGGGTCAGGGTGAGGAGATGCGGCCCAGAGAGGCGGGGATCTTGGAGGCGGCGGCCCTGTCCAGGAGGAAGAGGGTGCGCTGGCGTCCGCGGGCGCCGGCCGCCGGGACCTGCATGGTTCCCGACTCCGACAGGGCCAGCCGTACGGCGGCGGACTTCTCCTCACCGGCGGCGATCACCCAGACCTCGCGTGCACCCTGGATGACCGGCAGCGACAGCGTGATACGGGTGGGCGGCGGCTTCGGCGAGCCGTGCACCGCCACGGCAGGGCGCGTGTCGTACAGCGCGGGCATGCCGGGGAACAGCGAGGCCACGTGGCCGTCCGGGCCCATGCCCAGCATCAGGACGTCGAAGGACGGCGCGGGGCCGTGGTCCTCGGGGCGCGAGGCCCGGCGGAGCTCCTCGGCGTACGCCTCGGCCGACTCCTCCGCGGTCATGCCCGAGTCGGGGCCGCGCATCACGTGGACCCGGGCCGGGTCCACGTCGACGTTGTCGAGGAGGGCCTTACGGGCACCGGTCTCGTTGCGCTCGGAGTCGCCGCTGGGCAGGAAACGCTCGTCGCCCCACCAGATGTCCAGGTTGCGCCAGTCGACGGCGTCGCGGGCCGGGGAGGCGGAGATCTCGGCCAGGGTGGCGATGCCGACGGTGCCGCCGGTCAGCACCAGTGAGGCCGACCCCTTGGCCGCCTGGTCGTCGACCAGGCGGGTGATCAGCCGGGCGGCGACCGCCTTGGCGAGCACGTCGGCGTCACGATGGATGATCACGGTGGGAACGCTCACGACGGTTCTCTTTCGAAGGACGAGTTCAAGGGAAAAGGATGAGCGCCCCGCGGCAGGCCGCGGGGCGCTCACGGGTCAGGACTTGTGCGTCCGGGCGAGTCGCCGGATCGCGGCCTCGTAGATCTCGTCGGGATCCAGCCGCCTGAGCTCCTCGGCGAGCAGCTCCGACTTCGGGCGCCGGGTCAGAGCGACCCGGCGGTCCGGCTGGCCCGGGCGGGACAGCATGGCCATGCGGCCGTCGCCGCGGGTGATGACGATGTCGCCCTCGGCCGTGGACAGCTTCACCGCGGTCAGCCCCGGGCCCGCCGATTCGGCGACCTTCACCGGGGTGTCGAGGCGCTCACCGAGCCAGGCCGCCAGCAGCAGGGCGCTGGCGTGACCGGTCACGGCCTCCACGGTGCCCTTCTTGACCTTGCCCACCGGCTGGTCGAACGCGGCGGCCAGCAGGCTCCGCCACGTCGTCAACCGGGTCCAGGCCAGGTCGGTGTCACCCGGCACGTAACCGCGAGCCCGGCCGGCGATCGCCGCGACCGAGTCGGTCGCCGCCCGCGCGTCGACGATGCGGCGCTGGGCGAGCACGCCGATCGGGTCCTTGGCCGGGATTTCGGGGCACTCGCCCGGCCACCAGGCCACCACCGGAGTGTCGGTGAGCAGCAGCGGGCTGACCACCGAGTCGGCGTGCTTGGTGAGCTCGCCGTACAGGCGGAGCAGGATCACCTCGCCCGGCGTGGACTCGCCGAACCGCAGCTCGGCGTCGAGCCGGTTCGACTCCTTCGGATCGCGAGAGATGACGACCAGTATCCGGGAGGGGTGCTCCCTGGCCGCCTCGGTCGCGGCCCGTACCGCGTCGTACTGCTCGCTCTCGTCGCAGACCACCACCAGGGTCAGCACCATGCCGACCGCCGGGGTGCCCATCTGGTGCCGCAGCGCGGTGAGCTGGGAGGAGATCTTCGACGCGTTCGTGCCGCTGAGCATGAAACTCGTCATCTAGAGCCTCCTCCAGACGCGGCCGTCGCGGGCCATCAGTTCGTCAGCCGACTTGGGGCCCCACGTGCCCGCCGGGTATTCCTCCGGCGGGCCCTGGGAGGCCCAGAACTCCTCGATCGGGTCGAGAATCTGCCACGACAGCTCGACCTCGCGCTGGTGCGGGAAGAGCGGCGGATCGCCGATCAGCACGTCCAGCAGTAGCCGCTCGTAGGCCTCGGGGGAGGACTCCATGAACGACTCGCCGTAGGCGAAGTCCATAGAGACGTCCCTGACCTCCATCGCGGTGCCGGGCACCTTGGAGCCGAACCGCACCGTGATGCCCTCGTCGGGCTGCACCCGGATGACCAGGGCGTTCTGCCCCAGGATCTCGGTGTCGTCCTTGCTGAACGGCAGGTGGGGCGCGCGCTGGAACACCACGGCGACCTCGGTCACCCGGCGGCCGAGCCGCTTGCCGGTGCGCAGGTAGAACGGCACCCCGGCCCAGCGGCGGTTGGCGATCTCCAGCTTGATGGCGGCGTAGGTCTCGGTGATCGAGTCGGGCTGGATGCCCTCCTCCTGCGTGTAACCGACGACCGGGTCGCCGCCCTGCCAGCCCGGACCGTAACGGCCGCGGGCGGTGGACAGCGACAGGTCCGACGGCAGCCGCACCGCCTTGAGGACCTTCTCCTTCTCCCTGCGCAGCGAGTCGGAGCCGAACGACGTCGGGTCCTCCATGCCGACCAGGGCCAGCAGCTGCAGCAGGTGGTTCTGGATCACGTCACGCGCCGCGCCGATGCCGTCGAAGTAACCCGCCCGGCCGCCGATGCCGATGTCCTCGGCCATCGTGATCTGAACGTGGTCGACGTAACCCCGGTTCCAGATCGGCTCGAACAGGTTGTTGGCGAACCGCAGCGCCAGGATGTTCTGGACGGTCTCCTTGCCCAGGTAGTGGTCGATGCGGAACACCGAACTCTCCGGGAAGACCGCGCTGGTGATCGTGTTCAGCTCCTGGGCACTCTTCAGGTCGTGCCCGAAGGGCTTCTCGATCACAACCCGCCGCCAGCTCCCGGGAGGGGCGTCGGCGAGGTTGGTCCGCTTGAGCTGCTGGACCACGAGGGGGAAGAACTTCGGCGGCACCGACAGGTAGAAGCCGTAGTTGCCGCCGGTGCCCCGGGTCTCGTCGATCTCCTTGAGCATCATGGCCAGCGCGTCGAACGCGCCGTCGTCGGTGAACTCACCCGGGCAGAAGAAGATGCCCTCCGACAGCTGCTTCCAGACCTCCTCGCGGAACGGCGTCCGCGCGTGCTCCTTGACGGCCGCGTGGGTGAGCTCCGCGAAGTCCTGGTCCTTCCAGTCACGGCGGGCGAAACCCACCAGGGAGAACCCCGGGGGCAGCAGCCCCCGGTTGGCCAGGTCGTAGATCGCCGGCAGCAGCTTCTTCCGTGCCAGGTCGCCGGTCACGCCGAACAGCACCAGCACGCACGGCCCCGCCACGCGAGGAATGCGCTTGTCGCGCGGGTCGCGCAGCGGGTTGGCCGCCGCCACCGCTTCGGTGGTGGCGGCAACCGCGGCCGCGGCTGCCGAGGTTGTGGGCTCCCCGGCCTTGACCTCGGAATTTATGGGCTCCGAGGCTTTCACCTCGGAGTTTTCCTTGTTCATTCAGACCTCCAGCGGCCCATTCAGGCCTGCCGGGCGGCGGCGAGCAGACGCTCGACGCCTGCCACGCGATCGGTCAGGTGCAGCCGTACGGTGGGACGTCCGCGCTTGGCCAGCGCGCCCTGGTCTCCCAGAGCCTGGGCCAGCTGCAGGCGGCCCAGGGTGTACGGCTTTCCGGGAACCTCGATGTCGTCCTCAACGGCCCCGGTGATCTGCAGGAACACTCCGTTCTGCGGGCCACCCTTGTGGTACTGGCCGGTGGAGTGCAGGAACCGGGGGCCCCACCCGAAGGTGACCGGGCGCTCGGTCCGCGTCGCGAGCTGTCCGCGCAGCGTGACCGGGTCGGCCCCGCTCCACGCGTCGGTCATCTCCTCGAACGAGGCGCCCTCGGGATAGGGGGCGTCGAACGCCGCCTCCCGGTCGAGGTAAGCCATGATCGTGAGATAGCCGTCTTCGGGGATCGCGTCCAGCAGCCGGGTGAGCACGTCGGACAGATCCTCGGGAGCCTCCGAGCCCGGTAGCTCGCCGTACACCTCGACCGGGCCGTCGACCAGGATCGGCGTGCCGACCGGCAGCTCGGCCTGGTCCAGCAGCTCGCCGGTGTTCTCCTTGGACTCGGCCACGTTCGGCTGGCTGAACGGGTCGATGCCGAGCACGCGGCCGGCGACGGCCGTGGCGTACTCCCAGACGAGGAACTGCGCGCCCAGCGGGCCGGTGACGGTCACCGCGCCGTCGGTGTCGATCCCGACGACCAGCTCGTCGTCGACGCCACTCGGGTCGGCGCCGACGACGGGCAGGATGCCCTTGCCGGACTTGCCGGTGGACTCGGCGATGAGCTGCTCGATCCAGTCGGGCAGGCCGTTGATCTCCGAGAGGTCGTCCTCGATCACGAGCTTGTCACGCCCGTCGGCCGCGGCGGCGCCGAGGGCGGCGCCGAGGTCCAGGCCGGGGTTGCCCTCGGTCTGCGACAGCAGCGGCTGCACGGCGGCCGCGTCGTCGAGCAGCTCCTTGACGTCGGCCCCCGCGAGGGCGCTGGGCACCAGGCCGAACGCCGACAGGGCGCTGTAGCGGCCGCCGACGGTGGGGTCGGCCAGGATGACCGTGTAGCCCGCCTCGATGGCGCTCTGCTCCAGCGGGGAGCCGGGGTCGGTGACCACGACGATCCGGTCGGCCGGGTCGATCCCCGCGTCGCGGAAGGCCTTCTCGTAGATCCGCCGGTGGCTGTCGGTCTCGGCGGTGCCGCCGCTCTTGCTGGCGACCACCAGGATCGTGCTCTCCAGCCGGTCTTCGAGCGCGCGGCGCACCTGACCGGGGTCGGTGGTGTCGAGCACGGTCAGCGGCACGTCGGCGCTCGTCGTGATGACCTCGGGGGCGAGCGAGGAGCCGCCCATGCCCGCGAGGACCACGTGGTTCAGGTTCTCCGCGCGGGCCCGCTCGACCAGCTTCTCGATCTCGGGAAGCAGCTCACGGCTTGTCAGTGGAAGGGTGAGCCAGCCGAGGCGGACGGTCGCCTCGGGCTCGGCCCCCGGGCCCCACAGCGTGGGGTCCCCGCTCGCCAGGGCGGCGGGGACCCCTTCGGCGACGAGTCGGCCCACGGCCTCGGAGGCCAGTTCGGCCAGATTCTCGTCGTCGAACGTCACGGACACTGACATGTGTTCAGGCCTTCTTCAGCTCGGTGGCGACGGTGGACAGGAGCTCGGTCCAGGACGCCTCGAACTTGGCCACACCGTCCTCCTCCAGGAACCTCACGACGTCGTCGTAGTCGATGCCGACCTCCTTGAGCGCGGCCATGGTGTTCCAGGCCTGCTCGTAGAAGGGACGAACGGTGTCGCCGGTGATCTTGCTGTGGTCGGCCACCGCGTTGAGGGTCTTCTCCGGCATCGTGTTGACCGTGCCGGCCGTGACCAGGTCGTCGACGTAGAGGGTGTCGGGGTACTCGGGGTTCTTGGTCCCGGTGGAGGCCCACAGCGGGCGCTGCGGGCGAGCGCCGGCGGCGGCCAGGGCCTGCCAGCGCGGGGAGTTCGTGACGTCCTCGAAGGCGGCGAAGGCCAGGCGGGCGTTGGCGACCGCGGCCTTGCCCCTGAGCTGCAGCGCCTCGGGCGTGCCGATCTTGTCCAGGCGCTTGTCGATCTCGCCGTCCACCCTGCTGACGAAGAACGAGGCCACCGACTCGATGCCCGACAGGTCCAGGCCGTTCGCCTTCGCCCGCTCCAGGCCGGTCAGCCAGGCCTCCATCACGGCGCGGTAGCGCTCGAGGGAGAAGATCAGCGTGACGTTGACGCTGATGCCCTCGGAGATCGCCTGGGCGATCGCGGGCAGGCCCTCGACCGTGGCGGGGATCTTGATGAACAGGTTGGGCCGGTCGACCATCCACCACAGAGCGCGGGCCTCGGCGACCGTCTTGTCGGTGTCCCTGGCCAGGCGCGGGTCGACCTCGATCGAGACCCGGCCGTCCACACCGCGGGTGGCGTCGTAGACCGGCTTCAGCACGTCGGCGGCCCAGCGGATGTCATAGGTGGTGATGGCGCGCACCGCCTCCTCGAGGTCCACTCCACGCACCTTCAGGTCGTGGAGCTGGGTGTCGTAGGCGTCGCCCTTGCTCAGCGCCGAGGCGAAGATCGTCGGGTTGGAGGTGACGCCGACCACGGACTTCTCGCGGATCAGCGACTCCAGGTTGCCGGTACGCAGGCGCTCGCGGCTGATGTCGTCCAGCCAGATGGAGACGCCCTGCTCCGAAAGTCTCTTCAGAATCTCACTCATGATCAGTTTCCCGTCGTCTCGCCCTTGTCGGCCCCGGTCTTCGCGAGGCTGGCCTTCGCGGCGGCAGCGACTCGCTCGGCGGTGAGGCCGAACTGCTCGTAGAGGGTCTTGTATGGGGCAGAGGCACCGAAGTGCTCCAAACTCACTACTTCCCCTTCATCTCCCACGAACTCCCGCCAGCCCAGTGCGATTCCCGCCTCCACGGCCACGCGCGCGCGGACCGCGGAGGGCAGCACCGTCTGCTTGTAGGCGGAGTCCTGGGCCTGGAACCACTCGACGCACGGCATCGACACGACCCGGGTCGGGAATCCCTCCGCCTCCAGGAGCTCGCGGGCCTCGACGGCCAGCTCGACCTCGGAGCCGGTGCCGATCAGGATCACCGCGGGCTGGCCGTTGGAGGCGTCCCGCAGGACGTAACCGCCCTTGGCGACCTTCGTGGCATCCCCGGTGCCCTCGTAGACCGGCAGGTTCTGCCGGGTCAGGGCCAGCGCGGCCGGCCGGTCGTTGTGCTCCAGCACGGTCCGCCACGCGGCGGCCGTCTCGTTGGCGTCGGCGGGGCGGACCACGTCGAGGCCCGGGATGGCGCGCAGCGCCCACAGGTGCTCGATGGGCTGGTGGGTCGGGCCGTCCTCGCCGAGACCGATGGAGTCGTGCGTCCACACGTAGGTGACCGGCAGCTTCATCAGCGCCGCGAGCCGTACGGCGGGGCGCATGTAGTCGCTGAAGACGAGGAACGTGCCGCCGTAGGGGCGGGTGCCGTTGTGCAGCGCGATGCCGTTGAGGATCGACCCCATGCCGTGCTCGCGGATGCCGAAGTGCAGCGTACGACCGTAACGGTTGCCCGGGAACTCCTTGGTCTGGAACTCCTCGGGGATGAAGGACGGCTCGCCCTTCATCGTGGTGTTGTTGGATTCGGCCAGGTCGGCCGATCCGCCCCACAGCTCGGGCAGCACCGGCGCGAGGCTGTTGAGCACCTCGCCGGAGGCCTTGCGGGTGGCGATGGAGGCGCCGGTCTCGAAGACGGGAAGCGCCTCGGTCCAGCCCTGGGGGAGCTGTCGCGCGGAGATGCGCTCGAACTCGGCGAAGCGCTCGGGGTTGGCGTCGCGCCAGCTCTGGAAGCCCTTCTCCCACTCGGCGTGGGCCGCGCGGCCCCGCTCGACGACCTCGCGGGTGTGCTCCAGAACCTCGGCGGGGACGTCGAAGCTCTTGGCCGGGTCCTGCCCCATGACCGTCTTGGTGGCGGCGACCTCGTCGGCGCCCAGGGCCGCGCCGTGGGCCTTGCCGGTGTTCTGCTTGTTCGGCGCGGGCCAGCCGATGATGGTGCGCAGGCGGATGAACGACGGCCTGCCGGTCTCGGCGCGGGCGGCCTCCAGGGCCTGGTGCAGCGCCTCGACGTCCTCGACGTAGTCGCCGGTCTGCGTCCAGTCGACGGTCTGGGTGTGCCAGCCGTAGGCGTCGTAACGCCTGACGACGTCCTCGCTCAGCGCGATCTGGGTGTCGTCCTCGATGGAGATGTGGTTGCTGTCGAAGACGACGATCAGGTTGCCCAGCTTCTGGTGGGCGGCGATGGAGCTGACCTCGTGGCTGATGCCCTCCTCGATGTCACCCTCGGAGGCGATGCACCAGATCGTGTGGTCGAAGGGGCTCGTGCCCGCCTCGGCGTCCGGGTCGAACAGGCCGCGCTCGCGGCGGGCCGCCATGGCCATGCCGACCGCGTTGCCGATGCCCTGGCCGAGCGGACCGGTGGTGGTCTCGACGCCGATGGTGTGGCCGTGCTCCGGGTGGGCCGGGGTCAGGCTGCTCCACTGGCGCAGTGCCTTCAGGTCGTCCAGGCTGAGGCCGTAGCCCGAGAGGAACAACTGGATGTAAAGGGTCAGGCTGCTGTGTCCGGCGGAGAGGACGAACCTATCCCTGCCCACCCAGGTGGGATCAGAGGGGTCGTGCCGCATGGCCTGCTGAAAAAGCAGGTAGGCGGCGGGCGCCAAGCTCATCGCGGTGCCCGGGTGGCCCGAACCCGCCTTCTCTACCGCGTCCATCGCCAAGGCCCGTACGACGTCGACCGCCTGACGGTCCAGGTCGCTCCATTCAAGGGCTGGCACGAGTTCGCTGCTCAAGTGCTCATTCTCCGGATCTTGTCGTGTAATGATGGCGCCGGTCTGGTACTTCCCGCCCACACCGGACCCTAACGGTTCGGCCTCGCCTGCTGCTGCGCAGGCCCACGTCGGGGCGAGTCCGCGGGGGCGGCGAGGAGCGCGGACGGGTCCCCGGAGGGGATCCCGTCGCGCGGCTTCAGCACCCCATGCCGGGACCGGCCCCCCCAACAACTACAGTGAGTTCTCAAAGCTGGCTGGTGCCCGCATTCACGGATCCGCTCTAATCAGAGGTTACGCGTTGACCCCGCACGTGCTGGAAGCGCCTTAGATGGTGCTGACCGACAAGCAATCGATGACCCCTCCCGGGGCGGCCGAGGCATCCGATGCCACGCCGCACTCGTTCGGCGACACGGTGAAGGCGTACGTCGCCCTCACCAAACCGCGGATCATCGAGCTGCTGCTGATCACAACACTACCGGTGATGTTCCTGGCCGCACGAGGCCTGCCACCGCTGTGGATCGCCGTCAACACCCTGGTGTTCGGCACCCTCTCGGCCGGCAGCGCGAACGCCCTGAACTGCTACATCGACCGTGACATCGACGCCACGATGCGCCGCACCCGGCGCCGCCCGCTCGCCCGCGACCTGGTCCCGCCGACCAACGCGCTGATCTTCGGCGTCATCCTCGGGGTGCTGTCGACTCTTGGCCTCGGGTTGATGGTGAATTGGCTCGCGGCGGGCCTCTCACTGGCCGCGAACCTCTTCTACGTGCTCGTCTACTCGATGATCCTCAAGCGGAGGACCTCCCAGAACGTGGTGTGGGGCGGCCTCGCCGGCTGCATGCCGGTGCTGATCGGCTGGGCGGGTGTCACCGGCAGCCTCGACTGGGCCCCGGTGGTCCTCTTCGGCGTGGTGTTCTTCTGGACGCCTCCGCACACCTGGACCCTCGCCATGCGCTACAAGGAGGACTACGCCGCGGCGAAGATCCCCATGCTGCCGGTGGTCGCCACCGAGCGCCGCGTGGTGCTGGAGAGCATCGTCTACACCTGGGCCACGGTGCTCTGCTCGCTGCTGCTGTGGCCGGTGGCCGGGACCACGCTGCTCTATCCCGCCGTGGCCCTCGTCCTCGGCGCGGCCTGCCTGTGGGAGGTCCACCGCCTTCTTGGCCGGGTCAACGCGGGCAAGACCGGCGTGGACCTGCGCCCGATGCGCTTCTTCCACTGGTCCAACGCCTACCTGGCGCTGCTCTTCCTGGCCGTCGCCATCGACTCGATATTCGTCTGAGCCGGCTCGGGCATTCCGCTAGGGCCGTCGCCCCCGTGACCGTTCACGGGGGTTCTTCTTTTCCGGTTCTTTGCCGTCGAATGTGTCTTTCGCGGTTGACCCCAGGTCAAGCGCGAGAGTGGAGGGGACAGGTCGTGGTTGATCGGTTACGGTTGCCCCATGGCAAGCCGTGATCCTCGGTGGGTGCTCAGGGAGCGCCCGTCTGTCGCACTGATCGCGGGGCTTGTCCTTACCGGGTTGTGCGCGTTGGTGTCGTTCTCCTTCGACGTGCTGAACGGTGATCCGGTCTATTTTTTCATCGCGCTCGGGCTGGCCCTGGCGCCGGTCCCCGTCCTGCTGGCCGCCGTGCTCGCGCTCGACCGCATGGAGCCCGAACCCCGAAGCAACCTGATCTTCGCGTTCGCCTGGGGCGCGGGCGTGGCGGTCCTCGTCGCCGGGGTCATCAACTCCTTCAACCTGTTCTACATCGAGAACGCCGTCCGGATGGGCTACGACTACGCGCGCAACGTCGCCGCGACGTTCGGCGCCCCGGTGGTCGAGGAGACGATGAAGGGGCTGGTCCTGCTGGGCCTGCTCAGGTTCAAGAGGGCGGAGCTCGACGGGCCCACCGACGGCATCATCTACGCCAGCATGGTCGGCCTCGGCTTCGCGATGAGCGAGAACGTCAGCTACTACGTGGCCGCTCTCGACGACCTGGGCGCGCAGGGCCTGGCGGTGACCGTCGTGTTGCGGGGGATCCTGTCGCCGTTCGCCCATCCGCTGTTCACCTCCATGATCGGCGTCGCGGTGGCCTACGCCGCGCAGCGCCAGGGGCCGATGCGGATCTTCGTGATCGCCGCCGGCTGGATCGGCGCGATGGCGCTCCACGGGATCTGGAACGGCTTCGCGTCCTACGTCGGCATCGGCGGCCTGGCCATCGCCTACCTGCTGCTGATGATCGTGCTGTTCGTCATGATCTGGATCGTCTTCCGCGACCGCAAGCGCATCGTCGGCCTGATCCAGAGCTATCTGCCCGCCTACCAGCCGACCGGGCTCGTCGCCCAGTACGACGTCAACATGCTCTCCTCCCTGCCCGGACGCCGCCACGCCCGGCAGTGGGCGAAGACACACGGCGGCAGGGGAGGGCTGCGGGCGATGAACGACTACCAGCTCGCGGCCACCGAGCTCGGCCTGCTCCACGAGCGGGCCAGGCGCCGCGTGATCGACGAGCGCACGTTCGACGAGGAGCAGCAGGCACTGTTGGAGTGCATGGCGGGTGCCCGCGCGCAGTTCCCCGTGCCGCCGCCCGCGCCCCCCGGCGGCGGCGCCTCATCGGGATACCGGCCCGGCCAGGGCGGCCCGCCCAACCTGCCGGGCGCCTCCTACCGGCGTCCGTTCCCCGGGTACGGCGCTCATCCCGACTGAAGCGCGGCGTCCAGGCTCGTCTCGCGCGGACCGGGGAAGACCGGGTCGGAGTCGAGGACCACGGAGTCGAGAAGCCCCTTCGCCGAGGCGAAGAACTCGCGGGCCGCGAGGGCATAGGTGGAGACCCACCGCTTGCTCGAGTCGTCGCCGACGCCGAATGCCTCCACGCCCGCCGTACGGCACAGGGTGACGGCCCTGGGCAGGTGGAAGACCTGGGTGACCACGGTGAGCCGGTGGGCGCCGAACACGGTGCGGGCCCGCACGCACGAGTCCCAGGTGTCGAAACCCGCGTAGTCGAGGACGAGCGCCCTGCCCGGTACTCCGCGCGCGAGCAGGTAGTCGTGCATCACGGTCGGCTCGTCGTATCCCACCCGCCCGTTGTCGCCCGACAGCAGGATCGCCCTGACCTTGCCCGCCCGATACAGCTCGGCGGAGATGTCCAGTCGCCTGGCCAGCATGGGCGACGGGTTCTCCCCGGCGATGCCCGCCCCGAGCACCAGCGCCACCGGCGCCTCGGGGACCTCGGCCATCCAGCCAGGGGAGGAGTCGGCGACCACCCGATGTCCGGAACTGGCCAGCCAGACCCAGGTCAGCGGCGCGATCATCAGCACGCTCAGCAGCACCGCGCCCTGGTAGAAGAGCCGGAAGGTCTTGCGTGACACACGCATCCGATCATTGTCCCGGTTGAGTACGGGTGGCGTCGAGATTCTCCCGGTTGAGCGCGGACGGCGTCGAGGCTGTCCTGATCAGGTCCTGTGTGGCGCCGATCCGTCCCGATCAGGTCCCAGTGGCGCCGACTCCATCCCGGCCGGGTGCGGCCGGCGCCGTACCCGTGCTGATCAGGCGTTGACGGTGTTGAACTCGTCCCGGTTCGTGGCCGGTGTGTCCAGTGGACCCCGCGACCGCATCATGAACACCACCCGCAGCGTGCAGATCCACACCAGCGTCGAGCCGAGCACGTGCAGGTCGACCAGGGCCGCGGGCACACCCAGGAAGTACTGGACGTATCCGACGCCTCCCTGGGCCAGTTCGACGATCAGCAGCACCAGCGCCGCCCGTCGCACGTAGCCCGGTGCGTCGGTGACGTGAACCGCGAACAGCAGCGCGAACGTGAGACCGACCACGATGTAGACGAAGTCGGTGTGGATCCTCACCACGCTCTCGATGTCGAACTGGAACCGGGAGGCCATCTGGTCGCCGGAGTGCGGCCCGGTGCCGGTCACCACCACGCCCGCGATGAGCAGGACGAACACCGCGGCGGTGAGCGCGAAGCCGAGCGTGCGGATGTCGCGGTGGACCAGGCGTCGCGGCGGGGCGTCTCCCTCGCGTGAGCGGGCGTACAGCGCGTAGGCGGCGGCGATCAGGCCGGTGGAGATCAGGAAGTGCACGCTGACGGTGACCGGGTTGAGCAGGCTCCGCACGACCAGGCCGCCCCAGAGCGCCTGCGCGGCCACGCCGACGGGCTGGATCCAGGCCAGCCGGACCAGGTCGCGGCGGCGGGGAAGGAGCCTCATCGCGGTGACCAGGCAGACCAGGGCGACGGCCAGGACCAGGAAGGTCAGCATCCGGTTGCCGAACTCGATGGCCATGTTGATCGGCGCGGTCTCGCCATGGGCGGCAGGGATGAAGCTGCCGGGGGTGCACCTGGGCCAGGTCGGGCAGCCCAGGCCCGATTTGGTGACCCGCACGGCCGCGCCGCTCACCGTGATGCCCGCGTTGACGACCACCGCCGCCAGTGCCCACCGGCGCACGGTGACGGGGGTGGGGGACCACACGGTATGCCACAGTTTCACGGCATTGCGGCCGATCTGGTCAAGGAGGTGCTTCACGGCTCACATGTTAGGCGGCGAGGTGGTCGGTCCCGCTCCGGACCCCGTGCGCGTCCCTCCTCGGGCCGTGTGCGTGTCCACCGTGGAGCGCGTACGCGCCCGGCTCGCGGACCGTGTACGCGTCCGGTCTCCGGTCGCGTGCGCCGCGGGGCGCGTCCTGTCTTGGGCCCCGTACGCGCCCCGCTTCCGGTCGCGTGCGCCGCGGTGTCCATCCGGCCTGCCCCGGTGCGTACGGCTTGCCTCGGGGGCCGTCCGGGTAGGGGTCGCTGAGTCGGAGAACGTAAGCGATGTCCCATTGATCCCCTCAAAGGTATGTGACATAGTACTGGCGAGTCGAGGCGCGGAGCGAGGTGAGTCATGCCGGACGTCGTGGTGATCGGCGCCGGGATCGTCGGGGCTGCCTGCGCTTACTACGCGGCCCGAGCGGGACTGGACGTGGTGGTCGTCGACCGCGGGGCCGTGGCGGGCGGAACGACCGGCGCGGGAGAGGGCAACGTGCTGGTCTCCGACAAGGAGCCGGGCCCCGAGCTCGATCTGGCGCTGCTCTCCAACCGCCTCTGGCGTGACCTGGCGAGCTCCGGGCCTGGCGACGGGTTCGAGTTCGAGTCCAAGGGCGGCCTGGTGGTCGCCGAGACCGGTGAGGTGCTCGGCGCACTCACCTCGCTGGCCGCCAAGCAACGCCTTGAGCACACCGTGGTCGCCTCCGGCGAGCTCGGCGACTACGAGCCCCACCTGACCGAGGACCTCGCCGGAGGCGTGTTCTACCCTCAGGACGCCCAGGTCCAGCCCATGCTGGCAGCGGCCAGGCTGATCCGGCAGGGCGCGGAGAGATTCGGCCACAGCGCCCTGATGCTGCGCACCGGCGTCACGGTCACCGGCTTCGTCCGCGACGGCGACCGGGTCACCGGTGTCACGACCGACCAGGGCGACATCCTCGCCGGAGCCGTCGTCAACGCCGCGGGAACCTGGGGCGGCGAGATCGCCGCACTGGCCGGAGTGCACGTCCCCGTCCTGCCCCGGCGTGGCTTCATCCTGGTCACGGAGCCGCTCGAAAGACCGCTGATCAGGCACAAGGTCTACACCGCCGCCTACGTCACCGACGTGGCCAGCGATTCGGAGGGCCTGGAGACGTCCGCCGTCGTGGAGGGCACCCCGGCGGGACCCGTGCTCATCGGCGCGAGCCGCGAGCGGGTCGGCTTCGACCGTACGGTCTCCATCCCGGTGCTGGAACGCCTCGCGGCCCAGGCCGTCGCGCTGTTTCCCGCGCTTGCCGAGCGCAGGGTCATCCGGGCCTACTGCGGCTTCCGTCCCTACTGTCCCGACCACCTCCCCGTGATCGGAGAGGACCCCCGGGCCCCGGGCCTCTATCACGCCTGCGGCCACGAAGGCGCGGGAATCGGCCTGGCCCCGGCCACCGGCCACCTCATCGCCCAGGCCCTGATCGACGACCACCTCGACCTGGACCTCCGCCCCTTCCGCCCGGACCGTTTCACGAAGGAGGACTCTCGATGAGGCAGCCGTACCGTCTGGTGCGGGCGCGGCCGGAGCCGGAGTTCGAGATCAGCGTGGACGGCGTTCCCGTCCCGGTGGTCCCCGGCCAGACCGTCGGCGCCGCCATGCACGGCGCGGGCATCCGCTCCTGGCGCACCACCAGGTTCGGCGGGCGCCCCCGCGGGCTGTTCTGCGGCATAGGCGTCTGCTTCGACTGCCTGGTCACGGTGAACGGCAGCCCGTCCCTGCGCGCCTGCCTGACCGAGGCCCGCCCGGGAGACCTGGTGACCACCGGCCACGACGTGAGCGACGGCCCGCACGGCGACGCGCCCCTCCCCGGCGGTTTCCTCTCCGGCTCCGACGCGCCGACCCAGGGCGCGTCCACTCCCGAGGCGTCCACATCCGGCGCGTCCGATCCCAATGAGTCCGATCCCAATGCGTCCGGTCCCGGCGCGGGCGGTCCCAATGAGTCCGATCCCAATGCGTCCGGTCCCGGCGCGGGCGGTCCCAATGCGTCCGGTCCCGGTGTGCCCGGTCCCGGCGCGGGTGGGGAGCGGTGAGCGGCCGATGAAGCCGATCTACGACCTCGCCGTCGTCGGCGCGGGCCCCGCCGGGGTGGCCGGAGCGCTCACCGCGTCCCTCGCCGGGTTGAGCGTCGTGCTCGTCGACGCCGGAGCCAGGCCCGGCGGCCAGTACTTCCGGCATCCGCCGGCGGGCTTCCACGCGGAGAATCCCGGAGCGCTCCACCACGGCCTCGACGGGTTCATGCGGCAGTGGGAAACGCTCCGCGGTCGGGCCGACGTACTGCTCCACCACCGGGTCTGGGCGGTCGAACGCGCAGGTGGGGCGATGACCGTACGGTGCCTGGAGGGCGACCGCGAGGAGCGGCCCCGCACGGTCACCGCGCGCAGGCTGCTGATCGCCACCGGCGCGCACGACCGGCCGGTGCCGTTCCCCGGCTGGGACCTGCCGGGCGTGCTCACCGCGGGCGGCGCGCAGGCGCTGCTCAAGGGCGACCTCGTGGTCGCGGGCCGCAGGGTCGTGGTCGCCGGTACGGGACCGTTCCTGCTCCCGGTCGCCGCAGGACTGGCCGACGCGGGCGCGGAGGTGCTCGGCGTCCACGAGGCCAACGGCCGTTTCGGGCTCGCGGGACACCCGCTGCTGGCCGCGGGCAAGGCCGGGGAGGCACTCGGGTACGGCGCGCGCCTGGCCCGCCACCGGGTCCCCTATCACGGCCGCCAGGCGGTGATCGCCGCGCATGGCGACCCCGGCGGCACAGCGCTGACCCATGTCACCGTCGCCAGGCTGAACTCCGGCTGGCGGCCGATCGCGACCAGAACCGTCGAGTGCGACACCCTCGCCTACGGCTACGGCTTTGTCCCCCAGCTCGATCTGCCGGTCCAGCTCGGCTGCGCGACCCGTCACGACGTCGACGGCAGTCCGGTCGTCGCGGTGGACGCGGGCCTGCGCACCAGCGTGCCCGGCGTCTACGCGGCGGGGGAGTCCACCGGCGTCGGCGGGGCCGTGCTCGCCGAGGTCGAGGGCCGCATCGCGGGCCGGGCCGCCGCCGCTGACCTGGGCCGCCGGGTGCCGCTCGATCCGGCGCTGTCCCGGCGCAGGGACAGGCTCGCCGCCTTCGCGCGGGCGCTGCAGAGCGCCTACCCGGTGCGGCCCGGCTGGATGCGGTGGCTCCGCGACGACACGCTGATCTGCCGCTGCGAGGAGGTGCCCCTGTCGGCCGTGCGCGAGGCACAGGAACTGGGCGCCGTCGACGCGCGCTCCGTCAAGCTGCTGGCACGCCCCGGCATGGGCTGGTGCCAGGGCCGGATATGCGGCTACGCGGTCGCGTGTCTCGCCGGTGAGGACCCCACGGCGCCCCGGCGCCCGATCGCCCAGCCCATCAGGCTCGGCGACCTCGCCGCGTCGACCCGGCCCCCCTCGGACTGACCCGGCCACCTCGGGCTCCACCGAGCCCGACCCCACTGGAAGGATGATGACGATGACGACCCGCCCGAAGCCCTGGCACGGCGTGATGGTGGCCACCGCGCTGCCCCTCGGCGAGGATCTCTCTGTCGACCTGGACGGCTACGCCGAGCACTGCCGGTGGCTGGTCGCCTCCGGGTGCGACGGCGTGGTGCCGAACGGATCGCTGGGCGAGTATCAGACGCTGACTCCCGAGGAGCGGGCCTCGGTCGTGGAGACCGCGGTCGCCGCCATCGGCGGGGACCGGGTCATGCCGGGAGTCGCCGCCTACGGCGCGCTGGAGGCACGTCGCTGGGCGGAGCAGGCCCGCGACGCCGGATGCCAGGCGGTGATGCTGCTCCCGCCGAACGCCTACCGGGCCGACGACCGGATCGTGGTGGAGCACTACCGCGAGGTGGCCAAGGCGGGCCTGCCGGTGGTGGCCTACAACAATCCCTTCGACACCAAGGTGGACCTCACCCCGGCGCTGCTCGCGCGGCTCCATGGAGAGGGGCTGATCGTGGGGGTCAAGGAGTTCAGCGGCGACGTCCGCCGGATCTACGAGATCGCCGAGCTCGCCCCCGGCCTGGAGGTGCTGGTCGGCGCGGACGACGTGCTGCTGGAGCTGGCCCTGGCCGGCGCGGTCGGCTGGGTGTCCGGTTTCCCCAATGCGCTGCCCACCTCCACCGTGGCCCTGTACCGGGCGGCCATGGCCGGGGACCTGGCCACCGCGCTCCCGCTCTACCGCGCGCTGCACCCGCTGCTGCGCTGGGACTCCAAGCCCGAGTTCGTGCAGGCGATCAAGCTCTCCATGGATCTGGCCGGGCGCAGGGGCGGTCCATGTCGCCCGCCACGACTGCCGCTCATCGCCGAGCAGGAGGCCACCGTCCGCGCCGCCACCGAGAAGGCCCTGGCCGAGGGCCTGTGCTAGGCGATCGTTCCCGGACCGCACGGCCGCGGACGACGCCCGTCGCGCCCGGCCGCCGGTTCAGGAGGCGCCTCCGGCTCCGAACCCCGTGCCGCGGTCGTTCACCCAGAAAGCGACCGTAGGCTCGAAAAGCAGTCACCCCCCGCGAGGAGAATTAATGAGGACAAAAAGGGTCTTTCATGCGGTGGACTCCCACACCGAGGGCATGCCCACCCGTGTGATCACCGGGGGAGTGGGAGTCATCCCCGGCTCGACCATGGCCGAGCGCAGGAAGCACTTCCTGGCCGAGATGGACCACCTCCGGACCCTGCTCATGTATGAGCCGCGCGGCCACTCCGCGATGAGCGGGGCCATCTTGCAGCCGCCCACCCGGCCCGACACCGACTACGGCGTGCTCTACATCGAGGTCTCCGGCTGCCTGCCCATGTGCGGCCACGGCACCATCGGCGTCGCCACCGTCCTGGTGGAGACCGGGATGGTCGAGGTCGTCGAGCCGGTCACCGTCATCCGGCTGGACACCCCCGCGGGACTGGTCGTCGCCGAGGTCCAGGTCGAGGACGGCGCCGCCATGGCCGTGACCATCACCAACGTGCCCTCGTTCAGCGCCGGCCTGGACCGCACGGTCAAGGTGGCGGGCATCGGCGAGGTCACCTACGACCTGGCCTACGGTGGCAACTACTACGCGATCCTGCCGATCGAGTCGGTGGGCCTGCCGTTCGAGCGCTCGCACAAGCAGCAGATCCTCGACGCGGGTCTGGCGATCATGGGTGCGATCAACGAGCAGGACGAGCCCGTCCACCCGCTGGACGACGGCTTCCGGGGCTGCCATCACGTGCAGTTCACGGCGCCGGGTTCGGACGCCGGGCACTCGCGGCACGCGATGGCGATCCATCCCGGCTGGTTCGACCGCTCACCCTGCGGCACCGGCACCAGCGCCAGGATGGCCCAGCTCCACGCCCGGGGCGAGCTCGCGCTGAACACCGACTTCGTGAACGAGTCGTTCATCGGCACCCGGTTCGTGGGGCGGCTCGTCGAGGAGACGGAGGTCGCCGGCCTGCCCGCGGTGGTCCCGACCATCACCGGGCGAGCATGGGTCACCGGCACCGCCCAGTACTTCCTCGATCCCCGTGACCCCTTCCCCGAGGGCTTCCTGCTCTGACACGCTCCCCGATCCTCCAGGACTCCGCCGGCCGATTCCCATCGGGCCACGTCCGGCGTCGCCGTCCGGCGTCGAACGCGCGGGTCGAGAAGATCCGCAACGAACCGGCCGGCGGGGTCCTGGGAGATCGAGGATCCCCGGCCGGAGCCGGGTGGTTCACGGTCGTTCTCGGCCGCTCGGCGAAGAACGGCCGAGAACAGTCGTGATCGGCCTGGCCGGGGGCATACGAGGGCACTCGTGTGGCCCCCGTCACATGCGGCGAAACAGTGTATGAACGTTAACGGTCTTGTTTCGACCCTTGACGCGCACATCTACGCAAAGTGCAATGTCACACATCATTCGATGTGAGGAGCCGCACATGCGTGCCATCCCCTTGAAATCCCTCGCCTCCCTGGCCGTTCTCGGTCTCCTGGCCACCGGATGTGGTCAGGGTCTGCTCGGCGGCGGTGACAGCGGCGACCAGGCGGCGAAGAAAGACGGTCCGATCCTCCTCGGGATGCTCATCCCGCAGTCGGGCAGTGAGGCCGCCATCGGCCCTTATATGAGCAATGCGGCGCAGCTCGCGGTCGACGAGATCAACGCCAAGGGCGGGGTGCTCGGACGCCAGCTGGAGCTGAAGACCGCCGACGACGCCTGCGACGCCCAGTCGGCGGCCGCCGGGGCGAACAAGCTGGTCACCGAGGAGGTGGACCTCTCCGTGGGCGGTTACTGCTCGGGGGCGACGCTACCGACCCTGCCGATCTTCGGCAAGGCGAACATCCCGATGATCATTCCGGCCGCCAACTCCCAGGAACTGGTCGACCAGAAGCTCAAGCACGTCTTCCTGATCAACGGCACGGGCTCCCAGCAGGCCATGGCCGCGGAGAAGTGGATCACCAAGCAGGGCGCCAAGAGCGTCGCGCTGATGCACGACAACACCAGCTACTCCAAGGACATCGCGGTCCGCACCCAGACCCTGCTGGAGGTCCCCGGCGGCGCCGAGCCCGTGATCACCGAGGCGGTCACGCCCAAGGAGAGCGACTACAGCGCCAACATCACCAACGTGCTCGACAAGAAGCCCGACTTCGTCTACTGGACCGGCTACTTCCAGGAGGGCGGGCTGATCGCACGCCAGCTCCGCCAGGCCGGGTACAAGGGCTCGATCATGGTCGGGGACGGCTCGGTCTCGCCCAAGCTGATGGAGATCGCCGGCGCCGAGGCCGCCGAGGGCGTCTACGCCACGATGACCCAGACCCCCGACACGCTTGAGGGCGCGGAGGGCTGGATCGCGGCCTACAAGAAGAAGTACAACGCCGACCCCGGCCCCTACTCCAACCAGGCCTACGACGCGGTGCGACTGGCCGCCGAGGCGGTCACCAAGGCGGGTGGCACCGACGGCGCCAAGGTCATCGCCGCGCTCGAGGCGATCGACGGGTTCCCGATGTTCTCCGGGCCCCTGAAGTTCACCCCCGAGCACACCCTGGCCAGCGGCGGCTTCCAGATCCTCGTCGTCAAGGGTGACAAGTTCGCCCTGCAGGACGCCCTCAAATGATCAGGTGCGTCCCGGTCACGTGGGCGGTCGATGAGGGTACCGGCGGACACGCCGCCCTCATCGGCGCCCTCGCCGCCGCCCTGCCTCCCCGGCCGGTGAAGGAGGCCGCCGCGTGACCCAGCTCGTCTGGAACGGCCTGTTCGTCGGCTCGTTCTACGCCCTGGTGGCCCTCGGCTACAGCATGGTCTACGGGATCATCAAGCTGCTCAACTTCGCCCACGGCGACCTGTACATGCTCGGCGCGTTCGTCGGCTTCGCCATCCTCGGAGCGGTCGGCGGCGTCTCCCCCTCCATGGCCCTGCCGCTGCTGCTCGTGGTGCTCCTGGCGACCATGGTGGTCACCGGCCTGGCCGGGGTGGCGCTGGAGCGGATCGCCTACCGGCCACTGCGCCGCGCGCCCCGGCTCTCCCTGCTGATCACCGCCGTCGGCGCGTCCTTCGCCCTGGAGTACGGCATGCGCGCCGTGGCCGGCGCCGACCCGCAGGTCTACCCGGTCCGGCTCGGCGGCACGGCGATGGAGGTGCTCGGCGCCCGGCTGACCCTCCAGCAGCTCGTCCTCATGGGCGTGGCCGTCGTGCTCATGATCGCTCTCAACCTGCTGGTCACCCGGACCCGGGAGGGCCGGGCGATGCGGGCCATCGCGCTGGATCCGCGCACCAGCGCGCTGATGGGCATCAACGTGAACTCGGTGATCTCCCGGACCTTCTTCGTCGGCTCGGCTCTGGCCGGGGCCGCGGGGGTGATGGCCGGGGCCTACTACGGGAAGATCGACTTCATGATGGGCTTCCTGATCGGGCTCAAGGCCTTCACCGCCGCGGTCATCGGCGGGATCGGCAACATCCCCGGCACGATGCTCGGCGGGCTGCTGCTCGGGCTGCTGGAGTCGTTCGGCACGTACTGGCTGGGCGGCGAATGGCGTGACGTGTTCGCCTTCGGGGTGCTGATCCTGTTCTTGACCGTGCGGCCCACGGGCCTGCTCGGCGAGCGCGTCACGGAACGCGTATGAGCACGACCAAGGTCCGCCGTCTCGGCACGGACAAGCCCCCGACCCGGGCGTCGAGGCTGATGCGGAACAAGTGGGCCGGGACCGCCGGCCTGCTGATCGCGCTCCTTGCGCCCTTCGTCGACGCCACGCCGTACGCACTGTCGATCATGACCAGCGCGGCCATCGCCGTGATGCTCGCCGCCGGGCTGAACATCGTGGTCGGCTACTGCGGCCTGCTCGATCTCGGCTACGTGGCCTTCTTCGCGGTCGGCGCGTACACCAGCGGCGTGCTCGCCACCCGCTTCGACCTGCCGCTGCTGGCCACCGTGCCCATCGTCATCGTGGTCACGGTCATCGCCGGGATCATCATCGGCGCGCCCACCCTCCGGCTCCGCAGCGACTATCTCGCCATCGTGACCCTGGGCTTCGGCGAGATCATCCGGATCACCGCCAACAACCTGGACGTCACCGGCGGGCCCTCGGGGATCTACGGCATCCCGCACCTGGTCGAGAACAAAGTGCTCTTCTACTACGTCACCGTGGTCGTCGTCTCGCTGGCCGTCCTCGGCGCGGCCCGCCTGGGCCGCTCCCGGCTCGGCCGGGCCTGGCGTTTCGTCCGGGAGGACGAGGACGCCGCCGAGGCCATGGGCGTGCACACCTACCGCGTCAAGCTCGCCGCCTACATCGCCGGAGCCGTCTGGGGCGGCCTGGCCGGCGTCCTGTTCGCCTCCCAGCTGTCGGCGATCTCCCCGGGGAGCTTCACCTTCCTGCAGTCCGCGCTGGTCCTGATGGCCGTCGTCCTCGGCGGCATGGGCTCGATGCCCGGCGTCGTCATCGGCGCCGTCGTGATCAGCCTCCTGCCGGAGGTCCTCCGCGGCCTCGCCGACTACCGTTTCCTGTTGTTCGGCATCCTTCTCATCATCGTCATGCTCCTGCGCCCGCAGGGGCTCTGGCCCGCCCGTTCCAAGGAGGTCTCGTGAGCCTGCTGAGCGTGGAGGACCTGCGCCTGTCCTTCGGCGGGCTGGCGGCCATCGACGGGCTCTCGTTCTCGGTGGACGAGGCGGAGATCGTCTCCGTCATCGGGCCCAACGGCGCGGGCAAGACGTCGGCCTTCAACTGCGTCACCGGTTTCTACCGACCGACCTCGGGCCGGATCACCCTGCGGGACAAGAACCTTCTCGGGCTGAGACCGTCGGCCGTCGCGGGCCTCGGCGTCGCGCGGACGTTCCAGAACCTGCGTCTGTTCGGCGAGCTGTCGGTCCTGGACAACGTGCGGGCCGGATCGCACCTGTGGCTGCGGCAGAGCGTCCTCGACGCCCTGCTGCACACCCCCCGCTACCGCCGCTCCGAGCGCGAGTGCACCGAGCAGGCCCACCACTGGCTGGACTTCGTCGGCCTGCGCGGCGACCGGTACGGAGCCGCCCGCAACCTGCCCTACGGCGAGCAGCGCCGTACGGAGATCGCCAGGGCGCTCGCCCGCCGTCCCGACCTGCTGCTGCTCGACGAGCCCGCGGCCGGGCTCAACCACGGCGAGAAGGAGGAGATGCTCGACCTGATCCGGCGCATCCAGGGGCTGGGTGTGGCCATCGTGCTCATCGAGCACGACATGGGCCTGGTCATGGAGGTCTCCGAACGCGTGGTCGTGCTGAACTTCGGCAAGGAGATCGCCGACGGCCGCCCCGAGGACGTCCGCGAGAACCCGGCCGTCATCGAGGCCTACCTCGGGAGCGACGCCCATGCTTGAGATCCACGGACTCGACGTCCACTACGACGGCGTGCACGCGCTGCGCGGCCTGTCCCTCACCGTCGCGAAGGGAGAGATCGTCGCCCTGCTGGGCAACAACGGCGCGGGCAAGACCACCACGCTGGCGGCGGCCTCCGGCCTGGTGCGGCCCAGCGCCGGAAAGATCGTCTTTGACGGCAAGGACATCACCAGGGAGAAGCCGCACAAGATCACCGCAAGCGGCCTGGTGCACGTCCCCGAGGGCCGCAAGATCTTCAGTACGCTCACCGTGCATGAGAACCTGCAGCTCGGCGGCTATCTCATCCGAGACCAGGCCGAGATCCGCAGGCGGATCGAGCGCGTCTACGAGCTGCTGCCCCGCCTGGCCGAGCGGCGCGGCCAGCACGGCGGCACGCTCTCCGGCGGCGAGCAGCAGATGCTGGCCATCGGCCGGGCACTGGTCACCGGGCCCAGCCTGCTGCTGCTCGACGAGCCCTCGATGGGCCTGGCCCCGCTGGTGGTCGCCTCGGTCATGGAGCTGATCGCCGGTATCAACGCGGACGGCACCTCGGTGCTGCTCGTCGAGCAGAACGCGACCGTCGCGCTCAAGATCGCCAACCGGGGGTACGTCATCGAGAACGGCGAGTGCGTGCTCGACGGCCCCGCCGCCGAGCTCCGCGAGGACGCCCGGGTGGTCGAGGCCTACCTCGGCGGAGTGCGGCGGAACGGAGGCACGTGACCTCCTCGCCACAGCCTCCCTGCGGCCGAAACCAGAGGTCTCCACGCTGGAAGGACCCAGGATGATCGAGACAATCGACTACCACACCGCGGGGGAGCCGTTCCGGATCGTCGTCGCCGGGGTGCCGGGCATCGCCGGTGACACGGTGCTGGAGCGCCGCGAGGCGGCGAGGGCTCCGGAGATCGACGCCGTGCGGCGGCTGCTCTGCCACGAGCCGCGCGGGCACGCGGACATGTACGGCTGCTTCCTCGTCCCTCCGGACGACCCCGGCGCCCATCTCGGCGTGCTGTTCTGGCACAAGGACGGCTACTCCACCGCCTGCGGCCACGGCACCATCGCCCTCGGTGTGTACGCCGTGGACAGCGGGCTGGTCAAGGCCGATCCCGACGGGGAGACCGACGTGGTCGTCGACGTCCCCTCCGGCAGGGTGACGGCCAGGGTCCGCTGCGTGGCGGGCCGGATCGAGGCCGTCACCTTCAGGAACGTCCCCTCCTACGTGCTCGCGCGAGGCATCCGGCTGGACCCCGTCTCCGGCGTCCCCGGGATCACCGTCGACGTCGCGTACGGCGGAGCCCTCTACGCCTCGGTTCCGGCCGCGGCGTTCGGGCTGAGCGTGGTCCCCGAGCATCTCACCGAGCTGATCGCGCTCGGCCGGGCGATCAAGGCAGCCCTGGCCGATCACCCCGCCGCCAGGCATCCGGGCGACGACCGGCTCTCCGGGATCTACGGTGTCATCTTCCACGACGAGCTGGGCCCCGGCCACCAGCGCAACGTGACGGTCTTCGCCGACGGAGAGGTGGACCGCTCGCCCTGCGGGTCGGGCACCGCGGCCCGGCTGGCGCTGCTGCACGACGACGGCTTCACCGGCACGCTTGTCCACGAGAGCATCGTGGGCACCTCCTTCCGCGCCCGGGTGGCCGAGGTGACCGACGAGGGGGTCGTCGCCGAGGTGGAGGGCATGGCCTACCGCACGGGGGACCACCGGTTCGCCCTCGACCCGCGCGACCCGGTGGGCACCGGGTTCACCCTCCGGTGAGCGGCCTGCCGTACCTCGACGGGGAGGCCCTGCGCGAGCTGGTGCCGATGGCGCGGGCCGTACAGGTGCTGGAGGACGCGCTGCGCGGCGGGCTCGACCCCGAGGAGACACCGCGGCGGCCCGTCGTGGAGGTCCCCGCCGGACAGCTGCTGCTGATGCCCGCCGCGTGGGGCCGTCACGTGGGAATCAAGATCGCCGCAGTCGCCCCGGCCAATCCCTCGCGCGGGCTGCCCCGGATCCAGGGCACCTACCTGCTCATGGACGGGGAGACCCTGGCTCCGCTGGCCACACTGGACGGCGTGGCGCTGACCTCGCTGCGCACCCCGGCCGTCTCCGCGCTCGCCGTACGGCACCTGGCCGGACCCGGCGCCGCGACGATGGCGGTGTTCGGCACGGGCCCGCAGGCGTGGGGACACGTCGAGGCCTTCCGCGCGGTCCGCCCCGTGGACCGGGTGATCGTGATCGCCGGGGATCGGGGGAGGGCGGAGGCGTTCGCCGGGCGGTGCGCGGACGAAGGGCTCCGGGCGGACACCGTGGCCGGTCTCGGGCAGGCCGATCTCATCGCCTGCTGTACGAGCGCCAGGGTGCCCCTGTTCGACGGTAGGCTCGTCCGCGACGATGCGACCGTGGTCGCGATCGGCTCCCACGAGCCGGACGCCCGGGAGATCGACGATGATCTCGTCGCCCGTGCCACCGTTTTCGTCGAAGCCCGCGGCGCCGCCCTGGCCGAGGCAGGGGATCTGATCATCCCGTTGCGGAACGGTACGATCACCGATGGTCATCTCGCTGGAAACCTCCGGGAACTGGTCACCGGTGCCGTGCCCCCGGGCCCGGGCCCCAGGGTGTTCAAGAGCGTGGGCATGGCCTGGGAGGACCTGGTGGTGGCGGCCGCCGCCTACGAGGCGTGGACGTGAGCGAGATGAGAGGCGCCGGCATGAGTTCTTCGGCGGACAACCGGCTCGACCTGCCGGTCGTGAGCGAGCGGCAGAGCCTGCGGGAGCAGGTGGCTCACGCGCTGAGGGCGGCACTGATCACCGGTGAGATGAGGCCGGGCACGGTCTACTCGGCGCCGGTGCTGGCCGCCCAGTTCGGGGTCTCGGCGACCCCGGTGCGCGAGGCGATGCTCGACCTGACCAAGGAGGGCCTGGTCGAGGCGGTGCGCAACAAGGGCTTCCGGGTCACCGAGATGTCCGACCGCGACCTGGACGAGCTCACCGAGATCCGCAGGCTCATCGAGGTGCCCACGGTGGCCCGGCTGGCCGGCACGGACCGCGCGGAGAGCTTCGACCTGCTCCGCCCGGTGGCTCAGGAGATCGTCGACGCGGCGGAACGCGGCGACCTGCTCGCCTACGTCGACGCCGACCTCCGCTTCCACGTGGAGCTCCTGGCGCTGGCGGGCAACGTCCACCTCGTGGAGGTGGTGCGCGACCTGCGCAAGCGGGCCCGGCTGTACGGCCTGTCCGCCCTCCATCAGCGGGGCCGTCTCCCCGACTCCGCCCGCGAGCACCTCGATCTGCTGGAGCTGCTCGCGGCCGGCGACGCGGACGCCGCCGAGCAGCTGATGCGCGACCACATCCAGCACGTCCGGGGAATCTGGGCCCGGCCCCCGCAGTAGTCCCCGACGCGGCGCGACCGGCCGGCGTCTGCCACGTCATCCGTGACCACGAGGGGGACGCGCGGCCCCGCGGCCGGCCGGCGGCTCCACGTCGACGGCCGGCGGGCGCAGCGGGTCCCGGCCACGCCGACGGTCAGCGGGTGCTGCGGGTCGCGCCCACGCTGGCGATGACCACGCAGCCGATGGCGGCCCACTCGCGCACCTCGAGCACCTCACCCAGCACGAGCAGGCCGACGATCGCGGCCACCGCGGGCTCCAGGCTCATCAGGATGCCGAACACCCGCTTGGGCATCCTGCGCAGCGCCTCCAGCTCGATGGAGTAGGGGATGACCGATGACAGCAGGCCCACCCCGAGCCCGATCAGCAGCAGTTCCGGCTGGAGCAGGTCGGCCCCACCGGTGGTGATCCCCACGGGGGCGATCACCAGGAACGACACGATCATCGCGAAGGAGAGGCCGGTCGTGCCGGGGAAACGCCCGCCCACCGAGGCCGACAGCAGGATGTAACCCGCCCAGCAGACCGCCGCGACCAGCGCGAACCCGATCCCGGCCCAGCTGATCCGGGAGGTCGCCGTCCCCCACGGGGCCAGCATCACCACGCCCGACCCGGCCAGCACGACCCAGAGCAGGTCCATGCGGCGGCGCGAGGCGGCCACCGCCACGCCGAGCGGGCCGAGGAACTCGATCGCCACGGCGATGCCCATGGGCAGCCGCGCCAGGGCCTCGTAGAACGACAGGTTCATCACGCCCAGCGTCACGCCGAACGCCACGCCCGCCCCGAGGTCTGCCCTGGTCAGCCCCTTCAGCCGGGGCCGGGCGACCACGCCCATGATCAGCGCGCCCATCGCGATCCGCAGGAACACCACCGCGCTCGGCGGCAGCTGGGAGAACAGGTCCTTGGCGAATCCCGCGCCCACCTGCACGGACAGGATGGCCAGCAGCACCAGCCCGGACGGCGGGATGGCGTCGGACGCGGCGCGCAGCAGCGCTCCGGGCCTGGGCAGTCCGGGCTCGTACGGCTCGGCGGGCCCGTCCAGGGCTTGGGCGGTCACGGGACTCCTCGGTGCCAGGTGCAATGCGGTGGTTCAGACCTTACTGTCGTTCCGACCTTACTCATGGAGGGTGCCATTTCCTGGGCGATGTCCGTCATGTGAGACGACCCCACCGCCGCGGACGGCACCACGACCATGGAGTGTCACGGTCGTCTCCCGCGGGGCCTCGCGGTCATGCCCGCCGGGTGTAGAGCGCCACGGTCATACCGGGCACCCGTCCCGTCCGCCATGCCCTGTCGCGGACGAACCCCTCCCCGACCAGGGTGATGACCTTGTCGATGCGAGAGCCCGCCTCGGGGGCGCCCCGCCAGATCACCCAGACCCGTTCGACCCCGCCGACGGCCGCGGCGACGTCGGTCCGTTCCGGATAGCCGAAGGACTCCGGCAGGGGGTCGCCGCCCAGGAGCAGCACGTCGTCGGGGAGGCTCGCCCCGCCGTAGTAGCGGAAGCCCTCCCGCAGCGAGGACCGTCCGTACATGATCGCGTCTCCGGGGCGGGCCTCGCCCGTGATGACCCGCACCGCCCGGGGGAAGTTCTCGTGGTGGCCGTCCTCCCCGCGGAGGTCGAGCTGCCCCGGCAGCCCCGCGGCCAGAAAGCCCGTCAGCGTGAGGGCGGTGAGCACGTGGGGCACCGAGGCCAGGGCGATCCCGGCCAGCAGCGCGTAGGCGGGCACCGTCGCGAACAGGTAGCGGTCGACGTAGATCGGGGAGACCAGGTGGGACAGGGTGAACAGCAGGAGGGGCGGCAGGACGGCCCAGCCGGCCAGAGCCGTCATCCAGAGCCGGTCGGCGCGGAGCCGCCGCCACAGGAACAGGGCGGACAGCGCCAGGACCAGCAGGACGCACCCCGCGAGCGAGGTGCCCCCCACCATCTTGGGCAGCGCCAGGAACACGTCCGGGCCGGGCATCGTGATCCAGCTGATCGCGTGCCGTTCGTTGAAGCCGATCACGACCCAGGCCGCTCCGGGAAGGCACCCGAGGGCCATGCTCGGCAGCATCCTCCTCAGGAGGCTCCTGTCGTACAGCGCCACGGCGAGCAGGTGGGCGGCCAGCACGAGCAGCGCGAACACCTGGGTGCAGCCGAGCAGCGCGACGGCCGCCGCGTATCTCCACCAGCCGCCGGGCCGTTCGGGCTCCTCCGCGGCCCGGTGCAGCGCCCAGATGGCCAGGACCGTGGCGGCGGCCGCGAACGCGTAGGAGCGGATGTTCTGCCCGTGGTAGGAGACCGAGGGCACGAACACGTAGACGGCCGCCGCGGCCAGGCCGGCGGGCAGGGAGTGCAGCCGCCGTCCCAGATCGGCGATGAGCGCGGTGGCCACGCCCGTCGCGATCGCCGAGGGCAGCCGCAGCCACCACTGCGCCTGGCCGAACTCCAGCCACAGGTGCATGAAGCCGTAGTAGGGCAGGAAGTGCCCGTCGATGTTCATGGCCAGCTCCCAGAGCCCGCCCGCGCTCCGGCCGGCCGCGCTGAGAGTGGCCAGTTCGTCGGATGACTGGGAGACCGTTGACGAGCCGGCGACGGCGACAAGCGTGGCAACAATCCCCATGGCCAGACTCGGCCACATTCGCCCCGAATGTCGTGTCGCCGATACGGATGAAGATCGCGTTTCGGTGATGATCACTCGGAGGATGCTAAGGCGTGTTGATCATTCCCAGCGAAAAGTTCGCGAAGTAATGAAAAGTGACACCGCGGCCCAGGCCGCGAGGATGGCCACCGCGGCCAGCGGCAGCCCGGCGCCGTCGGTCAGGACCGAGCGGAGCCCGCCGGTCAGCGCGGAGATCGGCAGCGCCTCCAGCACCGGCCGCACCGACTCCGGGAACTTCGAGAGCGGGAAGACGACCCCGCCGCAGCCGAGCAGCACCAGGTAGACGAGGTTGGCCCCGGCGAGCGTGGCCTCCGCGCGCAGGGTGCCCGCCATCAGCAGGCCCAGACCGCTGAACGCGGCGGTGCCCAGCAGGATCAGCAGGATCAGGGAGACCACGGCCAGGGGGGAGCTCGCGGGACGCCAGCCCAGGGCGATCGCCACCCCGCTGAGGACCACCACCTGGATGATCTCCACGGCGACCACCGCGAGGGTCTTGGCCAGCATGAGCCCGGTCCGCGACAGCGGGGTCGCGCCCAGCCGTTTCAGCACGCCGTACCGGCGCTCGAAGCCGGTCGCGATGGCCTGCCCGGTGAAGGCCGTGGACATCACGGCCAGCGCGAGCACGCCGGGGGTCATGAAGTCCACCCGGGAGCCGCCGCCGACGTCCACCAGCGGGGCGGCCGAGAAGCCGACGAGCAGCAGCACCGGAATGATCATTGTGAGCAGGAGCTGCTCGCCGTTGCGGAGCATGGACCGGATCTCCGCGCCCGCCTGCGCCAGCACCATCCGGTGGAGCGGTGCGGCACCCGGGGCGGGTGCGAAGTCCAGGGTCGTCACTGTGGTCTCCTGCGGTCTGGCGCGGGCCGGGCCCGTCGATGAACGGGCCGCACTCGGCGGTGAGAGGGGCGGGAGGGGAGCGTCATCGGAGCTCACGGCCGGTCAGTTCGAGGAAGACGTCCTCCAGGGTGCGGCGCTCGATGCTCAGGTCGTCGGCGGTGACGCCCTCGGCGGCGCACCAGGTGGTCACGGTCGCCAGGAGCTCGGGCCCGACCTGTCCCTCGATGATGTAGTGCCCCGACGGCGACTCCTTGGCCGCGCTGCCGCCCGGCAGCGCGGCGAGCAGCTCGTCCAGGGAGAGCCCGGGCCGGGCGCGGAAGCGCAGTTGCCGCTCGGCGCCGGTCAGCGAGGTGGGCGTGCCCTCGGCCACGACCCTGCCGTGATCGATGATCACGATCTGGTCGGAGAGCTTCTCCGCCTCGTCCATGTGGTGGGTGGTGAGCACCACCGAGACCCCGGCGGTGCGCAGGTCGCTCACCAGTTCCCAGCAGGCGTGCCTGGCCTGCGGGTCCAGGCCCGCGGTGGGCTCGTCGAGGAAGACCAGCTCGGGGCGGCCGATGACGGCCGCGGCCAGCGACACCCGCTGCTGCTGGCCGCCGGACATCCTCCGGTACGGCGTGCGGGCGTGCTCCGTCAGTCCCAGGCGATCCAGCAGCGCAGCCGGGTCCAGGGGGCTGGCGTGGAAACGGCTCATCAGGCGCAGCCACTCTCCGCAGCGCATCGCCGGAGGCACGCCGCCCGCCTGGAGCATCACCCCGACCTTCGCCCGCAGCTCCGCCCTGGAGGGGTCGAGCCCGAGCACGTTCACGGTGCCGCCGTCGGCTCGCCGGAACCCCTCGCAGATCTCGACGGTCGTGGTCTTGCCCGCGCCGTTGGGGCCGAGGATCGCGGTGACCGCGCCGCGGGCGGCACTGAAGGTGAGGCCGTCGATCGCGGTCGTTCGGCCGTATCTCTTGACCAGATCGATGATCTCGACGGCTGGGGACTCCATGACCACGAGTTTAGGGACTGCCCGTGCCGGTCACGCGCCCGGACCACCGGTCGGGATCCGGCCGGAGTCCGGCGCCTGCCCGGTTTCCGGCGGCGGAGGACTCCGGCCGGATCCCGCGGAAACCTTCGGCCCTCCGGGGCCTCCGACCTGGGAGCGCGGCCGCGCCGGGCCGCCCGCCGTCCCGCCGGTCCGGTGCCCGGACACCCGGGTGGCGGGCGTCGCCGCTCCCGCTCCTCCACCCGCTCGAGCGTCACATATAGGTATTTTTACCGAAATTTCCGTTACTAAGGAATTCGGATGACCCGGTTGTGGTTTAGACCCTCTGGCCCTCGTGGGCCCATCGTGGCCTGCGAGGAAAAGGGGATCGGGTATGACTGCGGCCGTCATCGCGCCGGAGGTCGCGCCGATCACACGGCGCAGGGGACTGCTGCTCATCCTGGGCGCGCTGTCGGCGATCGGTCCCCTCTCGATCGACATGTACCTGCCCGCGCTGCCCGCCATCGCCGGGGAGATGGCCACCGGACAGGCGGAGGTGCAGCTCACCCTGACCGCGTGTCTCATCGGCGTCGCCGTGGGACAGGTCATCGCGGGCCCGCTCAGCGACGTGCGCGGCCGGCGGACGCCACTGCTGCTCGGCATCGCGGCCTACGCCGTCGCCTCCCTGCTGTGCGCGTTCTCGCCCTCGGTGTACGGGCTGGTCGGGTTCCGCCTGCTCCAGGGCATCGCGGGCGGCGCCGCGCTGGTGATCGTCCGCGCGGTCGTCCGTGACCTCTACGAGGGCGCGGCCATCGCCCGCATCTTCGCCACCCTCATGCTCGTCAGCGGCCTCGCGCCGATCCTGGCCCCGATCGCGGGCGCGCAGCTGCTCAACCACACCTCCTGGCGCGGCGTCTTCGTCTCGCTCAGCGTCGCGGGACTCCTCCTGCTGGCCGCCGCGATGTTCTGGGTCCGGGAGACGCTCCCGTCCGACCGGCGCGAGGGCGGCGGGCTCAAGCACACCCTCGTCACCTTCGGCCACCTGCTCCGGCACCGCTCCTTCATGGCCAGCGCGCTGGCCGGCGGCCTGGGCTTCGGCGGCCTGTTCGCCTACATCTCCGGCTCGCCGTTCGTGCTCCAGGAGGTGTACGGCGCCTCGCCGCAGACCTTCTCCCTGGTGTTCGCGCTGAACTCCTTCGGCCTGACCATCACCGCGCAGATCGGCGGCCGTCTCGCCGGTCGCAGGATGACCCCCGAGCGGCTGATCCTCATCGGGCTGTTCCTCAACGCGATCGGAGCCGTGGCACTGCTCGCCACGGCCCTGTTCGACCTGCCCCTGTGGGTGCTGATCGCCGCGCTGTTCGTGATGATGTGCGGCGCGGGCTTCGTCCTGCCGGGCAGCGGCGCGCTCGCGCTGGCCGGACAGCCCCAGCAGATCGCCGGGAGCGCCTCGGCGCTGACCGGCGTGCTGCAGTTCGCGATCGGTGCGGTCGCGGCCCCGCTGGTGGGGATCGGCGGCGGCGGTTCGGTGCTGCCGATGGCTCTGGTCCTGGCCGGGTTCACCCTCGCGGCCGTCGTCGCCTTCGTCGGTCTGCGGTGGTCGCCGAAGAGCGTTTCCGCAGGTTAGGTAAGGCTTACCTGCGTGACAAACCGCATTCCCGGGGGGTCCGATACCGGTTGTCACCCGGGAAGCAATTAAGGCACACTGATGTTGTGAAATACGTGACCGAGATGCCGGGCACCGAGGAGACCGCCGTCGTGCGGCTCTCCGGCGTGTCCGCCGAGCGGAGCACGCGTGCGCGTGTCGCCCGGCTCATCCTGGAGCACGGACCCATCACCGCCGCCTCCCTCGGCGAACGGCTCGGTCTGACCCCCGCCGCCGTCCGCCGCCATCTGGACGCGTTGCTCGTCGACGGCCTGACCGAGGTCCGTACGGCGAGGCCCCGCGGCCAGCGCGGACGCGGACGTCCGGCGAAGATGTTCGTCATCACCGATGCCGGGCGGAGCGCCTTCGAGCACGCCTACGATGGGCTCGCGGGAAGCGCGCTGCGTTTCCTCGCCGAGCGTGTGGGCGAGGAGGCCGTGGCCGAGTTCGCGCGGTCACAGGTGTCGGCTCTCGTCGAGCGCCTGCGGCCGGAGATGAGCGAGGTCCCCGTCGACCAGCGGGTTCGCGTCCTGGCCGAGGCACTGTCGGCCGAGGGCTACGCCGCCTCGGCGAGCAAGGCAAGCCTCGGTGGCGAGCAGCTGTGCCAGCACCACTGCCCGGTGGCGCACGTGGCCGCGGAGTTCCCGCAGCTCTGTGAGGCCGAGACGGAGGCGTTCGCGCAGATCCTCGGCACTCCCGTGCAGCGGCTCGCGACCATCGCCCACGGCGACGGCGTATGCACCACTCACGTCAGCCCCCACAGAACGACCGAGCCGGGTGCGAAAGAGCGTAGGACGAGCTCGCAGGCATCGGGGCCGGGGCAGTCGTCAGCAATCCACGAAACGATCGACACATTGAGTAAGGAGACCGGAAGGTGACTGTCACCGACCGCCCGGAGCTGGAAGGCCTCGGGAATTATAAGTTCGGCTGGGCCGACTCGGACCTCGCTGGTTCCACAGCACGTCGTGGCCTGTCCGAGGAGGTCGTCCGCAACATCTCCGCTCTCAAGAACGAGCCGGAGTGGATGCTGGAGCTCCGTCTGAAGGGCCTGCGCCTGTTCGGCAAGAAGCCCATGCCCAACTGGGGTTCCGACCTCAGCGGCATTGACTTCGACAACATCAAATACTTTGTGCGCTCCACCGAGAAGCAGGCCGCTTCCTGGGAAGAGCTGCCCGATGACATCAAGAACACCTATGACAAGCTTGGCATCCCGGAGGCGGAGAAGCAGCGCCTGGTCGCCGGCGTCGCCGCCCAGTACGAGTCCGAGGTCGTCTACCACCAGATCCAGAAGGACCTTGAGGACAAGGGTGTCATCTTCGTCGACACCGACACCGCGCTCAAGGAGCACGAAGAGCTCTTCAAGGAATACTTCGGCACCGTGATCCCGGTCGGCGACAACAAGTTCGCCGCCCTGAACACGGCCACGTGGAGCGGTGGCAGCTTCATCTACGTGCCGCCGAACGTCAACGTGGAGATTCCGCTCCAGGCCTACTTCCGGATCAACACCGAGAACATGGGCCAGTTCGAGCGGACCCTGATCATCGTGGACGAGAACTCCTACGTCCACTACGTCGAGGGCTGTACGGCGCCGATCTACTCCTCCGACTCGCTGCACAGCGCGGTCGTGGAGATCATCGTGAAGAAGGGCGCCCGCTGCCGTTACACGACCATCCAGAACTGGTCGAACAACGTCTACAACCTGGTCACCAAGCGCGCCGTGGCCTACGAGCACGCGACCATGGAGTGGGTCGACGGCAACATCGGCTCCAAGGTCACCATGAAGTACCCGGCCGTCTACCTCATGGGCGAGTACGCCAAGGGTGAGACGCTGAGCGTCGCCTTCGCGGGCGAGGGCCAGCACCAGGACGCCGGCTCCAAGATGGTGCACCTCGCGCCGCACACCAGCTCCAGCGTCATCTCCAAGTCCGTCGCCCGTGGCGGCGGCCGCACCTCCTACCGCGGTCTGGTCCAGATCGAGGAGGGCGCGTACGGCAGCGCCAGCACCGTCAAGTGCGACGCGCTGCTGGTCGACCAGATCAGCCGCTCCGACACCTATCCCTACGTGGACGTGCGTGAGGACGACGTCTCCATGGGACACGAGGCCACGGTCTCCAAGGTCTCCGACGACCAGCTCTTCTACCTGATGAGCCGCGGTCTGGGCGAGGACGAGGCGATGGCGATGATCGTGCGCGGCTTCGTCGAGCCGATCGCGCGTGAGCTCCCGATGGAGTACGCCCTCGAGCTGAACCGCCTGATCGAGCTGCAGATGGAAGGGGCCGTCGGCTGATGGGCCTCGAAACCAAACCTCTGTCGACACTCCACGAGAAGGCCTCGTACAACGTGGAGGACTTCGCGGTCCCGACCGGCCGCGAAGAGGAGTGGCGGTTCACCCCGCTCTCCCGCCTCAAGGGTCTGCACAGCGGTGCCGCGACCTCCGGGAGCGTGGCCGTCCACGTGGACGCCGCCCCCGAGGTCACGGTGGAGACCGTGGGCCGCGACGACCAGCGGCTCGGCAAGGCCTACGTGCCCGCCGACCGGGTCAGCGCCCAGGCCTACGCCGCCTTCGAGAAGGCCACCGTGCTCACGGTGGCGCGCGAGGTCGTCGCCTCCAAGCCGACCGTGATCACCTTCACCGGATCCGGTGAGGGCCACGCCTACGGCCACACGGTCGTCAAGCTTGAGCCGATGGCCGAGGCCGTGGTCGTCCTGGACCACCAGGGCAGCGCGGTCTACGCCGACAACGTCGAGTTCGTCGTGGGCGAGGGCGCCACGCTCAAGGTCGTCAGCCTGCAGGACTGGGCCGACGACACCGTGCACGTCTCCCATCACCACGCCCAGCTCGCCAAGGACGCGACCTTCCGCAGCTTCGTGGTCACCCTCGGCGGCGACCTGGTACGGCTCTCACCGTCGGTCTCCTACGCGGGACCCGGCGGCGACGCCGAGCTGATCGGCCTCTACTTCGTGGACGCCGGCCAGCACCTGGAGCACCGCCTGCTGGTGGACCACTCCCAGCCGAACTGCAAGAGCAACGTCGCCTACAAGGGCGCTTTGCAGGGTCAGGACGCCCACGCGGTGTGGATCGGCGACGTCATCATCAGGGTCGAGGCCGAGGGCACCGACACCTACGAGCTGAACCGCAACCTGCTGCTCACCGACGGCGCCCGCGCCGACTCGGTGCCGAACCTGGAGATCCTCACCGGTGAGGTCGCCGGGGCCGGTCACGCCAGCGCCTCCGGACGCCTGGACGACGAGCACATCTTCTACCTCCAGGCCCGCGGCATCCCGTTCGAGGACGCGCGCCGCCTGGTCATCCGGGGCTTCTTCGCGCAGCTCCTGGAGAAGATCGAGCTTCCCGAACTCCGTGAGCGGGTGCTCGCCAAGGTTGAGGCGGAGCTCGAAAAGTGACCTTCGAGAAAGTCTGCAAGCTGGCCGACATCCCCGATGACGGTGTGATCGGCCTAGAGGTGGGGGAGACCCCGATCGCCCTGGTCCGCCAGGGTGAAGAGGTCTTCGCCCTGCACGACGTGTGCTCCCACGCCGAGGTGAAGCTCAGCGAGGGCGAGGTCTACGAAGGCACCCTGGAGTGCTGGCTGCACGGCTCCTGCTTCGACCTCCGCTCGGGCAAGCCCACGGGCCCGCCCGCCAACAAGCCCGTTCCCGTATACCGAGTAAAGATCGACGGCGATGACGTCCTCGTCTCGCTTTCGAAGGAGTCATAACAGTGTCTGATGTGAGCCGAGTCCCCTCGGGGTCCACCCTTGAAATCCATGACCTGCACGTCGCCGTCGGGGACAAGGAAATCCTGCGCGGTGTCAACCTGACCGTGAAGGCCGGCGAGACCCACGCCATCATGGGCCCCAACGGCTCGGGCAAGTCCACGCTCGCCTACGCGATCGCGGGCCACCCGAAATACACCATCACCAGTGGCCGGGTCCTGCTGGACGGCGCCGACCTGCTGGAGATGACGGTCGACGAGCGCGCCCGCGCGGGCCTGTTCCTCGCCATGCAGTATCCGGTCGAGGTCCCCGGCGTCAGCGTCTCCAACTTCCTGCGCACCGCGGTCACCTCCATGCGCGGCGAGGCTCCCAAGCTCCGCCAGTTCGCCAAGGACCTGAAGACCGGCATGGACGCCCTGTCCATCGACGCCGCCTTCGCCCAGCGCAACCTGAACGAGGGCTTCTCCGGCGGCGAGAAGAAGCGCCACGAGATCCTCCAGCTCGAGCTGCTCAAGCCGAAGATCGCCGTCCTCGACGAGACCGACTCCGGCCTGGACGTCGACGCGCTGCGCGTGGTCTCCGAGGGCATCAACCGCTTCCGCTCCTCCGGCGAGACCGGCGTGCTGCTCATCACCCACTACACCCGCATCCTGCGCTACGTGAAGCCGGACTTCGTCCACGTCTTCGCCGCGGGACGCATCGTGGAGCAGGGTGGACCGGAGCTCGCCGACAAGCTCGAGGCCGAGGGCTACGAGGCATACACGAAGGCATCTGCGTAATGAGCACAGGCTTTGACGTGGAGAGGATCAGGAAGGACTTCCCCGTCCTCTCCCGGGAGCTGCCCGGCGGCAGGCCGCTGGTCTACCTTGACTCGGGAAACTCCGCTCAGAAGCCCACCCAGGTGATCGAGGTCATGCGCGATCACCTGGCCATGCACTACAGCAACGTCGGCCGTGCCCTGCACGCGCTGGGCGCCGAGTCCACCGAGGCGTACGAGACCGCCCGCGACAAGGTCGCCGCCTTCATCGGCGCGCCGAGCCGCGACGAGATCATCTTCACCAAGAACGCCTCCGAGGCGCTCAACCTGGTGGCCTACGCCTTCGGCAACCCCATCACCGAGGATCCCCGTTTCCGGCTCGCCCCCGGCGACGAGATCGTCATCTCCGAGATGGAGCACCACTCCAACATCGTGCCGTGGCAGATGCTCGCGCAGCGCACCGGCGTGAAGCTGAGGTGGTTCTCCGTCACCGACGAGGGCCGCCTGGACCTGTCGAACCTGGAGGAGCTGGTCAACGAGCGCACGAAGATGGTGTCGATCGTGCACCAGTCGAACGTGCTCGGCACGATCAACCCGGTCGCCCAGGTGCTCGCCAGGGTCCGCGAGGTCGGCGCGCTGATGATGCTCGACGCCTCGCAGTCGGTGCCCCACCACGCGGTGGACGTGGCCGCGCTGGGCGTCGACTTCCTGGCCTTCACCGGGCACAAGGTCGTCGGCCCCTCCGGGATCGGCGTGCTGTGGGGCCGCGGCGAGCTGCTGGACGCCATGCCCCCGTTCATGGGCGGCGGCGAGATGATCGAGGCGGTCTGGATGGACCACTCGACCTACGCGCCCGCGCCGCACAAGTTCGAGGCGGGCACCCCGCCGATCGTCGAGGCCATCGGTCTCGGCGCCGCGGTGGACTACCTGTCCGAGATCGGGATGGACGCCATCGCCCGTCACGAGCACGAGCTCACCGGCTACGCGCTCGACGCGCTGGGGGAGATCCCCGGCCTGAAGGTGATCGGCCCGAAAGGTCTCGAACAGCGCGGGGCGACTGTTTCATTCACTCTTGAAGGGATTCACCCGCACGACGTCGGGCAGATCCTGGATGACAACTTCGGCGTGGCCGTGCGGGTGGGGCATCACTGCGCCCGCCCGCTCCACCTGAGGTTCGGGATTCCCGCCACCACGCGGGCGTCCCTCTACCTTTACAACACTCCGGCCGAGATCGACGCCCTGGTCCGCGGCCTCCATCACGTGCGGAAGGTGTTCGCCTAGTCATGCCGGAGCAGTCAAGCCGGCGAGCGGGCAACGAGCCGGCCGGGCCCCTCCGGGGCGCGGTCACCGGTGACGCACGGGCATACGGTGCAGCGAACGAGAAGGTGAGCACGACCATATGATCGCCGAGTCCATGTACCAGGAGCTGATCCTGGAACATTACAAGCATCCACAGGGGCGAGGTCTCAGGGACCCGTACGACGCCGAGGTTCACCACGTGAACCCGACGTGCGGCGACGAGATCACCATGCGTGTGAAGGTGGGCGACGGCGGCAAGGTCGAGGACGTCTCCTACGACGGCCAGGGCTGTTCGATCAGCCAGGCCGCCGCCTCGGTTCTGCACGAGCTGACCACGGGCTCGACCGTGGACGAGACGCTCGCCGTGGTGGACGAGTTCACCCGGCTCATGCAGGGCAGGGGCAAGGTGGAGGCCGACGAGGACGTGCTCGGGGACGCCGTGGCGTTCGCCGGGGTCGCCAAGTTCCCCGCCCGGGTGAAGTGCGCTCTACTGGCTTGGATGGCCTACAAGGACGCGGTCGTTAGGAGTTCTAAATGAGCAAGGCTGTTGAGACGCCGACGACGGCGTATGACGGAGATGTCTCCCTTGACGAGATCATGGAGGCCCTCAAGGACGTCGTGGACCCCGAGCTGGGCATCAACGTGGTCGACCTGGGCCTGATCTACGGGGTCAACCTCGACGCCGCGGCGCCCGGCACCCCGCCGATCGCCACCATCGACATGACGCTGACCAGCGCGGCCTGCCCGCTGACCGACGTCATCGAGGACCAGGCGCACTCCGCCCTGGACGGCATGGTCTCCGATGTGAAGATCAACTGGGTCTGGCTTCCGCCGTGGGGCCCGGACAAGATCACCGATGAGGGTCGCGAGCAGCTCCGCATGCTCGGATTCAACGTTTGATCCGCACTTCCAGGTACGGCTCGCGCCCTCGGGTGCGAGCCGTACCGAATTATGTGAGAGGATGCCCGGTGCCGGGAAGAAAAGCCCGGCACGGAGTGTTGACTCCATTCGACGGACAAGCGTTCATCTCATGATGCACGCCCCGACCGAGCCTGGCACTGCGAACGCCGGGTATGCTTGATCGTGGTTTGACTGCGTGCGGGTAAGCTAGACCCGCCCCGTGCGGTGCGCCTCGACTTGCACCGCACTACCGCCCCCATGTGGGTGTTGATTGAGCGCGGCCTCAGGCCGCGCGTTCCAGGCTCGTCCTTTCGCAGAAGTGACGTGCCCCGTACTTCTATCGAAAGGCACGAGTCTTCGTGACCATGCTTGACGCTGCCCTGCCCGAAATCACCGAGATCTCTGAGGCCCCCGCCGGCCCGTCCGAGTTCACGCTCCTCGGCCTGCCGAAGCCGCTGGTGACCGGGCTTTCCCGCCAGGGCATCGACAGTCCCTTCCCCATCCAGCGGGCCACGATCCCCGACATTCTCGCTGGAAGTGACGTCCTCGGCCGTGGCCAGACCGGTTCCGGCAAGACGCTGGCCTTCGGCCTGCCCATGATGACCCGCATCTCCGGCTCCAAGGCCCGCCCGGGCCACCCGCTGGCCATCATCCTGGTGCCGACCCGCGAGCTGGCCATGCAGGTCACCGACGCGCTCGAGCCCCTCGGCCGCGGTCTGTCCCTGCGGATGAAGACCGTCGTCGGCGGCATGTCCATGGGCCGCCAGATCGAGGCCCTGCGTCGTGGTGTCGAGGTCGTCGTGGCCACGCCGGGCCGCCTCACCGACCTGATCCAGCAGGGCGAGTGCACGCTGGACGAGGTCCGCGTGACCGTCCTGGACGAGGCCGACCACATGTGCGACCTCGGATTCTTCCCGGTCGTCAGCGCGATCCTCCAGCAGACCCCTTCCGACAGCCAGCGCCTGCTGTTCTCGGCCACCCTCGACGGCGACGTCGACAAGCTCGTCCGGCGCTTCCTCACCAACCCGGTGACCCACTCGATGTCCCCGGCCCTGTCGTCGGTGGACACCATGGAGCACCACGTGCTCGAGGTTCACCGCGACGACAAGTTCCCGGTGACCGCCGAGATCGCCAACCGCGAGGGCCGGACGATCATGTTCGTGCGCACCCAGCACGGAGTGGACCGTCTCTGCAAGCAGCTCGCCCAGGTCGGCATCAAGGCCGGCGGCCTGCACGGCGGCAAGCGCCAGAACCAGCGCACCCGCATCCTGGCCGAGTTCAAGGAAGGTGCGATCAACGTCCTGGTCTGCACCGACGTCGCGGCCCGCGGCATCCACGTCGACAACATCAGCCTCGTGCTGCACGTCGACCCGCCGCAGGACCACAAGAGCTACCTGCACCGTGGTGGCCGTACCGCTCGTGCGGGGGAGAAGGGCACCGTCATGACGCTGGTGCTCCCCAACGAGCGTCGCTCCACCGACGCGATGACCCGTCGCGCCGGCATCAAGCCGTCCCGCATCAAGGCGACCCCGGGCCACCCGCGCCTGGAGGAGGCCGCCGGTGCGCGTCGTCCCACCGGCGAGCCGATCCCGGTCTGGGAGCCCTCGGCCCCCGCGACCAAGCAGCGTCAGCGCCGCGAGGGCTTCGGCGGCAGCGGTGGCGGTGGCGGCCGTGGCCCGCGCCGGTTCCGTGAGCGTTCCCCTCACAGCGGTGGCGGCGAGGGCTACCAGCCCCGTGAGCGTCCCGCCGGCGACGACAGCCGTGGCGGCTACCGTTCCGACCGTCCGGCGAGCGACCGCCCCACCGGTGGTGGCTACCGTTCGGACCGTCCGGCCGGTGACCGTCAGCCGTTCCGCGCCGACAGGCCGAGCACGGGTGGCGGCGGCTACCGTTCCGACCGTCCGGCCAGTGACCGCCCCACCGGTGGTGGCTACCGTTCGGACCGTCCGGCCGGTGACCGTCAGCCGTTCCGCGCCGACAGGCCGAGCACGGGTGGCGGCCGCGGCGGCGAGTTCCGCTCCGAGGGCCGTCCCGACAACCGCGGTGGTGGCCACTACGGCCGCTGATCACCTCGTAGGTTGATCAACGCATAGAACGACCCTGAAAGGGCCGGTACGGCAGTCGCCGTACCGGCCCTTTTCTCGTCTCCGGCGGGGAGCCGCCGATCCTCGTCTCCACCGGCATCGCCGGGCCTCGTCTCCGACGGGAGCCGCCGGGCCGGTGATGCCGATGGACTCGACAACCCGGCCGACCGCGGGCGAGTGGGTGTTCCCTGTCCCCGGGCGCCTCCGCGCCGGTCGGGGGCCGGAGCTCGACCCGTGTTTCCTGAAGGCCGTGTCTCCCAGGGGGCGGGCAGGGCGCGGGGAGAAATTCGTTGGACGGCCGGTGAGGAGACTGCCAACCTTTGATCATGACGACGCGAACGTTCGAGGAACTGGTCGCCGAGGCCGAATCCGTCTCGGTCGATGGCTGGGACTTCTCCTGGCTGGACGGCCGGGCGACGGAGGAGCGTCCCTCGTGGGGTTACTCACGGCTCGTGGGGGAGCGGATGGCGCACGCCGTCGCCGCGCTCGACATCCAGACCGGCGGGGGTGAGGTGCTCGCCGGTGTTCCGCGGCTCCCTTCCCTGACGGTCGCCACGGAGTCCTGGCCACCGAACATCGCGCTCGCGACCGCGAGGCTGCGCCCACGGGGGGTCGCGGTCGTCGCCGACGACGACGAGCCGAGGCTCCCGTTCGGTGACGGCGTCTTCGACCTGGTGATCAGCCGTCACCCGGTGACCACCTGGTGGCAGGAGATCGCCCGGGTGCTCCAGCCGGGAGGAACGTATCTCTCCCAGGAGGTCGGCCCGAGGAGCGTCGGGGAGCTGACGGAGTTCTTCATGGGACCGCGGCCGCCCGGCTCGGCCCGTGACCCCGAACGTGCCAGGGCGGCGGCCGAGGCCGCCGGTCTCGAGGTGGTCGACCTTCGCCTGGAGTCCCTGCGGATGACGTTTCACGACATCGGCGCCGTGATCTACTTCCTGCGGAAGGTGATCTGGATCGTGCCGGGGTTCACCGTCGACCGGTACCGTAGCGAACTCGGGACCCTTCACGACCGGATCCTGGCGAGGGGTCCCTTCGAAGCGCATGCGACGCGATTTCTCATCGAAGCCCGTAAACCGGTCTGACGGCCCCCCGGCTCGCGCGGCGAAAACCGAGCCGGACGCTCCTTGAACCGGTCTGGCGGCCTCAGGCCCATGGGGAGAAGATCGTAGGCGAACGATCCTTGAACCGGTCTGACCACCCATGGCTCATGGGGCGAAGACCGAGTCGGACGGTTTTTGAACCGGTCTGGCGGCCTCAGGCTCACGGGGAGAAGATCGAGGCGAACGATCCTTGATTGCCGGCAACCAAGGATCGCCGGCGTCGCGGCGGCGAGGGAACGGCTGAGGACGTAATGGCCGCACTCGCGGTTGCCTCGTCCCCGAACGCTCCGATCGGAGTGACTTCCTGGGTTCCGCCGTCCGGCATGCTCACCTCCGCTGTCTGGAAACATATAGTGATTCATCGGGGACTTAAAGTAATAGTCATGGGCATGTAAAGATGCTGGTTCGCATTTTCCCAAGTGAGAAGATCGTTGGAGTCGAATCATTCGAGTGCGGCCTGCGACACCGAACGGGCTCGGTCGGACTCGCGTTGACTTGTATAAGTCCTTGCTGAAATTCTGATGTCTGTGCATGCGTTCGATGTCCTGGGCGATCCGGTCCGGCGCCGGATTCTGGAGCTGCTCGCCGACGGCGAGCAGGCGGCCGGCGCGATCAGCGCGATCGTTCAGGAGGAGTTCGGGATCTCCCAGCCGGGGGTGTCGCAGCATCTGCGAGTGCTGCGCGAGAACGGCTTCGCGACGGTCCGGGCCGAAGGCACCCGCCGCCTGTACGCCGTCGATCCCGCGCCCCTGCGGGAGGTCGACGCGTGGCTCGAACGCTACCGGCGGTTCTGGACCCCGCACCTGGACGCGCTGGCCACCGAGCTCGCCCGAGGCAAGCGCGCCCGGCGCGTGGCCGGTGAATCCGGAAGTGCTCCCGAGGCGGGGCCGGTGAAGCTCAGGAGCCCTGAGAATTCCGGGAACGCGGCCCGGCGTGGGGCCGGCGAGGCCGGCTGAGGCCGGGCTCTGCCCGCCGGTGCCCATCGGTTCTATCCGAGCCACATCGATGACGCCGCCGAGGGAGAGAGAAGTGGTCTATCCGTGCGGGACGCCGGAGGGCGGGGGAGCGGTGCTGCCGCGGGGGGTGAGGCGAGCCGCCTCGTCCTGGAAGGCGCCCACGTCCTCCCCGGCGATCAGAGCGAGCAGGCGGCGGGCCGCGTGCCCGCCGTACGCCGAGATGTCGCGGCTGAGGGCGGTGAGCGGGGGCCGGACCACCTGGGAGAGCGGTGAGTCGTCCCAGGCGACGATGGACAGGTCGCGGGGGACGTCCAGACGTAGGTCCTGGGCCGCCGACAGCCCGGCCACGGCCATGATGTCGTTGTCGTAGACGATCGCGGTGGGCCGGGCGGGAGAGCTGAGCAGCCGCCGGGTGGCGCGCGCGCCCTCCTCGCCGGTGTAGTCGGTGTGCACCGTCACCTGCTCGGCCACGCCCTCGCAGGCCTCGGCGAACGCCCGGTCCCGCAGCGCCGTGTGGACCAGGCGGGGCAGTCCGGCGACCCTGGCGATCCTGCGATGACCCAGCGCGACCAGGTATTCCACCGTCTCTCGTACGGCGCCGCCGTCGTCGGACCAGACGGAGACCAGCGCCCCCGACTCCGACGGATGGCCGATCACCACGGTGGGCAGCCCCAGTGTCTCGAACTCGGCCACCCGGGGGTCGCCGACGTGCAGGTCGACGAGGATGGCGCCGTCGACGCGGCCCTCTCCCCACCAGCGGCGGTAGACCGCGACCTCCTGCCGGTGGTCGCCGACCACCTGGAGCATGAGCGCGTAGGAGCGGGCGGAGAGCTCGCCCTCGATCCCGCTGATGAGCTCCATGAAAAACGGCTCCATGCCGAGGGTGCGGGCGGGACGGCACAGGGCCAGGCCGACGGCGCCCGCTCGCGCGCCGTTCAGCGCCCGGGCGGCGCTGTTGGGGCGCCAGCCGATCTCCTCGGCGATCGCCATGATCCTGGCACGGGTGCTCTCCGAGACGCCGGGCTGCCCGTTGAGGGCATAGGAGACGGCTCCCTTGGAGACTCCGGCCTGCCTGGCGACGTCCGCGATCGTCGGTCTTCTCATGATCCCCCTTGTTGACGGAGGTGATTATAGCTGAACCGGTCCAGTTGCCTATTGACACCCACGACACATGGACTTTACGGTCGCGTTACTTATCCGGTTCAGAAAGTGCATGCGATCGCGGCCTTCGATTGGGAGCGCTCCCATGCCGGAAAGGGGAACATCGATGCGGACTCGATGGAGACTGTTGACCCTCGGTGCGGCGGCCTGCCTGGTCGCCGCCGGCTGCACGGGGGGTTCCACGCAGCCGTCCGCCCCGAGCGGGGCGCCGCAGGCCTCGGGCAGCGCGGCCCCGGCCCCGGCGGGGAGCGGGGCGGACGCGGCGAACGCGGCGTTCCCGCGTAAAGAGACGCTGTACACCAGCGGCACTCAGTGGGGCCCGCCGGCCAACTGGAACCCCCTGCGGACCTGGGACTCGGCCACCGGCACCAAGGGCCTCGTCTACGAGACGCTGTTCCTGTACGACCCCCAGACCGACAAGTTCACGCCCTGGCTGGCGGAGAGCGGCACCTGGACCGGCGAGAAGACCTACGAGCTCAAGCTGCGCAAGGGGGTCACCTGGGCGGACGGCAAGCCCTTCACCGCCGCCGACGTGGTCTTCACCGTCGAGCTCGGCAAGATGAAGACCGTCCCCTACGCCAACCTGTGGACCTGGCTGGAGAAGGCGGAGGCGACCGACGACCAGACGGTGACGTTCACCTTCTCCAAGGCCAACTACCAGCAGTGGGCCAACTGGGTCTACAACAACGCGATCGTCCCCAAGCACCTCTGGGAGGGGCGCTCCGAGGACGAGGTGATGAACGGGACGAACGAGAAGCCGATCGGCACGGGACCGTACGCCTACCACAGCCACGACCAGGACCGCATGGCCTGGGTCAAGCGTGACGGCTGGTGGGCCACGGCGGCGCTGGGCAGGGACGTCAAGCCCAAATACGTCGTCGACATCGTCAACTCCAGCAACGAGGTGGCGATGGGCCTGCTGCTGCAGAAGGGCCTGGACCTCAGCAACAACTTCCTGCCCGGGATCGCCAACCTGGTCAAGGGGAACTTCGGCATCCAGTCCTACTATCCCGAGCCTCCCTACATGCTGTCGGCCAACACGGCCTTCCTGGTCCCCAACACCGCGAAGAAGCCGATGGACGACCCCGCCTTCCGCAAGGCGATCGCCAACTCCATCGACACCAAGAAGATCGTCGAGGGCGTCTACGGCAACCTGGTCAAGGCGGCCGGTCCCACGGGCCTGCTGCCCCAGTGGGACAAGTACGTCGACACGGCGGTGGTGAGCGAGAAGGGCTTCGCCTTCGACACGGGCAAGGCGAAGAAGCTCCTGGCCGACGCGGGCTACAAGGACACCGACGGCGACGGGTTCGTGGAGAACAAGGACGGCTCCAAGGCCTCGCTGAAGATCATCGTCCCGGCGGGGTGGACCGACTGGATGGAGGCCTCCCGGGTCATCGCCGAGGGCGCCAAGGCCGCCGGGATCGACCTCACCCCCGAGTTCCCCGACTACAACGCGCTGGTGGACCAGCGGGGGTCCGGCAAGTTCGACCTGCTGCTCAACAACGAGCGGCAGCTGTCCAACACGCCCTGGATGTACTACGACTACATCTTCCAGCTGCCGGTCAACAAGCTGCAGAACACCGTCAACTTCGGCCGCTACGAGAACAAGAAGGCCTGGGACCTCGTCCAGGAACTCGACGGCAAGAAGGTCGACGACGTCGAGGGGATGAAGCAGGTCGCCTCGGAGATCCAAAAGATCCAGCTGGACGATCTTCCGGTGATCCCGCTCTGGTACAACGGCCTGTGGGCCCAGACCAGCAACGCGGTCTGGACGAACTGGCCGTCCTCGGCGGCGGGCACGCCCAAGTCCCCGCCGGCCATGTGGCGCAACTGGCTCGAACTCGGCGGCGTCCTGACCCTGACCGACCTGAAGCCGGTAGGCGGCTGACCGACGATCCTCACCCCTTTCCCCGCGCTGTTTCCGAAGTGTTTCGCGCGGGGAAAGGGGCCCATCTCGCCGATTCGGGAGGATCGTTTGCGACGCTATTTCGGCAGGAAGCTGCTCGTCTACGGGCTCACCTTCCTCGTGGCGGTCACGATCAACTGGATGATCCCGCGCTTCATGCCGGGGGATCCCGTGCAGAGCATGCTCGCCAGGGCCAACGTCTCGCAGCCCGCCGCCGTGGAGGCGATGCGCGCGCACTACACGAACCTGTTCGGGCTGGACCTGCCGCTCTGGAAGCAGTACGGCAACTTCTGGGCCGCGCTGTTCCAGGGTGACCTGGGCACCAGCATCTGGCTGTTCCCGACCCCCGTGACCGACGTCATCATGCGGGCGGTGCCGTACACGCTGGCACTGCTCATCCCGGCCATCCTGCTCAGCTGGTGGGCGGGCAACAGGTTCGGCGCGTTCGCGGCCAGGCGCAAGTGGCTGGACAACACCGTGCTGCCGATCGGCTACGTGCTCACCGCGACCCCCTACATGTGGCTGGCCATCCTGCTGGCCTGGGGGCTGGGCATCGTCGCGGGGGTCTTCCCCGTCTCGGGCGGCTACAGCTTCGCCATGCGGCCCAACCTGTCGTGGGAGTTCGTGGGAGACCTCGCGCTCCACTGGTTCCTGCCGTTCGTCTCGCTCTTCCTCGTCGCGTTCGGCGGATGGGCGATCGGCATGCGCAACATGATCATCTATGAGCTGGAGGCCGACTACTCCACCTACCTGTCCTCACTCGGGGCGCCCCAGCGCCTGATCCGGCGCTACGCGTTCAGGAACGCCGTCCTGCCGCAGATCACCGGCCTGGCCCTGCAACTCGGCGTGCTCGTGGCGGGCGCCCTGGTCACCGAGATCGTCTTCTCCTATCCGGGACTCGGCCACCTGATCCTCCAGGCGATCCAGAACCAGGACTTCTTCCTGCTCCAGGGGGCCTTCCTGTTCATCGTCGTGGGCGTGCTGGCAGCCAACTTCATCATCGACGTCGTCTACGTCCTGGTCGACCCCCGCACCAGGACCGGGATGGGAGGCGAGGCGGCATGACGGCCGTTCCCGCGAGGCGCCACGAGGGCCTGTACTTCGCGATCCGCAACGGCAAGCTCCTGGCGGGGCTGGTCGTGCTGGTCCCGCTGATCGTCCTGGCCGTCGCCGGTCCGATGTTCGTCGAGGGCGATCCGAACGCCTACGTCGGCATCCCCGCCTCCTCACCCTCGGCCGAACACTGGTTCGGCACCACCATGTTCGGCCAGGACATCTTCGCCCAGTTCCTGTACGGCATGCGGGTCACCTTCGTGGTGGGGCTGCTCGGCGGAGGGCTGGCCGCGATCATCGGCATGGTGATCGGCTTCACCGCCGGCTACCGGGGCGGGCTGGTCGACGAGGTGCTGAACATGCTCACCAACATCGTCCTGGTCCTGCCCGCGCTGGCCGTACTCCTGATCGTCAACGCCTACCTGGGCATCCGCAGCGTCGGCGTGCAGGCGCTCTTCATCGGGCTCACCTCCTGGCCCTGGGCGGCGAGGGCCATCAGGGCCCAGACGTTCTCGCTGCGCTCGCGGGACTTCGTGGACCTGGCCCGGCTGAGCGGGGTCCGCACCTGGAAGATCATCGTCAGGGAGATCGCGCCCAACATGAGCTCCTACCTGTTCATGACGTTCATCCTGCTGTTCGGCGGGTCGATCCTGATCGCCGCCTCGCTCGACTTCATCGGGCTCGGGCCGAGCCAGGGCGTCTCGCTCGGCCTGATGCTCAACAACGCGGCCCGCTGGAGCGCGCTCCACCTGGGCATGTGGTGGTGGTTCGTGCCTCCGGGGGCCGGAATCACCGCCATCGTCGGCGCCCTCTACGTCACGAACGTCGGCCTGGACGAGGTGTTCAACCCGAAGCTGAGGGAGCTGTGATGACCGAGACCGTGCTCGCCCCGGGGAAGGCTTCATGACACTGCGCGTTGACGACCTGCGGGTCCACTACCGGACCCTGCGGGGCGAGGTGAAGGCGATCGACGGCGTCACCTTCGACGTCGGCGACGGGGAGATCCTGGGGCTGGCCGGGGAGTCGGGCTGCGGCAAGACCACCCTCGGCAAGAGCCTGATCAGGATGGACGGCCGGATGCGGCTGGCCGGAGGCGCCGCCGAGCTCGACGGCGAGGAGCTGCCGATCGGTGACGACCACCGGATGAACCCCTTCCGCTTCACCAAGGTGTCGATCATCCCGCAGTACTCCATGAGCGCCATGAACCCCACCCGCAGGATCGGCAGGATGGTCGCCGAGCTGCTCCGCTCCCGCGGGCGGCAGCTGGACACCGACGAGCTGGGACGCCGCCTGGACCTGGTCGAGCTGCCGCGCGAGGTCCTCCAGCGGTATCCGATCGAGCTGTCCGGCGGCATGAAACAGCGGATGGTCATGGTCATCTCCACCCTGCTCGACCCCTCCCTGCTCATCGCCGACGAGATCACCTCCGCGCTCGACGTGTCGACCCAGAAGGCCGTGGCCAGGACCCTCGTGGAGTTCCGGGACCGCGGGTTCGTGCGCAGCATGATCTTCATCACCCACGACATCTCGCTGACCTACCAGATCGCCGACACGATCATGGTCATGTACGCGGGGAAGCTGGCCGAGAAGGCTCCGGCGGGCGTGATCGTCGGCGAGCCGCGCCATCCCTACACCCGGTTGCTGATCTCCTCGCTGCCGGAGGTCGGCGTCCGCTACACCGATCGCCGGCTCGCAGGCATCCCCGGCGAGCCGCCCTCGCTGCTGGATCCGCCCGCCGGCTGCCGGTTCAGGGACCGATGCCCCCTGGCGTTCGACAAGTGCGCCGAGGAACCCCCGGTGGTCGAGGTCGAACCCGGCCACCACGTCGCATGCTGGAAGGCCTGATGCTGAGACTCGACGGGATCACGAAGATCTACAAGGTGGGCGCCTTCGGCGGCAGGACCATGACCGCCGTCGACGACGTGAGCTTCGACCTGCGGCCGGGGGAGGTGGTCTCGCTCATCGGGGAGAGCGGCAGCGGCAAGACCACCATCGGCAGGATGATCCTCGGGCTGACGTCTCCCTCCGGAGGCTCGATCACCCTCGACGGGGCCCGCGTCACACCCGGCAAGGCCTACTACCGCCACGTCCAGGGCGTCTTCCAGGATCCGTTCAGCTGCTACAACCCGGTCTTCAAGGTCGACCGCGTGCTCCAGATGATCAAGAACGAGTACTTCCCCGGGGTCGCCGCCTCCGAGTGGGAGGGCAGGATCACCGAATCGCTCAAGGAGGTCAGGCTCAACCCCGGCCAGGTCCTCGGCAAATATCCGCACCAGCTCAGCGGCGGCCAGCTCCAGCGCCTGCTGATCGCCAGGGCGCTCCTGCTCGACCTCAGGTTCCTGGTCGCCGACGAGATCACCAGCATGCTGGACGCGTCCACCAGGATCGACGTCCTCAACCTGCTCGCCGACCTGAAGTCGCGGGGCCTCGGCGTGCTGTTCGTCACCCACGACCTCTCGCTGGGCAACTACATCAGCGAGCGGGCCGTGGTCCTGTACCGGGGGCAGGTGGTCGAGTCGGGCCCCACCGAGATGGTGTTCGGCAACCCCCTGCACCCCTACACGATCAAGCTGCTGTCCTCGGTTCCGCAGCTCACCACAAAATGGGACGGTGCGTCCGCCACCCTCCGCGACGACGGGCCCGCTGCGCCCTCCACACTGGTGGAGGCCGAACCGGGGCATCTCGTCCGGCAGGACGATGCGCCCACACGACTGAGGAGCGTGAGTTGAGAACTCTGCACGACGGCTGGACTCTTTCCCGGGTGGGCTCCTCGGGCTCCGAGGCGGGCTCTGAGATGGGCTCCCAGATGGGGAAAGAGCTCTCCCGCGTCGCGGCCACGGTGCCGGGGTGCGTGCACACCGACCTGCTGGCCGCCGGGCTGATCGAGGACCCCTACCTGGACGACAACGAGACCCGGCTGACCTGGATAGGCCGCTCCGGCTGGGACTACGAGACGACGTTCGTCTGGCACGCCGACGACCGCGACCGGACCGACCTGGTCTGCGAGGGGCTCGACACGGTCGCCACGGTGGTGCTCAACGACGTCGAGGTCGCGGTCACGGCCAACCAGCACCGCTCCTACAGCTTCGCCGTACGGGATCTGCTTGTGGAGGGGAAGAACACGCTGCGGGTGCGGTTCGCCTCGCCGTACGAATACATCGAGGCGCGCAGGGCCGAGCTCGGCGACCGGCCGGGCTCCTACGACGACCGCTACCAGTTCATCAGGAAGATGGCCTGCAACTTCGGCTGGGACTGGGGGCCGGCGGTGGTCACCTCCGGCATCTGGCGGCCGATCGGGCTGCGGTCGTGGAGCGGGGCCCGGCTGGCGTCGGTCCGGCCGCTGGTGAGCGGTGACGGGCGGGTCGAGGTGCACGTCACGATCGAGCGGGCGTCCGCCGGCGCGGCTTCCGGGGCGACCTCCGGCACGGGTTCCGGCGCGGCATCTGGGACGGACTCCAGTGCGACCTCCGGGGCGGACGGACGGCCGGACGGGCCTCCGTTGACGGTCACGGCCTCGGTCGCGGGCATCGAGCACGAGGTACGGCTGGCGCCCGGCGAGAACGAGGCCGTCCTGACGCTCCAGGTGCCGGACCCGGAGCTGTGGTGGCCCCGCGGCTATGGCGAGCAGACGCGCTACGAGCTTGTCGTCGGCCTCGGCGAGGAGACCTGGAGCCGGCGGATCGGTTTCCGCGACGTCCACCTGGACCGGACGGACGAGGCGTTCACCCTCGCCGTCAACGGCGTCCCGGTGTTCGTGCGCGGGGTGAACTGGATCCCCGACGACTGCTTCCCCGCCCGGGTCACCCGCGAGCGGCTGGCCGAGCGGTTCGGCCAGGCCCTCGCGGCGAACGTGAACCTCCTGCGGGTCTGGGGCGGCGGCCTGTACGAGAGCGAGGACTTCTACGACCTGGCTGACGAGCTCGGCCTGCTGGTCTGGCAGGACTTCCCGTTCGCCTGCGCCGCCTACCCGGAGGAGGAGCCCTTCGCCGCCGAGGTGGAGGCCGAGGCGCGCGAGAACGTCACCCGCCTGGCCTGGCGTCCCTCGCTGATCCTGTGGTGCGGCAACAACGAGAACATCGAGGGCCACGCCGACTGGGGCTGGCAGGAGGAGCTGGGCGAGCGCACCTGGGGGGCAAGCTTCTACTACGACCTGCTGCCCTCCGTGGTGGCCGAGCTCGACCCGACCCGCCCCTACTGGCCGGGCAGCCCCTACTCCGGCCGCCCCGACCTGCCGCCAAAGGACCCCGAGCGCGGCACCGTCCACATCTGGGACGTCTGGAACCGAGAGGACTACACCCGCTACGCCGCCTACCGCCCCCGGTTCGTGGCCGAGTTCGGCTTCCAGGGCCCGCCCGCCTACGCCACCCTGCGCGGCGCCGTCTCCGACGACCCCCTCACCCCCTCCTCGCCCGGCGTCCTCCACCACCAGAAGGCCGCCGACGGCAACGCCAAACTCCTGCGGGGCCTGGGCTCCCACCTGCCCCGGCCGGAGACCTTCGACGACTGGCACTACCTCACCCAGCTCAACCAGGCGCGGGCGATGGCCTTCGGCATCGAGCGGTTCCGGGCGCTGGCGCCGTACTGCATGGGCACGATCGTCTGGCAGCTCAACGACTGCTGGCCGGTCACCTCCTGGGCCGCGATCGACGGGCAGGGCCGCCGCAAGCCGCTGTGGTACGCGCTGCGCCGCGTCTACGCCGACCGCCTGCTCACGGTCCAGGACGGCGCCGTGGCGGTGGTCAACGACAGCGCGGAGCCGTGGGCGGGCGAGCTGGAGCTCCTGCGGCTCGGTCTGACCGGTGAGCCGCTGGCCAAGGAGACCGTCAGGGTCGAGGTGGCGTCCCGTGCCGTGGCGAGGGTCCCGATTCCCGAGGGTGTCGCCACGCCCGGGAATCCGGCCGCCGAACTGCTGTCCGCACGGCTGGGGGAGCACCGTGTCATTACGTTCTTCGCCGAGGATCCGGAGGTCGACTTCCCCGTCGCGGCCTACGAGACCGAGGTGGTCCCCTCGGGAGACGGCCTGGACGTCACGATCACCGCCCGGACCGTCCTGCGCGACCTGGCCCTGTTTCCCGACCGCCTCGATCCCGCCTCCTCGGTCGACGACATGCTCCTGACCCTGCTCCCCGGGGAGAGCGTCACCCTCCACGTGACCGGTTCGCCCGATCCCGCCGCACTCGTCACCCACCCGGTGCTCAGATGCGTCAACGACTGACCGGCCGTTCCTTCTCGTGTGACCGATTCGTGTCCCACGGTGTGGACGCGCACGCGAGACGGCCGGTGGGCGGATACGCTTGACGAGCACATCCGACGATGGCGAGAGAGATCATGAAGACCTTCGAAGAGCTGTATACCGAGCTGTCCGACAAGGCGCGCACCCGGCCCGAGGGTTCGGGCACCGTGGCCGCGCTGGACGCCGGTGTCCATGCCATCGGCAAGAAGGTCGTGGAGGAGGCCGCCGAGAGCTGGATGGCGGCCGAGCACGAGTCGAACGACCGTGCCGCGGAGGAGATCTCCCAGCTCCTCTACCACGTGCAGGTTCTCATGATCGCCAAGGGGATCGGGCTGGACGAGGTCTACAAGCATCTGTGAGCCGGTGAGCCCGGCTCACGGCATCACGGCCCCGTAGACCACACTCCACACGTAAGGAACCTCACGCCATGTTGCGTCTTGCCGTCCCGAACAAGGGCGCCCTCACCGAGGCAGCCCAGACGATACTGAAGGAAGCCGGATACCGCGCGCGCAAGGACAGCAAGGAGCTCGTGGTCGTCGACCCCGAGAACTCCTGCGAGCTGTTCTTCCTGCGGCCCAAGGACATCGCCGTCTACGTCGGCGAGGGCACCCTGGACGCCGGGATCACCGGCCGTGACATGCTCCGCGACTCCGGAGCGCAGGTCGAGGAGCTGATCCCGCTCGGCTTCGGCAGATCCACCTTCCGCTTCGCCGCCAACCCCGACGAGTTCGTCTCCGTCGCGGACCTCAAGGGCAAGCGCATCGCGACCTCCTACGCGGGCCTGCTGGAGGCCTACCTCGCCGAGCAGGGCGTCGAGGCCCGGGTGATCAAGCTGGACGGCGCGGTCGAGACCGCGGTCCGCCTGGGCGTGGCCGACGCCGTGGCCGACGTCGTGGAGACCGGCACCACGCTGCGCAACATGGACCTCGAGGTGTTCGGCGAGCCGATCGCCCACTCCGAGGGCGTGCTGATCAAGCGGGTCGGCGCCGTGGAGACCCAGGGGCTCATGCAGCTCATGCGCCGTCTCCAGGGCGTGCTGGTCGCCCGCGACTACGTGATGATGGACTACGACATCCGGGCCGAGCGGATCGAGGAGGCCATCGCCCTCACCCCGGGCATGGAGGGTCCCACGGTCTCCCCGCTGCACCGGGAGGGCTGGGTCGCGGTCCGTGCCATGGTGCCGCGCAAGGGGCACCAGCAGGTGATGGACCAGCTCTGGGAGATGGGCGCGAAGGCCATCCTGGTCACCGCCATCTTCGCCTGCCGCCTCTGAGCGGTGTCCGGCTCCGTCTGATGCCGCCCGGCGTTGTTTGACGGCGTCCGGGGCCGCCGGTCTTTCTGACAAATGTCACCGCCAAACCCGGAGAACAGGCACTGAGGATCATGTCTTGACGCTTCTAGCGTTGAGGCATGAAAGCCATCGCCTTCACCGACGTGAGCAAGAGCTACGGGAACGTGCTCGCCGTCGACGGGCTGGACCTCGCGGTCGAGGCCGGCCAGACCGTCGCGCTGCTCGGCCCCAACGGGGCGGGCAAGTCCACCTCCATCAACATGCTGCTCGGCCTGCTCCGCCCGACCCGGGGCCGGATCGAGATCCTCGGCCGCCTCCCGGAGGAGGCGGTCTCCCGGGGTGAGATCGGGGCCATGACGCAGAGCGGCGAGCTCATTCCCGAGCTCACCGTCGGTGAGCTGGTCGACTTCGTGCGGCGGCTCTACCCCTCCCCGCTCGGTCTGGACGAGATCCTGAAGACGGCGGATCTCACGGATCTGGTGCGGCGGCGCGCCGCCAAGCTGTCCGGCGGGCAGGCCCAGCGGGTCAGGTTCGCCCTGGCCATCGCGGGCGCGCCCAAGCTGCTCGTGCTGGACGAGCCCACCGCGGCCATGGACGTGGAGTCGCGGCTGAGGTTCTGGGCGGGCATGCGTGACTACGCGGCCGGGGGCCGGACGGTCCTGTTCGCCACCCACTACCTCGAAGAGGCCGACGAGCACTCCGACCGGGTCATCGTGATCTCCGGGGGCCGGATCGTGGCCGACGGCACCGCCGCGCAGATCAAGGCCGGGGCCGGCGGCCATACCGTCCGTTTTGTCCTGGACGGCCAGTCGTCGACGGGGCTGGACGCCCTGCCGGGCGTCTCCGCCGTGGAGATCTCGGCGGGCACCGCCACGCTGCGCACCGCCGACCCCGACGCCACCGTGGCGGCCCTCTACCGGGGCACCTCGCTGGAGGTCCGTGAGCTGCGGATCACCGGGGCCGACCTCGAAGACGCCTTCCTCGCACTCACCCGGGAGCCATGATGCCGAACTACATCAAGATCGAGATCTTGCGGATGCTGCGCAACAAGCGCTACATCATCTTCGTGGTGGGCTTCCCCCTGGCGTTCTACCTGCTGTACTCCAGCCTGTGGGGCGCCGAGGCGGACTCCAACGGAGTGAAGGGCAGCCTCATCCTGATGGTCTCCATGGCCGCCTACGGCGCGCTGGCGGCCTCGATGATGAGCACCTCCGTGCCGTGGGCACAGGAGCGGCAGTCCGGCTGGCTCCGCCAGTTGCAGATCACCCCGCTGCCGAGCTGGTCGATCGTCGTCACCAAGCTGATCACCTCACTGCTGCTGGTGCTGCCCTCCCTGGTGCTGGTCTGCCTGGCCGCGGTGCTCACCCAGGGCGTCTCGCTGCGGGCCTGGCAGTGGGCCGCGCTGCTCCCGATCATGTGGATCGGCACCGTCCCGTTCGCCGCGCTCGGCCTGATCATCGGCTCCCTGCTGTCCGCCGACAGCGCTCAGCCGGTCGCGATGATCTGCATGCTCGGGCTGTCGTTCATCGGCGGCCTGCTGATCCCGGTGGAGGTCATGTCCGCGACCGTGAAGAGCGTCGCGCAGGTCACGCCCTCCTTCTCCTACGCTGACATGGGCTGGCACCTGGTCGCGGGCACGGCGCCGCCGCTGCGGGACGTGGCGACGATCCTGGTCTGGGCCGCCGTTCTGGGGACCGTCGCGGTGTTCGCCTACCGCCGGGCTACCGTACGAGCATGAAACTCAGCCAGGCCTTCACCCTCGAGGGGACGGGAGGGATCCTGTCCCCCTGGCGGCGGCTCTCCTGGATGTCCATCGGCCTGGTGTATCTGTGCTTTCCGATACTGGACATCGCCACCGGGCAGGTGACCGGCGCGAGGGCCGTGTGGGGCGCCCTCGGGCTGGTCGCCTTCATCGCCCTCTACGTCGCCGTGGTGTTGAGCCAGCGCACCTTCGGGGAGCCGACCCATCTGAGCCACCTGCTGCTGGCCGCGGTCACGGTCCTGGCCGTCGGCCTGCCGATCCTCTTCGGCGGCGGCTGGATGACGTTGCCGATCTACGTGACGGTGCTCTACAGCATGGCGCTGCGCCCTCGCGTGGCGGTCGCCGGCATCGTCGGCATGGGCGTCACCGTCGCGCTGATCAGCACGCTGAAGCAGAACGACCTGGGCAGCACCCTGGTTTTCGTCTTCCAGGTCGCCACGCTCGGCATCCTGTTCGTGGGCGTGCGCAACACCCGGCTGCTGGTGACCCAGCTCCGCCAGGCGCAGGAGGAGGTGGCCCGGCTGGCCGCGAGCGAGGAACGGCTGCGCATCGCCCGGGACCTGCACGATCTGCTCGGCCACAGCCTGTCGCTGATCGTGCTGAAGAGCGAGCTGGCCGGGCGGCTGGCCGAGAGCGGCTCGGAACGGGCGGTGGCGGAGATCAACGACATCGAGTCGGTGGCCAGGGAGGCGCTGGTGGAGGTGCGCGACGCCGTCACCGCCTACCGGCAGCGCGGCCTGTCGGGCGAGCTGGACGGCGCCCGCGCCGCGATGGAGGCGGCGGGGACGCGGGTGACGGTCCGGCTGGCGGGAACACCGCTGCCCGACGCGCTGGACGGGCTGCTCGGCTGGGCGGTGCGCGAGGGGGCCACCAACGTCATCCGGCACGCGCGAGCGACCCGGTGCCAGATCGAGGTGACCTGCGACGGGGAGGGCACCGTCCTGGAGATCGTGGACGACGGACGCGGGGCGGCGCCGTACGGACCGGGCAGCGGGCTGACCGGGCTGACCGAACGGGTGGAGGCGGCCGGCGGGACGGTGTCCGCCGGTCCGGGCGAGACCGGCTTCGCCCTCAGGGTGGCGGTCCCGACGGCTGTGGGAGGGCGGGCATGATCCGGGTGCTGCTGGTGGAGGACCAGGCGATGGTCCGGGGCGCGCTGGCCTCGCTGCTCGGCCTGGAGCCCGACATCGAGGTGGTGGGGGAGGCCGCCTCCGGCCCTGAGGCGCTCGCCGTCGCGCTCGGGATCCGGCCGGACGTCGTATTGCTCGACGTCGAGATGCCCGGGGGCGACGGCATCACCGCCGGGGCGCGGATCCGCGAGGCGCTCCCCGGCTGCCACATCATGATCCTGACCACCTTCGGCCGTCCCGGCTACCTGCGCAGGGCGATGGAGGCGGGCGCGGTGGCCTTCCTGGTCAAGGACAGCCCGGCCCGCGAGCTCGCCGCCGCCATCCGCCGGGTCCGCGACGGTGAGCGGGTCATCGACCCCGGTCTGGCCGCGGCCGCGCTCAGCGCGGGCCCCAACCCGCTGTCGCCTCGCGAGCGCAACGTCCTGGCCGCCGCGGCGGACGGCTCCACCATCGCCGACGTCGCCGGGAGCCTTCACCTGTCGGAGGGCACGGTCCGCAACTATCTCTCCTCGGCCATCCAGAAGACCCACGCGCGCAACCGGATCGAGGCCGTCCAGCGAGCCCAGACCCACGGCTGGCTCTGACCCGCGACGGGCTGCCGGGACCGTCCGGCGAGCCCGGACCCGCGGGCGGCTCCGATCGAGGCGGCTCCGGCTCAGGAGACCGGCTCTGATCCGGGAGGCTCCGGGCTCAGGAGGAGAGCGCGGCGGCCTCCTCCTGCTCGATCTGCTCGTTCCACTCGCGCTTGGAGGAGCGCCAGGCCTCGTCGTCGCGACCGAGGCGCCAGTAGCCGGAGATGGACAGCTGCGGCAGCGGGATGCGCCGTTCGGTGCGCAGGTGGCGTCTGAGCTCCCTGACGAAGGTGGCCTCGCCGTGCACGAAGGCATGTACGGCGCCGGGCGGGAAGTCGAGCTCCCGCACCGCTCTGACGAGCGCCTCGCCGACCGGCGCGCCGCCGCGGTGCAGCCAGAAGATCTTCGTGTCGGCGGGGGAGCCGAGTGACTGCTCCTCCTCCGCGTTCTCCACCTCGATGAAGACCCGGGCCTGCGCGCCTGCGGGCAGGCCCTCCAGGGCGGTGGCGATGGCGGGCAGCGCGCTCTCGTCTCCCACGAGGAGGTGCCAGGCGGCGTCCGGATCGGGGGCGTAGCCGCCGCCGGGGCCGAAGAAGTGGATCTCCTCGCCCGGCTGGACCCGATCGGCCCACGGCCCGGCCAGGCCGCTGTCGCCGTGGTAGACGAAGTCGAGTGTCAGCTCGGCCGCCTCGGGGTCCCATGCGCGGACGGTATAGGTCCGGGTGGTGGGCCACTGGTCACGGGGCAGGTCGCGCTGGATCGCCTCCATGTCGAACGGCTTCGGGTAGGTCACCCCGGGCGGGGGGAACAGGAGCTTCACATAGTGGTCGGTGAACTCACCCACCTCGAAGCCCGCGAGGCCCTCGCCGCCGAGCACCACCCGGATCATGTGCGGGGTGAGCCGCTCCACCCGCCGCACTTCGCCGCGGGTCGTCCTGCGTACGGGGCGCGCGGGGCGTGCGGGCCTGTCGTCTGCCATATGCCACTCCCGGGGGCGTTAAGTTAGGTAAGCCTAACTCTTAGCATATGCCATTGAAGTGCGGAAAAGTTTTGGCGATTCGGCCAACGTAAAGGCGCTCCCGCCGTCGAACGGCCGAGTGCGGGCGTTTGGCGCGTTCCAAGGTCGCTCTGCTGCAGGGGTCGCCTCTCAGTGCTGCATGGCCGCGACCTGGCGGATCAGGTCGGCCACCCGGACGACGCCCATGCAGCGGCCGACCTCGTCGGTGACGACCAGATCGTCGTAAACGCGTGCGGTGTCGCGGCCCGCGAACTGCATGGCGGCGATGGCGGGAGTGGTCTTGGGAACCGTACGGGCGGTGTCGGCGAGCCGTGCCGCGGGCTTCTTGCCGTGCAGGGCGTGGCCGAAGCGGGTGGCGATCGACAGCAGGAAGCGGCTGCGGTCGAGGCTGCCCCGGGGGCGCTGGTACTCGTCCACCAGGATCACGCTGGTGATGGACGGCTCGCTGCCGAAGGCCTCGGCCGCGTCCTCGGCGGTGGCGGCGTAGGGGAGGGTCACCGCGGGCAGCAGGAACTCCTGGACGCGGGGGCCGAGCAGGGCCTGCACCGGCTCCTGCTCGACGACGGGGATCGGCACGTGGACCCGTCCCGACGGGCCGGGGATCAGAAGCGGGCCCTGCGCCAGCCGTACTCCCCAGCCGCGCACCGCGGTGAGCTGTGCCTCATCGGAAATCCCCGGGGCCAGCACGTGGGCGCCCACGCCCCGGGCGAGCGCCGCCAGGGACTCGGCGAGCGCGGAGCGTCGCGCGTCGCGGGGGGTCCTGGAGACCAGCTCGGGGGAGATCACGGCCAGGTACGGCCCCGCGTCGACGAGCAGGTCCAGCGGAATGTGGCCGGTGCCCAGGTCGCCCACCGCGATCAGGTAGCCGATGGCGCGCAGGCCCTCCAGCCCGATGAGCAGGGCACGCCGGTCGTGCTGGGCGAAGTCTCCCCGGACCATGATGATGATCTCGCCGGGCCGCCGCCCGGATATGCGCAGGGCCTCGTGGAGCGGGGCCATCGCCGCCGAACCGCCGATCACCACGATGGCCGGCACGGGCAGTACGAGCGGGAGCAGCGCATCACTCCCGGTGACATTGTGGATCGTCTGGATGACGGCGGAGATGTTCCCGTGACCGTTGCCTGCCGCCTGGAGCGCGATGACGCCCCCGGTGTCGAGGTCGACGATCGGCGTGATGCCCAGGTCGGCCGCCATGGAGGCTGAGGGGAGGACTTGCGCGCTACTCGACACCTCTTGAGGATGAACCCGGTCGCGGGGGCTACAGAAGCCACGCACGGCGTGTTCACTGATATTTCGCTATTTGTTGAGGTTTTGGTTGGAGCCGGTCATTGGAGCCGGTCGTCGAGGGTGTCTGGACGGTCCTTGGGCGACCATCCGGCCGGGGTGGTCGCCCAAGGAATCGTATGGAGCGCCGGGTCACCGGGTAGTGTCCCGTTTCATGACATCGCGACCGGCCAAGGGTGGAGGTCGCTGGGTCCTGGTGGGACCCGAGCGCCTGAACCGCTGGATCGACGGCTTCGTGGAGCGGCACGGCCCGCCGAGCGTGACGGTCTCCGCCTCCGCCGACGTCGTCCGGCTTGAGGGCGCGGACGGCGCGGTGGCCGAGTGTCAGGTGCCGTTCCCTCCCCTGACCCCCTCCGGTGGTGGGCCGCTGGCGCGTCTCACCACCCACGTGCGCAAGGAACGCCGGATCGGCGTGCTGCTGGTACGGCTCGGCGGCCACGCGGCCGGAATCTTCCACGGGGACGAGCTCGTCTCCTCCAAGGTCGGGTCGCGGCTGGTCCACGGCCGTAGCGCGGCGGGGGGCTGGTCCCAGCACCGGTTCGCCCGGCGCAGGGAGAAGCAGGCGAACGAGGCACACGAGGCGGCGGCCGAGGTGGCTCTGCGCATCCTCGGACCCCACCTGAGCGAGCTGGAGGCGGTGATCCTGGGCGGCGACCGGCGCGCGGTGGACGCCCTGCGGCCCGACCGCAGGCTCGCCCCGGTCTTCGCGCTGGAGACCGAGCCCTTTCTGACGGTCCCCGACCCGCGGCTGGTCGTGCTCAAGGAGACCCCGGGCCAGTTTCGCGCGATCCGGATCAGGGTCACCGACCCCGATGCGCCGGCGTCAGACGAGCGGCCCTGAACAAACGGGGGGAAGCAGTCCGGTCGCGCGCCGTACACTGATCGGTATGCGCACTCCCGATTGACCGTCGTCTGGGCAAGGCGAGACGGCCGAGCCGAGAGCCGGGAGACACAGGGCGCGGCGGGTTCGGCCACTGGTAAGTGAGCCTGTGTATTTCCAGTCTGGGAGTGTTCTCCAACCATGATCGTAGCTTCTGACATCGAACTGCGCGCCGGCGCCCGATTGCTGATAGAGAACGCCTCGTTCCGGGTCAACCCCGGTGACAAGATCGGACTCGTCGGCCGTAACGGCGCCGGTAAGACCACCCTGACCAGGGTTCTCGCGGGTGAGGGCGCGCCCGCCGCGGGCACGGTCTCCATCACCGGCGAGGTGGGTTACCTACCGCAGGACCCGCGCACCGGCGACCTGCAGGTGCTGGCCCGCGACCGCATCCTGTCCGCGCGCGGGCTGGACGACGTGCTGCGCGACCTGCACGCGGCCGAGCTCGGCATGTCCTCCGAGGATGACCGCAAGAGGGACCGCGCGGTGAAGGCCTACGGGCGCCTGGAGGACCGGCTGCACGTCCTGGGCGGATACGCCGCCGAGTCCGAGGCCGCCTCGATCGCCTCCAGCCTCGGCCTGCCCGACCGGGTGCTCGGCCAGCCGCTGGAGACGCTGTCGGGAGGCCAGCGCAGACGGGTGGAACTGGCCCGGATTCTCTTCAGCGGAGCGGAGACTCTCCTTCTTGACGAGCCGACAAACCACCTAGATGCGGACTCAATCGGGTGGCTTCGTGATTTTTTACGATCTCACCAGGGCGGCTTGATCATAATTAGCCACGATGTGACGCTTCTTGAAGTGACGGTAAACCGGGTTCTGCACCTGGACGCCAACCGCGCGGCGATCGACACCTACAACGTCGGCTGGAAGACCTACCTGGCCCAGCGGGAGACCGACGAGAAGCGCAGGAAGCGTGAGCGGGCCAACGCCGAGAAGCAGGCCTCGGTGCTGATGTCGCAGGCCGACAAGATGCGGGCCAAGGCCACCAAGGCCAAGGCCGCACAGGACATGCAGCGCCGGGCGGAGCGCCTGCTCTCGGGGCTGGAGGTCGAACGGCGTGACGACAAGGTCGCCAAGCTGCGCTTCCCCGAACCCGCTCCCTGCGGGCGGACCCCGATCATGGCGGAGGGGTTGTCGAAGTCCTACGGCTCGCTGGAGGTGTTCACCGACGTGGACGCCGCCGTGGACAAGGGAACCAGGGTCGTCATCCTGGGTCTGAACGGTGCGGGAAAGACCACTTTGCTCCGCATTTTGGGGGGTATCGAGCAGCCCGACACCGGCGCGGTCAAGCCCGGCCACGGACTCAAACTGGGCTACTACGCGCAGGAGCACGAGACGATCGACCCCGACAGGACCGTGCTGGAGAACATGCGCTCGGCCGGGGGAACCCTCGCCGACGTGGAGCTGCGCAAGGTCCTGGGCTCGTTCCTGTTCACCGGCGATGACGTGGACAAACCCGCGAAAGTGCTCTCCGGCGGGGAGAAGACGCGGCTGGCGCTGGCCACCCTGGTCCTCTCGGCGGCCAACGTCCTGCTCCTCGACGAGCCCACGAACAACCTTGATCCGGTCAGTCGAGAGCAGGTACTTTCGGCACTAAGGTCCTATTCTGGGGCGATTGTGCTCGTCACGCACGATGAGGGTGCAGTAGCGGCTCTACGACCCGATAGGGTGATCTTGCTGCCTGACGGAGTTGAAGACGCATGGAGCGACGAATTTTCCGATCTTGTGGCACTTGCCTGATCTTAATTTGAGCGGGTACGGATCTTTTCCCATGGAGTAGGTAGCCGATCTCGCCGAAATGACTGATCATGGCGTGTGTAACGCTGCGGAAGTCTGGCACTACAGGAGGTACTCGTGGCCGAGACTCTTAAGAAGGGCACCCGGGTTACCGGGGCCGACCGTGAAAAACTGGCCGCCGATCTAAAGAAGCGCTACAGCGCGGGTGAGAGCATCCGCGCGCTGGCCGCTTCGACCGGCAGGTCATACGGGTTCATCCACCGCATCCTGAGCGAGTCCGGCGTGACTCTGCGCGGGCGCGGGGGAGCCACTCGAGGCAAGTCGTCTAAGCGCTGACCCCGCCTCGGAACGCGCGACCGCAGCCGCTCGTCCCCACGCTGGCCGTCCCGTCCGGGTCTGTAGAACCTCATTCTGGAGAATCGATAGGCTCGGACGAGACGGAACCGATGGGTGGGAGAACGAGCGATGGTGGAAGTGGCGTTCGGGGGGAGTGCGGAGGAGGTCTCCCTCGAGGAGGTCGGTCTGCGCTACGAGGTGGACGGCAAGATCGCGACGATCACGCTGGATCGGCCGGAGAAGCGGAACGCACAGACGTTCGCTACCTGGTCGGCTCTGGCTCATATCGGTGACACCCTGCCGCAGCAGGTAAGGGTCGTCGTGATCAGAGGTGAGGGGCCGTCCTTCTCGGCGGGGATCGACCTGCGGATGTTCACTCCGGAGGGGGTTCCCGGTCAGGGTTCGTTCGCGGCCTCGGCGATGCTCGACAGCTCGACCTTCGAGCAGCGGCTAGCCAAGGCCCAGCAGGGTTTCCTGTGGCTGCGGCGTCCCGACATCGTCTCCGTCGCGGCCGTTCAGGGCCACGCGATCGGTGCCGGGTTCCAGCTTGCGCTCGCCTGTGACCTGAGGGTCCTGGCGGACGATGCCAAGCTGTGCATGAAGGAGCCTGCTCTCGGGCTGGTCCCCGACCTGACCGGCACCAAGCCGCTGGTCGATCTCGTGGGCCTGTCCAGGGCGATCGAGATCTGCCTCACGGCTCGCACCGTGGGAGCGGAGGAGGCAGCCAGAATCGGCCTGGCCGAACTGGTGGTCGCTCCCGGGGATCTGGGGCAGGCCGTACAGGATCTGACCGCTGCCCTGCTGGCGGTCGACCGGGACGCCGCGACGGCGACCAAGCGGCTCCTTCAGGGCGCCTCAGAGCGCACGCTGGAGGAGCAGTGCGTGGCCGAGGGGCAGGAGCAGGCAGTACGGCTCAGGGCGTTGTTCGCGTAGTTCACAGCAGTTCACTTAGGGTCACTCAGGCGGGCCGTTGTTCGCCTCAAGCTGATGGGGGAATGGGACTGCCTCTCCCGGTGCTCGCATCGGGAGAGGAGGTCGTACATGGCGATGATGGGCGGGGGCTTCGGGCCCCAGATGATGCGCTCGCTCCGGCGGGACGGCTCGGTGACCAAGGAGCGTCTCACCCCGGGAACCGTCCGGCGCATCATCCGATACGCCCGGCCCTTCTCACGGCATATCGCGGCCTTTCTGACCCTGGTCGTGGTCGGCTCGGTCATCGTGATCGCCAACCCGCTGCTGATGAAGGCGATCATCGACAACGGGATCATCCCGAAGCGGGTGGGAGTCGTCATCGCCCTCGCGCTGGTCATCGCGGGCCTGGCGGTCGCCGACGCGGCGCTCACCCTGGCACAGCGCTGGTTCTCCTCGCGGATCGGCGAGGGCCTGATCTACAACCTGCGCACCGAGGTCTTCGACCATGTGCAGCGCATGCCCGTCGCCTTTTTCATGCGCACGCAGACCGGCGCCCTGGTCTCCCGGCTCAACAGCGACGTGATCGGCGCCCAGCGGGCGCTGACCAGCACGCTGTCCTCGGTCGTCGCCAACGTGGTCATGCTGGTGCTGGTGCTCGGCGCCATGCTGGTGCTGTCCTGGCAGATCACGGTCGTCTCCCTCGTGATGTTGCCGATCTTCATCTTCCCGGCCAAGTGGGTCGGCAGGAAGATGTCGGGGCTCACCCGTGAGCAGATGGAGCTCGACGCCGAGATGAGTTCCATGATGACCGAGCGGTTCAACGTCGCCGGCGCGATGGTCGCCAAGCTGTACGGCCGGCCGGACGAGGAGGCCGCCTCCTTCGGCGGCAAGGCGGGGCGGGTGCGCGACGTCGGGGTCACCGTCGGCATGTACGGGACGGTGTTCCGGGTCGCGCTCGGCCTGGTCGCGGCGCTGGCCACCGCGCTGGTGTACGGCATGGGCGGCGTGCTGACCATCGACGGCGCCTTCGAGTTCGGCACCCTGGTGGCGCTCACGACCCTTCTACTGCGCCTGTACGGCCCGCTGACGAGCCTGTCGAACGTTCACGTGGACGTGATGACCGCGCTGGTGAGCTTCGACCGGGTCTTCGAGGTGCTCGACCTCAAGCCCATGGTCGCCGAGAAGCCGGACGCCCAGGCCATTCCCCACGGCCCGGCCTCCGTCGAGTTCGACGACGTCTGGTTCAGATATCCGGCCGCCTCCGAGGTGTCCCTGGCCTCGCTGGAGGCCGTGGCCCGCCCCGACACCGGGCCCAGCCAGGACGTGCTGCGCGGCGTCGGCTTCACCGCCCGCCCCGGCGAGATGATCGCGCTGGTCGGTCCCTCCGGCGCGGGCAAGACGACGATCACGAGCCTGGTCTCCCGCCTCTACGACGTCAACGACGGCGCGGTCCGGATCAACGGCCTGGACGTGCGCGACGCCACCCTGGACTCCCTGCGCGACACCGTGGGCGTGGTCATGCAGGACGCCCATCTGTTCCACGACACCATCGGGGCCAACATCGGCTACGCCAGGCCGGGTGCGACCGAGGAGGAGATCTGGGACGCACTGAGCGCCGCGCAGATCGCCGACCTGGTCAGGGGACTGCCCGAGGGGCTGGAGACCGTGGTGGGCGACCGAGGCTACCGGTTGTCCGGCGGCGAGAAGCAGCGGCTGGCCCTGGCGAGGCTGCTGCTCAAGGCTCCCCGCGTGGTCGTCCTCGACGAGGCCACCGCGCACCTGGACTCCGAGTCCGAGGTCGCGGTGCAGCAGGCGCTGAAGATCGCGCTGGCCGGGCGGACCTCCCTGGTCATCGCCCACCGGCTGTCCACGATCCGCGACGCCGACCAGATCCTGGTGGTCCAGGACGGCCGCATCGTGGAGAGGGGCCGCCACGAGGAGCTGCTGGCCGAGGGCACGGTCTACGCCGAGCTCTACCACACCCAGTTCAGCGAGACCTCCTAGCGCCGACGCTCCGCTGAGCCCGACCCGGTCCCACCCGTGCGAGGTGGGACCGCCTGTGGCCATCCCCGGTCCCACACGCGCGGTGAGGAACGTCTCCTTGACGTCCTCCCCGCCCCGAAGGACGGGGCATCCGCCCGAAATATCCGGTGACCCCCTCGGCTACGTCCGTCGGAAGGACGCCGCCCTCAGGAGGCCGAGACGTAGCCGAGGCGCAGGAGCTCCTCGCGGGCGACCTTCGCCACCAGTTCGGCGTCCTCGCCGCGCAGCCGGGTGCGCCAGGCGCCGACCTTCGGCACGCTCCTGCCGTACAGGGCGACCTTGGAGATCCGGGTCCCGAGGAAGGTGGAGAGCCCCTCCGCGGCGTCGGCGGGGGAGGAGACCAGGTCCTCGTAGCGCAGGGTCAGCAGTTGCTCGCGGGGCAGCTCGTGGTGGAGCGAGGCCGACAGCCGGACCGCGCTGCGCCAGCGCAGCGCGCACTTGCCCGCCGTGGGCATCGCCTTCCAGCGCTCGCTGTGCTCGCCGGAGTTGAGGCCCAGGAACGGGTTGGGAAACTCGGTCTCGTCGCTCAGCATCACCGGCTTGAACCACGACAGGGCGGCGGGGTCGGCCAGCATGTCGGCGATCACGTCGCGGCCGTCCCTGATGAGCTGGACGAAGCGGGCGTCGGGGAAGGCCTGCAGCAGCACCGAGGCGCTGTAGAGCAGGTCGGGACTGGCGTCACCGAACCTGGCCACCGTGTTGGAGGCCACGCAGGGCCCCGCTCCGGTCACACCCCCCGCCTCGCGGCACGGCTCCGGGCACTCCTGGCACGCGCCGGGCACGATCTGCCAGGCCTCGGCCATGGCGTCGCGGAGCACCCGGGTGGCGCCCATGCCCCGGCTGGCGATGGAGGGGCGCCGGGCGAAGGCGTAGACGACGTGGGCCACCGCCGGACGCCCCATCGTGACGTGGAAGCCCGGGGAGCGTTTCAGGGCACGGGCCAGCAGGTCCGCGCCTGAGTGGGGAGCGGCGAGAACGAACACCGGCTGGCGGACTTTGATGCCGTTGACCACCAGGATGTGGGGCGGAGGTCGCATATGTGAGCCCAGTGTGGCACCGTTTGGGGAGTGAAAGAACCGCCTACGTCCTTCCCGGGCGCGGCAGACGGCGCCGTTGTCCCGCCTCCGCTGCGGCCCGGCGACACGGTGGCGGTGGTGGCTCCCTGCGGGCCCGTCGACTCCGGGGGAGTGGCGCGCGGCGTCCGGGTCCTGGAAGGCCTGGGTCTGAAGGTCGTCACCGGTGCCCACATCCTCGACAGGGACCGCTATCTGGCCGGATCCGACGCGGTCAGAGCCGCCGATCTGAGCGACGCCTGGTGCGATCCCGAGGTGAGCGTGGTGTTCTGCGCCCGGGGCGGTTACGGTGCGACCCGGATCCTGGACCTGCTCGACTGGGACGCTCTGCGGGCCGCCGGGCCCAAGACACTGGTCGGCTCCAGCGACGTCACCGCCCTGCACCGGGCGTTCGCCGTCGAGCTGGGCCTCGCCTCGCTGTTCGGCCCGATGCCGGCCAGCGCCGTGATCAGCGACCCCGCCGGTCCCGAACCCCGCACCTTCGAGCACTACAGGGCCGCCCTGGCCGGAGACCCGCCGCCGATCACCGGCGACCGGGTGATCGTTCCCGGCGAGGTCGCCGCTCCGGTCACCGGCGGCAACCTCAGCCTGCTGGCCGCGCTCTGCGGCACGCCGTACGAGCTGGTCGCACGGGGGCGGATCGTGCTGCTGGAGGACGTTGGCGAGGCGCCGTACCGGATCGACAGGATGCTCGTCCAGCTGCTCCAGGCGGGATGCCTGGAGGGGGCCGCCGGATTTGTCCTGGGCTCCTGGGTCGACTGCGGCGATCCCTACCCGGTGCTGGAGGAGCTGCTGGCGCCGCTCGGCGTGCCCGTGATCGCGGGGCTTCCCGTGGGGCACGGCCAACCACAATTAAGTGTGCTTCTAGGGGCACTTGGTGCTATTGATACGAAATTGTGCTCTCTAGCCTACTCCATCCGCGACTCCTCCAGGGCAGGCTGGGTGCGGATATAGGAGGAAACCCGGCAGAAGGGACACACGAGTGAGGCTTTTCCGGCGGCATCGGAGTCGGCGGGCCGAGATGCCCCCGCGTCCGGTCGAAGAAGTGGATCTCGATTCCCTGCTCGCGCTGGTCGCCGACAATCTCGGTTACACCTGCTCCTTCGCGCCTGACGACGGCGGCACGCTGACGCTCGAAGGCCCCCGCACGGTCGTCGTACGGCTGGCCGGACTCCGGGCCGAGGCGCGGCGGCGCTCGCGGGAAGACTGGCCGATGCTCGTCTCCGAGCACCTGTCCCACACGCTGGACGCCGCGGACGAGCCGCTCGACGCATGCGACCTGGACCAGGTCCGTTCGCTGCTGCGAACCCGGATCCAGCTCGACGAGGACCTGGGCTCGTCCCACGTGGTCGGCCGCCACCTCACCGCCGACCTGGTCGAGGTGCTCACCATCAAGTACGGCGCGACCGCGCGCCCGGTCCGTCCCGAGGAGGTCGGCTGCTGGCCGATCACCGCCGCCCAGGCACTGGACCTGGCCCTGGAGAACGTCCGCCAGGACGAGCGGCTCTCGGTCACCGAGGACGACCTCGGCGGCGTGGCGATCCGGCGGCTGAGCGGCCCCACCGCCAGCGCCGCGGCCCACCTGCGCCGCCTGGCCGACTACCTGCCCATTCCGTCCGACGGCGTGCTCGTCGCGCTGCCCGACCCCGCGACGCTGATCGTCCACCCCGTTGAGAGCATCGGTGTGGTCCGCGCGATCGAGCGGCTGCGGCTGTTCGCCCAGCGGGAGTTCGACCTGGGCGTGGGCGCCGGCGCGCTCAGCTCGCAGGTCTACTGGTGGCACGACGGGCGGCTCAGGCTGATCCGGTCCGATCTGGTCAATCATGACGGCCAGACCCGGCTGGTGGTGGCCCCGCCGCCGGAGTTCGCCCGGGTCCTCGCGAACCTGGCGGTCCGTTCCGACGGCGAGGGCGCCACCGGCTGACAGCGCGGCCGAAGACCCGTCACCGTCGAGGTCTCCCGCCGTCTCCTCGCCGTCGTCGCCGGAGCGAAGAGACCGGGGGACTCCGGCTCAGCTGAGCGCGCGGGCCGTGTGGATCAGCGGAACGTGGCTGAAGGCCTGGGGGAAGTTGCCGACCAGCCGGCCGTAGCGGGGGTCGTACTCCTCGGCGAGCAGGCCGACGTCGTTACGCAGGGACAGCAGGCGCTCGAACAGCACGACCGCCTCGTCCTTGCGGCCGATCATGGCCAGGGCCTCGGCCAGCCAGAAGCTGCACGCGAGGAACGCGCCCTCGCCGCCCGGCAGGCCGTCCACGTCGTTGTCGGCGGCCACCGGGTAACGCAGCACAAAACCCTCGGACATCAGCTCGCGCTGGACCGCCTCGACCGTGCCGATCACGCGCGGGTCATCCGGCGGCAGGAAGCCGACGATCGGGATCAGCAGCAGGGCCGCGTCCAGCTCGTGCGAGCCATACGACTGGGTGAAGGTCCCGCGTGCCTGGTCGAAGCCCTTGTGGCAGATCTCGGCGTGGATGTGGTCGCGCAGCGTCTTCCAGCGTTCGACGGGTCCCGTCCGGCCGAACTCCTCCACCTGCCTGATGGCCCGGTCGAGGGCGACCCAGCACATCACCTTGGAGTGGGTGAAGTGGCGGCGGGGGCCGCGGACCTCCCACAGGCCCTCGTCGGGCTCGTCCCAGTGCGCCTCCACGAAGGCCATCAGCTCCCGCTGGATGGTCCAGGCCCGGGCATCGGGCTCCAGGCCCGAGACGCGCGACAGGTGGAGGGAGTTCATCACCTCTCCGTAGACGTCCAGCTGGAGCTGGTCGACCGCGGCGTTGCCGATGCGGACCGGCCGGGAGCCCTCGTAGCCGGGCAGCCAGCCGAGCTCCAGCTCCGTCAGCCGGCGCTCGCCGGACACGCTGTACATGATCTGCAGGTCCTGGGCGCGGCCCGCGATCGCCCGGAGCAGCCACGCGCGCCAGGCGCGGGCCTCGTCCAGGTATCCGGCTCCGATGAGGGCCTCCAGCGTCATGGTGGCGTCGCGCAGCCAGCAGAAACGGTAGTCCCAGTTGCGGACCCCGCCGATGTCCTCGGGCAGCGAGGTCGTGGGGGCGGCGACGATGCCGCCGGTGGGCTCGTAGGTGAGCGCCTTGAGCGTGATGAGGGAGCGGACCACGGCCTCGCGCCACGGGCCCTGGTAGGTGCACTGCGCGACCCACTCGGCCCACAGCGACTCGGTCTCGGCCAGCTGCTCGTAGGGGTCGATCTCGACCGGCTTGGTCTCGTGCGAGGGGTGCCAGGTGAAGATGAAGGCCATGCGGTCGCCGGCGGAGACCTTGAACCTCGCCTTGTGGGCGTAGTCGCCGCCCTGCAACGGGACGGGGGAGTGCAGCCACACCGAGTCGGGGCCGCCCACGGCCTGCAGCAGGCCGTCGGTGCGGCGCACCCAGGGCACGATGCGGCCGTAGTCGAAGCGGATGCGGATCTCGGTGGCCATGTCCACCGTGCCCGACACACCCTCCACGATCCTGACCAGGTCGGGATTGGCGTGCCGGGTGGGCATGAAGTCGGTCACGCGGACCGTGCCGTGCGGGGTGTCCCACTCGCTTTCCAGGATCAGGGACTCGCCCTTGTAGTGCCGCCGGGTGGCCTTGGGCCGCTCGGCGTCGGCGGGACCGAGCCACCACTGCCCGTTGTTCTTGTCGCCCAGCAGAGCCCCGAAACAGGACGGCGAGTCGAACCTCGGCAGGCAGAGCCAGTCGATGGAGCCGTTGCGCCCGACAAGGGCGGCGGACTGCATGTCGCCGATGAGAGCGTAATCCTCAATCCACATGGGCTCGACGCTAGTGCCTCCGCGGCCTTTCCGGCGGCCGGATGTCAGCCCCTGGGCCGCATCCGCGGCATGAAGAACTGGCTCAGGGGCCCGATGGCGAGGGCGAAGATCAGGGTGCCGGCGCCGACGGTGCCGCCGAGCAGCCAGCCGATGGCCAGCACCGTGACCTCGATGACGGTGCGGGCCGAGCGGATGGACAGACCGAGGCGGTTGAGGCCGGTCATCAGCCCATCACGCGGGCCGGGGCCGAGACCCGCGCCGATGTAGAGGCCGGTCGCCGCGGCGGTGGCGACGACGCCGAGCAGCAGGTAGGCCCAGCGGGCGACGAGGGGGTCCGGGGTCGGGATCAGCCACATGGCCGCGTCGGCGAACAGCCCGAGGAAGACGACGTTGCTGAGGGTGCCCACGCCCGGCTTCTGCCTCAGCGGGATCCACAGCAGCATGACCAGGGCGCCCACCACGATGATCCAGATGCCGATCGACAGGCCCATATGGATGGAGAGTCCCTGGTGGAACACGTCCCAGGGGCTGCCGCCGAGATGTGACTCGATCTGCAGGCCGACGCCGACGCCGTAGAGCGCCAGGCCCGCGTACAGGCGCAGGAGGCGGTTGGGAAGGGAGCCCAGAAGGGGAAGGGAGGCTTCGCTCATAATGCCCTCGATCCTCCGGGCCACCGGCGCCAAGAAAAAGGGCCAATAACGAAAAGTGGCTTTATAGTGGCCAGCATGGATCGGCATCTGAGCGGACCTCAGCTCGCACGTCTCGTGGCGATCGCCCCCGGCGCCAGGCCGTACTACAGGGTCCTGGCGCAGGCGGTACGGTCGCTGATCCTCGACGGGCGGCTCCCCGTGGGAATGCGCGTCCCGGCCGAACGGCACCTCGCCGAGGCCCTGGGCGTCAGCCGTACCACCGTGACCGCCGCCTACGACCGGCTCCGCGAGCAGGGGTATCTGGAGAGCAGGCAGGGCGCCGGGAGCTGGACCGCGCTGCCCGACGCCGCCTCGATGGGCACGGACAACCCGTGGATCGCCTCCGGCGACGACGGGCTGCTGCCCCTGCACGCCGCCGCTCCGCTCGCGATCTCGTCGCTGCCCGCGGCGATCGCCTTCGCGAGCGAGCACTACCCCCGCTACGCGCTCGGCATGGGCTACGACCCGGTCGGGATCGCGCCGCTGCGCCAGGCGATCGCCGCCCGCTACACCGCGCGAGGGCTGGCCACCCGGCCCGAGCAGATCCTGGTCACCACGGGAGCCCAGCAGGCGATCCACCTGGTGGGCAAGGCGCTGCTCTCGCGGGGCGACCCGATCATGCTGGAGTCGCCCACCTATCCGCACACGGTCGACCTGGCCAGGTTGCGCGGGGCCAGGATCGCCGGCGTCGGCGTCTCCGACGAGGGCTGGCACCTCGACCTGCTCACCGAAGCCCTGCGCCAGTCGGGCGCCCGCCTCGCCTATGTGATCCCCGACTTCCAGAACCCCACCGGTCACCTGATGGACGACGCCACGCGCGCGGGCCTGGTCCGCGCGGCCAGGCGGTCCGGCACCACCGTGATCGCGGACGAGACCTGGAGAGAGCTGGCGATCGACGAGGTGCCGGACACCGCGCCGCTGGCCGCGTTCGACACCGACGGGCGGGTGATCAGCATCGGGTCCGCGTCCAAGCTGTGGTGGGGCGGGCTGCGCATCGGCTGGATCCGTACCACCGCCGCCATGGTCCGCCGCCTGGCCGTGCTCCGCGCGGCCGTGGACATCGCCAGCCCGCTCTTCGAGCAACTGGTCGTGACCAGGCTGTTCGAGGACATCGAGGAGGCGAGGGCCGAGCGCCGCCGTACCCACGGCGCCTCCAGAGCCGCCCTGGTGGCCGCGCTGGGGACGCACATGCCCGATTGGAGGTTCATCGTCCCGAAGGGCGGAGGATCGCTCTGGGTGAGGCTGGAGGGCCCCTCCGCCACCTCGCTGACCGACGCGGCGAGCTGTCACGGCGTACGGCTCGCGCCCGGCCCCCTGTTCGGCGTGGACGGCACGCTGGAGGGCCGGCTCCGCCTGCCCTTCACCCAGCCGCCACAGGTCCTCGTCGAAGCGGTGAGCCGCATCGCCGAGGCGAGGGTCAAGGGGGCGCACGGCGCCCGCCCCGCCCGGTCGCTCACCCCGGCGCTATGACCCGCTTTCGACGTGACCCGCACGGGAACGACCCCGTTTCGAGCCGGTCTGCTCCGCGGCGTCCGGCTATTCCGAGGTGACGCCCCTGGCCAGAGGTGCGCGCCACCGTAGCCTCATGGCCGCGATGCGCAGTCCGAAGGCGAGCACGGCCGCGGCCAGCGTGGTCGGCCATCCGTGCAGGTCGAGGGTGTAGAGCAGGGCCATGAGCGCCGAACCGAGCATGGCGGGCACCGCGTAGAGCTGGCGGTCGTACAGCAGGCTGGGGATCTGCCCGGCGAGGATGTCGCGCAGGACGCCGCCGCCGACCGCGGAGGTGATCCCGAGCAGGGCCGCGTGCAGCGGGCTGAGGCCGTAGCTCATCGCCTTCTCCGTGCCGACCGCGCAGAACAGGCCGAGTCCCGCCGCGTCGAACACGTCCACCGCGGGCATCACCCGCTGCACGTGCGGATGCCAGAAGAAGACGATCAATGTGGCGACCATCGGGACGAGCACGTAACCGAGGCTGGAGAAGGCGGCGGGCCGTACGTTCAGGACCAGATCGCGCAGGATTCCGCCGCCCAGGGCCGTCATCTCCGCCAGTACGGCCATGCCCACCACGTCCAGCCGCCTGCGGACGCCGACGAGCGCACCCGAGAGAGCAAAAACGAAGATTCCGGCCAGATCAAGCACTTCATGCACTGATAAATCATCACATGACGGGTTTTATGAAATTCCGGTGGATGGTCAGGGCGACGCCGGAGCGCTCGGCTCGCGGTGCTCGCGCATCATCGTGTGGAGCCTGCCCGCGAACGCCAGGAGCACCAGGGACGCCACGATGGCGATCACCGCGAGCGTGAGGAAGTAGGCGGGCTCCGACATGTGGTTTTTCAGCCGGCCGGTCTGCCCGCCCACGGAGTCGCCCACGGCGAAGGACATGAACCACAGGCCCAGCATCTGGCTCTTGAAGGCCTGGGGGGCGAGCTTGCTGGTGACCGAGAGCCCGACGGGGCTCAGCGCCAGCTCTCCGAAGACCTGGACGAGGTAGACGAGCACCAGCCACCACACCGAGATCCTCCCGCTCTGGGCCAGGGCGGCGGCCAGGGCCATGACCACGAAGCTCAGGCCGTTGATGAACAGTCCGGCCGCGAACTTCTGGGGAGCGGTCACCCGGTCGCCCAGTTTGACCCAGAGCGCGGCGAAGACCGGCACGAAGATCATGATGAACAGCGGGTTGAACGCCTGCGTGGTCGCGGGCGTGATCGAAATGCCGAACAGCGACAGGTCGGTTCTGTGCTGGGCGAAGAACAGCAGCACGGTCGGAGCCAGATCGTAGATCATCCAGAAGATGGCGGCGGCGATGAACAACCAGATGTAGGCCTTCACCCGAGAGCGCTCGTCGTCGGTCAGGTTGTGGCTGCCGAGCAGGATGTAGCCGAAGTAGAGCACGGGAACGGCCAGGATGATCAGTGTCATCACGAGCGCGAAGGCGTCGAGGCTGAAGGTGCCCGAGGCCGTCCAGGCGGTCAGGGCCACGGCGATCACGGCGACGACGGCGAGGGCGGTCAGGCCGAAGTGCCTGCGCTCCTCGGGGGTCAGCCGGTGTCCGGGCACGTCTCCCACCCCCCGCAGGTGGTGGCGGCCTCGCGCGTACTGGAGCAGGCCCAGGGCCATGCCGACCGCCGCCGCGCCGAAGCCCAGGTGCCAGCGGTCGCCCGCGGCGAGCCAGCCGACGACGATGGGGGCGACGAAGGCGCCGATGTTGATCCCCATGTAGAAGATGGAGAAGCCCGCGTCCCTGCGCGCGTCGTCGTTCTGCGGATAGAGCTTGCCGACCATCGTGGAGATGTTCGGCTTCAGCAGCCCGGTTCCGATGATGATGAGGAACAGGCCGAGCGCGACGAAGGCGCCCGTCCTGGCAGGAATGGCCATGCTGATGTGGCCGCACATGATGATGAGGCCGCCCCACAGCACCGCCCTGCGGGAGCCCAGGACGCGGTCGGCGATCCAGCCGCCGGGCAGGGCGACCAGATAGATGAGGGCGCCGTAGATGCCGACGATCGCCTGGGCGGTCGCCTCCGTCAGGCCGAGGCCGCCCGCGGCCGGAGAGGCGACCATGAAGGTGGCCAGGATGGCGCGGAGGCCGTACCAGCTGAAGCGTTCCCACAGCTCGGTGCCGAACAGCGTGGCCAGCCCTCGTGGGTGGCCGAAGAAGGTCTTCTCGCGGGCGCCCGTCCCCGATGCCATGTCGCCCCCCGGCGTCAGCGTGTGATCGAGTTCTCACTTTACGTATACATGTCGGCGGAGTGCGAAGAGAGGTTGCGCGGGCGAGGGTTCTTCTCCCCTGAAGGGTCTTGTTCTAGGTGATCGCCATGTGGTGCGATGCATCCCCACTCGTGCAAGTGAGCACTTTCAGGAGGCGCGTCATGGCCGGTGTCCTTGAGGAGCGTGCGGCGATCGAGCAGGAGATCGCGGGCCGTACCGTCTGCGGGCAGTTGAAGGAGGCGGCGGAGCGCAACCCCGATGCTCCGGCCTACTCCGACCCGATCGAGGGGGGCTGGAGCACCCTCACCTACGCCGAGGCCCGCCGGCGGATCCTGGAGATCGCCGCCGGCTTCGTCGCCCTCGGGCTGGAACCGGGCGAGGCGGTCGCGCTGATGATGGTCAACCGCAGCGAGCACGTGCTGGCGGACCTGGGCGCGATACACGCGGGCGCGGTGCCGTGCTCCGTCTACTCCACCTTCGCCCCCGAGCAGGTGGCCTTCGTGGCCGATGACGTCAAGGCGAGGATCGCGGTGCTGGGCGGCCCGGCCGAACTGGCCAGGTGGGAGCCGGTGCTCGGCGACCTCCCGGAGCTCCGAAAGATCATCATGTTGGAGGGCGCCCCGCAGGACGACGACCGGTTCGTCGGCTGGGACGACTTCCTGGCCCTGGGCCGCGAACGGCTCGAACAGGACCCCGCCGGGATCGACGCCCGCTGGCAGGCGGTGACCGCCGACGACACCCTGACCGTCCTCTACACCTCGGGCACCACCGGTAATCCCAAGGGCGTGCCGCTGACCCACTCCAACGTGTTCTTCGAGGTCGTGGCCACCGACCGGATGGCCTCACTGCCTGAAAAGGGCACTCAGATCTCCTATCTCACCTACGCGCACATCGCCGAGCGCGTGCTCAGCCTCTACCTGCCGCTGTTCAAGATCTCCCACACTCACTTCTGCACCGACCTCGCCCAGCTCGGCACCACCCTCGGCCAGGTCAAACCGGTGCTGTTCTTCGGCGTCCCGCGCGTCTGGGAGAAGATGATGGCCCGCCTGCAGGCGCTGCTGTCCACCCAGCCGCAGGAGCAGCAGGAGAACGTCCGCAACGCCATGGCCGCCGGTCTCGCCCACGTCGAGGCCAGCCAGTACGGGCGCACACCCTCGCCCGAGGTCCAGGCCGCCTACGAGCAGGCCGACGCCGCGCTGCTGTCGATCATCCGCTCGATGGTCGGCTTCGAGAACGCCGGCTGGCTGATCACCGCCGCCGCGCCGATGCCGACGGAGGTCCAGCGCTTCTTCGCCGGTCTCGGCATGCGGGTGCTCGACGTGTACGGCATGACCGAGACGACCGGCGCGTTCACCGCCAACTCCCCCGAGCGCTTCAAACTCGGCACGGTCGGCCAGGCGGGTCCGGGCGTCGAGATCCGCATCGCCGAGGACGGCGAGATCATCACTCGCAGCCCCGCCAACACCGGGGGCTACCTGAACCGGCCGGAGGCGACCGCCGAGCTGCTGGACGCGGACGGCTGGCTGCACACCGGCGACGTGGGCTCCATCGACTCCGACGGCTTCGTCAGCATCGTCGACCGCAAGAAGGAGCTCATCATCACCTCCGGCGGTGAGAACATCTCCCCGGCCAACATCGAGAACTACCTCAAGGAACACCCCCTCATCGGCCAGGCGCTCGCCTACGGCGACGGCAGGCCGTACCCGGTGGCGATCCTCACCCTCGACGGCGAGGTGGCCCCCGGCTGGGCCCAGGGCCGCGGCTTCGTGTTCACCACCCTGGCCGAGTTCGCCGAGCACCCCGAGGTCCTCAAGGAGATCGAGGCCGCGATCGCCGCCGCCAACGAGAAACTGGCCCGCGTCCAGCAGGTCAAGCGCTGGCGCCTGCTGCCGGTGGAGTGGACGGCCGAGACCCTGGAGCTCACGCCGAGCCTGAAGCTCAAGCGCCGCGTCATCCACGCCAAGTACGCTGAGATGATCGAGGACATGTACGAGAGCTGAACCCTCGTACGGCCACCGGGCGTCCGGCCCTGTCTCCTGGGGAGCCGGACGTCCGGCGGCCTTTTGCCTGATCAGGCGTGTGTCGTCTACCCGGTCCTTACCGGGTGTTTCCTAGCGTCCTGACCCATGACTATGAAAGTTCTCCTCGCATCCCTGGCGGCGGGGGCCATGGCTCTGCCCTCGCCCGTCGAAGCCCCGGCCGCCGACACGGTTCCGGATCTGACGATCCGCTCGGTGACCCTGAACCCCGCCTCTCCCGTGGTCGGGCCCGTCGGCGCGGTGCGCCTGGTGGTCGAGGTGGTCGCCCGTGGGGTCGCGGGCCCGGAGGGGGTGACGATCCAGGTCGAGCCGGGCGTGCCACCCGAGTCGTCCCGGATCGGGACCTTCCCCGTCTCCGCGTCCGGCTCCGTCTCCACATCCGTCCCGGGCGCGGTCCCCGGACCGAGGCCGACCCGCGTGCCCGGCCGGCCTTCCGGGACGCGGAAGGGCACCGTCGCCCGGTTGGCGGGTGGAGGGGCCGCGATCGAGACGGCGACGGTCTTCTCGCGTGCCGGGCAGGACTGGGAGACCTGGCGGTTCGCCCCCGACAAGAGCCTGAGCCGCTGGTATCCCGCGGGACGGTGGACCGTCACCGCGACGGCCAAGGGGGCGGGCGGCACGACGGTCACCGGGTACGCGCCGTTCTGGCTGAAGCGCGAGACCAGGTTCGGCGCGGTCCAGGCGGTCAGGAAGGGGACGGAGGTGCAGGTCGACGGCGTGTTGAAGCGGGTCGATCCGCGGGGAGTCGTGGACTACGCCCCGTTCGCCGGCCAGCCCGTCGAGATTTTGCACCGGGAGACGGCGCAGGCGGCCTGGACGACGGCGGCCACCGCCACGAGCGACGCCCAGGGGAAGTTCAGCCGGAGCGTGCCGGACCGCCAGGGAGGGGAGTGGCGGATCCGCTTCGCGGGAACGGGCCACTACGCCGCCCGTCTGGGCAAGATCCACCCGACCTCGCCGAGCGAGAGCTGAACCACGAGCCGAACCATCGGCCGGGACGGACCCGAGCCGCGGCACGCCCGGTGCCGGCCCGTCAGTTCTGCGCGCCCCAGGCCCACATCGCCACCGCGAGCGCGATCCGGTCCTCGAACCGCAGCGGATTACGCCCGGTCACCGCCTCGATCCGGGCCAGCCGATGCCGCAGGGAGTTGACGTGCAGGAAAAGGGCACGTGAGGCGGTGCCGACCGAGCCGTCGCTTTCGAGGAACGCCTGGAGCGTGTCGATCAGCCGTGTCCCGTGGGCGGCGTCGTAGGCGGCGAGCGGCCGGGCGATCTGCTCGATGAAGGGTTCGAGCCGGTGCGGCCCGATCCCGCCGAGCAACGCGGTGAACGTGGCCAGGTCCCCGGAACGGACGATCCCGCCACGCCGCCGGGCCAGGTCGAGCGCGGCACGGCTCTCCGACAGGCCGCGCGCCAGCTGCGCGAGGGGCACGGGACCGCCGATTCCGCACGGCACCAGCCAGGAGGCGGCGAGCTCGCGCGCGGGCAGTTCGTCGGCCGCCAGCAGTACGGCCACGCCGTCGGCGACGCCCAGGAGAATCCCCGGTGGCGTCTCGGTCCCCGTGGGGACCTCCGGCACGGGCAGCGCCGCCACGACGAGCGGGCGGTCGGGCAGTCCCGCCCGCTCGACGTGACCGCGGACGGCCTCCGCCGAGGCGAGTCCGGAGCCGACCAGGACCAGCAGCCGCCCGACCTCCTGGCGGTCGTGCTCCACGTCGTGGGCGGTGGCGAGCCGCTCGGCCAGCCACTCGGTGAAGCTGACGAAGGGCACGTTGGGGGGTACCTCGAACAGCGGCAGGTCCAGTCGCTCACAGGCCTCCCGCAGGGCCTCGGGAACCTCGGGGGTGACGTCGCCGATCCCGTATCCGATCGCGCTCGCCGTACTCGCGTGCACCGACTCCGCGAAGGCGACGGCCAGGGCGGGCTCGCGGAGGGAGGCCCCCACCGTCAGCACGATCTCGTGGCCGCGCAGATAGGGGCCGGGATTCAGCAGCTCGGTCGAGTGCGCCCAGCGGATCGGCCGGTCGAGTCCTCCGCCGCCCGCGACCAGGCGCAACTGGAACCGCGACTCCGCGAGAAGTTCTGCCACGGTCAGCCGCAGGCGGGAAAGACCCGATGGAGACTCCCTGGTCACGGTCATCACTATTTCAGATTAAACGCGCAATGTGACCGGTGCGTAACGCGACATTGGAGAACTGTACGGCTGGTCAGCCCCGTAGCGGTGCATTACCCCAAGCCTCTCCCAAAACCCTTGTCGCCCGCCTTCCCACCTCGTTTCCATGGACGCCAGAGCCCAGTCGAGGAGGTCGGATGAGGGAGCGGGTGGCACTGGTCACCGGCGCGGCGAGCGGCATCGGAGCGGCGGTCGTCGCGGAGCTGTCCCGCCGGGGCTGGGTGACCGCGGGGCTCGACCTGCGGCCCGCGGCCGGGGCCGACCACGCGATCGGCGTCGACGTCGCCGACCCCGCACAGGTGGGCGCGGCGGTGCAGCGGGTCGAACGGGAGCTCGGGCCGATCGGCGCGGTCGTGTCCGCCGCCGGTCACTACGCCATGGTCCCGGTCGCCGACATCACGCGGGCGCAGTGGCGGCACATGCTGCACGTCCACCTCGGAGGCCTGTTCAACGTCTGCCGCGCGGTCGTCCCCGGCATGACCGAACGCGGCCGGGGCGCCATCGTCGCCGTCACCTCGGAGCTCGCCATCGGCGGCGGGGACGGCGACGCGCACTACGCGGCGGCCAAGGGGGCGATCATCGGCCTCGTTCGGTCCCTGGCCGTCGAGCTCGCCCCCGAGGGCATCCGGGTGAACGCCGTCGCGCCGGGGCCGACCGACACCCCGCTGCTCGAATCCAGCTCGCCCTGGCGGGACCCGGCCTATCTCGCCACGCTTCCCGCGCGCCGGCTCGTCACCCCCGAGGAGGTCGCCGTGACCGCGGCGTTCCTGATCGAGGAGGGCACCTTCTGCTGCGGCGAGGTCATCTCGCCCAACGCCGGGGCGGTGATCTGATGCGCGTCGCCCTCGTCACCGGGGCCGCCGGCGGGCTCGGCCGGGCCGTCGCGCGCCGCCTGGCCGCCGACGGCGCCCTCGTCGCCGTGTTCGACCGTTCGCCGGGCCGGGAGCTCGACCTGCTCGCGGAGGAGATCGGCGGCTTCGCCGTACCCGCCGATGTGGCGGATCCCGAGGCGGTGCGGGAGATGGCGGCCGCGGTCGAGGAACGGGCCGGCGCCCCGATCGAGGTGCTCGTCGCCAACGCGGCGTACATGACCATGGCGCCGTTCACCGAGCACGACCTCGACGACTGGTGGCGGATCGTGGACACCAACCTCGGAGGCACCTTCGCCTGCGTCCAGGCGGTGCTGCCGGGCATGCGAGCGCGAGGCGGCGGCCACATGGTGTTCGTCGCCTCCGAATGGGGGGTCATCGGATGGCCCGGCGCCAGCGCCTACGCGGCGTCCAAGGCCGGGCTGATCTCGCTGGCCAAGACACTCGGCCGCGAGCTCGCCCCCGAGGGCATCGCGGTCAACGCGATCGCGCCCAGCGTCATCGACACCCCGCAGCTGGAGGTCGACGCCCGGGCCGCGGGGGTGAGCTCCGAGGAGATCCGCAGGCGGTACGCCGAGCGGGTGCCGCTCGGCCGGACCGCGGCCCCCGAGGAGATCGCGGCGGCCGTCGCCCACCTCACGGACCCACGCATGTCCTCCCTGGTCGGCCAGGTCATTCACGTCAACGGCGGGACCACCCGGGCCCGTGCCTAGAGACTGGAGAAGCAACGGTATGGGGCGCGACCACACGAACATCGGCCAGCTCAACGCGCTGGAGATCCCGCGCTACGCGGGGCCCGCGACGTTCGCACGCCTGCCACGCCGGGACGAGGTCGAGCGTTTCGACGTCGCCGTGGTGGGCGTGCCCTTCGACAGCGGCGTCACCTACCGGCCCGGAGCGCGCTTCGGGCCCGCCGCGGTACGGCAGGGGTCCCGGCTGCTGAAGCCGTACAACCCGGCGCAGGACGTGATGCCGTTCGCCGCGCAGCAGGTCGTGGACGCGGGCGACATCGCCTGCAACCCCTTCGACATCGGCGCGGCGGTGGTCCAGGTCGAGGCGGGGCTCCGCGAGCTGACGGCCGACGGCGGGCGAGCCGTGACGATCGGGGGAGACCACACCATCGCGCTGCCCGCACTCCGCGCGGCCACCGCGATGCACGGGCCCGTCGCGCTGGTCCACTTCGACGCACACCTCGACACCTGGGACACCTACTTCGGCGAGCCGTACACGCATGGGACGCCGTTCCGACGGGCCGCCGAGGAGGGGCTGCTGATGCGGGACGCGAGCGCCCACGTGGGCATCCGCGGCTCCCTGTACGACCCCCGCGACCTCGACGACGACGCCCGTTTCGGGTTCACGATCGTGCACTGCGCCGAGATGGACGTCATCGGCCCGCACGGCGTCGCCGAACGCGTGCGGGCCAGGGTGCAGGACGCCCCGGTGTACCTGTCCATCGACATCGACGTGCTGGACCCCGCCTTCGCCCCGGGCACCGGGACGCCGGAGAGCGGCGGGATGAGCAGCCGGGAGCTGCTGTCGGTGCTGCGGGGACTGTCGGGGCTGAACATCGTCGGCGCCGACGTGGTGGAGGTCGCCCCCGCGTACGACCACGCGGAGATCACCTCCGTGGCGGCGGCCACCGTCGCCTACGAGCTGGTGAGCCTGCTGGCCGGGAAGCGCCCGTGACGCGGCCCGGCGAGCCCGCCGAGTCCGCCGAGGGGGAGAGGCCCGCGATGCGGTCCGCCGAGTCCGCCGACAGGGAGGCTCCTGCGGTGCGATCCGCCGAGTCCGCCGAGCGGGGGACTTCTGTGATGCGGCCCGCCGAGCCGGTCGCCTGGCCGTACGGAAAGAGCGCGGCGGCCTCGTTCACCTTCGACGTCGACGCCGAGTCGGCGGTGCTCTTCGGCCATCCGGGGGCGGCGTCCCGGCTGAGCGTGATGAGCCACCAGGCCTACGGGCCGCTGACCGGCCTGCCACGCCTGCTGCGGATCCTCGCCGGGAAGGAGGTGCGGGCCACCTTCTTCGTCCCCGGGTACACGGCGCACCGCCACCCCGACGCCGTGCGCGCGATCGTCGACGGAGGCCACGAGATCGCACACCACGGCTACCTGCACGAGTCGCTCATCGACACAGGCGAGGCCGCAGAGGCGGAGATCCTGGACCGGGGACTGGCGGCGCTGGACGAGGTGGCCGGGGTGCGGCCGGTGGGCTACCGCGCGCCGATGTGGGAGCTGACCTACAACTCGCCCCGCCTGCTGGCCGAGCGCGGCTTCCTCTACGACTCCAGCCTGATGGACGCCGACGTGCCGTACGAGCTCGACGCCGGCCACGCGACGTCGATCGTCGAGATCCCCGTCCACTGGGGGCTCGACGACTGGGAGCAGTACTGCTACCTGCCGGACATCGCGGGGGCCGGGCTCATCGAGCACCCCGACAAGGCCGTCTCGATGTGGCGGGGCGAGTTCGAGGCGCTCCGCCGGGAGGGCGGATGCTTCGTGCTCACCAACCATCCCTTCCTCTCGGGACGCCCGGCGCGGGCCGCCGCCCTGGAAGGACTGATCGAGCATGTCGCCGGCTGCGCGGACGTGTGGCTGGCCCCGCTGGGCGACATCGCCCGGCACGTGCGCGGGCTCGCCCTGAAGCCGCGCGCCATCCCGAAACCCGAACTGAGAGGCAGCCCCCCATGACGTCGCCCTCCGATTCCGACGCCCGTCTCGCCACCCCGGTGGCCGACGGGCAGACCCTCCACAAAGGCTTCACCCTGCGCTCGGCCTGGGCGCTGGCGTTCGCCGACGTCTCCCCGATCGTCGCGCTGTACGCGATCTTCACGCTGGGACTCGTCGCGGCGGGGCCGGCCTTCTGGTGGGCGTTCCCGATCGTGCTCGCCGGACAGCTCCTCGTCGCCTGCGTCTTCGGCGAGCTCGCCTCGCGCTGGCCGTACGAGGGCAGCGTCTACCAGTGGGCCCGGCACGTGAGCGGGACCGGCAGCGGCTGGTTCGCGGCCTGGGCGTACATGTGGGGGCTCACCATCGCCCTGTCCACCCTGGCGTACGGTGCGGCGGGTTTCCTGCTGGAGGCACTGGGAGTGTCCGAACCCGGCAAATGGGTGACCGTACTCACGGCACTGGTGATCCTCGTGCTCGGCAGCCTCGCCAACATCGTCGGGCGCCGGACGCTGAAGATCCTCGTCACGGCGAGCCTGGTCTGCGAGGTGCTCGCCTCGGTCGGACTGGGCACGGTGCTGCTGCTCTTCTACAGGGTGAACCCGTTCGGCGTCCTGTTCGAAGGGGCCGGCGGGGCCCAGGGCGGCCTGTGGACCGCCGGCCCGATGCTCGCGGCCGCCGCCTACGTGGGCTGGTCGTTCGTGGGCTTCGAGGCGGCCGGGTCGATCGCCGAGGAGGTCGACGAGCCCGAGCGGAACGTGCCCAAGGCGCTGATCTTCTCGCTGCTGGCGGTGGGCGTCGTCGTCATGTACTCCGGCGCGGCGCTGATCCTCGCCATACCGGACCTGTCCGCGGCCGTCTCCGGTGAGGTGGCCGACCCCGTGGGAGGCACGCTCATCGCGCACTTCGGCTCGGCGATCGCGCGTCCGATGCTGGTCATGTTCGTCATCGGGTTCCTCGCGAGCTTCCTCGCGGTCCAGGCCGCGGTGTCCCGCGTCATCTGGGCGTCCGCCCGCGACCGGGCCCTTCCCGGGGCGCGGCTGCTCGGCCGGCTCGCTGGCGCCGAGCGGCTGCCGGTGAACGCGATCATTCTCACCGGGGCCGGTGCGGCGGTGTTCGTCCTGCTGTCGGGGTCGGCGCTGTACGCCGTGCTGGTCAACTTCACCACCATCGGCTTCTACATCGCGTTCGGCCTGCCGGTCTGGGGCGCGGCCATCGCCCACCTGCGCGGGAAGTGGCGGCCGGGAGCCTTCACACTCGGCAGGCTGAGCGCGCCGGTGACCTACCTCGCGGCCCTCTGGCTGGCCTTCCAGACCGTCAACATCTGCTGGCCCAGGGACACGGGCCAGGCGTGGTACGTCGAGTGGAGCATGGTGATCACGCTCGCCGTCGTCGGCGTCGCGGGAATCGCGCTCTACTCGTTCTGGTCAAAGAGGATCATGCCCGCGATCGGCGAGAGCACCCGCTAGGCCAGGGCGTGCACCGCGGCGCCGAACAGCAGGGGCATCCGCTGGGCCGCGGGGACGATCAGCCGTGCCGCGGTCCGGTGGCGGCGGGTCTCCACGAGTGCCCCGGTGAGCAGCCGGTGGCGCCGGGACAGCCGCCGCCAGGCGCCCTCGTACGCCTGGGGGGTGCCTGCCCGCAGGCAGTTCACCAGGGCCTGCGCGGACAGCAGCGCCAGCGAGACGCCCTCGCCGGTGAGCGCGTCGACGTATCCGGCCGCGTCGCCGACCAGCAGCACCCGCCCGGCGACCCGGGCGCGCACCCGTTGACGCAGCGGCCCGGCGCCGCGCACCGGGGTCGCGGCCGGTCCCCGCAGCCGGTCCACGAGTGCGGGGAAGTCCGCCAGGTGCTCCAGGTAACCGCGGCGCCGCGAGCTCAGCACGGCCACGCCGACCAGGTCGTCACCGACCGGTGTCACGTACGCCTCGCCGTCCGCCGCCCAGTGGACCTCGACGAAGTCCGTCCAGGGCGCGACGGGGTAGTGCCGGCGCAGGCCGTACCGGCGCGGCAGGCGGTCGGGCAACTCCAGCCCCAGCCGGGCACGGAGCGGGGAGTGCAGGCCGTCCGCGGCCACCAGCCAGCGGGCCCGCAGTCCTGCGGCCTCGACCCCGTCGCGGTCCTGCCGCAGCTCACCCACCTTGCCGGAGACGACCTTGATTCCCAGCTCGGCCGCCCGGAGGGACAGCGCGGCGTGCAGCGCGGTACGGCGCACGCCCAGCCCCAGGCCGTCGCGGAACGCGGCCTGAGCCTCGTGCCGCCCGTCCAGATAGCGGATCCCGCGCAGCGTCCGGCCCTCGACCCGCACGCCCAGCGACCGCAGGGCGGCGGCGCCGCTGGGCATCAGCCCCTCGCCGCACGCCTTGTCCACGGGCATGGGCCGGGGCTCGACCACCACGGCCTCCATCCCGGCCTGCGCCGCGTGGATGGCGGTGGCCAGGCCCGCCGGGCCTCCCCCCGCGATCAGGACGTCGATCACGCCCGCGCCCGCCCGGGGGACGGCGTGGAGACGAGCGAGGCCAGGGCGGCCTCCTCACAGCGGATCCGCACCACCATCAGCGCGGCGTTGAGTACGGTGAACACCAGCGCGGTGACCCACGCGCCGTGCACCAGCGGCAGGGCCGCGCCCTCCACGGCCACGGCCACGTAGTTGGGGTGGCGCAGCCAGCGCAGCCGGTAGGGGCCGCGGGTCACCGGGGACAGGCCGGGCACCACGATCACCTGGGTGTTCCACTGCGGTCCCAGCGCGGTGATGCACCACCAGCGCAGTCCCTGCGCGGCGACCACCAGGGCGAACATCGGCCAGCCGAGCGCCGGGACGAAGGGCCGGTCGGCCAGGCCGGCCTCCAGCAGGCATCCGGCCAGCAGTCCGGTGTGCAGGAGGACCATCCACGGATAGTGGCCACTGCCCGACAGCACCCCGCCGCGGGCCATGCTCCACCGCGCGTTGCGGCGGGCGACGACCAGCTCGGCGATGCGCTCGGCCCCCACGAGCAGCAGGAGCAGGAGGTACCAGGACGACAGATGCCAGGACATCGGGCTCCTACCAGCGCAGCAGTACGAGTTCGGAACAGAAGCCGGGCCCCATCGCGATGAGCAGTCCGGGCGTGCCCGGCGGCGGTGGCCGCAGGGCGAGGGTATCCCGCAGGACGTACAGTACGGAGGAGGAGGACAGGTTTCCCACCTCGGCCAGCGAGCGCCAGGTGAGGTCCAGCGCGCCGTCCGGCAACCGGAGGGTCTCGGCCACGGCCTCCAGAACCTTGGGGCCGCCGGGATGACACACCCAGGCGGTCACGTCCTGGGTGGTCAGGCTGTGATCGGCGAGAAAGCCGTGCACGTCGTCGGCCAGGTAGGTGCGCACCACGTCCGGGACGCTCGCGTCGAGCACCACCTGGAAGCCGGTGTCGCCGACGTTCCAGCCCATCACGTGCTCGGAGCCGGGATACAGATGGCTACGGGTGGCCACCACGGTCGGCCCGTTCGGTGGTCCGCCAGGTCCGGCGGTCCGGGGCCGCCACTCGTCGCCGCAGGCCACCACGGCCGCCGCCCCGTCGCCGAACAGCGCGCTCGCGACCAGGTTGGCGACGGAGGCGTCACCGCGCTGCAGGGTGAGGGAGCAGAGCTCGACCGAGAGCAGCACGGCCACGTGGTCCGGCCAGCCGCGCAGGTAGTCGTGGAGCCGGGAGATCCCGGCGGCCCCCGCCACGCAGCCGAGACCGAACACCGGCACCCGTTTGACGTCGGGGCGCAGCCCGATCACACCGGCCAGCCTGGCGTCTATGGAGGGCGCGGCGATACCGGTCACCGAGGTGAAGAGGATCATGTCCACATCGTCCGGCGCGAGACCGGCCGCCTCCAGCGCGCCGCTCACCGCCGCGGCCCCCAGCTCCACGGCGGCATCGACGAAGACGTCGTTGGCCATCCCGAAGCCGTCGAGCTTGGCGTACTGGTCGAGCGGCAGCACCAGATGCCGTGAGCCGACCTGCGCACCGGCGTGAAACCGGTCGAGCAATCGCCGGTTGGTGCCCTCGGGCAGACATATCTGGGCGAGCGCGTCGGTGATCTCTGCCTGGGAGTAGCGGTTGGGCGGAAGAGCGCCGTGCACAGCGGCGATTCGCGTCATCTGGTGACTACTCCCCGGGCTCGCGGACAGCGGACGTCTAGATCTTGCCCATCTGCGTGTACGGCATGCCTCGCGGACCCGGGCGGCGGTACGAGATATGAGCGGGCATCCGTACGCCGGTAATCGTTACGCTCCTTCTGTGACGACGAGCCGGTATTCGCGCCTGGGCCGGGGGACCGGGCTCGGGGCCGCCCTGGGGTTGGTGCGAGCCTGTCATCTGGGACCGACCGTGGCGGTCACCGTCCTGGTGACCGCGCTGGCCGTGGCGAGCGGGCGCGACGTCATCGGGTGCGTCCTCGTGGCGGCCGCCGTGCTGACCGGTCAGCTCTCGATCGGCTGGTGCAACGACGCGGTGGACGCCGGACGCGACGTCGCCGCCGGCCGTACGGGCAAGCCGGTCGTGGACGGTGCGGTGAGCGTCCGGACGGTGTGGGTCGCCGCGAGCGCCGCCCTGGCGCTCTGCGTGCCGCTCTCCCTCGCCTCCGGTCTGGCGGCCGGTGCCGTCCATCTCACCGGCGTCGCCGCGGCCTGGGCCTACGATCTCCGGCTGAAGGCCACCGTGCTGTCCTGGCTGCCCTACGCGGTGGGGTTCGGCTCGCTGCCGGGGTTCGTGACCCTGGGGCTGCCGGGACACCCGTGGCCGGCGTGGTGGGCCGTTCTCGCGGCGGCGCTGCTCGGCTGCGGGGCACACCTGGCCAACGTCCTGCCCGACATCCCCGGAGACCTCGCCACCGGGGTCCGGGGCTGGCCGCAACGGCTCGGCCCCGCCCGCGTCCGCGTCCTGATCCCCTTGCCGCTGCTCCTGGCGACGGGGCTCCTCGCCTTCGGGCCGCCCGAGCCGCCGGGCGAGGGAAGCTGGGCCGCCTTCGCCGCGGCGGGGGCGTTCACCGCCGCGGGCCTGCTGCTGGGCCGCCGCTCGCCCCGGGTTCCCTTCGCGGTGGCCATCGCCGTGGCGGCGGTCGCCGTGATCCTCCTGCTCACCCAGGGCACCGCGATCACCGCGCGCTGACCCGCTTCCTGGGACATGGCAGGCACAGCGTCGTCGGGGTCGTCGACCTCGCCCGCACCGAGTAGCGGCCCGTCAGAGACCTCGGACCGCGTCGAAGACGGTAAAAGGGAGGCCGCCGCTGTCGCGAGGCCTCCCTGCCCACCCGTTCGGTATCTAGGATCCGAGTCCGGCGACGGTGGCCGCCTCGGCGGGGGACAGCGTCCAGGAGGTGGTGTTGGCGGCGATGTGCTCGGGCTTGGTGGCGCCGGCGATCACCGATGTCACCGACGGCTGCGCCAGCAGCCAGCCGATCGCCAGCTCCGTGACGGTGTGACCGTTCTCGGCCGCGAACGCTTCGTAGGCTTCGACCTTGTCGAAGTTCTCGTCGGTGACGAGACCGGCGGCGAATCGCTCGCCGAACCGCGCGAGGCGGCTGTCGGACGGGAACTCCTCACCCCTGCGGTATTTGCCGGTCAGCATTCCCGAGGCGAGCGGGAAGTACGGGACCACTCCCATACCGGCCGCGGTGGCCGCGGGCACGATCGACTCCTCCACGGCGCGTGACAGCAGACTCCACTCGATCTGCGTGCCGGTGAACCTGGCCCACCCCTTCTCGCCGGACACCACGGCGGAGCGCTCGATCTGCTCCGCGGACACGTTGGAGCTGGCGATGTGCAGGACCTTGCCCGCCCGCACCAACTCGTCCAGTGCCTCCAGCGCCTCCTCGGTCGGTGCTTCGGCGTCGGGGTAGTGCTGGTAGTAAAGGTCGATGCGGTCGGTACCGAGGCGGCGCAGACTGGCCTCGGCCGCCTCGCGGATGCGGTCCGCGAGCACCCCCGGGGTGTACGGCTGGTCCTTGGGGCGGGGCAGGAACTTCGTGGCGATCACCACTTCGTCACGGCGCGAGCCGAGCGCGGCGCCGAGGAACTCCTCCGACTTGCCGTTGCCGTACATCTCGGCGGTGTCGAAGTGGGTGATCCCGGCGTCCAGCGCCGCATGCACGACGGCCGCCGACGCCGCGGCGTCGATCCGCGAGCCGAAGTTGTTGCAACCCAGCCCGACCACTGACAGTTTCGGGCCGCCATCGCCCAGCACACGCTGTTCCATCGTGACACCTTTGGTTCGTCGTCCTGCGGACGAATATGTTGTACGGGCTCGCGTCGGCGAGCCCAACGCGTTCTGACCGGGGGCGATCAACGGCGGTCGCCCGCGCCTGATCACCCGGAGCACCCGGGCGATGACGGTCCTCGACCTGCCTTCCGCGTTTCTCACCCGCCTGCCCACCCTCGATCTTTCCGTTCTATCAGAGTGGTGGTGTGCAGCCGTTGGCGGGCATCCTGCCTGCGCCGCCACTCGCCGTACAGCAGGTGCGTGCGCGCCTGCCCGGTGACCGGAGAGACACGGTCGAGCGGTCCGCGCCTCTGCCGGTCATCGGTGGCTGAGCACGTTGACGATGCGTCCGTTGGGGTCTCGGACGAAAAAACGGCGTACGCCCCAGGGCTCGTCCCGGAGCGGATGGACGATCTCGGCGCCGGCCGCCGTCACGGCCGCGTGCACCGCGTCCACATCCGCCACCTCGACGCTGAAGTCGGGCTGTACGGACGCCGAGGCATCGGGGCCGGTGAGCGTGATCTGTGCCGTCGGGTTGTCCGGTGAGGCCATGGTCACCACCCAGCCCAGGTTCATGACCTCCTCAAAGCCGAGCATTCCGTAGAACTCAAGGCTCTCACCGATCGCTTCACTGCTGATATCAGGCACTACCCGACGAATACTCATGGGCTTATCTTTTCCTGCCGGACCGACAGAGACCTGCTGCCCGGCAGCGAAGCCCGTTGTGCTGTTCTCTCGAAAGAGAAGTTTTGCGGGTGAAAGTAGGAAAATTGGATGATCAGCCGCGCGGCAGACTGTGGCGTGGGATGGCGGGCGAGGTACTGTCACCGTTTTGTGCCTGTTTGATCCTGTGATCAGGCCTGCCATGTCTGCTACTCGCCAAGGAGTGAGCCATAGATGGAGGACTGGTTCGATGAGCCGATCGTTGATCCGACCGTTCCGGAACCAGATCGGCGGCGGATCACCGGCGCGTCCGTCCTCCCCCTTGGTTCCTCCGAGTTTTCTCCGCGGACAAGGCGCTTCTTTGCGGTCGGCGGAGTCGTCGTAGGAGTGATCGGAGCCCTTCTAGCCGGTACGGCCATGCAGTCTGGTTCGTCCACCTCGGCGTTTGCATCTGTCCTGGCTTTTGCCGTCGCCGGCCTTTCTGTCAGCTTTGGTCGCCCGAGGCTCGCCACGCGACTGCAACGTCTCTACGGCGACTGCTACGTGGTTCCAGCGGAGCTGGACGATGAGGCTCGAGATCTGATCCGTCGCGCGCGGCAGGCGATCGAGAGCGTGTCCACATCCAGAGTGAACCGCCTGGGACTGCTCGACGGCATAGCCAACGATCTCGTTCTTCCGGAAAAGCTCTGGGACATCGCTCGTCTTCTCCGTACTCAGGCGGCGTTGCGGGCGGAGCAGGCCGAGGCGATGAATGAGGTGATCACACCCGAACTGGCGGCGGTCCTCGCCCCGCAGCGGGAAGCCCTGAACCGCTCGATGATGTCGGTCACCAAGCGGATTCTTGAACTTGAGGATTATGCCCATCGGGTTCAGGAGGCTGACGCGGCACTCCGGGCTCATGAGCTGTTGAAGAGCAATGACAAGTATCGAGACCTTCTGGCCCAGACCGACGATGCCCAGGGACTTCGGAATCTCACCGAACAGGTGGACGTGCTCGAAAGCACGCTGGCCAAAAACCTGCGCGACGCCATTGATGCGGGACAGGCCCTCGTAACCCTGGAAGACACCACCGCGGTATGAATCGGGTCCGTACCGAGTCGCGTCCTGCGGAATGACATCAGATCTCGATCGGTTGTCGCCAACGTCGGCCAAAGCGCCATTTGTACCAGCGAACCAGGTGCCGAAGGCCGCTGCTGCCACCCAAAACGAGGGCTGCTTCGTGACAGGCGGTGTCTGATTTCGGCTTCTCACGATGGCGGCGACGAGTCCTGCTCACCGCTCGCTGAAAGACCCTGCACCGTGTCCTCGGCGCCGGACGGGTACGCCGAGGACCTGCGGCGTCAGGTGGCGCGGCAGGTCCTCGAGCGGTGGGTCCTCAGAGGAGGGTCTCCGGGCTCACATGTCCGATCCGGCCGAGAACATCACCGGCCGCACCTCGATGCCCAGCCCGTTGATCCTGGTGTCGGGGATCTGCAGAGCCAGTTCGATCGCGCGCTCCCTGCTCTCGCAGTCCACCAGGTAGTAGCCGCCCATGTACTCCTTGGCCTCCGCGAAGGGCCCGTCGGTCACCGCCGGGACTCCGTCGTGCCGGCGGACGGAGGCGCTGTTGGCCGGGTCGGCGAGTGCGTGCGTACTGATCATCTCGCCGGACTCCTGGATCGTCTTGAGGAAGGCGCCGTGGCCGTTCATCACCTCGTTGCGCTCCTCCTCCGGCAGGGCGTCCCAGATGTTGGGGTTCGTCTGCATGATCAACATGTACTTCATCGATTCGATCCTCACGGTTTTTGACGCCCTGATCGGGTGCCTCTGACAGGTAGGTCGGAGCAGGTTGCGGGTTCTCGACATCGGCGAGGAAACCAATGGAGGGCGTGGCCGGAATGTCCCCCGCGAAAAGGATGGCACCACCTGCCGACGGCCAAGCTTCGTTGCCGACTCGGACCCGGAGCCGAGGCGGAAAGTCTGACGTTCCCTGTCAGGTATACCTGCCAGCATCGATCTCATGAGTGAATCACTGAGGGGGAAGATCGCGCTGGTCGCCGGGGCGACGCGTGGTGCGGGCCGTGGCATCGCGGTGGAGCTGGGTGCGGCGGGGGCGACGGTCTACGTGACGGGGCGCACCACCCGGGAGCAGCGCTCGGAGATGGACCGGGCGGAGACGATCGAGGAGACCGCCGAGCTGGTCACCGCCGCGGGCGGCAGAGGCATCGCGGTGCAGGTGGATCACCTGGTGCCCGAGGAGGTCCGCGCGCTGGTGGAGCGCATCGACCGGGAGCAGGGCGGGCTCGATGTGCTGGTCAACGACATCTGGGGCGGGGAGCTGCTGTTCAGCTGGGACGAGAGGCTGTGGGAGCACTCGCTGGACAAGGGCATGCGCATCCTGCGGCTGGCGATCGACACCCACATCATCACCAGCCACTACGCCCTTCCCCTGCTGATCAGGAAGCCGGGTGGCCTGGTCGTCGAGGTGACCGACGGCACCACCGAGTACAACGCGGACCACTACCGCCTCTCCTTCTTCTACGACCTGGCCAAGACGTCGGTGAACCGGATGGCGTTCGCCCAGGCCAAGGAGATTGCTCCGTACGGTGCGACGGCGGTGTCGCTGACCCCGGGCTGGCTGCGTTCGGAGATCATGCTGGAGGTGTTCGGCGTGACGGAGGCGAACTGGCGTGAGGCGCTGGTGAAGCAGCCGCACTTTGTCATCTCCGAGACACCCGCCTTCGTGGGGCGGGCGGTCGTGGCACTGGCCTCCGATCCCGAGGTGGGACGGTGGAACGGGCAGTCGTCGTCCAGCGGGCAACTCGCCCAGGTCTACGGTTTCACCGACGTCGACGGCAGCCGGCCCGACGCGTGGCGATACATGGTGGAGGTTCAGGACGCCGGTGGGCCCGCCGACGCGACGGGCTATCGCTGAGGCCGGTAGAGCAGCCCGGCGAGCCGGTCGGCGGCGTCGGCCATCCGGGCACGCAGCTCCGGAGGATCGACGACCTCGACCTCCGGGCCGAGGCGCAGCAGTACGGTGTACGCCACCTTCAGGGACTCGACGGGCAACTGGGTACGCACCCAGCCCTGCTCGTCGGGTTCGCCCGCCGCCGCGTGGGCCTGCTGGGCCGCCGGTGGCTCGACGGCGAAGGGCAGCGCGCGCATCCCCTCGGGGCTCAGCCGGACGGTGACGTGTTCGGTCAGCATGGACGTGACGAACCGCGCGGCCTTGTCGGCCCAGAATCCGGGCAGGTCGAACGTCTCATCCCGGACGAATGACGCCCCCGCCGGTTCGACGGAGACGACCCGGTCCACCCGGTAGACCCGGTAGTCGTCGGCGACCCGGCCCACCAGATACCAGACGCCTCCCTTGAGCACGAGCCCGTACGGGTTCATCGTCCGGGTCACCTCCCCGTCGCGGCGGTAGCGGAGTTCGACGGTCCGGTCCTGCCAGACCGCGTCCGCCAGCTCGGTCAGCCGCGGCGGGGGGTCGGCGTTGGCGAACCAGCCGGGAACGTCGAGGTGGAACCGCTGACCGACCCGTGCCGGGGCGTCCTGCAGCGCGGGTGGCAGCGCGGCCAGGACCTTCAGGCGGGCGGTGGCCACGACGTCGGCCAACCCCATTTCCCCCGCCGGACCGGGCAGCCCGGACAGGAAGAGCGCCTCCGCCTCGGCCCGGCTCAACCCGTTCAACCGCGTCCGGTAACCGCCGACCAGGCGGTAGCCGCCCGTGCGGCCGTGGTCGGCGTACACCGGCACTCCCGCCGCCGAAAGCTCCAGCACGTCCCGGTAGATCGTCCGCTCCGACACCTCCAGCTCGCGCGCCAGCTCGCCGGCGGTCATCGCCTCGCGCGATTGCAGCAGCAGCACCAGAGAGATAAGTCGAGACGCGCGCATCCTCCCATCCTGGCCTCACGCGTGCCCGCCGTTCCCCGAGGAGCCTCTTGTATCGCCCGCGTTGACGGCAGCCGGCATCCTGATTCATGAAACTTTCGGCAGGTTATTTGAGGCTGTCGCGGCATGACGTGCGCGGGAACGGCAATCAACCCGAAACATTTCTGAATTACGTTGACACATTTCGTGGCCCTCCTCAGACTGAGGCGTCAGGTAGAGCTCTCCACATCTTCACCCGGGTGTCAGCGGTACAGCCGCAGCTCAACATGGTTCCGGACCCAGTCGTGTCGACCGCTGCGATGCCGTACGCACGTTCCATTTTCCCGATTGATGTTCCAGTGGAGGAACAGACGTGATCGACAACGCCGTCCCACACGGCAGACCCCAAAAAAGCCGCTCGGGCATCCGCACCGCGCTCGCCATCGGCGCCGTCGGCGTTCTCGGCGCGGCCTTCGCCGTGGCCCTGTCCGCCCCGGCCAACGCCGCCACCACCCTCGGCGCCTCAGCCACCGAAAAGGGCCGCTACTTCGGCGCCGCGGTAGCCGCCAACCACCTCGGCGAAGCCCAATACGCCGCCACCCTCAACCGCGAATTCACCATGGTCACCCCCGAAAACGAGATGAAGTGGGACGCCACCGAACCCTCCCGCGGCTCCTTCAGCTACGCCAACGCCGACCGCATCGTCAACCACGCCATCGGCCAGAACATGAGAGTCCGCGGCCACGCCCTCGCCT